>NZ_JAQYWD010000031.1 GCF_030145145.1 Desulfobacula sp. | reverse complement strand
TATACCCCCCAGGGACTTTTTGAATTAAAATACTTTTTTAACTCCTCCATCGAACGAACCGGTGGAGAATCCATGGCATCGGCAAGTGTAAAAGACAGAATAAGGCTTTTGATAGAAAACGAAAACCCTGAAAGCCCTTTAAGTGATGAAAAAATAGCTGGCATTCTTCAGGACTCCACTATCCAGATTGCACGAAGAACGGTTGCCAAGTACAGGAAGGTACTGAATATACTTCCTTCGAATAAACGCAAACAGCTTTAAGGAGGTTTTTTATGCAAACAACCATTACCTTTAAAAAAATTGATACCTCTAATGCTTTAAAATCTTATGTTCAAAAAAAACTGGATAAATTTGATCGAATGCTGGAAAGTCCTGCTGAAGCATATATTGTACTGTCCGTTGAAAAAATCCGTCATATCGCTGAAATTTCAATTACATGTGATAAATTAAAAATTCATGCCAAGGAAGATTCCGAAAGCATGTACTCATCCATTGATGCCTTGATGGATAAAGTAAAATCCCAAATAAAGAAGCACAAAGAAAAAGTCAAACGACATATGTCGGGAAATAAGCAGAGTATTAAAGATGAGTCCATAGAATTAGATTTCCCGGACAATCCAATAACCGACCCTATACTGATTGAAACAATAGACTATAAACCCATGGATATTGAAGATGCGGTGATTGAATTGGATTCGGGCAAACAATCCTTTTTTGTTTTCAACAATGCCCGGACAGAGCAGATCAATGTTCTTTACAAACACAATAATGGTAAACTGGGATTAATCCAGCCCAGAGGATAGTTCATTCAATGAGAATCAGCGAGCTTATAAATAAGAATTCTATTATTGGAAATCTGAACGCCCGGGATAAAAAAGGGGCCATTGATGAACTGGCCCTCTCCGTTTCCCAGACAATAAACACCTCGGCCAAAGACATTGCCAATGTGCTCATGGAACGAGAGCAGCTGGGCAGTACGGGTATTGGTGGCGGCATTGCAATCCCCCATGGGAAACTTGACGCCGTGGATTCCATTGTTGTGGGCTTTGGTCGCAGTCAAGAGGGTGTCGAATATGAGTCCCTTGACAACAAACCGGTTCATATTTTTTTCCTGTTACTGACCTCGGAAAAATCCACAGGTGGGCATCTCAAGGTGTTGGCACAAATTTCAAAACTGCTAAAAATGGATCATTTTAAAGAAGGATTGTTAACCGCAGACTCTGTTGATGACATTTACGATATTATCATGGCCCAGGATGAAGACTTTTAACCTAAAGGTCACACAAAAATAAAATGAGGAAGGTTTATATCATCACCGGCCTTTCCGGATCTGGAAAAACAACGACCATTCAAGCATTTGAAGATGCTTCTTTTTATTGTGTCGATAATATGCCCATGGAGCTGTTGCCGAAATTTTTGGATCTGCCGTTAAAAGAGAGCCCGGAAATTAAAGGGCTGGCGTTTGTGATGGACATGAGAAGTAAAAATTTCATCTCAAATTATGCAGCAGGCATTGCTTCAATTGAGGGTTGTTTGACCATAACGCCTCAAATCATATTTCTTGAAGCCAGCGTAGATACACTGTTAAACCGATTTAGCCAGACCCGTCGTCAACACCCTGTTTCAAGTGAAAAAAGCCTTCTGGACAGTATAAAATTAGAACAAAAAATGATGTCGCCCATAAAACAAAACGCGCACCATATTATCAATACCGACGGCTTCAATGTTCACCAGCTGAAATCCCGTATCCTTGATCTGATACATGATGGGGATCAATCCATCAGTTTAACAAAAATCAATGTTGTTTCATTTGGATTTAAATATGGGATTCCAAATGATGCAGACCTTGTTATGGACATGAGATTTTTGACCAACCCCTATTTTATACCGGAACTTAAAAACCAGGATGGAGAATCCAAAGCCGTTAAACTGTTCGTATTATCCAACAACGAAACCGGGCTTTTTCTTGAAAAGTATTTAAACCTTCTTGATTATTTGATTCCGTTATACAAACGAGAAAACAAGGCATATCTGACATTTGCCATCGGATGTACCGGTGGACGACATAGAAGTGTGGTAATTGCAAGAAGTATTTTTGAACATCTTAATAAAAAAGGGCTCAATCCCGGTCTGATCCACAGGGACATTGACCGGGACATAAAGGAAACATGACAGGTATACTATTGGTCACCCATGCAAATTTAGGAAGCACATTAATTGAAACCGTTGAATTTATTTTAGGCGAAAAACAGGACAACCTGTTTTTCGTTTCCATTAATATCCAGGAAGATCCGGATCGTTTAAGAAAGAAAATAAAGAAAGGAATTTCAAAGGTCAAAACAGATAATGGTGTTATTATTTTAACGGATATGTTTGGTGGAACGCCCTCAAACTTGAGTTACGCTTTTTTGGAAGAAGGTCAAGTAGAAGTGATTTCCGGTGTCAATCTTCCGATTCTTTTAAAAGCGGTCAATTCCAGATCTAAAATGGATATGGGCGCCTTAACGACATGCCTTGTAGAGCATGGGAAAAAAAGTATTTCCCTTGCCAGTGAAATTTTAAAAGGAACGAAAAGAGCATAAATCTCATCTCATTTCAAGATATTAAAGGAGAGGATTAATGACGATAAAATTAGGGATTAACGGATTTGGCAGAATCGGCAGGCGGGTTTTTCGTGCTGCATTAGACCATCCGGATGTTGAGGTGACGGCTATCAATGATCTGACGGACACAAAAACCATTGCCCATCTTCTTCAATATGACTCTGTTCATGGCATATTGAACAAACCGGTATCTGTAAACGAAGATTCGATTGTGGTCGACAATCAAACAATCAAAATCACGGCCTTTAAAGATCCTGGACAAATCCCATGGAAAGACACAACGGTGGATATTGTTTGCGAATGCACAGGGTTTTTCCGAGATCGGGAGGGGGCATCAAAACATTTTGACGGCGGCGCAAAAAAAGTGCTTATTTCTGCACCTGCTAACAATCCGGATATTACCATTGTGATGGGGGTGAACCATGACATGTATGATCCTGCATCCCATCACATCATTTCAAATGCATCCTGCACCACCAACTGTCTGGCACCGGTGGCAAAGGTGTTGCTTGAAAATTTTGGTATTGTTTCGGGAATGATGACCACTATTCATGCTTACACAGGTGATCAGCGGATCCTGGATTTCCCCCATAAAGATTTGAGAAGAGCCAGGGCTGCCGGTCTTTCAATGATTCCAACGACCACTGGAGCAGCAAAAGCCGTAGCATTGGTGCTTCCGGAGCTTAAAGGAAAACTTAATGGCTTGTCTGTCCGCGTGCCCACGCCCAATGTCTCCATGGTGGATTTTGTCGTGATAACCGAAAAAGATGACCTGATAAAAGAAGATGTGAATACAGCGTTGGAACGAGCATCCAAAGAAAATTTAAAGGGCATACTAGGGTATTGCGACATTCCTCTGGTTTCCATTGATTTCAACTCAAATCCGCTTTCATCCATTGTTGATGCAGGGTGCACCGATGTCATTAACGGCAATATGGTAAAAATATATGCATGGTATGACAATGAAACCGGTTATTCCAACAGAATGATTGATCTGGCAGTAATGGTAGGAAAATCCCTATAACCGATCCTGATCCGGAGGCATACAATGAGTAGAATCCCTTTAATTGCGGGTAACTGGAAAATGTACAAAACCGGTCCTGAGGCTGTAGAAACTGCCAGAAAACTGGCGAGCCTTTGTTCAGATATCCATGGTGTTGAGATCATGATTGCACCGACCTTTCTTTCTCTTCCTTTGGTGGCAGCATCTGTTGAAGGCACCCCTGTAAAAATCGGGGCTCAAAATCTGCATTTTGAAAAACAAGGTGCGTTCACCGGTGAGGTGAGTGCTGACATGATCAAAGCCACGGGGGCAGAGTATGTCATCATCGGCCATTCCGAAAGAAGACAATATTTCGGTGAAACCGATGCCTTGGTCTGTAAAAAAATAAAATCTGCCATCAGGGCCGGTTTGAAACCTGTCTTGTGTGTAGGAGAAACCGAAACCCAAAGAGATGAAGAAAAAACCATTTTGGTACTTGACAAACAAGTGTCAGATGGGTTAAAAGGCTGTGGTCTTGATGAGTTAAAGGACTTGATTCTGGCGTATGAGCCGGTATGGGCCATCGGCACAGGAAAGAGTGCCAGTGTCGATCAGGTTCAGCAGGTTCACACGTATTTGCGGTCTTTGCTGGAGCAGTTATTTTCAAGTGAATTTTCCAGCCAGACACGAATATTGTATGGCGGATCGGTTAAACCTGAGAATGTTAAAGCGTTAATGGGTATTGAGGACGTTGATGGTGCGCTTGTTGGCGGTGCAAGCCTCGATGCAGGCACGTTTATTAAAATTATAGAGTATAATAGATAATAGATATGACAAATTTAGTAGTGGCATTACATGTTACCGTTTGCGTCTTGTTGATTCTGATTGTATTACTCCAGAGTGGAAAAGGCGCAGAAATGGGCGTTTCTCTTGGCGGGGGTGCTGGCCAGACCCTTTTTGGTGCCGGGGGTCCTGCAACCATATTGACAAAAATCACCACCGCTGTTGCCATTATTTTCATGGGAACCTCCCTGACCCTGGCATATTTGTCAGGCCATCAGTCAGAATCCTCAGTGATGACGGATACCCCAGTACCTGTGGAGCAGACGACCAAATAAGATAGTGATAAAAGAAACTCGAATGCCGAAGTGGTGGAATTGGTAGACACGCACGCTTGAGGGGCGTGTGGGGCGACCCGTGGGAGTTCAAATCTCCCCTTCGGCACCATAAAATATTAAAGCCACGGGCAATCATTGTTCGTGGCTTTTTTAATTTTGGAAACCATAGGGGTTAAATGCTGAAAAATTATAGAAGAAATTGTTTTAAGTGTCGATTCTTCTATATAACATGGGACCCGCGCCATCCCAATGGATGTAAAGTAATGGGATTTAAAACCAGACAATTGCCAAGTATCGTTGTATTTCAATCCTCTGGAAAACCCTGTTCATTTTTCAAAGAAAAAATACGAAACCGGCCGAATCAATCTTGAATTATTCCTAACCTTGTTTATATTAGACTATTATGACTACAATAAAAAATACAATGACACAGGACCCCAAAGAAATCGAAAAAGAACTGGGCGAATTTTTAAATAAAAAATTTGGTGGGAATGTTAAAATCATCACCCCGTCTGTTCTTCCCCAACAAAAACAAGGATCCGTAAAACCGACGACAAAAGGGAAAAAAAACCTTCTCAATTTTAACATCAAACCCCAGGAATTGATTGCTTATCTGGATCAGTATGTTGTTAAACAGTCAAAGGCAAAATCCGTCCTATCAACAAAGATATGCACCCACTTTAATCGAATCCGGCATTCCCAAACCTCGGAAGAAGGGGTATCAAAAATCACCGGAAATATTAAATCCAATATTTTAATGCTAGGCCCCACCGGGATTGGAAAAACATACCTGATTAAACTGATTGCCAAAAAAATCGGGGTGCCGTTTGTAAAGGCAGATGCTACAAAGTTCTCGGAAACCGGTTATGTTGGCGGTGATGTGGAAGATTTGATCCGGGATCTGGTCAAGGAAGCCAATGATGACATTGAACTGGCTGAATGTGGTATTGTTTACGTTGATGAGATTGATAAAATTGCTGCCAGCCCCAATGTCATAGGCGCCCAGGTATCCAGAACCGGTGTTCAAAGAGCCCTGTTAAAACCCATGGAAGAAACGGATGTTGATTTGAAAGTGCCCCATGATCCGGTCTCCATGATGCAGGAATTGGAAGCCTATCAAAGAACCGGCAAAAGGGTTCGGCGCAGCGTCAACACCTCCAATATTCTTTTCATACTCAGTGGCGCATTTTCCGGACTTTCCGACGTCATCCGGCGGCGATTGTCAAAACAGAATATTGGATTTGGCTCTAAGCTTTTAAAATCTCAAGACGAGAATGAGCTGTTAAACAAAACCAAGGCCGAAGACCTGGTGGATTTTGGGTTTGAATCCGAATTTATCGGAAGAGTTCCGGTTCGCTGCATCCTTGAACCCCTTAAAGAAGAAGATCTGTTCTTAATTTTAAAAATGCCCAATAACCCGGTGATTTTGAGCAAACGGCTGGACTTTAGTGCCTACGGCATTAAAATTGTTTTTACCGATGATGCATTAAAGGTCCTCGCTCGACGGGCGTGTAAAGAGAATACCGGTGCCCGGGGCCTTGTGAGCGTTATTGAAGATGCACTTCTGGCGTTTGAAGAAACCCTTCCATCCCAGACAGTGTTCAACTTTACGGTCACCAGAGAAGTTCTCGAAGATCCCAAACCCCACCTTGAAGACCTCATATCAAAAAAACATCCGGAAAAGTGGCAAATGCTTTATGAAAAAGCCTTCCTTGATTATGAACACTATATTTCAACCTATATAAAGAACAATTGGAAAACATTTTCCCTGAGCAATGGATTCACCCTTTCTGAAATCCGATGCAATATGGTGGCAAATTATTTTTGCAATACTGTCATGGAAATTGAAGATGCCATAAATAAAATCAAACAGCTCCATGATTCAGTGAAAGAAATTGAGCTTGAGGTATTAAAAAGTTATAATTTGAACATTGTTTTTGAAGAGGACGCCATTGATTTTCTAATTGAACAATTTATTCAGCATCATGCGACCAATGAAGAAATATTAGCACAACTCTATGACAAGTATTATGACGGGTTTAATCTTATCCGGGAAAAAACAGGAACAAACAGATTTTTTATCTCAAAAAATGCCTTAATTGATCATAAAACTTACCTTAACGATCTTATCAGGAAAAAGATAACATGATTGGAATTTCAAAACTTTACTGCGCAACCGTCGAACCATCTGATGCATTAAGATACTCAAGACAATCCGGCCAGCTGCCGTCACATCTTCTGCAATTTTCAAAAGACAAAAAACCAGTGGTCGTGTGGAATATGACCAGACGCTGCAATCTTAAATGTGTTCACTGTTATGCCCAATCCGAGGATATTTCCTATGACAATGAGCTGACCCATGAACAAAGTCTTGCCATGATGGATGACCTGGCAGATTTCGGTGTACCGGTTCTTTTGTTCTCCGGTGGTGAACCCACGGTGCATCCCCGACTTGCTGAGTATGCAAAATATGCTGTCAGCAAAGGGATGAGAGCGGTTATTTCCACCAATGGAACCCTCATCACAAAGGAAAAAGCAAGAATTTTTAAGGAAATCGGTCTTTCCTATGTGGGGATCAGCCTTGATGGCCTGGAAGAAACCCATGATAAATTCAGGGGGGTTAAAGGGTCGTATCAAAAGGCCATGGCAGCCATTGAAAACTGCCAGGAAGCCGGTATCAAAGTGGGCCTCCGATTTACCATCAATAAACGGAATGTACAGGATATCCCCGGTATTTTTGATCTTCTTGAAGAAAAAAATATCCCCCGGGCCTGCTTTTATCACCTGGTCTATTCCGGCAGGGGCTCTGAAATAGCCAAGGAAGACCTTTCCCATGAAGAGACCCGCCAGGTTCTTGATCTTATCATGGACCGGACAAAAGATCTTCACGACCGAAATATGCCCAAAGAGGTACTGACAGTGGACAATCATGCAGATGGCCCATATGTGTATCAACGGCTGTTGGAAGAGGACCCAGAGAGAGCTGCGGAGGTGCTTGAACTGCTTGAGATGAATGAAGGCAATAACTCCGGCAGGGGGATCGGATGTATTTCCTGGGATGGAGAAGTCTACCCGGATCAATTCTGGCGGGACAAGAGCCTGGGCAATATCAAAGACACCCCTTTCTCCAAGATTTGGACCAATGTTGACAATGAATTTTTAATGAAGCTCAAAGAAAAAAAACATCATATTAAAGGACGGTGTGCCGGCTGCAGATGGCTGGATATTTGTGGTGGAAACTTCAGGGCTCGCGCTGAATCTGTTGCCAATGACCCCTGGGACAGCGATCCGGCCTGTTACCTGACAGATGAAGAGATCCTAAAGGAGGAATCATAATGCTTTTTCCCGATTCTCGTGGGCGACGATTAAGAGCAACCCAAAATTTCAGGCGAATGGTAAGGGAAACCGCCCTTTCCCGGGATGATTTGATTCTTCCTTTGTTTGCCATAGAGGGAAAGGACGTAAAAAAACCCATTGACGCCATGCCGGGGCAGTTTCATCTCTCCTGCGACCAGATTGTCAAGGTCGCCAAGCAAGCCAGTGATGCAGGCATTCCTGCCATCATTCTGTTCGGTATTCCTGACCGAAAAGACCCTTTGGCAACCCGGGCCTATGCATCTGATGCCATTGTTCAAAAAGCGGTGCAAGAAGTAAAAGAAAAGGTCCCGGACATTTCAGTGATCACCGATGTCTGCCTGTGTGCGTATACGGATCATGGGCATTGCGGGGTTGTGGAGAATGGCATTGTTGATAATGATGCCTCCCTTGATCTTCTGGCCAAGACCGCCCTTTCCCATGCCAAAGCCGGTGCGGACATGGTGGCACCATCCGATATGATGGACGGTCGGGTCGGGGAAATCAGACAGACCCTTGATGAGGAGGGGTTTTCTCACATTCCGATCATGTCCTATGCGGTTAAATACAGCTCGGCATTTTATGGTCCGTTCCGGGAGGCTGCAAATTCTGCACCCCAGTTTGGTGACAGAAAAACCTATCAGATGGATCCGGGCAATTCCACCGAAGCCATCAGGGAGGCCTTCATGGACATTGAAGAGGGTGCAGACATTATCATGGTGAAACCCGCGCTTGCCTATCTTGATATTATCTATCGATTAAAACAGGAAATTGATCTTCCCATTGCTGCCTATAATGTCAGCGGTGAGTATTCCATTATGAAAGCCGGAGAAATGATGGGCTGGGTTAATGCAAAAGACCTCATCATGGAAACCCTCTTATCCATAAAGCGAGCGGGTGCGGATTTAATTCTGACCTATTCCGCCATTGACGTTGCAAGGGAGTTAAATGACCGATGAATCATCCCCACGGACAGGAGACCTCACCCCATACCCTTCGTCTGGTTGCCTGGGAAACCACCCGTCGCTGCAATCTTTCCTGCAAACACTGCCGGGCTGTCGCAGAAGACCATCCCTATGAGAATGAGCTGGATACCCAGGCGTCTTTTCGATTATTGGAACAAATCAGGGCGGTGGGGGACCCCATTATTATCCTCACCGGCGGAGAACCGCTTTTACGGGACGATATTTTCGATATTGCAGCCTTTGGAACAAAATTAGGGCTGCGGATGGTCATGGCCCCAAACGGTACCTTGATCACACAAGAAACCGCAAAAAAAATGATAGCATCCGGTATCAAAAGAATCAGTGTCAGTCTGGACGGGTCAACCCCTGAAACCCATGATGCTTTCCGGGGGCTTGAAAATGCCTTTGAAAATTCTATCCGGGGCATCAAGATTGCCAAGGAAGCCGGTATTGAGTTTCAAATTAATACGACCATAAGCAAAACAAACCTTGATCAGATCCCAAAGATACTGGCGCTTGCAGAAAATTTAGGCGCAGTGGCCCACCATATATTTCTTCTGGTTCCCACGGGCCGGGGAAAATATATTGTGGATGGTGAAATCAATGCAAAAGAGTATGAAGAAACCTTAAACTGGTTTTATGATCAACGAGAAAAAACAAGCCTTCAACTCAAGGCAACCTGCGCACCCCACTATTACAGGATATTGCGTCAGCGGGCCAGGCAAGACGGGAAAAAAGTAAGCTTTGAAACCCATGGCCTGGACGCGGTCACAAGAGGATGTCTGGCCGGAACAGGGTTTTGTTTTATTTCCCATGTGGGAAAGGTTCAAGGCTGTGGTTTTCTGGACGTTGAATGCGGTGACATTACCCAAAAAAGCTTTAAGGATGTCTGGGAAAACTCAACGGTTTTTAACCAGCTGAGAAATGTTAATACCCTTGAAGGCAAGTGCGGTATTTGCGAGTTTAAAAGAGTTTGCGGCGGGTGCAGGGCCAGGGCCTATGAGGCAACCGGAAATTATCTTGAAGAAGAACCCTTGTGTTCCTATCAGCCGAGAAAAACCAGCTAACTTCATTGTTTGTCCATTGATTCAAATTTAAAGAGGGGTCGGAAAAACACTTTCCAACCCCTCTTTTTTTTTGTTTGCCCAGTTACTTTTTAACAAGGTTCCGCGTAAAATTTGCCAGGATCAATAATCCAGCGCCAAAAACAAAAAGGGCTATAGGCTCTGATACGGTGTTTTGGGAAATAAAATATCCGATTTTATCTGCATGGGCAAACACCGGATAGAAAAAAATGGCTATGATAAAAATGACAAAAAGTAAAATATCTTTTTTCATGTAAACCTCCGATTAAAGGATGGTTGCTTTTTTATTCAATACGGTTAAATACTATTGGGAATATATAAAGCAAAGACCATACCAAAGGATTTTTTTAAGGTAACCATATAAAATAATCCTATGAATAAAGGGAGTTATAGAAATAAAAATATTTTTTTTACGCTTACTGATTTGACAGGTAAAGAAAAGTTTTTAACCAAAATGGGTAATTTATTTCATAAAAATCATGAATATGATAAACAATACCCCATTCGGTCAAATGGAATTGAGCATCAGCGTAATGGGTCTGTCTTCTTCGGTATCGCCTGTAAACCTCACCGGTCCCGGGCGCCGGTATCGATCCGGGTTCGATCCTGCTGCCCGCCAGTCATCCCTTACGGCCTTAAACACCCTGAAAGCATTTGAATTCAAATCCACCAGGTTTTTTTCAATCACAAGTTCCAGCCGTCCTTTTCTTTCCTCAAGGTGCATCAGTTTTGCAATGGGGATACCCATGGGTTCCCATTGATCAAACTTTTTCTCAAGATTCCGGATGACCGCCATCTGTCCGGTGGCACCGTTTGCAATCAGGTGAAACGCAGTCAGGCCGAGATTGTAGGTATAGTTACAGTCAAAATGGGTCGGATCCGCTCCCCGACCATCATATCCGTAAAAATGAGTCTGGGTTTTGAACTTCGGGTCGGACTTTTTAAATATGTGACCAATGGGCGGGGGCACCGGATCATCCGGATGGATCAATTCAGCATGGACCAGCGCCTGCTTCAAGGTTTTTAAAGAAATGATAGATTCTTTGATAATCAAAAAATCCGTATCAGGATTGGTAAAGATCGCTGTTGCAAATTTATCCGATATCAAATTTGCCTGTTCCATTATTGACTTAAAATAAGACTGTTCAATCCCTATTTTATATTTGCCCTGTTCCTTCAATATACTTAAATATTCCTCTACCATATCCATGATAATTCGTTCCGTCTTGACCTGGGAAAATTGAAAATTGCCATGGGTGTCCCGTTCGCCCAGCAGCCCCTCCTGAAAAAATGATGGGAGTTGATTAAACAAATCATCATCCCTTAAATTCCAGATGGGGAACCGGGTATTGTCTCCCAGTCCCCTGGCCAGCCGCCTCAAGTAGTCAAGTTTATCATTCAATGTTGGAAACGACCTGTGGAAATCATGGTCATGAATCTGGTTATACGCGGCAATAATTTTATTGAATTTAACAATGAACACCTGAATTTCATTGATAAAATCAAGAAGCCCTTCCGGTATGATAATGACCCCGAAATTTTTCCCGCCGGCAGCTCTTCTAACGATGGTATCACATATCAATCGGGATAAATGACGCAGGGTCATGCCATATGCAGTATAATCCACCTGCCCGTTTTCCTGGGCCGCTATAAGGCGCTGTTCATCCGTATAATCTGCAAGTTCTTCACCAATCAAGGAAAGATTGGCATGGGTTTGGAAAGCGCATTCTAGTGTCAAATGACTGGCGACCCTTCCCATGACTTTACAAATATGCCAGTATTTGGTGTCTGAACCGGCATCGGTGGTGAGGTTGCTGATATTTTGTGAAAATGCCCTTGCTGCAGAATGAAACCCAAAGGAAATGGCACAAAGCATCTGTCCCTCATCTGTTTTTACCTGTATATCTCCATCAATGGTTTTGGGAACCCCAATGACCTGAATCCCTGCACTGATAAACTGCTGGGCAAGAAAGGCCGCATTGGTATTTGAATCATCCCCGCCGATCACTACCAGCGCCTCCAGTCCAAGCGCCCGGCAGGTTTTGAGGGACAATTCCATTTTGGTTTTGGAATCAATTTTAGTTCTCCCCGTCTTGATCATGGAAAACCCCCCCATATTCCGGTGGGCATCCACAAGGCTTTGGGTAATTTCAACATATTTGGATTCAAGTATGCCATCGGGTCCCAAAAGGAAACCGAATATTCTGGACGCGGGGTTATGTTTTTTTGCCTCGTCATAAAGCCCTGCGATCACATTATGCCCACCCGGTGCCGGTCCCCCGGAAAAAACAACCCCCAGATTCCGGGGTATCCCAAAGGCCTGCCGCACCTCCGTGCTCTTGTCATCTCCGGGAACGATCTTTTGAACCATATTGTCAATAATATCGGGAAGCAGTTTTTGCGCTTCCGTATCCTGTTGGAAGGTATATTCCGGACATGCGTGTATGGTGGTATAGGTTGATGAAAAAATTTTTATTTTTCTGGGAGAAAATGATTGTCTTTCAATGGTTTCTGCATTCACATCCGAAATCGCTTGTCCTGTTTTCGGGTGATTCAATAAAAACTCAAGTGAGTTAACGTTCTGATTTTCCATATCCGCTCCTGTTCTGCATCCGAATCAATTGAGTAACACCCGGTTCCGTCCTTTTTCTTTGGCCTGGTAAACGGCAACGTCTGCACGTTCAAAAATCTGCTGATGATTCTTATCCCCTTTTTGGGCTTGAGATACGCCAATACTGACTGTCACTCTGACGATATCTTTTTTATAAATGAACTTTATTTTTTCAATGGTCTGCCGAATTTTTTCAGCGGCCTCTTTGGCCCCTATACCATCTGTCTCCGGCATAATCACCAGGAATTCCTCTCCACCATATCGTGCCAGCATATCATTTTTCCGCAATAGCGGCAGGGTTCGTTTTATGATTTCCTGGAGACATTTATCACCAATGGCATGACCATAATTGTCGTTGATCAGCTTAAACTTATCCGCATCCATTAACAGCAGGGAAAAACACGATCCATACCGCAGGAACCTTGCCATCTCTTCTTCAACCCTTTTATCATATGCCCGCCGGTTATAAGCACCGGTTAACTGGTCTTGGTTCAATTTTTTTTCAAGTTCTTCCGAATACCTTGTTGCTTCATCCAGTTCCTGTTTCAATTTTGCAAAACCGGACTTAAATGCATGCCTGTTTTTTTCGGCCCTTTCCCTGATGGTCTGATCGTTTACCTGTTTTTTATCCAACACACTCTCAATGGAGGTCAATCTTTCAGACACCTGAGATTTTAATACATCCAGGTTTAATGCAAGATCTGATGTTTGTTTGAGCCCCTTTAATTCAGCGGTTAAAACAGATTCAAAGCCTTCATTGGATTTAAACATGGCATCGGTTTGCTGATGGGTATTTGCCAGTTTGGATTCAATATCAAGGATTTTACCAACAACCTCCCGAACAAAGGTATTGACCTTTCCACGATCCTGGTTCGTATCGGAAATATACACAAAAATAAGACTGAATACGCTTTCTCTAATCTCAGTGATATCATTTGTATCCTCAGCCGATGCTAGCCTCGCCATGATATTGTCCAGTTTACGAGCATATTTTTTATCCAGGTTGGACCGAAGATTGTTCACCACATCTTGATAACTTTGTTTGTATTCATCAATAAATGATTCTGTATTGGCTTTTATAAAGGAAGAGAAGAGGCCCTTTTTCTTCCGGCCGGATACAGGGCCAATATTCTCTTTGAGCATGGCGGTTTTCAATTGTTCAAAAATATATTCAATCTTACCCTGGGAGTCTCCTTTTTTCAGTGCCATGCTCAATTCTCTGCAGGTTTTGGAAAATAAAGTGTCGCTGGTGGCAACCGAGTCGATGATGACAGGAAGATGGTTGCGATACACTCTATTCATTTTTTCAAATCGTTCTTCAACCGTATCCAATTCCTTTATTAGGATGTCTTTCTGGGATTGAAGTTTTTTTATCTGATCTTCTAATAAAATTATCCTTTTATCCTGAACAGAGCTCATCAGTACTATATCCTTTTAGAAATTAAATTAATGTTTCTATTTTTAACCACCGTCAGATGGAAAGTAAAGTCTCAATACCGATTTTTTTCCAACAACCGCTGGTTCATTTTAGTACTCAAATATCCATCCATCATCAAATGGACAATATGATGGCTGACACAGACCAGCAATGCGGTTCCAAACTCGTTAAAATACGTTACCTGAATCATGACGGATAATGCCAGGGTCTTTTGTGATCCCATAAAAATAATACTTTCACAGCGGCCTTTTTCTACCCTGAAAAATTTTACGAGCAGAAAAGAACACCCCAACAGTATTAAATGAAAAGCACTCACAAGAATCACGATGTAAAAGATGGCAGTCCCCCCCTTTCCTAAAAGCACCTGTTTAGCCCCGGAAAGGGAAATAAAAACAACACCAATAATCATCCACTGGTTAAGCATCTGCAATTTAAATTTTGCCAGTTGATTTGTTTTAAAAACTCTATCCCTGGCAATGATGCCGATCATCAGGGGAAAAAGAACCAGCAAGATCAATTTAGCGATAATCGCTGTCTGATCAATCACCAATTGTGTTTCCTGGTTAAAAAATGATAAAAGAATGGAAAGAATCACAGGGATGGTAAAAATACCGATAAAATTCGACAGGATCGTCACAAAAAGGGCATGGGCCATATTACCGCCTGCGATTCCGGTCATTACAATTCCGGATGACAGTGTTGTAGGCATCACCGCCACAATGAAAAGGCCTATGGCCACACCGGTTTCAATGGGAAAAAGACAAAGCACCCCGGCTGAGATGGGTGCCAATACGATAATGACGACCAATGCCAGAACCGTGGATTGAATATCCTTAATTCCTGCCGTTATCTGATCCATCTCAATGAGAAGTCCTGAAAAAATAAAGATTAAAAATATCATGACTTCAGTACTGTGATGATTCTTTAAAATAATCCCGATGGTGGCCAGTATATTGGACGGATCAAAAATTACTGCTACAAAAGCAAGAACAAGACTGAGTAAAAACCATTGCCGTTTAATTATTTTTATCATTAAATGATGCTTCCATATGAGAATAACTCAACTTTCGGACTTTAGCTTTAATCAATGGGGTCAGGCTTTTTTTATTGTGCTTTTTATACTATTTCATAACCAGACGGGTAAAAAGTGCCATAAGGAAAGCCTGACCCCATGTAAAAATGACCAACTCCGAGAGTTGAGAGAATAAATAAAGATACTTATGATAAATTTGGATGTGAGTCAATATTTCCTTCAACTTTTCACTGACAATCCTTGATTCTGATTCCAGAAAAATGTAAAAGATCATACAAACGGAATTTTACTTAAGGAGCAACCAAATTGGTGTGGAATATATTTAAAAGAAAAAAACGTCCGGAAAAGCCCCCGGAAAAAGAAGTGGCGGTACCACCGGAAAAGCCACCGGAAAAAATACCCGAGCTGAAACCCGAGCTGAAACCCGAGCTGAAACCCGAGCTGAAACCCGAAAAAAAACCCGGGCAGGGTCCGGAAAAATCCCCGGAAAAAAAAGTAGGCGTACCACCTGAGAAGCCACCTGAGAAGCCACCTGAGAAGCCACCTGAAACGAAACCTGAGACAAAACCTGAGACAAAACCTGAGACAAAACCTGAGACAAAACCTGAGACAAAACCTGAGACAAAACCTGAGACAAAACCTGAAAAACAACTTGAGATACCACCTGAAAAACCGCCGGAACCCCCCCTTGAAATACAACCGCCGCCGGTTAAAACACAAGAGAATACAGGGATCTTTTCACGGCTGAAAAGCGGACTGACCAAAACAAGAAAAATTCTAACCACAGATATCAATGAATTATTTGTTTCCACCAAGGCAATTGATGAGGACCTGTTTGAAGAATTGGAAGAAGTGTTGATCACCTCAGATCTTGGGATTGATATCACCATGGAAATGATGGAAAGAATACGGAAAAAGGCTAAAAAACTGACCACTGCCGATGAGCTTAAACAGGTGTTAAAAGAAGAATTAATTGCCCTGTTCCCGGATATGTCACAGATCAAAAAAGACAAACCCATCACCAAACCCCATGTTATTATGGTTGTTGGCGTGAATGGCACCGGCAAGACAACAACGTTGGGAAAACTGGCCATGACATTCACTTCCCAGGGAAAAAAAGTCCTCATTGCTGCAGCCGATACCTTCAGAGCGGCAGCCATTGAACAGGTTGAAATCTGGGCGGATCGATCCAATGCCACTATTGTCAAACATAAAGAAGGCGCTGATCCGGCAGCCGTTGCCTATGATTCCGTTGAAGCCTCTCTTGCCAGGGATATCGACATTGTATTAATTGATACGGCCGGCCGACTCCATACCCAAAAAAATCTCATGGAAGAACTTAAAAAAATAAAACGCTCTGTTAACAAAAAACTGCCGGGTGCCCCCCATGAGGTATTAATGGTTTTAGATGCCACCACTGGACAGAATGCGATTTCCCAGGCCACCTTGTTTAACCAAGCCGTTGATATCACTCAGATTGCCCTGACAAAACTCGATGGCACCGCCAAAGGCGGTATTGTTGCTGCTATTTCAAGCACGATGAAACTACCGATCACCTATATTGGTGTGGGGGAACAGATTGAAGATCTTCAGGCGTTTGATGCAAACCAGTTTATCACTGCACTGTTTGATTAACGGATAGGGCAACCAGACATGTTTGGGATTGAAAATTACCCGGGCTTTATTATGGCTGCATTTATTCTCAACCTGACACCCGGCGTTGATACCATGTACATATTGACCCGAAGTGTTTCCCAGGGAAAATCTGCAGGTCTGGTATCAGTGGCCGGAATCATGTCAGGCTGTGTCGTCCATGTGCTTTGTGCTGCATTTGGATTGTCTTTGATTTTATCCACCTCAGCTACCATTTTCACACTGGTAAAATGGGCTGGAGCGCTCTATCTGATTTATCTGGGGCTGAAAACGCTTTTGGAAAAAAATAGTGCCTTTGACATGGCTTCATCAGGATATGGGGTCATGAATTTGTCAAAAATATACAAACAAGGGATACTCACGAATGTTTTGAACCCTAAAGTAGGCTTGTTTTTTCTCTCTTTTCTGCCCCAGTTTATTCGTCCGGATCATATCACCGGGCCCACGCCTTTCCTCATCTTAGGGGGGACGTTTCTTGTAACCGGAACACTTTGGTGTCTTTTTTTAACCTGGACGGCGGCGTTAATGACCAACACACTTAGAAACAACAGGCTTGCAGGCCCCCTGTTACAGAAACTTTCCGGCGTTATCTTTATTGGATTTGGACTAAAAATTGCCTTTGACACTAATTAGTGCCTGACCGGAAACTCCGTGTTTGATACACCCGATATTTCCTTAACTATAACGCCCATGCCCTGGCGGGCACAACAAAACATGGATGAAACAGACGAGCAAAACAACCCCTGTTGTTTTCAATACCCCGGTGCGCTTGGTCCCTTGAATATTTTCGATCTGTGCGGTTAGCCATTAGCTGTTCGCCAACTGCACAGGTAGAATATTTTTAGAACAGCTTGACAAAGAACCGAGTATTTCAGACACTGAATATACCCCATACACATAACCAAGGGCCATAGGTGAAATCATGAAACTTGCACGAAAAGAGATAAAAAGGCAGTTAATAGAATGGAATCTTGCCTGGGAACGTCATGATCTGGATAAGGTCATGGCACTTTTCCATGACGATATCTTTTTTGAAAATTGGACCGGTGCCTATATAAAAGGGAAAAAAGCACTCAAGAATGCCTGGGAGAACTGGTTTAACAATCATGGTAACTTCAGATTTCTGGAAGAGGAAATCTTTATTGACGAACATCTCCAAAAGGTTCTCTATCGATGGGTCCTCGAATGGCCGTCAACCGAGCCGGGGTTTGAAGACAAACTGGAAATCCGAAAAGGGGTTGATGTGATTCATTTTCAGGATGGAAAAATTATCAATAAGCTCACATATACAAAAACTGCAGTTGAGATTGATGATAAAAGACTGCTGTTGCATTTATAAATCAGGAAGAACAAGATCTATTTCATCGAACGGTTGCTTTTTTTATCCATCCGTTTCAAACATGTCGGCCATTTGATCAAGAAGATCCCTTGGCATGATATCCAGCTTTTAAAAACGCTTGGATGGGAGGTTTTAACCCAGTCCAAGCCAGATGCCCACTGCCATCATCAATGCACCTGAAATCCGGTTTAACAGACGAACATTGCCCTTTTTTTCAAGGAACCGGCTTAAGGACCGACCGCCATTGGAATACAGGACAAGACAAAAAAATTCAGTTGTTAAAATAATCATCACAAGAATCCCCAGCTGGGGGATAAAGGGTTTGGACGGATGAATAAAGGGCGGTAAAAGAGAGATCATAAACGCCCAGCCTTTAGGATTGGCAATGGCAGTGACAAACCCCTGTATCATAAGGGTTTTGGGAGAGAGATCAAGGTGGTTGCTGGTGCCAACCGTCAAGGACATGTTCCCTTTTGAACGGATCATCTGAAACCCAAGATAAACAAGGTAGAGCCCACCCATATATTTTAACGTTGTAAACAACAAAGGATAATTCAGCATTATCGCGGCCACACCGGACACAGCAGCTACGGAAACCATGCCCACACCCAGCAGTTCACCATACATCATATAAAATGTCCGTTTCACGCCAATGGTCATTCCCATGGTCAATGCCAGTGTCATGCACATCCCCGGGGTTACGGAAACCACAAAAAATGTGGGGATAAAAACAATCAATACAGAAGATTCAATCATATTTCACGCATCCGTCTTATGAATATTCCTTGAGCAGAAGGGTAAAACGGGCTTCATCTATTATTTCCACCCCCAGTTTCCGGGCCTTTTCCAGCTTGCTGCCGGGATTTTCGCCGGCAACCAGAAAATCCGTTTTTGAACTGATGCCGGCGGTCACGACCGCTCCGAGTTTTTCCAATTGGCGCTTGGCATCATTTCGTGTCAGGGTCTGCAATGTGCCGGTGAGCACCATTCGTTTATTGTAAAACAGGGTCTTACCGGGGTCATCCGGCGATGAAGGGGGCTCATTTGTGATGATAACCCCAGACAGGGTGATCGCGTCAATAATGGCCATATTTTCCTGGTTTGAAAAAAACTTACACACGGCAGCAGCTGTTTCCGGACCAATCCCATGAATACATTCAAAATCCTTTTCAGACGCCCCCATGATATCTTTGAGCGTCAAAAAGCGTTCTGAAATAAGTTTGGCAGCACGTTCTCCCGTATGATCAATTCCCAGCGCGTAAACAAATCGTCTTAAAGAAATGGCTTTTGATTGTTCAATGGACTGGATCAGGTTACCCACCGACTTGTCAGCCATCCGATCAAGGGTGACAAGTTTTTCCATATCCAGGGAAAAAACATCGGCAAACGATCTGATCATTCCTTCATCCACCAGTTGATAAACGATCTTTTTTCCAAGTCCGTCTATATCAAAGGCCTTTTTGGAAACAAAATGTCGGACCCGTTCTTTTAACTGGGCCTGGCAGGCGGAATTGACACACTTGTTAATATGGGTTTTATCCAGTCTGAATTTTTCGATTCTGCTATGGCAAACCGGGCAGTGATCCGGCATTTCAAAAGGAATTTCAGTGCCGGTTCTTGCAGATTTAATGATTTTTACCACTTTGGGAATAACGTCCCCTGCCCTCATCACCAGCGCTGTATCACCAATACGGATATCCTTTCGTTTAATTTCATCTTCATTGTGCAAGGTGGCCCGGGAGACCATGACCCCGCCGACAGAAATGCTTTCCAGCAGGGCAACAGGGGTCAGGGTTCCTGTTCGGCCGACCTGGACAATAATATCCTTAATGGTGGTAGTTTTCTGCATGGCAGGAAATTTATAGGCCATGGCCCATCTCGGGCTTTTAATTTTTTCGCCCAATTGCTGTTGTAAAGAGATATCATCCACCTTCATCACCATACCGTCAATTTCATAGGCCAGGCCTTCCCTTAAGACTTGCAGTTCCCTGTAAAAGGTCAGTACTTGGTCCAGGGAAATACCGGCTTTAATATGCGGGTTGACGGGGAAGCCAAAATCTTTGAGCGCCGCCAGCAATTGGGACTGGTGGTGAAAAGAAATTCCCTGCATAAGGCCTGTGCCGTAAACAAAAAAGTCAAGGGGCCGCGTGGTGGTTATCTTGGAATCCAGCTGCCGCAAAGATCCTGCTGCAGCGTTTCTCGGGTTGGCAAAAACACTTTCCTGGTTTTCAAGGCGGCGTTTGTTTAATTGATCAAACGCAGACCGCCGGATGATCACCTCGCCCCGGACTTCAATCCGTGGCGGGCATTTGCGTTTTTTTTCCTGTAATTTTAACGGTATTGACCGGATGGTCCTGACATTTTGTGTGATCACTTCACCGGTGATACCGTCCCCCCGGGTGGTGGCCTGTACCAGGATGCCGTTCTCATAGGCCAATTCTACGGCCACACCATCCAGCTTGGGTTCAGCAATGTATAAAATATCCTCCCGGTTTAACCGTTTGACGATTCGGTTATGAAATTCCAAAATATCCTGATCATTAAAGGCATTATCCAGACTGAGCATGGGGATGGAATGGTCGGCTTGTTCAAATGCTGAAAGCGGCGGTGCGCCAATTCTTTGTGTCGGAGAGGTTGGACTGGACACTTCAGGAAATGCCCGTTCAATTTCCACCAGGCGTTTGAGCATCATGTCATATTCATAGTCTGAAATAACCGGGTCATCCAGAACATGGTATCGATGGCTGTGCTCGGTTAATTCCCGCTGAAGTCTGGCAGCTTCTTTTTTTATGGCGTCATCCATTTTCACACAAGGTCCCGGCAAAGGTCATGATGGCTTTACAGGCCGTCTGCCGTGCCCGTTTAAACTGTTTTTTCCGAAATCCTGGATCCCAGTCTTTTGATGCCACACTGTCAGATACAACAAGGAGTCCGGCAATGCTGACCTTTCGATACCGGGCAACAGAGAACAGGGCGGAACATTCCATTTCCACGGCCTGGGCACCCAGCTGCCTGAAATAGGCCACTTTTTTTTCCGTTTCCCTGTAAACGGCATCCGTGGTCCAGATGGTGGCCCGGTGAAACCCAATTCCCTGGACAGTCAAATGATCTGACAATTGATCCGTTAACATCTCATCAGGGGTTGACCGGGGCAGGGCCGCATCCAGGATCTGGTAATTGCTGGAGGTACCTTCATCCACAATGGCCTTGCAGGGCAGGAGGATATCTCCCACGGCCAACTGATCCGTCACAGCCCCGCACCATCCAAGAACCAGAATGTTACGCGCACCTTTGGCAATTAAAGATTCCACCAGCATGGCAGCATAAGGGGCACCAATAAAGGGTCCGGCAACAGAAGTACCCTTATGAGATCCATTGGGTATCATAAGGGTACTGGTAAAAAAAGGGACCGCCTTTTGGATGGCGGTATTGGATTTGATGAGCCGGATATCCGGTTCACAACTGACCATCACCGCCACAGGACCGATATCATGCCCCCGGTGAGTCCCAAAGGGAGGGACAATGGATGCGTTATCCAGGTCCGACCAGGTCGGATAGCTCATCCTTTACCTCATCAATAATATCATAGAACCACATAATATCTTCAATGGAAAGTCGGCCGGCCTTTGAGGGCGCCCTGTCTGTTCCATCTTTTTTTTTCAGAATTCTGGGCCCCAACTGGACTTTCGGTTCTCCATCTCCATACTGATGGATCGAAATAAGAAGCCCTGTATCTTCATTCTTCCACTCTTTTAATTTTTTATCCTTTTCAGGATCATATCCTGCCATAACGCTTTCCTCCAGTCCTTTCAAATTTTATCTCTTAACGTTCCGGGTGGGCCATTAAAGCCCTAGACCGAAAGTTGAGTTTATATCATGGAAAAATCTGCAATATTGTCAAACAATCCCGACACAGAGGATAATAATGCAATCCTGTTCTGTCTCAAGGTTGTATCTTTGGCCATGACCATTACATCATCAAAAAAAGTGTCCACTTTGGGTCTCAAGGTGGCGATATGGGTGAGGGCTTGATCATATTTTCCCTCCCCGGTCAACTGAACGACCAGTTGACGGACATCATTAACCGCATTGAACAAGGCTGTTTCCGAAGGATCTTCAAAAAGGGTTTCATCCACGGGCTTCCCGCCGATATCTGTTGCTTTTCTCAGGATATTGCCCACCCGTTTAAACGTGATGGAAAGGGGTTCGAAATCCGGTTCTTTTCGTAAAGAATCCAGAGCCCTGACCCTTAAAACAACATCCGGCAGGATGTCAAAAGATGCCCAGAGTGCCGAATTAACCGCTTCTCTTGAAAAGCCCATGTCCGTTAAGATATTGACCACCCTGTTCTTGAAAAACTGCTGGATTTTCACAGCGATGGGCGCTCTTTTTGCGGCATCATCCATGAAAACCGCCAGCCCCGTATCAATCATGGCTGTCAAAGAAAAGTCCAGGTTTTCTTCCAGCATAATCTGGATGATGCCAATTCCCTGCCGGCGCAGTGCATAAGGATCTGCGCCACCGGTGGGGATCAGATCCACTGAAAAGCATCCGCAAATGGTATCCAGCTTGTCGGCAATGGCCAACAGACAGGCCGTGGGATTTTCCGGCAGGGTCCCACCGGAATATACCGGCCGGTAGTGCTGCTCAATGGCAAGGGCAACAGCTTCTTTTTCCCCTGCTTTCAATGCATACGCCCTGCCGATAACCCCTTGGAGCTTTGTAAATTCAATCACCACCTGGCTGACAAGGTCGGACTTGCAAATTTGTGCCGCCCGGGCAACATCCCGGGTCAGTGTTTCTTTATCATTATAGGTGGATTCAGTGGCCAGATATTTCACCAACTGTCCGATCCGCAGTGTTTTTTCATACACTGTTCCCAGCTTTTCCTGGAATGTCACTGTTTTCAGTTTTTCGGCAAAGGTATCCAATGAAGACTTGCAATCCACTTCATAGAAAAATTTTGCATCAGACAACCGGGCCCGCAGCACTTTTTCATGCCCCCTTGCCACCAGGTGCATGTCTTTTGCTCGTGTATTGTTGATGGCAATGAACAAGGGTTTTAAATTGCCCTTTTCATCCACAAGGGCAAAATATTTCTGGTGCTCTCTCATGGCGGTGATCAACACCTCATCCGGCACTTCAAGGAAGGTTTCATCAAAGGCCCCCACAACCGGAAAGGGGGATTCCACAAGATTGGTCACAATATTGATCAATTCTTCATCTTCAAGAATCTGTGCGTGATGGGCTTTGGCACATTCTTCAATGGCCGCCGTCAATATGGCCTTTCGTTTTTCAATATCAGGGAATACGCCCACGGTTTCAGCCACTGTCACATATTGATCAGCGGATTCAACCGTATATTTTCCCGGATACATGAATTGATGCCCAAAAATTTGATCGGCAGATGTTATATTGCCCACCTTAAAATCAAGGCATTTATCTCCCAAAAGTCCGACCAGGGAAATAATGGGCCGGGCAAATGTAATGGAAAGGTCTCCCCATTTCATGCGTTTGGGAAATGGTATGGCTAAAATCTCCCGTTCCAAGAGACGCTCCAGAATGGAGACAGAGGACTCGCATTTTTCTTCGATCACCACTGTCAGATATCTGCCCTTGGGGGTCTCTTCAATTGTGATGTGATCCAATGCCACCCCGGCTTTGGCTGCAAATTTTTCAGCAGCAAGGGTGGGAATGCCGTTCTTATCAAATCCCACCCGTTCAGGGGGGCCGGTAATGGTGGATGTCTGTGCCGTCTGCAGCTCGGCCATATCTTCAATCATCAATGCAAGACGTCGGGGCGTCCCCAGTGTATGGGCCGTACCGTGGACAATTCTCGATCGGTCCAATGCATGAAGGATATTTTCCTTAAAGGCATCCAAAGCAGGGATAATATAACCGGCCGGTATCTCTTCACTGCCGATTTCAAGTAAAAGTGTCTTCATCTTCATTGTCCCTCCCCCAGGTTCAATAGTGGATGCCCCATTTCTTCGCGTTGTATGATATAGGCGTTGGAACATGCCCTGGCAATATCCCTGATCCGTTTGATATACCCGGTTCTCTGGGTCACACTGATAGCCCCCCGGGCATCCAGCAGATTAAAGGTATGGGAACATTTCAAACAATATTCATAGGCAGGAATCACCAGGCCGTGCTGGATAATGCGATGGGCTTCTGCCTCATACTTTTTAAACAGATCCAATAAAAGGTCTACATCTGCAATTTCAAAATTGTAGGTGGATTGTTCGACTTCCTGCTGGTGATACACATCCCGATAGGTGATGGTATCGTTCCATTTCAAATCATATACACTGTCCACCCCCTGCAGATACATACAGATCCGCTCAAGGCCATAGGTTAACTCAACCGACACCGGGTTGACTTCCACACTCCCGGTCATCTGAAAATACGTAAACTGGGTGACTTCCATGCCATCCAGCCACACTTCCCATCCAAGGCCTGAAGCCCCAAGGGTCGGAGATTCCCAGTCATCTTCAACAAAGCGGATATCATGTTCAAGGGGATTAACCCCCAGAATTTTCATGGAATCCAGGTATAATTGCTGCACATCTGCCGGAGATGGCTTTAAGATCACCTGGTATTGGTAATAATGCTGAAGCCGGTTGGGATTTTCTCCATATCGTCCGTCTGTGGGACGTCTTGACGGCTGTACATAGGCAACTTTCCAGGGTTCAGGTCCCAGTGCCTTTAAAAGTGTCGTCGGATGAAAGGTTCCGGCACCCACTTCCATGTCATAGGATTGGATGAGGACACATCCCTTTTGAGCCCAGAAATCATTCAGGTTTAAAATAACATCTTGAAAATTCATTTTGCTCCACTTTTTTATAAAAAATTATCGTTAACATATGATAATACCTTTATTCTCAATTCTTGTGTCAAGAATTTTTGCATTCTCAACCGATCCAAGGCGTTCCTGCCAAAGGGATTTTAATCGTTGGATATCCGGGGCTTCACCGATTGCCCAAAGGCATCCGCCCCCCCCAGCCCCGGTAAATCTTGCCCCACAATTGCAATTTATAGCCCTTTCAAACAACTTTTTACCGGTATTGTCAAGCACATCCGGTGTCATTTCAAGCCTTAATTTTGTCTCCTGGTTCATAAGATCAGCCGCCTGCATGAAATCCCGGTTCTTCAGGGCCATTGAAAATTTTTTTGTCACATCCACTATTTGTTTAAAACCCGATCTTGTCTCACCCCTGACAAACGAGTGAACCCATTGTTTATTAATATCTTTTGATACATGGGGAATGCCGCAATAGGCAACCAGGATATTTGAATTAAATGCATCCACCGCTGCTGCCGTGTCAAAGACCGGCATCTGTTCAAATTCAGGACCTGTCCGTCCCATTTTCCAGGCCCATTGATTTACCCCTCCAAAGGCAGCCGCAAGCTGGTCCTGCAGACCGCAGGGAACCCCGGCCACGCCGGCTTCTATATAATGGGCAAGCCAGGCAATCCTTTCGGGGTCCATCGGGATGTCAAGTGCGGTATGAAATGCCGATACAATAGCAACGGCCGCAGCAGAAGATCCGCCTAACGCACTCCGGGGGGGTGAGGTAGATTCGATATGAATATGCACGCCATGGGCATCAAAATACATTGCCAGGGCAAACATCAATCCCATGGGATGATGGAATGATGCATCATCTTTCTTGAAAACGGCATCATCAAATCCCCTGGAAGAGACTTTGACAAACCCTTTTTGCCAGGGGGAAAGACACACGTGTGTTCGCAGATCCAGGGCAATATTAAATGTGGATGGCGACAGGTGATGCAAGGGCAGGTAAAAGGTACTGATATCCAGGGTACCCCCGAAATCCACCCGGCAGGGAACAGATGCATGGATCTGTTGGTGCGTCAGTTTTTTTTCTAAATTCATTTTTCCTGTCTTAAGCGGTTAAGAAATTGCAGGGTTTTAAACTCCCGCCCCAGGTGAAATGCAATAAAGGCTTCCAAAAGCCTGGCCCCTTCTGTTACGGCAAAATGTGAAAACTTTATTCTTTCCGCCCTGCCGATATCATTGTTGTTTATCCAGAAAAGCTGCTTTAAAGTGCCTTTTGAAACTGTCATACCATATTTTGATCTTTTTTGAACACAATTTTGACACATCATTCGACCGTCTTGAAAATCGAACCAAAACGTATTCTGGTCAATGGAATCAACCGGTGTTTTACACGTACCACAAGTTTCAATATTGGGAGAAAACCCGGACAGGCTCATAAACCGGATCTGGAAAACAAGGCTGACCACTTCTTTGGACAGGATATCGGTATTTAATGCATCAAGGGAAAACAACAGCAGCGCATATACATCGGGCTGGGCCTTGTCTTCCTCCAGCCAGAATAAAATCAATTCCATCCAGTAACAGGCATAGGCAGTTTTGAATACATCACACCGGATATTGGCAAAGGGATTTTCCAGGTCTGTCTGGGCAAGTATAATCAGGGCATCTTTGTTTTTTTTGGGAAAGGTACAATAAATATGATTCAGGGAAAATAAATCCAACGCACCTGAAAACCGTTTAATGCTCTTTTTTGCATTTTTGGCCATGACAGATACTTTCCCCTTGGATTGCGTCAGAAAACTGATAATAAAATCATGATCCCCATATTCAATTTTTCGGAGCAATATGGCATCTGTATTAAAACCCGGCATACCTGAAAACCCTAAAGATCCAGCAGGTGAGTGGCGATGGTGAAATAACAATACACACTGACAATATCAATGGAAGTGGTTACAAAGGGGCCGGTGGCAACCGCAGGGTCAATATTGAGTCGCTCAAATATAAGCGGGACCATGGAGCCCACAAGGGCTGCAATGGACATGGACGATATGATGGCAAGCCCCACGGAAAATGCCAGGGGCAAAGCAAATGGCTCTGCTGCAAAGGACACCTGGGCGACAATCCCAATAAAAACGCCATATATGACCCCGAGAATCGTACCCACAGCCAGTTCTTTGGACACGACCTTGAAAAAGTCCTGAACATTGATTCTTCCGGTGGCAATACCCCGGACCACGATGGTGGAACTCTGGGTGCCGATATTTCCCCCCATGCCCATGATCACCGGTATAAATGCGGCCAGGCTTGTGAATTTTATAAGGTTTTCTTCAAATCCCCCGATAATGAAAAACGCGGCCACCCCCCCCAGAAAACTGGCAAACAACCAGGGCAGGCGAATTCGGGTTCCCCTGAAAACCGTCTGGGTTTCAATATATTCTTCCCCCACACCGGCCATTTTTAAAATATCTTCGTCTGCGGCTTCATGGAGGATATCAATGACATCATCAACGGTGACAATACCCACAATCCGGTTATCATTATCCACAACCGGAACAGCCAGGTAATCATACCGGGCCACCAACCGGGCTACTTCTTCCCTGTCCGTATACGGTTTTACCGAAACCAGATCTTTGGCCATAAATTCTTTTAAGGGTAATTCCGGGTGAACCACAACCAATTGCCTTAACGAACTGACCCCGACGAGTTTTCCATATTCATCCACCACATAGATATAAAAGGGCATTTCAACATCCAGATACTTGTTCTGTAATGCTTCAATCACCTGTTTTGCCCCCACATCCTCTTCCAAAGCGATAAAATCGGTGACCATAATGCTGCCGGCTGTATCTTCACCATAGCTCATCAATTGCTCAACATTATCCGACTCTTCTTTCTGCATCTTTGAAAGGATTTGATCTGAAATTTCTTCATCCAGAAGCGTTAGAAGGGAAGCAGCATCATCAGACGGCATATGATTAAAAATATCAACCAGCTGATCCAGGGATATATTTTTTACCGACTCCAGAAAAAGCGTCTCGTCCAGCATGGAAAAAAGAAGTCCAATCTGCTCTGGATCCTCCATCAGCTGCAACAGCTTATCCCGGTTATCGGCAGACAACTCTTTAAAAGCAATGGAAAGATCCGCCATGTGGGTTTTTTTAAAAATGTTCAGCAGCTGCTTGGTTGCCCCACGTCGTAACAGTCTTTTTAAACTGGCCGTCAGAATTTTTATCTGTTCATTGCGCATGGTATTTCCCATTCAAAAAAACAAAAGTATCATCAAAGTTTGATTTCTATGTGCGCCTTTTTTTTCAATGATTCAAGCCAGGTTTTAAATTTTTCAGCCACCTGTTCCTGATACAGGCTGTTTTGAATTTCATCATGGGCCTGGGCATAGGTTTTACCATTTTCCAAGACAATGTCTTGTATGTAAAAAATTTGAAATCCCTGGGCAGTTGAAATAACATTGGTATACTCCCCTTTTTTCAACTGGGAGATACTGGCTTTGATGGTTTCAGAAAAATTGGTGATGTCAAATACCCCAAGATCACCGCCATCTGAAGCATTGGGTGCCATTGAGGTTTCTTTTGCCAGGGTGGCAAAATCCATATGGTTATCCAGCTTTTTCCGAATGGCGTTGATCTCACTCTCATTATCCATCAGGATGTTTCTCAAGTGATATTTTTTTTTGCCGGCATACTTATCGGCATTGGCGTCATACTGTTTTTTTATGTCCGATTCCGTTATAATCACCTTTGATTTGACCGCATGGTTGATTAATCGGGTTTGCAATATCTGGTTTTTTATATTGTCACGATATTCCGTTAATGTGAGCCCTTCTTGCTCCAGAGCCCGTTCAAATTCCGCCTGGCTCAGTACCTTGTCTCGTTTGACGCTTTCCACGGCAGTGTTGATCTCAATGTCAGATACCTCGATATGATATTTCATGGCTTCCTGCCGGGTTAATGATCTGTCAATCAATGCTGTGAGCAGTTTTTTATGGATATCCTGTATCATTTCTTTTTTCTTCTCATCTGAATACCCGGCAGACTCAATGTTTTTCATATAGGGGGCGGATTCTTTGTTCAGCTGAACCAGGGTGATGATATCATTGTCCACAATGGCGACAATTCTGTCGATAACCTCTGCTGATATCGAGCCACAAATGCTGAGCCCTAAGATCATCAGTGAAAAAACAATCCCATTAATTTTCTTTTTCATTTTCACGTTCCTTGCTTTTTTCAATATCAATTAAAAAAGTTTTCAGTTTTTCCTTATTGATTTCAACCGGATACTCTTTTTCAAGTGCCTGTATCCATTCACTGTACTGATCCTGGGTCTTTTGTGTGCGAAGGCGGGAGACCAGTTCTCGTTCATCTTCGATTTTTTTTAAAACCACTGCCGTCTTGTCAGCCCCCTGGGTATCGGCCAGGTTCTTTTGATAAAATGCCACAATATCCCGGGAGGTAAGTTCAATCTTTTTTTTAAGATCCTGATCAATGAATTTCTCCATGATCATATTTTTTTTGAACCGTTTTTTCCAGAAAGAATACGATATGGCATTTTTTAACAATATCTGATCAAAACTGTCTTCTGGATAATCTAGTTTAAATTCATCTTCGGCAGACTGGATCTCCTGGTCCGTAACCGACACCCCCTTATCAGCAGCCGCACTGAGCAGAACAAGCTCTTCTGACAGCATGGTGACAAGGTGAATCACCATTTTATTGTATTCTGCCGGATTTTCATTGATATTGTAGGGATAGGCCACCCTTTTCAGATCAAGTTCTTCTGAAAACGCGCCACTGGTAATCCTCATGGAGGGCGTTTTGATTAAAAAATCCAGGGCGTTGTCCGGCTCCGGTTCCGTGCAGCCCAAAAGATAAAAAGCAGCACATATAACCGCCCAGCAAATAAAAATTTGTTTTACCTTCACCGTCAATACCACTTACCCCACTCTCAATTTTCATCTAAAAATACACCGTTACCGTAATTGGTGAAAATAGCATTACCATCTGATTTGTGCAAGAAAATTCAAATTGAATTTGTCTACCCATCTCTTTCTATCGGACCCTATATTTGATATGGTAGGGCAAATACACCCCCTAAAGAAGGGTCATGATATTTCTTGAATCAGATGTAAGCGGAGAACTAAGATATCAATGAAACCAAACCACATTTTTTTTTCAGACTTAAGATCAGCCCTGTTGTTTATCACTATTCTGCCGGCAGGAAAAAATATTCCCTATTCCCCCATGGGCATGATCCGGTTTTTCCCCTTGGTGGGCCTCTTACTGGGTGCCCTTCTCGTGTGCGTGGATATGGCCGGCTCACTTTTTTGGCCGCCATCAGTGGCAGCCGTTCTGGATGTCGTGTTCCTGGTCATTGTCACAGGGGCCTTTCATTTAGATGGATTAGGGGATACGGCTGATGGTATTTTCAGTCACCGGCCAAGGGAAAGAGCCCTTGAAATCATGAAGGACAGCAGGACCGGAATGATGGGGCTTGTGGCTGTGTTTTGTGTTCTGGCACTCAAAACGGCCGGCATATTTTCAATCAAAACAACGGGAACCCATGCTCAAATTCTATTGCTGCTCTTTCTCGTCCCTGCCTATTCCAGGGCTGCCATGATTTTTGGTATCCGGTTTTTACCCTATGGCAGGAAGGGAACAGGAACCGGCCTTGATCTATTTGAAAAAAAAATCAGGGCCAAAGATTTTTCCTGGATGTTCCTTCCGGTAGCCAGCTCCCTGTTTTTAGGGTATAAAGGGCTGGTGTTGAACCTGTTATTCATTATAATGACCGGTTCAATCCTGTTTTTTTACAAGAAAAAAATGAACAGCATTACCGGAGACATGCTGGGTGCCATGAACGAGATTCTGGAAGCCGTGTTGTTCTTGGGTACCGGGGCGATATTGGTTTAAACGGATACAACCACAGGATCAACCCTTCATGATCCCGGGCTTGATAATCGTTTCGGCCAATACCCAGACGGGAACAACAACGGATGAAAGTAAACCCATTTAGATGAAAAAATGACACGCCGTAACATGGTTGGGATCTGTTGCGTTTTTACGCAGTTCCGGCTCTGTTTGACGACAAATCGGCTGGACATGGACACATCGGGTATTGAAACGGCACCCAGAAGGCGGATGCTCCACAGAAGGCACCTCCCCTTTCAAGATGATACGGTCCCGGTTCGATGCAGGATCCGGTAGGGGAATAGACGACAAAAGTGCCTGGGTATAGGGATGCTGTCCATTCTTATAAATGTCTCTGGCATCGGCCATCTCAACAATTTTTCCCAGATACATGACCGCGATTCTGTCTGAAACATGTTTGACAACAGATAAATCATGGGAGATAAACACATAGGTCAGGCCCATTGTCCGCTGGAGTTCCAGAAGCAGGTTCAGGATTTTGGACTGAACGGACACATCCAGGGCAGACACGGGTTCGTCACAGACGATGATTTCCGGTTCCAGGCTGATGGCCCTGGCCACGCCAATCCTCTGGCGCTGACCCCCGGAAAACTCATGGGGAAATTTCGACAGCATCTCCGGCAACAGGCCCACCGTTTCCATCAATCGCGCAATTTCCGACGTTAAATTCTTTGTTTTTTTACCATGGATAATATATTTTTCTTCAAGGATGTCCTTGACCGTCTGCCGGGGATTCAATGATTCAAACGGATCCTGAAAAATCATCTGAAGGTTTAATGCCAGATGTTTTCTCTGCTTTGCGGTGAGTCTGGAAACGTCCTGATCCTGTATCATGACTTGCCCGTCCGATGGCGCATAAAGTCCCATGATACATCTTCCCAACGTTGTTTTACCGCATCCCGATTCTCCCACAATTCCCAGTGTTTCTCCTTTGTTCACGGTAAACGAAACACCATCAAGGGCATATACCCAGCCGGTGCGCCTTAAAAACACGCCACTGGTCACAGGAAAATGTTTTTTAAGATTGCTTACCTGAAGAATGACCATTTTATCCTTATTGAAACAAAAGAGGGGAACGGTTGTTATGGTTTGGGAAGGCGAAAAATACTGTCAAACAGAAAATGGTGCGCAAAAAAAGGGTTTTTCTCTAGAAGAAAAACCCTTTTAAATTTTAAAATCTTATACAACCTTTACATTGACTGCAGCAGGTCCTTTTTGTCCCTCTTCCACATCAAACGTAACTTTATCGCCTTCATTCAGTGATTTGAATCCAGTCCCGTCAATACCAGAATGATGGACAAATACGTCCGGTCCGTTTTCCTGCTCAATAAACCCGTACCCTTTAGAATCATTGAACCATTTTACAATCCCATTTGCCATTGTGACTTTCTCCTTAGTTAATGATGTATAATGATAGTTTCAAACTTCAGGTCGTGCCACTCTAACAGATGGGTCTTGCCTTTAGAACGAAACTGCGAAGCCTTAGTCCAAGAAGCTTTTTTTTGTAATATTCACTTTGAATTAAAAAATCAAGGATTATTTTAAATAAAATCGCTTTTTCGTGAATTCATGCATCTGCCAAATGACAGGCCACCGTGTGATTTTGATCCATTCTTCGTTCTTGGGGAACTTTTTTTCTGCAGATATTCTCAACCCGGGGACAGCGGGATGCAAACCTGCACCCTTCGGGCATATTCAACAATGACGGGACCGCACCCTTTATTGTTGGAAGGATGGTTTTCGGTTCCCTGGCCAGCGACGGGATGGAGGTTAACAAGCCCTTGGTATAAGGGTGCAGGGGATGTTTAAAAAGGGTTGTGGTGGGTGCTTTTTCCGCAATTCTTCCGGCATACATCACCACCACATCATCACAATTTTCTGCAATTACCCCTAAATCATGGGTGATCAATATCACAGACATTCCCGAGGTTCTTTGAAGGTCTTTGATCAAGGCTAAAATCTGGGCCTGGACAGTAACATCAAGGGCTGTGGTGGGTTCATCGGCGATAAGGATTTGGGGTTCACAGGCCAGCGACATGGCAATCATTACCCGCTGCCGCATGCCTCCGGAAAGCTGGTGGGGATATTTTTTCATCACCTGGTGTGGGTCAGAAATCCCCACTTTTTCCAACAGTCGAACAGCTGCTGTTGTCATTTCCCGGGGGGAGAAGTCAGGAAAGTGAAGCCGATACACCTCCATTATCTGTTTGCCGATACCATGAACCGGATTAAGGGCTGTCATGGGCTCTTGAAAAATCATGGCAATTTTTTTGCCCCTTATCCGGTGCAACTCATTGATGGGAAGGGTTACCATGTTGACACCGTCAAACATGATCCTGCCTTGAACGATCCGTGAAACCGGTTTGGGTAAAAGCCGCATGATACTTAAAGCCGTAACACTTTTACCACACCCGGACTCACCGGCAATGCCGAGGATCCGCCCCTTTTTAAGTTGAAAATCTACCTGGTCAACGGCCCGGGTAACACCCATCTCCGTGTGAAAATCAATTTTAAGATCCCGGACATCCAATATCGTCTGCGCATCCATTTTGCATTACTCTACTTTAAACTGTTCATCGATTATCACAACCGGTTGAAACGTAATTTTGCGTTTCATGGCTTTCAGCGTTTCATCCTTTCGTGCGGCATTCACCCAGAAAAGCCCCCCCGTGGAACTGGAAAAAGGGTCGAACAGGTTGTCAGATCGTTTTGTGCCATGGGTATCCGGCAGTTCAAGCCATCGCCAATACCCCTGCCTGACATAGGGCACCATGAATGTGGGCACAAAGGCACCGGTTTCATGGATGGCCTGCTGTATGTTTAACGAAAGCGCAACTCTTTCGTGTGTGTTCAGGCTTGCCCTGTATTGATCAATCAATTCATCCAGGTTCGGGTCATCCGTATTGGTGATATTATTGGTCTGGGGGATATGGGCATTATCGGAATGCCATCCCTGCCAATAAGACGGTCGTATATTTGTACTCCATCCCATCCATGCGACGTCGTGCTTTTTTTCCAGAATTTTTTTAAACATGGCCGTGGGATCCAGTCTTTCCAGCAGCAGCTCAATCCCGGCCTTTAATGCCTCTTCTTTCAACACCACCAGCCGGGGGGTATGGTCTTCGTACCCATAGGTGACCTTGACAGAAAATCTTTTCCCAGCCTTCTGCCAGATACCGTCATGTCCCCTTGTCCACCCGGCAGACATCATTAAGGCTTCCACCTGTGTGATATCATACAGCCTGGGTTTTATCGTGTAGTCGGTATATTCCCCATACCCTGAAAATGCCTGGGACAGCCTGAAATAATCTCCCCGCAACACTTTGTTGATCACTTTTTCAGTATTCATGGCATGGGCAAATGCATAGCACAGCCGCCGGTCTTTGAACAGGCCTGTATCCTGGTTAAGCCACATCCCCTGGGCAGATCGCTCCTGATCATTAAAAAACCATATTTTATGAATATACCCTTTTTGAAACAACGTCGTGTTTGATTTTTCATGCCAATATTTGGGCATAGTCAGTGCAAACGTATCCAGTCTTCCTTTTTTAAAATATTCCCATTGCAGCGTCACTTCCCGGATCACATCAAACACCACCGTATCCACATTAAACCGGTTTTTAAAATAGGGTTTATCTTTACCCCACCATTCTTTTTTCCGTTCAAATTTAATGAATTTTCCTTTTTTAAACGCTTTGATCTGATAGGCACCGGTATTGGGAACAATCGCCCAATTGTAGTGCTGAACAAATGTGGTATCCAGCATGCCAAAATAATGTCTCGGTGTGGGGGCAATCCCCAGTTTCAAATGAAGATCCGGAACGGCCCGGGTGCTTTTAACGCCAATGGTATACGCGTCATACACAATGACCGTCTCGATTTCTTTTGTATAGTAATCATTATACCAGGGGGCAATGATATGTTCCGAGCGCATGAATTCAAGGGTATACGTATAATCCCAGGCCGTAACAGGTGTGCCGTCCGACCATCTGGCATCCTTGTCCAGCTTGAAGTACATGGTTTTTTTATCCGTTCCAAACGCCCAGTGAGTGGCCAGTTCAGGAAGGATGTGACCGGTATTGGGATGGATATTAATCAAGGACAATTGATTGTCTAAAATGGCACTTCGAAACGAACCGTTTGAATCCGGTCCCACCACCCGAAAGGTCATGGGAAAACTGGTAATCGCCCCATGAAAAATTCCGCCTTTCTGGGCCTTTTTTGATGAAAAAACCGGGTCAGATTCATTGGTCAGCCATTGAACAGTTTCGGGCAAAACCGCCAGGGTTGTTTTTGCCCTGGAAGCGGTACTGCTGTCTGCTTTTGTTTGGACGACCGGTGCGTTTTCTTCTGCTGGAGGATGGTTCTGACACCCCGGCAGACAAACGGACAATCCCAGAATGATGCCCGCCATCATTGCATTAACTTTCATTGTTGCTCCGATATGTCAAATTGATGCGCTTATCGTTTTTGCTAGGGATTTCATATCCCCCCCATACCAGATTAATGCGGTGATACGCAACGTTTCTTTTGTTTGCCCGACCATTCTCATTATCAAACGCAATAGCCGCCGGACACTGGTTCAGGCCGGTCAAACATCCCATGGTCAAGTAAATCTTGACCATGGAAATATTATCATATAGCATGGGCATACATCAGGATCAGAATCGTTTTTAAAGGATTTGGGTATTTTTTTGTAAGGATAATTTATTTGATATGGATATGGCATCTTTTATAGGGATTATTTCCGGTCTTTCTTTAATTCTCAGTGCCATCTATTTAGGCGGGGACCTTCACAATTTTGTAAATATTCAGGGCTTGATGATTGTCTTTGGCGGCACCATTGCCACCACCTTGATCACGTTTCAATTCAGGGATGTCGTGGCGGCTTTTAAAGCCGCCTATTTTGTTTTTTCCAAAGACAAAGAAGATCCCAATGACGCGGTGGCCACAATGATCCAGCTCAGTCACATCAGCCGGCGCCAGGGACTTCTTGAGCTCGGTAAGATCAAAACAGATTCTCTTTTTTTAAAAAAAGCCTGCGGCCTTCTGGCAGACGGTTCATCGGAAGAGGTTATCCGGGCCGCATTAACCACAGAAATTCAATCCCTTCAGATGCGACATTTTATTGTCCAGGATGTGTTCAGAAAAATGGGGCTCTATGCACCGGCTTTTGGTATGCTGGGCACTTTAATCGGTCTGGTACAAATGCTCAGTCGACTCCAGGAACCGTCCAATATTGGGCCGGCCATGGCAGTGGCATTGTTGACAACCTTTTACGGTTCTTTATTATCCACTTTATTTTTCCTCCCCATTGCTGGAAAACTTCGATCAAGAACGGTGATTGAAATCATCAACCTTGAAATCAAGCGGGAAGGTGCCATTTCAATTATCAACGACAGCAACCCGGTGATCATCTATGAAAAACTTTCCAGCTTTATTTCTTCCAGGTTACGCAAACCCCTGGCAAAAATGAAGCTAAAGCCGACAAATGAGAGATAACACTTACAACAACACGTTTATCACCTATGATGATGATGCCACCTGGCTGGTAACCTATGCCGATCTCATGACCATTTTGCTGGTCTTTTTCGTTCTGTTGTACACCCTTGCGTTGTTTGAAAAAGAAAAATACAAAGCCGCTGTGGAAACCATTAAGATCCAGGTAGAAAAAAGCAATGCCCTGATCGGATTAATGGAATTGATGGAAATACCGGAAACCGCAGATACCCAGATCACTATTGAGGAGATTACAGGCCTTCGTTCAAGGGAAAAATCATTGGTGGAGAATATCAATCAATTTGTTCGATCCAGCCGGCAACGACAAAACATCTCCACCCAGATTCTGGATGGCAAAATTATCGTTACCATCAAAGGTAAAGCATTGTTTAATTCGGGTTCCGCCGCTTTGAACACGACGGCTATTTCCATTTTTGATGAAATCATTCACATCCTTTATGATTACCCTGAATATAATATTAATATCAAAGGGCATACCGACAATATTCCCATTTCCACCCCCATTTTTCCTTCCAACTGGGAATTATCGGCGGTTCGGGCCACCACTGTTTTACAATATCTGGTGTCAAAAGGGATCCGACCCCAGCGGCTTACTGCCACTGGATATGGCGACGTTATGCCCTTGATACCCAATACGTCTGAAGCAAACCGGGCGCAAAACAGGAGGGTTGAATTTGTTCTGGAAAAAAATGACACCAACGACTGATACCATCTTTTTTGATTCAAAAGACCAGAGGGAATCCTTTCGATATCATTTTAAAACAGATCAAGGATTTACCATTGAATTTCAAGGAAAAAAGGTGATGGTTCTCAATATCAGTGCCGGCGGGATATCCTTTTATAATGAAGGTTTCAGGCAATTTGACGTTGATGATATTACCTTCACCCTGGACATCCCAACAATGATGAAACCCCCCACTTTTCAAGTGGGGTTGCGAATATTGACCCTTGATCAAGACAATATCTGTCACTGTATTTTTGAACGCTGCACATTGGAACAGCATGAGTTGATCCACAAATATGTTCTTGAGATGCAAAAAAATGATCTTGCACATTGATATGGATGCCTTTTTTGCGGCGATTGAGCAGCGGGACAACCCGGCGCTGAGAAACAAACCCGTCATTGTTTCCGGTAATTCAGCCAGAAGCGTGGTGTCCACCGCAAGCTATGAAGCCAGACGATTTGGTATCCGATCCGCAATGCCGGTATTTACGGCCAAACAAAAATGTGACCACCTGATTATTGTTCCTGGAAATATGAAAAAATACCAGGCTGTTTCCAAAGAAATCATGGCCATACTCGTTCAGTTTTCCCCACTGGTGGAGCCGGTTTCCATTGATGAAGCCTATGTGGATATTCACGGATGTGAACGTTTGTTCGGGTCTTCAGAACAGATTGCCCGGGCCATAAAAAAAACGATCTATGCGAAATTGTCCTTAACCAGCTCCATCGGCATTGCCCCGATTAAATTTCTGGCGAAAATCGCATCGGACATGAACAAACCCGATGGATTGACCCGTATTGAACCCGCCCAGGTAGATGACTTTATTTCTACCCTGCCCATCCAGAAAGTGCCGGGGATTGGAAAAAATACAATGAACCAGATGAAGTGTTTACAGATCAAAACCCTTGGAGACATCAAAAAATATAATCCGCATCTGTTAACCCTGAAATTTGGTAAAATGGGCCCCCGGCTTTTAGCCCTTGCCAACGGTATTGATCCATCAAAAGTCGAACCCCGGCACACTAGAAAATCCATCTCCGGTGAAACAACCCTTTCAAAAGACATATCAGACTTTGAGGCCGTAAAGCAGATCATACTGGGCCAATCTCAAAGAGTTGGCAAGGACTTGAGAAAAAAAGATCTGGTATGTGGAAATGTGTTTATAAAGCTCAAATTTTCCGATTTTTCCCAGATTACCCGGAGCAGAAAGCTGGATACCTTTATTTGTTCTTCCGCTGCGATCTTTAATGAAGCCCTTTCCCTGTATAAAAAAATCCTGTTAAAAAAGAAAATACGGTTGATCGGCGTGGGGGTTACCGCACTCAAAGACAAACATACCCCGGTCCAGCTTCAATTGCTGCAAGATCCGGACAATCACAAAGAACAATGGGAATCTGTGGATTCTGCAGTGGATTCTTTGTCGGAAAAATTTGGCAGTCATATCGTTAAAAAAGCATCATTAAGCCAAATAACCCCAAGGAGGAAATTCAATGACAAATAACATACAATTAAAAGTGACGATTACCGGCAGGGTCCAGGGGGTCTATTACCGGGCTGAAACCAAACATACGGCGGATCGGCTGGGGGTCAAAGGATATGTTAAAAACCTTTCCAATGGTTCCGTGGAAGCCGTGTTTGAAGGCGATGCCGAGACGGTTCGTCAAATGACGGACTGGTGCCGCAAAGGGCCTGCTGCTGCAGTGGTTGAGCAAGTCCAGGCCGAAACGGCAGATGCCTTATCGAATTTTAAAACGTTTGAAATCAGATACTAACCGGATGATTAAAGGAGGACCTCTTGACCGGAATAAGTGAAATTCTTGTTTTAGTGCTGCTGATTACCTGTATCGTGATTCTGCCACGGATGTTAAAGGGTGATCCTGTAAAAAAGGGGTCTTCTCCTAAAAAAATCTTACATAAGTTTACGGCTAAAACCCGACTCGCCATAATTCTTACCCTTGTTTACCCTTTGGCCGCTGCCCTCTATCTAAAGCCGTGGGATGACCATCTGATGCGTTATATTTCCTATGGCATGATACCCGTCTTTCTTGCCTGGGCTGTGGCCTGGATACTGGCTGGAAAAAAATAATCGGTTTTATTTCTCTTAACAATTAATTTATGAAAGAAAAAAACAATGACGGCACCGGCCGGTTGGCATTCCCCAGCAGGTGAATTGTTAAAAACTCATTGACAGCAGCAGTGCCCCTAACCCTGCCTTGGAATTTGTCTGAAATTCCAGTTTCATACCATCTATAAAATAGTCATTTATGCGGGCATTGCTCAGGCCAAGCTCAACCGCTTTGTTTTCATAATTATACGTTGCATTGACAAAGGTATTGCGCCAAAAAGTTTCTATTTTTAGACCATCTATTTTCAGCCCATCCATTTTCAGACTTTTGCTGCTGTCATATCCCACGTTAAAAAATAGATTTAATTCAAAATCATTTGGATTGATCTTGACCGTATTTACTTTGCTTTTTAGCAAAACGGCTGTTTCCGGATCTTCAGTAGAAACGTCTTCAACCTTAAAATATCTTAAAAGGTACAGGCTCATCTGTTTGGCCGTCTTGCCGAACTTATCCAGGGGTCCCCCTTGATCTCGTTCTTCACCATCCCCCCCCGATGCAGTTGATTGAACCGTGTATTTGTTATTTCCCGGGCGGCCATTATAAGAAATTGACATCCATTGAAAATGGTTCCTGGCAGAGATAGTTAAGACATTGGCTGAAACAATCACCGTCTGATTGAAATCACTCTCAAGATCCTGGGCAAAAGACATCGAAGGGACCATGATGATAAAAAACATGGAAAAAAGAAGGCATCCCGGCCGATTCCGGGTTGGGTCAAGTGTTCTTTTCATGGCGGTTGTCTCCTTGTTGTACAGGGTATTTTTTCTGTAAATTTAAGAAGTGCAAAAACCATGCAAAAGGGAATTTTTTGCCACTAATTCAATAAATAATTTGAGCGCTCTTTCTGGCAGGGATCTTACATAAGCGACAATTCCCTCCAGCCCGGCAATTGAATGATCCGGTTAATGATATGTCACCAGACACATGATATGTCACATGGGATCAGACAGTTCAAAAAAAAACGCACCCCGGAACCGTTAAGAAACGTTCCAGAATGCGCTTTGTTCAAGCTAAACCTGTAAATGATACAATCAGTTGCTAATGATCAGACGCGCCATTACCCTTCATGGTGTCATAGGCTGCCTTTAAAATGCAGAATGTCATGCCGGCACCCAGGATGCCAATGGCGTACCAGAATCCACCAAAGAAGACTACATGCGCGATATCCCATGCCCATTCAAAATTAAATGGAAACATAATTTTTCTCCTTTATACACCCCTGAGGTTATTCGGCTTCTGTTGCCGGTTCTATTGAGTTAAGTTCCTGTTCCTGTGGGAAAACAGGCAGGTAACGATAGGTAATCGCAATCAAAATGATGCCATAGGCCACCGGCAGAATGGTGGTGGCAATTTCCTGCCAGCTGGGAATATACAGGGCCCAGGTATCAAAACTCATTACCGGAACCGCCATAATCTGAAGCACCATGACCCATCTGTTCAAACAGACGCCAATGACACCCAGGACAATGGCAATCAGGCGCAATGTCGGGTTTTCCCGGGTAGACTTTATGATCAATAGTGCGCCGGGAACAACACCGCATAAAACAACTTCCGTGATCAGTATCCAGTATCCATAAAAACTGTTGTTGGTGTAGAAATGACTCAGCTTAAATCCCAGGCTGGGTATGGTAACCGTTGCCCAGTAAATGGTATCAATAATTTTGGCGATGATATACGTGGTAATCATCCACCCGGATATTTTAGCCAGGAGATGCACGACATTGTCTTTTACCAGTTTCTTGCCGGTAATCGTTTCGGTAATTTTTGCCACCAGAAGGGTAAAACAAGGGCCGAATGCAGCAGCCGACCAGGTGAACAGAAAAAACGTCCAGGGCCAGATCAGCAAGCCTTCCCTGACGGCAAAGGGCCGACCGAACATAACGCCGGCAACACCGCCGAGAGATCCCTGGTGAAAAAAGGAAAGAAAGGCACCTGTTGCAGCAAAAATGGCCATGACACCATGCATGTTATGGGCAAGGTGATGAAAAAACGGCACTCGGTTGACCTGTCTGTTCTCAAGAATATTGGGGATAAACTCAATGGTCAATACCGCAAAGTAACAGGACAGACAAAAGGCGACTTCTGTCAACATCGAATGAACATTGGCATGCCAGAAAATGAACCAGCCCCTCAGGGGTTGTCCAATATCAATGGCAAGGATTAACAAGGCTGAACTATAGCAGATAAACCCAATGATCACGGCAAAATTGATGATATTTTTCAACTCATCAACTTTAAAAATATACTTTAACAGACCTGTAAAAAATGCGCCCCCACCAACAGCAATAACCGCAAGATCCGCCCATATCCATAGGGCAAACCCATAGTAATCGTTCATATTGGTCTGGTTCAGGCCTTTAAACCAGCAAAGGAACATGGCATAAACGCCCCAAAGCAGTACGGCACCCACAATGGCAATGCCAATGGCAAACTTTGGAAAGGAACACCGTTTTGCACCTTCAGGTATTAATGCAGAATCCATATTTATACACTCCTAAAATAAAAATTGAATGTCTTAATCATGGGATGAAGACCCATGATGATTCTTAATTTCATCCCATTCACCCTCCAGGTAATTATCCCCGGCTTTTCTGACCCATTCCCGTTCGGATAGATAATAGACTTTGGGGTTGGTTCCAAGCCTTTCAAGAAGTCTGAATACGTTGGGATTTCTTGATTTTCCGACAATATGTTTATTCCGCGGGTCCGGGTGGGGATCCGGTTTAACAATCTGGTGTACCGCGTGAGCGGGATTATTCAGGTCCCCAAAAACAATGGCGCCGGCTGGACAGGCCGTGGTGCAGGCTGTCTGATATTCCTGTTCCTCAATATCATCCCGCCCGTCAACGTATGCCTTATCCCTTGCCGCCTGGTATCGGTGATAACAGAAACTGCATTTTTCCACCACCCCTCTCATTCGGGGAGACACATTGGGACTCAGGTAATTTTCCATCCCCTCGGGCCATTTGGGGTCCCACCAGTTAAAATACCGTGCATGATAGGGACATGCCCCCATGCAATATCGACATCCAAAACAGCGTGTATAAATCTGGCTGACAATTCCCGTATCATAACCATAGTCCGTAGCCGTAGCAGGACAGACGGAAACGCAGGGTGAGTGACCATGATCCCCTTTTCCACCGCAGTGCTGACAAGGCCTTGGCAAATATACGATTTCAGTATCAGGAAAGGATTTACCATTGGTTATTTTATAAACACGCATCCAGGTGATACTATCCTTTTTATTGGATTCATCCTCCTTAAATGGAACATTGTTCTCAGACATACACGACACCATGCAAGACCCGCATCCGGTGCATTTGTCCAGATCAATCACCATTCCGAACTTATGTGCTTTATTATTTTCTTGTTTCATTGAAAACCTCTTTAGCAATTTATCCTTGAATTTCAAGCCTTGGAAATTTTTGCTTTAATTCCAAAGGCAGCATCCAGTCCTGAACCAGATTCAATTACCGGGCCGATTAAGTCATTTATATTGGTACCCTTGTTTGACACATACTTATTATCAAAGTCATGGCCCAGCCCTTCCACCATTCCGATGACACCCGGCATCATGCCTTCATTCAAGTTAACCCTCACCCGGGCGGTGCCCATGGGGGTTGTCAATGTGGCATACCCTCGATCTTCAAGGCCCCTGGCCGTTAAAGGATTTATTTCTACAACACTGTCCGTGCCCTTTAAAATCGTATCTGAAACCGTCTTAACCGCAAAGGGAGAGGCCGCCGTTCCTGCACTGGGTAATCTCATGTTGTCAATGGGAATCAAGGTGAGCGAATCATCTCCCTGGGCCTGAACCGTTGCAGGATTATCGGCAAGAAAAGACACATTAACGGCAACAGATCCTGTGGGTATCCCTTCGGATATAACCGCGACCCCCTCTTCTGATAAATCGTCCCAAATGCCTGGGGTCACGCTTTCCAGACAGTCATCATAGGAGTCCCATTCAAAGCTCTGGGCAATATCTCCCTCCAGTGCTTTGGCAATCAGGATGATGGCATCCCCGGGATTTTTGGTATCAAATATCGGTGGGCTCACGGGCTTTGTAAGTCCCACCACCGACTTTGCAAGCCCGGCACAGGAGGGGACATCCTCCAGCCGTTCAACAAAGGTATGGATCGGCAGGATAATATCTGCTTGTTTTGCGGTTTCATCAAGGAATGAAGAAAAACTCACGACAAACGGAATTTTGCCCAGGGCTTTTTTAATGTTATCGGCACCGTGCAGCGTATAACACGGATTTGCATTGTAAACAAAAAGTGCCTCGACAACCGGCTGGGAAGCGGCATTGATCTTTTCAAACACCTGATGCGCATAGCGTCCTGCTTTTGCTTTTGTCAGGCCATCCGTTGCAATACTGTCCATGGATTCAGCCGGGAATTCAAGATAGGCGGTTTCCGGCTGAACAAAAGCGCCGCCTTTTTTGTTAATGTTGCCCACCAGACAATTTAAGGTATGCACCGCAACCAGTTCTTTTAAGCTCTGGGCCCCGTCGCCCCGGCCTTTTCCAAACACGGCCACCGGCATTTTTGCCTTGGCAAACAAGGTGGCAATGGTGTCAATATCAGACGATTTTACGCCGGTGGTTTCAGCCATTTTCGACGGTGCATACGTCTTTTGAAGCAGGGCATTAAGTTTGTTCACCCCGCCTTTAAAGTTGGCCACTGCTTTGCTGTCAAACAACTTCTTTTTCAAAATAACAGCGCACATTGCCAGGGCCAGGTCTGCTTCCGTACCCGGTTTAACCGGTATCCATTTATCAGCATTGGCCGCAGTATTGGACAACCGGGGTTCAATCTGATAAAGTTTTGCGTGTCGTTCTTTCCGGGAGGCATTGGCCTTGAAGCCGTTCACCGGAGACCCCCACCCTTCAATGAGCCCGGCACCGAAGCTCAACACGAAATCAGCGTTCTCAAGGTCAAAGGCAATGGTCTGCCCTTTACCATGCACTGTTGCAGCTGTGGCTTGGAGATTGGATTCAAGGGTTGGCAGGGTATATATATTGGGGGAACCAAAGGTGTTGAAAAATCGTTTGAACAAGGCGGAAACCGATCCCAGGTCTTTGTCCATGATGCCGGCCAGCCGTTCCGGTGCATTGCTGTTCCGGATATCCGCAAGTTTTGCCGCGACCAGTGAAATGGCATCCTCCCAGGATATGGCTTCGAATGTATTCCCGTTTTTCTTCAGTGGCGTTTTAACCCTGGAAGGGTCATATAAATACTGAAGACCGGCAATACCATGGAGGCAGGCGCCCCCGTCATTTATGGGGTGTCCGGCCAGTCCTTCAATTTTAACGGGCCGATCACCTATTTTCCTGACACTGATCCCACAGCTTCCAGGGCAGAGGCTGCAGACCGAACTTTCATAACTTACTTCTCCGTCAACAGGGACAGGAGTCCATGGCCAGTTCTGGGTCCAGATGGAAGAATCATCTGTCAGCTTAATCCCCACAGGGGAAACTGCAATACCCGCAACAGCACCAAGTCCCAATCCCAAGAAGCTTCTTCGATCAACTTTCATAAATTATTCCTCTATAAAGTTTTTGAATTCTTGTGTTTTAGGTTTTTTACTTGTGACACTGGAAACAATATCCTTGGTGGCCGGTTTCCTGTTTGTGGCACTCAGCGCAGTCATCCATCTTCATACGATCCCAGGAATTCTTTTTAAACCCCCAGATATTTTCACCCCAGATATCACGACTGTAACCTGTTATTCTGTTCTCTTGGTAGGGTTTTGACGATGTTGATTCTCCAATCGGACCATGACATGTTACACAATCCATGCCGCCGGACTGGGTGTGGGCAGCATGGGAGAAAAAAACACAATCCGGTTGTCTTGAATAGATGAACCAGGGGACTTCTTTTTCTTTGGACACATATTCTTCTGCGAATATGGCTTCATCCTCTGTCTCACCCATTGGTTCTTCCGAATGACAGTCCAGACATGTCGCCAGTTTGGGTATTCCAACAAAACTACCGTCCTCTCTCAGGTAATGACATGAATCGCAATCACCTGCTTCTCCAACATGAAGCTTGTGATCAAAGTTAAAAGGTTGCTCTCGTTTAGAATAGAGCAATTTGGGAAACAACAGTGTACCGGATAAAAAGCAGACAACAAATGCCACAATAAAAAAGATGACCCCGAGTCCCAACCCTTTGTCATCTTTTGTGTCACCGGCGGTGCGTTCCCCTGCACTCTCCGTGGAACCATTTTCAGTTTTGTTTTCTATCTCGCTCATGAAAACTCCATCAATTTAAAATGTTGATGATACGTTAACCATTTTAGCTTACGCCTTGAGACATAAGACTATTTCCTTTGCAGACAGCTATCTTAAGCTGGCATGCAATACCGTCCATAATCAGCGTTAATCTATATTAATATCTCGTTTTCTTGTCAAGACAAATAAGACATCACCACTGATGTTCAGGAATGGCTAAGCATAGCTGTGAAGTCCACTGAGCACGTAATTGACACCAAAATAAGTAAATAAAACAGCTAAAAAACCAAGAATGGATACCCAGGCAAGATTTTTACCATACCAGCCTTTCATCATTCTTAAATGCATAAAAATGGCATATACCAACCAGGTAATGAGGGACCAGGTTTCTTTTGGATCCCAGGTCCAGTATTTCCCCCAGGCTGAATTGGCCCAGACCGCACCGGTAATAATGCCGATGGTAAGGAAAAGAAATCCGAAAACCACCATCTGATAGGTCAGTTCATCAATCATTTCCCATGAGGGAAGTTTAGCAAATAAAGAGGTCTCCCCAGACGTTTTCGGTTTGATAAAATACATGAGACTGAACCCGAATGCCACGGCAAAACCGGCATACCCTAAAAAACAAGTAATGACATGGGCAATGAGCCAATTGCTTTTCAGTGCCGGGATCAAAGGGCTGATTTTACTGCTGATATCCGGAGACAATGATGCATAGGCGATGGCCAGGAATACCAGGGGGGATGCAAATACGCCAATAATACTTTCTTTGTATTTGAGTTCAACAAAAATATAAAGGATGGCAACCGTCCAGGAAAAAAACACTAACGATTCATACATATTGGCAAAAGGGGCATGTCCATATCCCATCTGGTAGGATTCAATCCACCGCAAAATAATACCAGTGGTATTGCTTAAAAACCCCAGGACAAGAACCATAAATCCAAGCTTTGAAAGGGACTGCTTTTTAAAGGCAAAGGACCCGATATAAAAAACCGAAGCCAGTGCATAAATAAAGGTGGCCAAAGATAATGCAAAAGAACTGTTCATAGAATTACTTATCCTTTAATGTTGTTACAATTTTTTGAATTTTAAGTTTCATTCCCTGATTATTTCGATTGGTGGTGCCTGAAATAGAAACTGTTGAGTCATTGTCCCCGGAAGATTCAACTTCAATAAAATAGGACTGGTGTGACATAAAAAAAGTAATCCAGCAACCGATAATCAACAAGATAAAGCCTGAATAGACATACCATATGCCAGGATCTTTGGTGATTTGAAGGCCTGTATAATGCTTTTGTTCAAAGTCTTTTATGACAACGGCAATCGCTCCCTTCCTCATCCGATCAAATGTGGGGAACTTTACGGGAAGACCGATTTGGAAAGCGGCGCCATCTTTTGGCGTAATCCTCCCGACGAAGGCTTCCCCAAGGTTGTGGCCTTTAAAATCAAAGTGGGGTAAAAATCCTTCGAGTTTAAACATGCCCTGGTCGTCCGGCAATTGAATTTCTTCTCCGATTTTCAGGGTTTTGCTTGCAACCTGCTTGTCAGACAGCCGAATCATATCAATGACAACGCTGTCCGGCTGAGCCGTGCCGTAAGATGCTTGAAAAATATTGATGCCCTTGTATCTGAGGGGATGATTTACACGAATATCCCGGGTAAAAAGCGCGTTACCATTGTTAATGATGGTCAGGTTTGATTTAAATTCTTCCGGTGCGCCTGTATCATAAAATTTGACATCAAAATCATTACATCGGATGGAAAAATCAAGTTTTATGGGCAGTCTTTTTTTGGCAATAAAGGCGGTATCCGATGTCTGTCCCTCATCCAACTGCAGGTGGGCCTTGAACCCGAAAAGGGACCCGATTAATGCACCGATGAGCAGCAACAGGATACTGGCATGAACCACGTACACCCCTATTCTTGTCCATCGTCCTTTTTCCGCATACATGACGGTACTGGTTTGTGCCTCTTGTTTGATGACACGTCCCACCTTTTTGGATAAAAACCGTTCATAGTCGTTGGATAAGGATCGGACATCCTTATTCACCTGAACGGTTTCAAGATTTTTCAATTTCCTGAACCGATCCGGATTAAACGTGATTTTTTGAGGAAAAATAATTTTCCATGTAAAGGAAAGTCTTTCAATTGAGCATACAACTATATTGATACACAAAATAACAATCAAGGCCAAAAACCACCATGCCTGGTACATATCATCAAAATTAAAAATCTTGATGATATTGTAAACCGTTTGGCCATAAAGGTTCAGGTATTGTGGCGGCGTTCCATTCTGGAGAATGACCGTTCCAATAATTGATGTAACGGCAAGCACAACCAGTGTATAAACCGTCAGTTTTACAGAACAAAAAAACTGCCAGATCTGTTCGGGAATTGTTTTGTTTTTTTTCAAAATATTTTCTTTCTTAAGTGTTTTTTCTAACAAGATAAGGGGAATCCATTGACCTTAAAAATCCCATTAAAGGGCGCTTCTTTTATATCAAAATTATCTTCCGGCTACAAAATATTTTCACTTACATGATGAATTGGTAATGTTCTGTATTCCCAAATAAAATAAAAAAATACCAGACAACCCTTCATTTGATAATTTTGACAACGCGTTAGTTTTTCTTTTTTGATTCTTCTATATACTTATTGATTCGTAAAAACGGGACATAGAGCACGTCCAAGTGAAGAATATGATGTATCAGCCAATTTCTTAATTCTTCTATGACATCATCGGTTAAATTTTCAATATCTTCAGAAATCTCCCGTCGCAAACTGATGGAACTCCGGGCAAATTGGCGATGGGCCTTGGCATGGTCACTGAAATCAGGATACCCTTTTCTTTTCAAATATTTTTCTTCTGAACTGAAATAGAGTTTACTGTATTCGTTTATCTCGGAAATCATATTAATACAGTCTTTGGGCTCCATTTTCGATTGTTTCATATCGATCAACTGGTTGAACAAATCAAACATCTTTTTCTGATGGGTGTCGATTTCTTCAATATCAACACTATATTTGGGATCCCACTCTATTTTCTCAATATCGGTCATTTTTATCTCCTTTAATCTTTCTGTCAAAAAATATTGTTCCCAGGACAGCTATAGACACTAAAATGGCAATTGCCACCGCAAATTTAAATCCATTATCACCAAATTTTGGATAAATCATAAACGGAACAACATACAGATATAACACCATATGAAAGAGCCCTATGCCAATCATACGATAGATTACTTTTTTTTTCATTCAATCATCTCAAGCAACCGAACATGAATATTGTCAAATCCACCGTTTGACATTATCAAAACAAGATCTCCTGCGCTTAATTTTGATACGAGAAAATGAATAACCCTGTTGCTGTTTTTAAAATGATAAGCCTCAACGCCGTTTTTTTCAATGTCTGCAACAAGTTTTAGGGTGGAAAATTTCTCTTGTTCCCTTATGTTCTTTTTTATATTGGGTTCACAAATACACACCATGTCGGCATCCAGAAACGCATCCGGATAAACCGACTGAAAAATATTCCGCATACTGGTATTGGTTCTGGGCTCAAACACGGCAATGACCCTGCCATTTTTATAAAAGGGTTTCACCGCTTTGATGGTTTCTTTTACCGCTGTTGGATGATGGGCGAAATCATCCATTACGGTTATGCCATGTTTTACACCCCGAATTTCCTGACGTCTTTTGATCCCGGAAAATGTTTTTAAAGCCCTGGATACAAGGGTATCTGTAATGCCGATTCGATGGGCCGCAGCCATGCAGGCAAGACAATTCAACAGGTTATGTTGTCCGATCAGGTGGGTTTCAATGGAAATCTGTTTGCCGGGACCGTGCACATTAAAAAAGGTGGTTGATTCTTTCTGTGTATGGTTTGAAAAAAACCATTGGGCCCTGTCCCCATATGTCTCAATAGCGGCAGTGGAACCGGAAAGGATCTCCTTTAAATTGTCATTGTTATCAAATGCAATAATATGGCTTTTTTTTTCTATTTTTTTTACAAACCGTGAAAAAACAGCCTTGATATGGTCGATGTCGGTGAAAATATCGGCATGATCAAATTCAATGCCTGTCATGAGGGTTATATCAGGGTCATAATGCATAAATTTTGGCCCCTTATCAAAAAAGGCCGTGTCATATTCATCCCCTTCAATCACCATATAGTCACCGCTTCCGATTCGGAAGCTGGAATTAAAATCTTTTAAAATACCCCCAATCATAAAAGACGGGTCCATGCCGGCCGTGTAAAGGATATGGGCCATGATTGAGGCGGTGGTGGTCTTTCCATGGGTTCCCGTTACCAGGATAATTTTTTTATCCTTTGCTATAAATCGATTTACGGCCTGGGGCATGGATATATAGGGGATACCCTTCTGCAGCACGGCCTGGGCTTCAACATTCTGTCGCGTAACCGCATTGCCGATAATCACAAGGTCCGGTCTGGGATCTAAATTTGCGGGATCATATCCGGCAAATAGTTGAATCCCCTTTTCGTTTAAAAAATCACTCATGGGCGGATACACATTCTGGTCAGAGCCTGATATCGAATACCCCATTTCCTTGAGGATACAGGCAAGGGTTCCCATCCCGGTTCCACAGGCAGCAATTAAATGTATTTTTTTCATTGCAGGTTAAAGCTTTGCCATTGCGTATGTTGCCGCTGCAATGGTCTGATCAATATCCTCATGTGAGTGCGCCAATGATACAAAACAGGTTTCAAATTGTGATGGCGCGAGATACACCCCTTTTTCCAGCATGATCCGGTAAAATTTTGCAAACTGATCCAGATCACATTTTTTAGCATCCTCAAAATCATGGACATCCTGACCCGTAAAAAAGAAACCGGCCATGGATCCGACATGACCTGTTTTCAAGTTGACGCCAGCCGTATCTGCTGCCGACTGAAACCCCTGCATTAGTCGTTCGGTTTTCTCATCAAGGGCTGCATACACCCCATTTTTTTGAAGCTCGGTTAACGTCGCAATTCCTGCGGCCATTGCCAGGGGGTTGCCGGAAAGGGTCCCGGCCTGATACACGCTTCCCACCGGTGCGATCTGATCCATTATGTCTTTACGGCCGCCATAAGCCCCAACCGGTAATCCACCGCCAATGATCTTTCCAAAACAGGTCAGGTCCGGTGTGATACCAAACAGGCCCTGGGCAGATCCCCTTGCCACCCTGAATCCTGTCATCACTTCATCAAAGATCAGGATCGAGCCGAATTTTAACGTCACTTCCCGTAATGTTTCAAGAAAACCCTTTACCGGAGGTACCATCCCCATATTTCCAGCAACCGGTTCAACAATCACACCGGCAATTTTGTCCCCTTTTTCTTCCATGACTTTTATAAATCCCTCTATGTCATTAAACTTCAGGGATAATGTATTGGAAATGACCGAGTCGGGAATTCCGGGGCTGCCGGGAATACCAAGGGTTGCCACACCGGACCCTGCTGCAACCAGGAGCGTATCAGCATGTCCATGATAACACCCGTCAAACTTTATGATCATATCCCTGCCCGTATATCCCCGGGCAAGACGAATGGCACTCATGGTCGCTTCGGTACCCGAGTTAACCATTCTTATCATTTCCACCGAAGGCACCATATCCACAACAAGGCGGGCAAGATCGGTTTCAATTTCAGTGGGGGCACCAAAACTGGTACCGATTTCAAGCACCTTTTTCAGGGCATCAATCACGCAGGGCGGTCTATGTCCCAAAATCAAAGGCCCCCAGGAAAGCACATAATCGATATATTCATTTCCGTCAGCATCATAAATTTTGCTTTGATTTCCTTTTTCTATAAAAACGGGCTGCCCCCCCACAGAGCCGCAGGCCCTTACCGGAGAATTTACCCCTCCAGGGATTAATTTCCGGGCTTCTTTAAAAAGCGCTTCTGATTTTGATAAAGACATGTTTTTTCCCTTTACATTAAAATTCTCAATTTAATTATTTTAAACCAATTAATATATCAAATCTTGAATTAACGGGTCAACCCATTTTTGAGAAGGCGCAAAAATTAAAAACCTATTGACATTTTTAAGATGGCCTGTTAGATTTGCCGAACTAATTTTATGGGCCGTTAGCTCAACTGGTAGAGCAACTGACTCTTAATCAGTAGGTCCCGGGTTCGACTCCCTGACGGCCCACCATAAAAGACAAGGCTCTTGATGATATTCGTTAGGAGCCTTGTTTGTTTGGTTCGTTTTTTTAATGTGGTTTTTAATGTGGTTTTCATTTTTCAATGCTCCACCAATAAAAAACCCGATTAAATAAATGACCGGGTTAATTTTCTCCTGACATTGCACAGATCTATTTTTTCAAGGTCTTGTTATGAGGTGTTCAACCTGGAGGAGCAAATAAATAAACCGCCGCTATATTTTCTATATACAATTTAATTTGGAATTATGGCTTATACTGCTGTTTCGATATTATAAAAAACAATCTGGAAATTTAATTTTGATTATATTTTTAGACAAACTCTGCTTAATGATCAGCTTCAACAATTTTCATTTTCTTTTCATCAATTCCTAATGAATATTTGATGTACTTACCTACACCATCATCATGCCAAGAATTTGGAACATTGGGTTTTGTCAATATAAAGGCTGGAGATAAATACAGAATTATTGAAAATGAAATCAAATCTTGAATGAATTCCATACAATTTATAAAAGTGTTTTCCATAAAGCACAGTGGATCTAAATTTAAAACCTTGGGTTTCTCAACTATTAACTGACCTTTTTCTTTCTTAACTTTATACACGAAAGATCGCATAGACTTATAGTGACTTATTGTATTTCTCATCTCAATTGAATCTTTTAGCCAAACATTTTGATCACTTTTTATAATTTTTATAATTGAGTCTATTAGTTGAACACGATCAGTTTGTATTGTTTTGAAGTTTTCAAGATTTTTAATGAAGTTCTCTCCATTTTTGCCAAACGTTTTCGTTTTAAAATGGTTTGGCAACAAAATGCCTATGACCTTAATTGCTAAATCCAATGCACTTTTTAGTTGAAAGAAAAATGCCTCGAATTCATAGATTAGTGAACAACAATTATTGAAAGTGATCGGGTATTCATGAAAAGAGTTAATCGCATCATTTTGATAATATTTGTCTAAATTTCCATAATTCCCAATATGATAAACCATTGCCTGAAGCTTTAAGGTCACATCGATGGTCGCTGCAGATAATTTAGAATTTTTCTCTGTGCTTAAATTAAGTATTGGCGACAAATGCTGTGTTTGAAGAAAAATTCTTGCTTTAATTTCTTTATTAATATCGGTGTGTATCATAAAAATAACGTTGAGTTCACTGGCGAGCTTCAGCGAGTCCGTGTGAAACGCTTGGTTAGCAAAATATTTTTATTTTCAATCTGATAAAATATCATTGCACCTTCTCCGGTGTTCGTCTTTTGGCAATATTACGTATTGTTTCACTACGTCCCAGTTTGTTTTTCTACCTGTTTGACCTGTGGGTAAGCCTGTAAGTTTTGATACTTGATCGCTGGTGTCAACACCAGCTTCATCAAGCATTGCAGCTATATTTTGCACTTTCATTTTAATTGAGCTCAATGAGCGGCTTTTTATTCTCACTACATCATCTTCAGTCAAATTTTCACGTCCAAATCTAGCAATATAAGTGCACACAACTATTTCATCTTCAGTGAACAAATTTCTCATATCATATCCTTTTTCAGAAGGAACGGCGTTTTTTAACGGTTTGTCAAACTTTTTCTCTGTAGCGTCTGGAAGGCATCTGCTCATGAAGGGCTGGCCAATCGGCAAAGGCAAGATAAAAAAGTGTAACCGTGCCGACAATCGGTATTATCATTGTGAAGCTCCACCAGCCGGAAAACCCGGCCCTTGAAAATATTCTCCAGAACGGCCAGACAAAAACAAGGCCGATGATTGCCAAAACAATTAGCTCCGGGACTCCGATACCAAACATATGTGTTACTCCTTTATATAGATCCTTTCTTTTTTATAAGAAATGGTTTCTTTCTCTGTACCACCCCGAACCATACTTGTAAATCCGGGTAAACCCTTAGTTTTGTTTTTTTTATTTCTGCCGGGCTTTCTTCCGCCGCCGTGCCAGATTCAATTGATCCGAAAATTGTTTCTTTGTCCAGGGCTTGCCATTGAAAAGAATATCAGCACCATTCAACAAATCAATCCGTTCCTGTGCTTGTGTCTTTTCTGGAAATTCTTCATATAAATGAAATATAATCCGGTCCCGGTCTTCAATGGATATTTCCCCAGGGTCCCCGCTCAAAAGTTTCTCTTTGATGGTGTCTAAAAAATCAGGCTTATTTTCACTGTTCTTTTTATCATCCTTTGAATGCCCTTTGTCCATGGGCTTTTTTGCTTTATCTGATTTTGTTCTTGTAGCGTTACTTGTAACGGATTTCTTGTAAATATTAAAAATATGATCCATGGCATCCTGCCGGTTGAATCTCTGTTCATGATTTAGCCGGTCCAGCTCCGCCCTGAAATCTTCTGATATAAAAACTGATATTGATTTATATCCACGACGTTCCTGTTCCTGTCTGAACTTCTGAACCCGTATTTTTGTTTGATTCCGATATTCTGCCCCTGTCTTTGAATCCATTTTGTCCCCTCCTGTTATATGTAGCGTTACTTGTAACGTAACATGAACAGTTTAAAGGTTCAATCCTCAAAAAAAAGACCACCCCAGAACACTATTGTCACTGGGGCAGCCTTTGGAAAATCCAGGGGAAAGTGCTCCCGCCCCTGAATGGATGGATTTCACACACTAAGGCTATGCCTTTAGCGTCCGCCTTATTGTCTTAAAGGGGGCAGGCCGGAAAGCCCCCGGGGATTTATCTAACGGATAGACCCCGCCGCATGCCTTCAATCAATAACTCTTGACGTCGGGTAGTGAGTCGGTCTATCTCATTCGAAAAAATTATCTTGTCTTCAAGTGCATCCCTCCATGTGTCAAAATAGAGCGCCTGATCTTCCCGGGACATTATATTGTTTGGTCCCAACATCGGCCCCATCTCAAAATTGATACGTCCGCGCACTTGGAAGAATAAAGCCGCCGCCTGTCCACATGCTTTTAATACTTCCGGCATCAATGCTGCCTTTTGACCATGAAGATCATTGATCTTTTCTCTTATTCTGTTGAGTTCCGCCGGTATTTCACGGTTAACAGCCTCGGTATGGGCTTTTTCAAGCTTTTCAATGGCAATGCCCATAGTTTCGATATTGGCCTTTAATTCAGCACTTTCAGCCTCCAGTTTCTTGAGTTCTTTGGTCATGGCCTTTCCAAGATTTTCAAGGCGTTTGGCTTCAAGATCTGCATCCAGGGATATAAGATTTTCCATGGCTGCGGTATGATCTTTGGAAATGGTAGCAATCTCCGCCTGGATCTCATTAGAAGGGAATTGTTCACCGGAAAGAATTTTTGATAGCTTATTCATGATCGGATCTCACCTCCCGTAACGTCAAGATGTTTTGCCGCAACTCAACAGCCTCACCGCTCAATTTATCAATAACAACTCCGCTTTCTTTATCTTCCCTGGCCCGTTTCAAAGCTGCAAGGGTCTTTTTCTCACATTCTTCGAACACATCTAAAGCGGTTTCGTATTCGCTATTTGATAGTCCGGGGCCAATTACCGACAAGATTTGTTTCCAATCTTCATTTTGCATTTTTTTAATCCTTTTTAAAAAAAAATTATGTGATATATTTTGAGGTGCCCCGGCCACCTTGACCGGCACCATTGTTTTATTTTAGCCGGGTTCTGGCTTCTTTATCCATTTCAAGAAACCACTCCGGAACATCACATTCCTGACACTCGGTTTCCAGGTCTGCCGGATCTTCAAAAATGGTGGATATACTCAGGTTTGTAATGAGAACCACGTCACCATCATCGTCCCCGTCAACCTCCCGGTATCGGATAATGGTTCCTTCCTGCCCAGGCCCCGGCTGGATCACCCGAACGGCATTGGGGTCCAGCTCGGCCAGTTTCACCAAATAGCGGAGAGATTCAAGGATTGAATGTTCAAGCGGTTGCTGTTCTGCTTCCCAGTCGGCCGCTTCCACCTCGGCCTGTGTCGGTCTGGCCGGGGGTTGCTTCCTTCTGAGCTGGCTAATGTTCTCGTTTAAGAGCTGATCCGCCTTTTCCGGGTCAATGAGTCGACGCTTGCCGAATTTCTTTAAAGCGCCTACCAAATAGCCGCCTTTAATTAATTGACTGATTCTCTGCTGACTGAGCCCGGCATGTTGGGCGTATTCCCTTTGATTGCAGTATTTCATGATTTTTTCATCCTTTGAGTTGTATTTGTGCTTTATTCGCTGTTGTTGCCTACAATTAAGTCATTGATTTACAAGGCATTTTCGGAGCCTGTAACTGCGGAAAAAAGGCACCTTGGCTGTCCGTGTAAAATAAATACCCTGGGAGGACCCAAGCCTCATATGATTTGAAAAACTATCACTCCAATGATGACCGCCGCCGTAATCAGCCAATTTAAATTCATCAGTATTTTGAAAATGATATTGCCCATGGTTTTTATTCCTTTCCGATTGTATTTAAATCCCTGGCTTTACCCTGCCATGGTCTCAAAAAATATAGCGGACAATTCACAGCGGTACAGTCCCGCACTTCTGTTCTTGAGTAACAACAACAATCAAAACATTTCGCATTTACCGCTGCCCTGAGACTTCGGGGATTCTGTTTTGCTTTTTCAATCGGGGTCATATTTTCAGGTTTTTCGATTTCACCTGCTTTTAATTTTCTTAAATATTCTTCCCGCCCTTGCTCTAATTTTAAATTTACTGTCATTTTGTCCAGTCTCCTGCCTTGTTTAAAAAAATTTGATTATTTTCGAGTGCTACCGTACTCGTTTTATAATTTTGTCTCCTGAAATAAGGACAAAAATAAGCCGCCCGCGATTCTGCCCTTGATTTTCCCCCTGTTCTGGCTGTTTTTTTCTTCGAGTGATCCCCCGGCTTCGCCTGTAAAAGATGGTATATTATATAGTGCTGTACTGTAGGAAAGTAACCCAAACCCCCAAGACCCGCATTTTTCCGTTAAAACCGACTTTCCTACAGGAAAGTAACCCATGGTTTTTGGCAAGAGTAACTTTCCTACAGGCCCGTGGTCTGACTTTCCTACAGTACTGCTTATTTTTTCCCTTTTTGCCATCCGGCTCTCCTGTTCCTTGGTGTCATTTCCCTGATAATCTGGCCCTGTTCCCACTTCCTCCAGTCCTCAGAAATTCCATAAATATTGATATCCCCTTTGGCACCGCCGCCATGGGTTACCACTTCCAAAAAACCATGGGCAAAGATATCTTTAAACGCTGTCCAGACTGTTTTATCTGTATATCCAAGTTGTTCACGGATCTGAGCATAGGGGAGTTTGATATCATGCCGATTCGTGATAACTGGGACATACTTCCCCGCTTTTCTTTTAGAGACAATTTTAATTTCAAGGAAAAGAAGCAATAACAGTTTTACTGAAGCCGGTTTTAGGTCAAGGAATGCATCAGACAAAATAAGCCCTCGGGTCAGATATCCTGGGAATGCTGTTAAATATCCGTTACTGTTTGAAGTACTCATAATCACCCCGTTTGAAAGCCCCGCCCGGCCGGGGATAGACCGGGCGCTCCGTCAAGACCATTGCGAACAATGGCAGGCAAAATTGAATTTTATACTTGGTTGGCATGGTGGGAGCCTATGCCTCAGTACAAACTATCTTTTTTCGTAAATATTCCAAGGTGCCAGCAATTGGGTATATGGTCTGTCTTCCAATTTTGAAACGTCCAGGGATACCGCATTTTTGACAGTCAAGATTTGCCATGGTTCGTGGATGAAACATCCCGCCGGTTGCATTGCCTATTTTTGTTCGGGGAATCCCAAGTGGAAAATTTTCTCTTAAAAAAACTTCCAGGGCTTTCAATGAATCTTCAGCTTCTTGTGATAGAATTTTGTTTTCTTCTGGTGGGGTTTCTTTGACTTCTTTTTCCATAATTCACCTTTATGCTAAAATTAAAAACTCTTAACGTCACACATCACATGTGATATTAAGAGATATAGCATAGCAATTATTGAAAAGCCATGTAATTTCAGTATGTTAGTGAAGATTTATAAAAAGCTAAAAAACGATTTTGGCGATCCTCACTTTCTTTTTTAGTAGTAAACTACGTTGTAGAAGACCTTCCTTTTTTCTTTTGATTGAGCTTTCTTTTGTACTTTCTGTTCTCCTTCTGGTCTGCTATTTTTTTTGGTTTATACGCTTGCAAACGGCATTCTTTAGAACAGTGAACTTGTCGGGTATCATTTTTTGTTGAAATAAAATAATCATTGCAATATTGACACCTTTTAAGCTTCTCACGATTGTTTAAATCTTTATTTAAAAATGACAATAAGCTATGGCCAATACAACCAAGGACAAAACGAGAAAATTGCTGTCCGCCATACGGGTTCCAACTGCTTAGCATTTTTGAATCAATCCATATACATTCTTTATAAAACGGTGATTTTTTGATAATTTCATCCATGGTGTCCATGAGGACATTAAAGCCCATCATGGATTCCAAGTCATCGCCATCAATAACTTTATCAAGAGTATCGCATACCATCGCATGGTCACAAACCACACAATTGATATCTCTGTCCTTTTTTATTTGGTCACGTCCATAACAATCATAATATCGACACCCATTACATCCATCATCACATGCAGCCCAAAAGAAAGCCCCGTCCAAAGATATACGCCTGATATCACTATCAACCGGGATTGATTGAACCGGGACCGTTTCACCCAATGGAATGAATTTTTTATTTAGTTCACCATTGCAATAACGGATCTCACTATTTGCATAGATTTGGGGATAGCTTGAGTTAATAACTGACTCAAGAGCCTCACATGTATCTATTATGTGACTGAAAATTTCAGGAATTGGGGATCCTAACATTGAGACATCAAACTCAGCATGATTGGAATCGAGTTCCCAAGGAGGTATATAATAAGGGTCTGTCATCCGCTTGATAAATGTATTGGTTTCATCTTCTCTTGTGCACCCCTTTATCCGGAAAAAAACTTCCTGATTGTGTGCTTGAATACATTTAAGAAATGATAATAAAAATTCAGGGTTAGTTTTTAAATCCGCATTTGCATATTCCAGAAATAAATATTCTATTTTGATATCTGGTAATTGCTTTTTTATATCCAATTACCACCCCCTGCTGACTCCCTGGTTTATAAATCCCCGGGAAAGGTGATCCAGGGTGACCACCTGTTCAAATCGGTTAATTACGCCGATTCTATCCCGGGGAAAGTGCTATCAAGCCTTTTTTGTCTTTTCAAGAGTTACAATATTATTTTTGATAACCTTTTCATCAAACATTTGTGCCGCCTGTTTCAATCCATCCGGCCTTAAATGACTGTAACGCTCAGTCAAGGTTATGGTGCTATGCCCTAACAAATCTTTGACAGTGTAAAGGTCTGTTCCATTCTGGACATGCCAGGAAGCGAATGTATGCCTCAGTGTATGGAAAAGGACCTTATCCCTGTCGTCATCAACACCATCGTTAAAACCTAAGTTTTTGACTGTCCTATCAAAAGTTTTACTTATAAATTTTATTTGTTTTCCATAACGGTCTTTAAAAACAAACTCATTTGAGGCTTGCCCTTGATACATCCGTTCAAGAATAGTTTGTGTCTGTTCAGTCAAATAAACATGCCGTGGCTTTCCTTTTGCGTCCCGAATTAATACAGAACCATTTTGAAGGTCCACAACTCCCCAGGTCATGGAATAGAGCTCCCCTGCCCTTACCCCTGTATGAAGTGAAAAAAGCACCATATCGTGTACCTGCTGGCTTTTAGTTTTCAATGCTTTTAAAAGGCTTCCCGCTTCTTCATGGGTCAGAAACCGCACCCTTTGATTCTCTATTTTTGGAAGTTTTACCTTCCGAGTTGGGCAATCTTCATTGACAAGATCATTTATCCGGGCATGGTTCCAAACTTGCCTCAATACAGCAAAACAATATTGTACACTTCTGGGAGCCCGACCGACGTCAAACATATTTTTCTTTATCTTTTCAAGATTGAATGGTTTGATTTTATTAAATGACAAATGACCTATTTCAGGATCAATCCAATTATTAAAAAGCCCTTTTTCATTTTCAACGGTATATTTTTTTTTGTGTTTTGATGCCATCGGCAGATACGTTTCAGTGAAGAAAGCACCAAAGGTTTTTTTATCTATTTTCTCTTGTTCAAGTTTTTGCTGTTTTGCTTTTTGTTTCTGCTGTTCAATTTCTCGTTCTTCTTTTAAAGAAATAGGCTTTAAACCATTTTTTGCATTTTCTTTATATCTTTTCAGTTTTCCAAGGCATTCCAATTCTGTCCAGCCGTCAGATTCCCATCCAAAATTTATAGCCACCCTTTTACCATTTATCTGATATTCCGAACGATAATACCTATCAAACTTCACACCGTTTTTTCTGGATTCGTGTCTTTTGAAATATAAAAATCCTGATTTTTTTGTGCCTGTTTTGAGCCATTGAATTTTCTTTGACATTTTAACCCCCCATGAAGACGGTAAAAGTTTAATGTGGTTTTTAATGTGGTTTTACACGTTAAACGAATTGATGTCAAGTGATATAAAATGAAAAAAAATAATATAGATTACTGATTTTATAAGTATTTTTTAAGATTATCTGATAGTTAACGACTTTAAGTGAAGGGTAAAATTATAGACTCTTAATCAGTAGGTCCCGGGTTCGACTCCCTGACGGCCCACCATAAAAGACAAGGCTCTTGGCGATATTCGTTAAGAGCCTTTATTTATTTAATTTTGTCCCCACATAGTCCCCACTTTCTTGCCCATGGGGACAGGAAGAAAGCACCCTTCAGACTCTTGACCATGACAAAATATCCATTCCATGACCTTTGGATATCCTATGAATGAATTTATCACAATCTGACAGCCATTCATATGAGGAAAGCCGGTCGGGAAAACGGCCTTGTTGGATGGCCTATCCCCATGGAAAACAAATTATTTGTAAATATCTTTCCTATATCCAGCTTTAAAGATAAAAAGCATTTCTTTATCAGCCTTAAACATCAACCTCACATCATCAACCTCACATCATCAACCTCACATCATCAACCTCACATCATCAACCTTAAGTCTGAATTCATTTGGGTGAGGGAGAAGACGTTTAATGTTCAGGTTTTCTGTTTGATTTTCTATAAGACACCCAACGGCCTCCTTGATCTTCCCCTGTTTGGCCTTTGGTAATGTTTTTATGAATTTGTTGGCCTTGCTGCTGATCTTGAATTCCCGATCTTCATATTTTACCATTCGTTCATTGCATCCTTTAAATCCAATGCATGAACGTTCTCAAGTTCCTTGTATGCATCATATCTTTCCCTCTCTTCTGCATTGGATAAGAAATCCATATGCTGAACACGCTCCAGCCACAGGTGAAATTCCTGGATATCAATCACAGCCTTTGTGGGTGAATTTGGTACAAAAGATTGGAAGAAAGGTAATTTTTCAATATTATATTTTTCCTTACTCATTTTTAAAGATCTCCTATTTTTATCTGATACCGATTGATTTTGCAGCTTCCTGTTCTGATTTTTGAAAAATTTCCCCCAGAATTACGGCTGCCGTTTGTTCCTATCAGGCGCCAAATGGCTATCTCACCCCAGGATATTTTGTGCTTTTCCATTTGGCCATGTTGTCCCCCCTCCCCTAATTTTCAATATCAGTCTATTTTAACTTTCCCGATATATTTTTTTGTCCCCACTTAGTCCCTACTTTTTTAGAGTATTATATGGGGTTTTATGTGAAATTAAATGAAACTATTTTTTATAAAATAGCCTTAAAAGCCTTTAATATCAAGGAATTAATGATTATAGATGAAATTTTAGGAAAAATAAAAAAACTGACTATTATCAGTAGGTCCCGGGTTCGACTCCCTGACGGCCCACCATAAAAACGAAGGGTTTTCAGCTCGTGTTCTGCGTTGCATCAAAGAGCACATATTCCACGAAACACCCACCGGCTTTAAGCCATTGGGTGTTTGGTTATCCTCACTTTATTATTTCAATTTCAACGCGCCGGTTCATCTTTCGACCCCAGGCGGTATCATTACTTTCAATGGGATTTTGACTCCCCAGGCCCTGAATCTGTATCTGTTCGCCTTTAATGCCCCTGCCCAGGAAAAAACTTCTGATAATACTGGCCCTGAATTCGGATAGTTTCTGATTATAGGTTTGGTATCCTTCAGAATCGGTATAACCTGAAATCAAAATTTTGGTTCCGGGGTGGGTGACTAGAATATCTGCAAATTCAGCCAGATTCTTATGGCCTTCTTCGGTAAACTCATTGGCATTGTATTTGAACCTGACAATGATTTTTTCATCGGGCAATGGCAGGATTTCATGAATAACGGCATTACCCGGCAGGTCATCGGATGGTTCTTGAGGGGCTTTTTTCCCAGAATGCAACCCTGTTTTTATTTTTTTTGTCTGTGGTTGATTTTCAGGTTCTTTTCCTGAATGAATGGCTTTTGATTTAACGCCAGCCTGCGGTTGATTCATATGACTGAGCTCATTTTGTGTTGCTGCGTCTTGCTGAAGGGGGTGTATTTTTCCGATAATCATCATTGAAGCATCGATTGCAGGGTCTTCATGGAGGGCGCTTTGTGTCTGGTCGTCAGATTTTCCTGTAAACGGATCTTCTTTTTTAACCATGGCTGTCATCTTTTCTTCCCTTCTTTCTTTGCTTTCTGCCTTGTGTTCTAAAAAAGAAGACGTTGATTCCGGAATAAACTGTAAAAATTTATATTTAAGCGCTGTCACATTTTTTTGGATACCTGCCATGGAATCGCTATACGCATTTGGAAACAGATAAAACCAACCCATAAAAACCAATAAAACACCCATAATGCCAGTCAAAAAAAACACAAGACCTGTTTTTTTCTTCCTGGGTTCACGCTTCTCCGGTTGGACCGGTTGGGATGGATAGGCCTGGGGCGTAACAAAAGGCACAGGTCTCTCAGGATAATCTGTAAATCCATTGATATCCCGATTCCTGATATGGGCGGGTATCCTAAGTTCTTTTGCGCATTCTTTGACAATGGCATGGGTGATTATTTTTTGTTCTTTGACATATCCAGATAAAAGGGAATGATCACAAAGGATATTAATCCTTCTGGGAAACCCGCCGGAATACATAAAAACCTCTTGTATTGCCGCCTCATCAAAAATAGGATCGGTTGCACCGGCAATACTTAACCGGTGTTTGATGTAATCCCCTGTTTCATCCGGAGTCAATGGATCAATATTGTAATTTAAGGTTAATCTTTGTCTTACCGCCCTGTTCTTTTCTTTGTTGAGGATTTCATTAAATTCATTCTGACCGACAAAAAAAATATTGATTAATTTGGCATCTGTTTTTTCAATGTTGGATAAAAGACGGATCTCCTCAAGCATTTCTTGCGTTAAGAGCTGTGATTCATCAATAATGAGCAATACTTTTTTATTGTCTTCATCGGCCTGGATTAAAAACTGCCTGAATCGTGAAAGAAATGCACCCTTTGTTTTAAATTCCTGATCAATACCAAAAGCGGCGGCGATATAATTGAAAAAATCCAATTTCTCAAGCCCGGGATCCGGGACGGATGTACAAATAACATTGTCACTCAAACTTTGAAGGAGCGTATTGATCAAGGTCGTCTTCCCCGTTCCAACATCGCCGGTCAATAAAAGGAACCCTTTATTGTCCAGAATACCATATTTGAGCGTCGCCAGGGCTTCCCTGTGTTTTTCCCCAAACCACATAAAAGCGGGGTCTGAGCTTATCTGAAAGGGTTTCCTGGTTAAATTATAAAATGAAGTATACATAAGTGTATTCTTTATAAATGATGGATAAATTCCATGTCTTTTGTTTGCGTGTTCTTGGTCCCGATCACCAAAACCTCAGCCCTGTTCTTTTCATTATTTTTAAAATATAATCGACCATTATAAGCGAACAGAACTTCAAAACACGCTGTTCTATTTTTTTTACCGGAAAAGACTTTTCTTTTTATCATCACTTTATCTGGATTCCGGTCCAACAGATGGATGACTTCCTCTGCCTTTATCTGCAGTTCATCACTCATCTCCAGAAATCCAGACAAGGCTTTTCTATTCATTTCTATATTTTTATAAAGGGTTGAAAATCGTTTGGCGATAAAATCATATTCATTTCGTCTCAATTTTGAGCTTTTCCGCCGACTATGTTTTTGAATTTCGGATTTGAGCTCAGAAATTTCTTTTTCCTTACTCGCCTTAAGTTTATTAAATGAATTCAATTTTTCTTCCAAACGAATAATTTCTTTAAACATTTCTTCTTCATTTATCTTTGCTTTGGTTTTATCTTCTTGATATTTTTCGTTAAGGGATTTGATATTTTCGAACAGCCCCTGCCGATCTTTTTTTAAACCGTTAAGAATTTCCTTATAATTTTGTTCTTCTCTTTTTAAATCATTTATCAGATGCGCTTTTGTTTTCGTTTCCGCAGTGGCTTTCGTGTTGCCGATTTTATAAAAAATGAAGAAAACCAAAAACGAGAAACCAAAATATAAGACTAAAATGAGATTGCCTATCTTTGATCCATGGCTTAAATTGGTTTCAATTTTAACCACCAAACCACTATTTAAAAGATTAAAATTATTTTTGGCTATAATATCGGAATCAACCTCTTTGTTTAAATTTCTAGTCAGGCCGTCAACATCAAGATAAATCGGGTAAATAATTTTTTTTTGAGCAGTGGTTACAAAGATATTGATATCAAGTTTAGCGGTCTGGATCAGCCAATCCGATCTTAAAAAATCATAAATATTGTTTGCAATTTGTTCTTCCAAACTGATAGTACCTTCCAACAGGGGCTTTGAGTCGCCTATGAGAATATTTTGAATTCGATAAGCATATGATTTGTCTAAATACCCCTCGTATGAAGAAAGGGTGACAATATATAAAAGAGGGGTTGCCAGAAGGCAGATTATGGCTATTTTTATGGGAAAAAATTTCATTTCGATACCATTTTATATCCATTCACAATAGGTCTGAAGACAAACCATATCTTATAAAATATATCGAATCAAGTTGTTATTTCTTCCATTGAGGCACAATCATATCGTCTTCTGTGGTCTCAATTTCAGGAGACGAAAAAAGCGTTGCTTGATCCACAGGTATTTCTGTGACAGGTCCAACTTGCTTTTTTTTTGATATCTCAGCGAAGACCGCATCAATTTCATGGAAAAAATGTTTTGACATCTCAGAGGTCTGGGCAATCTTTAAATGTTCAATTGCCTTACCAATCTCCCCCTGTTGATAGTATGTCATCCCCAGATGATATTGAATAAAGCCATTATTCGGTGCTTTTTTTTCAACCGCAGACAATAACCAGGCGGCTTGGGAGTATACCCCCTTATGATAATATGCCCATCCTAATGTGTCGGCAAAAGCAAGGTTGTCCGTCCCCTTTTCATAAGCAGATTGAGCAAGGCTAAGCGCCCTGCTTGTTTCCTGATTGTTTTCCAATAACAACCAGGCAAGATTGCTTTGAAAAACGGGATCATCTTGAAACTGCTTATATCCTTTCTGCAGTATCGCCAGCGCAGTTGTGAACGCCTGATGGTCAATATAATGATTTGCCAGGGCCAACCAGGCTCCCGGGAAATACGGTATTTTCAGGGTGCATTGTTCGAGTGTCTCAACCGCCTCTTTTATGTTATGATTCTTTTTATAGATGTCTGCAAGTGCCATATAGATAAAACCGGGCACATGCTCAAGTTGAACCGCTTTTTCCAAAAAGGATTCGCCCCGTGAACGATCCCCCGTCTGTATGGCGACCTTGGCAGCCAGATAATAAAGTTCCGGTGAGTTTTTTCTTTCTGCCAGTTTTTTCTTCACAAATGCATCGGCTGCCTTGGTTTATTTTGTTTTTATCAACAGCAGGCAATATCGATAAGCAACATCTGTTAAATCAGGATAACTGCCAAGCACCTGTTCATAATAGGTCAACGCGGCCATGCCATTGCCCATGAATTCTTCTGTCAACCCCAAATAATAATAGGGAATATAGAGTCTTTGACTCAGGTGTACCGATACATTAAACTCTTTTTTTGCAAGAGAATATTTCTGTTGACCCAGTAAGTTTAATCCTTTGATGAGATGACCGGTAAAATCTTCAGGATATTTTTCCAACAGACGATCTAAATACGTTAACGATAAATGGTATTCTTTTTTTTTATATAGCAGTTCCGAGATAAGCAGCAATGCCTTATAATGATTTGGATAAATCTGAAGCGTCCTGATCAAGCTGTTTTCCGAGAGCTTTATGTTCCCGTTAATCAAATGTGTAAGCCCTAAAAGATATTGTGCATTCCCTAATCCCGGATTTAAGTCAAGAGCAGACTCCAAATAGGCGCTCGCATAGATAGACTTGCCTGTATACAACCAGAACTTTCCCTGGAGCAGTTCAAATTCAATGATGGGTTCTTTTATCTCCTTTTTGAGCTTTAAGATCATCTGTTCTGCTTTTTCAAGCTTGCCATTTAATATATAAACGTCAGAGAGCATCATCCTCAGATATATGTCATTCTGGTTTTCCAAAACAGTTTCCAGGACGGTTTCGGCTTTAGCATTGTTTTCACTTGCCAGATAAAATTGAACCAAATGATATTTCAGGCTATTATCTTCCGGCTCACTTTCGATGGCATCCAGGATAAATTTCTCGGCCTGGTCATACCCATTGTCTAAAAGATAATAATCTGCCATGAGAAGCGATAGTTGAACAGATACGATAGTGTTCTTTTTTACTATTTTTAAAATCCCAGCCGCTTCCGCGTGTTTGCCGACAGATTTAAGGAAAATGGCCAGTTTCATCAATGGTCTTAACGACTCCTTTGAATCCAGGACCGCCTTACGATAAAAATTTTCTGCTCGATCCAGCTGATGGGTCATCAGGCTGAGATCCGCCCTTATCAAATCCAATTCAGGATGGATAGGCTTTTTTTTATCAAACAGATCACATATTTTTTGTGCTTCGGACAACTTGCCTGTCAAAATATGAAGTTGTGCCAGCTTGATCTGGATATCGATATGGTCAGGATCTATTTCAATCGCTTTTTTATAAAATACCTTTGCCCTTTCCAGCCGTCCTGTTTTTAAATAACACGCCCCTAATTTGTCGATCAGGGAGATATCGCCCGGGATTTTTAAATATGCAATGTTAAAATGATTCGCGGCGGTGACATGGTCCCTTCTGGCAAAGGCCATATCCCCTTTCTCCACCAGGGCATCCATACCTTCATTCTGCTGGTTTGTGCACCCGAAAAGGCATACCCCCATCACAAAATAGATCAAAAAAAATCTCATCGTCTTTAAAGTTCTCGTCGTCTTACGTAAAGTGAGAAAATAAACCCAGCGAAACAGACAAACAGCATATACAATAGAATTTCCACACGATGGGTCAATATATAATTTAATATGGCCATGAAAAAGGTGAACACCCAGGGCAACTCACGGTTCTCCTGGCCTGTAAAATTTTGCCGCAGGGTGTTTATCGGTTGGCTTGCCAAATCCGGGGGATGATCAATGTGTGCGGGTGCGCCTGCCACATAGGAAACGGATCTGGGTGATGGCTTGGTGTTGTTTTTTAAGTTTGAGTAGTTCTCAATAAAAACAATCTCATCTGATTGGGTATCGTCCCGGGTTAATCTGCGCAATCGATTGATATTAAATAATTTTTTATTTAATATCGCTTTTTCATCTTCAATCGCGTCACTTTCCCCCTTTTCCTGACGATGGCCGTGTCCATCATCTGTTTTTGCCGGTATCATAGTTTGATCCAGAAGTATCAACCGGGCTTTTTTTTGCAGTTTTTTATACTCTGCCATCAGGTTTTTTATTCTCAGATTGGCCAGCAACAATCGATCGATGGAATTTTCAGGAGATATGGAGTCCCTTGCTAATATTGTTAAAGGAATATGAACATCCACCTGATCAGCAGCAATAAACCCGTTCTGTTTTTTCACAAGAACGTCATTGTCTGTGGTATGAAAAAAATTATCATACAATTGAAAAACAGGATTCCCCTGAATTGGCCTGTCAATGATTCCGGGTTCAATTTGTATTTCATCCGACGGATCATTCATTAAAAAAAATGCCGGCGCATTATTGAAATTGATCAGCGTATAGATGAACAATAAATAAAATACCTTGTATTTCAAATTTATTCCTGAAAAATATATTTTTTTGTTTGAAAAAAGAGTAGCACATGATAAATGGATATACAAGTATTCCAATATTAATCCGGGGGATGAATGAGAGTTTTGCTGAAAATTACCTGTATTGTTTTTGTTACGATTTTTTTGACGGGATGTCAGTCTGATATTGAGAAAAAAGAGTCCTTTTTTCGTAAAGGTTCTGAATATTTTGAAAATAATGAATATAAAAAAGCCGAGATCGAACTTAAAAATGCCCTGCAAATAGATCCCAATTCTGTGGAAGTCTATCTGCTTTTAGCCAAAAACATGTTAAAGCTTGGAAATATCAAAGGGGCTTTCACGACCTATAATAAAATTATTCAACTGGATGAAAATAATATTGAGGCAAATTTAAAAATCGCTGAATTTTTACTTTTGGGTAAGAAAATAGAACCGGCCATGGAAAAAATTATTTTTGTGCTTGAAAAAGACCCAAAAAATATCGAAGCCTTGCTCGTTAAAGCCCAGATATTCATGCAGAAACAGTTTTATGATAAGGCAATGAAGGGGTATGAAACAATTCTTGACATTGATCCGGAAAATATCCCGTCCCTGCAAAACATGGCCAAACTCCATGCCATTGGAAAACGAATGGCCGAGGCTGAAACCCTCTTGTTAAAAACAATAGAAATTAAACCCAAAAGCTTACCGGTCCGGATGATTCTCATCGGGTTTTATATTCAACAACGCGACATAGAAAAAGTAGAATATCAATTGCAGCAAGCCATTAAAAGTACCCCTGAAAACCCGGATGCCCATATTTTACTGGGCAACTTTTATTTTAATCAAAGAAAAACAGCCCTGGCTGAAACGGCTTATCTGGATGCCATAAAAGCCGACCCATCACTCTTAAAGCCGGTACTCATTGCGGCTGCGTTTTATGAAAAAACAGGCAAGACTGACACGGCCCTGGAAATGTATCATAACGCCATGACGATGGAGCCGGATAACGTCGCCGTTCAGAATACCCTTGCCCGATTTCATTATAAACACAAAGATATACCTGCAACAGAAGAAATGATATCAGATATTTTATCAAAAAGGCCCAGGTATTACCCCACAAGACTGTTGAAAAGTGAAGTGCTGGTTTCTCAAAAAAAATTCACCGATGCCCTGCACCTGCTGGAGGAACTGGAAAAAGAAGAACCCAAAGCCCCTCGACCCTACTACTTTAAAGGCCTGTGTTTGATTGCCACAGGCAACTATGATCAAGCCAAATCATCGGTTGCAAAAGCGGTTGAGTTAAGCCCCAACTATTTTAAAGCCCGGATGTTATTGTCTGATATTTATCTGCATGAAAGATCCTATGACCTGGCCCATAAAGAAGCCACAACCGCCCTGGACTTAAACCCAAACAACTATCGGACCCGAATCATCCGGGCAAGTTCATCCATCGGCCTGGGCAACTGGGATGACGCTGAACGAGACTACTTAACCCTCATTGAAACCACCCCGGACAACCCCACCGCATATTATCAGATGGGGTTGCTGAAATCTGCCTTAAAAGACCATAAAGCTGCCATGGGGTATTTTAATACTGCCTATGCAAAAAACAATAAATTGCTCGATGTATTTGTACAAATTGTTAAAACCCATGTCATGAAAAAAGAATTTAAGACAGCCCACGACTTGTGTGAGCAACAAATTATCATCTATGCGGACCAGAAATCGCTCATGGCGGTTGTTCATAATATTGAAGCCGGCATATATCTTGCTGAAAGAAACCTTGAAAAGGCCAGGGTTTCCCTGGACAAGGCCATATCGCTAAATCCTGACTATCTGGCGCCCTATGAAACACAGGCCAAGCTGTTTCTGGCAGAGAAGAATACAGACAAAGCCATCCAGCAATACCAGACAATTGTTAATAAAAATCCAAACCTGCCCCTTCCCCATATGATGCTGGGAACCATTTATGACAGCACCAGGGAGTTTGAAAAAGCAGCTGATCATTATAAAAAGGCCCTTGACATTAATCCGACATTTGCTCCGGCTGCCAATAATCTGGCCTACCATCTGTTAACAAGAACAGACCAGATTGAGGAGGCATTGAGGCTGGCCAGGATTGCAAAGGAGAAGCTTCCCGAAGACCCGGGAGTGGCGGACACGCTTGGCATGGTGTATTACAAAAAAGGGCTGTATGGAAACGCGGCGAATCAATTTCTTGACAGTTTAAAGAAAATCCCTGATCACCCCACGGTTAATTATCATCTGGGGATGGCCTATGCTAAAAAAGAAGATAAAGAACTGGCGATACATGCATTAGAAAAAGCCCTTCAACTGAGCGATACATTTGAAGAGGCGAATTCTGCCAAACGATTATTGTCGGAACTTAAAAAATAAGTTCATAGTTTTTTTCCTGCACTTGACTTGTATTAGCGAAACAGTTTATATAACTTATACTTTGAATCGTATTCAATCTGTGAAAACTATTTTTTATTCATTATAAACATTTTTTATTGTCCATTGTTTCTTTAAACGCTTAATTTTTTATTTGCTAACTTTGGGGGGTGTGAATATGAATGATTTTTTAAAACCGTTTAGAAGCTCTCATGGAAAAAACCCATCTGATCCAACACCGAATCATGATGGCGGTTATTACCCACAAAACGACCGCAGGAACTATCAGGACAGGCGATCCAACACGTCTCAAAACCTTGAATCCCTGCTGATAAACTTAAAGGACCTATTACCGAAACTGGTGAACAATACGTCCGCCGTGACCGTTTCTTTAGAAAAAATGATTGCACAAAATGAGCTGCTGGTTGAAGCCAAAATTCGTGAAAACAATGCCATTTCATTTTTTTTTGACAATCTGAACAAACTTTTCAGTGAAGATTTTGTTTTCTCCTCCTCCGACTCAAAGCCAAAAGCCACTGCCAGCTACGCCTCAGGAACCCATTACACCAAAGACGATATTATCACCATCATCGGAACCATGAGAAAAGAAGGGGCAACCTTTGCCACCATAGCAGCGTATTTAAAAGAAAAAGGCATCCCCACTTTTTCCGGCAGAGGCGAATGGCATGCCCAGACAATTCACCGGCTCTGTAAATAAATTTATTGTTGCTTCAACCCTTTGCTGATGATCTTGAAGGCGGTTTTTAACGTCGGCTTAACAAAATCTTTCTGATCGTTTAGCAGCCGTTTGGAGTCGACCCATAAGACGATACCGGCATAGGATGCCCAGAGGATATCGGCAAGTGCCACAGGGTGTTCCTGGATAAAAACGCCCTGCTGGATACCGTCCCTTATCACATCCACCATGGCCCCGTGTGCCATGGCAGAATAGGTCTTGATCTGCTGCAACACTTCATCTGAAAGGTTTTGAAGGGTTTCCCCTGACTGAAGATGAAATAAATTAATGAGAATGCTTGAATCATATTCATATACGGCAATAAAGACTTCTCCAAATCGTTCTATCTTTTCTTCCAAAGAAATGTCCTGGTTGACCACCTTTTGAATTTCATCGGCAATGTGTTTCAGTATTTCAATGGAAAGAGAGGTATGCAGTTCTTCCTTGTTTTTAAAATACAAGTACAAGGTCCCCGGACTCAATTCAGCTTCTGACGCAATTTCTTCCATTGTGGCGGTATTGAATCCCTTGTGGGAAAAGACTTTTCGTGCTGCATTAACAATTTCTATTTTTCGCTGCTCTTTTTCTCTTTGTTTCCGTTCATATATACCCATAATTTCCTCATTATTTTTTGAATATGATTCATCAACCAATAATGAAAGGATAAATACAGGAAACCATCAAAAATCTCAAGATGAAAGATGAAAAAAATCCAATCAAATGTGTGAGTGGATATGCCAGATGTCCCGGGCATACTCTTTAATGGTTCTGTCGCTGGAAAAAAGTCCTGTTCTTGCTGTATTCATAAGGGACTTGATGGCCCAGCCGGCCTGCTTGAAATCATTGCCAATCCGTTTCTGGGTATCGACATAGGCCCCAAAGTCGGGAAAATGAAGATACTGGTCCCCCTGCTCAACAAGCGAGCGATACAGCGGATGAAACAATCCCGGATTGTTTTTACAAAACAGATCCGAGCGCAGGGCCTCCATTACCCGCTTTAAGCGCCCGTCTTTTTCAAGATATGTCTTCGGGTTATACTGGTGCCGGATCTGTTCGACTTCCCTGACCGTCAGGCCAAAGATATAGATATTTTCCTCCCCCACCTGTTCATCAATTTCAATATTGGCCCCATCAAGGGTGCCAATGGTGACGGCCCCATTCATGGCAAATTTCATATTCCCCGTTCCCGAGGCTTCCATGCCGGCGGTGGAAATCTGCTCGCTGACATCTGCAGCCGGGATTATTTTTTCAGCCAGGGACACCCGGTAATTGGGCAGGAAAATAATTTTCAGCCATTGATTGACATCCGGGTCCTTGTTCACCACCGCTGCAATGGCGTGAATCAATTTGATGATCAGTTTGGCCATATGGTAACCGGGCGCGGCTTTTCCTGCAAAAATAAACGTCCTTGGGTGTCCGATATCCACATGATCTTCCTTGATTAAAAAATAGGTGTGGATGATGTTTAAAATATTCAACAGCTGCCGTTTATATTCATGAATTCTTTTTGCCTGAATATCAAAAATTGAATCCGGATCCACTGTTTCATAGACAGTGGATTGAATGATGCGGGCAAGCCGCTGCTTGTTGTCTTTTTTGATTTGGACAAATCGATCCAGAAACACCCGATCCTCTGCAAAATCTTCCAGCTCCCTGATCCGTTCAAGATCTGAAATCCACCTGTTTCCAATGGCTTCAGTGATAAGGCGTGCCAATTTCGGGTTACACGCTGCAATCCATCGCCGGGGCGTCACCCCATTGGTTTTATTATTGAATTTTTCAGGATAAAGGGAGTAGAATTCCGGCACCAATTTGTTTTTGACCAGTTCAGAGTGAACCTTTGCCACCCCATTAACAGAATGACTGCCAATGATGGCAAGATTGGCCATCCTGACCTGTTTTTCTTTGCCTTCCTGGATAATGGACATCTTGGATATCATGGCCGCACTGGCATCACCAAATTTTTCTTTAACGGTTTCAATAAACCGTTTGTTGATTTCATAAATAATCTGCAAATGCCTTGGAACCACCCGTTCAACAATGGACAGGGGCCAGGTCTCAAGGGCCTCGGGCAACAGGGTATGGTTTGTATACCCCAGGGTCTGGGTGGTAATCTGCCAGGCCTTTTTCCATTCAAGTTGGTTTTCATCAATCAGGACCCGCATCAGCTCTGCAACCGTCAGGGCCGGGTGGGTATCATTGAGCTGAATGGCGACTTTTTCATGCAATTGATCAAAACCGGTATGGTTTTTTTGATAAATCCGGATGATATCTCTCACTGAACACGCCACCAGAAAATATTCCTGGACCAGTCTTAATTCTTTTCCAACGGCCTTTGAATCGGACGGATAGAGAATCTTGGAAATGGATTCTGATTTTATCTTGTCTTCAACCGCTTTAAAATAATCCCCTTCATTAAAAATCTGCATATCAAAATTTTCTGATGCCCAGGCAGAAAACAGCCTTAAGCGATTCACCGTACGCCCCCCATATCCGGTAATCAAAATATCATGGGCCCGGCCGATGAGCAGTTTCCAGCCCGTCCACATGGGATTATATTCCCCGTCCATGTCCTTGGAATCTTCAATTTTACCGTAGATGGGAACCATGCATTTATTACCGGATCGTCGGATCAACCAGGGAGAGGACTGATTGGGCCAGTAATCGGGTTTTTCTTTCTGATACCCATTGACAATCACCTGTTGAAAAAGGCCATAGTCGTAGTTAATGCCGTATCCGAATCCGGGCATGTCCAAACTGGCCAAGGAATCAAGGAAACAGGCGGCAAGTCTTCCAAGGCCCCCGTTTCCCAATGCGGGATGCTGTTCTTCGGCCACGAGTTCTTCCAGATCATATCCCAGTTTTTTTAAAAACACCGCACATTTGTCATAAATCCCCAGGTTCAGCAGGTTATTGGACAACAGTCTGCCGATCAAAAATTCCATGGACAGATAATAGAGTCGTTTGGCATCCTTCTCCTGGTACCGCTGATTCGTTTCAAAGCGGATATCCATCAAATACTTGCCCACGGCAATGGATACCGCATTCATCAAATCAAACTTTGACACCTCGTCGATTTTTTTTCCCAGTCCATATTTAATGTGATGATAAATGGACGCCTCAAACCCTGTAAAATCAAAATATGACATGATGGTTCCCCCTATCCATTGCTGTATCCGTAAGCATAAGTGGTGTGCTGAATGTTTGTGTAACCGCTGCGAAAGATGTATTGATTCAATCCATAGTTTCAATCCTCTCTATTGATTCGTGGGTTATATCATTTTTTTATCAAATTCAAAACTTTTAATGGTCTTAAACCGCAACGAAACGGTTAAAAAAATGGCCAATTCCGAAAGTTGAGTGAGATAACATGCCGGCCAAAGTGTCAATAACGCAAGCCTGACCCTGTTTTCAGCTGCCGTTGTGTGTCATAATGAGAATTGCTGGATCTTAAACCCGTTTTCGTGTTAATATACGGGTCATCATTAAATACACAACGGAGATACACCATATGCGAAAAACAAGTTATTGGGCGGATGGATATGTCCAGAAACTCACCAGTGCCAAACAGGCATTAAAACACATACTGCCCGGCCAGCGGGTGTTTATCGGATCTTCATGCGGAGAGCCCCAGCACCTGGTCAATGAACTGTCCGAGGCGTGTGCCCGGTTTACCGACCTTGAAATTGTCCGGTTATTGTGCATTGAAAGCGGGCCGTTGACACTCATTGCCAACCGGTCCCATTCCCGGCAGTTTAATATCCGGTCTTTTTATCTGGGATCCGCCTCTTCCCAGAAAATCCATCGGAACAAGAGATTTATAACCCCCATCAACCTGTCCCAGATTCCCCATTTGTTCAAATCAAGAATGATGCCCTTGAATGCCGCATTGATCCAGGCGTCGCCCCCGGATGATTTCGGGTGGATGAGCCTGGGGGTGTCCGTGGATATCACCCTTGCTGCCTGTGAATCTGCAGATATTGTGATCTGTCAGACCAATCCGAATATGCCCAGGGTCTTGGGCAACAGCTTTATCCATGTCAATGATGTGGATTATATTGTGGAACACGAGGAAGACCTGTTGACCATTCAGCCGCTTCCGGAATCTGAAACCGCCAATACCATTGCCAGACATATTTCCCACCTGATCGAAGACGGGTCCACCCTTCAAACCAGCCTGGGGGTCACCAATGAAGCCACCATGCTGTGTTTATCGGAAAAAAACGATATTGGTGTTCATTCCCAATATTTATCCGACGGGCTGATGAAACTGTTTGCCATGGGGGTGATTACCAACAAGCGAAAAGGATTTAATGACGGGAAACTGGTGGCCGGCAGCGCAGTGGGGTCCAACCTTCTCTATGAATTCATTGATGACAACCCTTCCATTGAATTTCACCCGTCAGATTATATTAATAACCCGGCCGTCATTGCCCGACACAATGCCATGGTGACCTTGAACACGGCCATGGCCATTGATCTGACAGGCCAGGTGGCTGCAGATGCCCTGCCCTTTAACAATTATACAGGTATTAACGGACTCTTGGACTTTACCCGGGGGGCGGCCATGTCAAAGGGAGGAAAATCCATCCTGATCATGACCGCCACATCGGATAATGGCAAAAAAAGCCGGATCATTCCCGCACTATCCGATATTGCCGTGGTGGTGCCCCGGGGGGATGTTCAATACGTGGCCACAGAGTACGGGGTGGTGAACCTGTTCGGCAAAACCCTCCAGGAAAGGGCCATGGCCCTGATCAGTATCGCCCACCCGGATTTCAGGGATGAGCTCTTTTCAAAAGCCAAAGAACTGGATTTGATTGATATCGGCAGAAAATTCAAGCAGGCCATCAAAGGGGTCTACCCCTTGAAATATGAAAAAACCGTCACCATCAAGGGGATTCCCATCATGTTCAGACCGGCCAAACCCATTGATGAACGGTGCATCCAGGAACACTATTATACCATGAACCGGGGGGATATTGTCTCACGGTTTTTCCATGAAAAAAAGAGTTTTGTCCGGGATCAGATTGAGACCACCTTTGAAATTGATTATATCAATGACCTGACCATTGTGGCCACCATTGGCGACCTGGGGTTTGAAAAAATAATTGCCGTGGGGGAATACTTTAAAAACTCCATCATTAATATGGCGGAGATTGCGTTTTCCGTCTCCGCTGAATACCAGGGCATGGGCATCGCACAGATCCTTCAGGAAATCCTGGCAAAGGCCGCCATGGACAATGGCATCAAAGGACTTGTGGCCTATACCTCCCCGGAAAACAAGGGCATGAAACGCTTATTTCAAAAACTGCCCTATAAAATCAAAGCAGAAAAAGACGAAGATATGATTATCCTGAACTGCCTGTTCTCAGACCCCATTGACACCGGGTCAACAGAGCAGACAGAGTAAGTGCATTACCGTACCGGCCCGTTTCCCGGGCCGGTACAATGACAATGGGTTTATTTTTTTAACAGCAGGGCAACCGATTCAATATGGTAGGTATGGGGAAACATATCCACGGGTTGGATTTCCTTGATGTCATAGTCCCGGGACACCAGTTCCAGATCCCGGGCAAGGGTTGACGGATTGCACGAGACATACACGATCCGTTCCGGGCCCATGGCCAGCACCTGCTGTACCACGTCCTTGTGCATGCCCACCCGGGGCGGATCAATGATCAACACATCGGGTTGCTGGTTTAGCCGTGGCAGCACATCCTTGATATCTCCTTCAAGGAATTCACAGTTTTCAATCCCATTGAGCCGGGCATTGAGCCGGGCATCCCTCACGGCACTGGTCACAATCTCGATGCCATAGATCATTCGGGCCTGGCCGGACAGCCAGATGGGGATGGTTCCGGTTCCGGAATACAGGTCCATCACCATTTCCCTGCCCGTCAATGCCGCATATTCCGATACTTTGGCATACAATTTTTCACAGGCCCTGGTGTTGGTCTGGAAAAAGGAATTGGCGGATATTTTAAACGCAAATTTGCCCAGCTGTTCGTTGATATGGTCGTCCCCCCAGAGACAGATCTCCTGTTTGCCCAGGGAAACGCCGGACTTGGCATCGGTGATATTGTTCATCACCGAGGCGATCTGGGGATATTTTTCCGTGAGCACGGCGGCAAGCTGCTGAACCACCTCCATGTGTTGAGACTGGGTCACGACATTGACCATCCAGGTATCATGGGCCACGGAATGGCGGAGCATTAAAAACCGCCAGAACCCCTCATGGGTTCGCAAATGATAGGCCGGCAGACCGGAGGCCTTGATAAATGCCCGGACATCCGCCAAAATCTCATTGCCCAGTTCCGGCATGAGGTCACAGTGGTGAATATCAATGACCTGGTCAAAGGTCCCGGGCACATGGAGTCCAATGCCGAAATCCTTTTTAACGTCTTCATTTTCCAGCTCCTCCGGCATGAGCCATCTTTTTGAGGAACAGGAAAACTCCATTTTATTCCGGTATTCATAAATATGATCCGACGGGATCACATCGTTCACCCGTATGTCTTTTAACCCGCCAATATGGTCCAGGGATTCGGTGACATGGCGTTTTTTATACTCAAGCTGGCGATCATATCCGATCTGCTGCCATTTGCATCCCCCGCAAAAATTGCAGTATTGACACCTGCCCTCGTTTCTCAAGGGGGATGCTTTGATCAGTTTTATCAATTTTCCTTCGGCCCAAGATTTTTTCTTTTTTATGATTTTGGCCAATACCACATCGCCCGGGATACACCGGTCGATAAACACTGAAAATCCATCAGGCTTTGCCAGTCCCTTGCCCCCAAAGGCAAGGTCAATGATTTCCAGTTCATACGCTTTTCGTTTCTTTATGGTCATAGGGGTGTTGTCTTTTTTAATAATGTTAAAGTTTATCCGTTGTCAGCAATTCTCATTTTGGCATAATGGGGTCAGGCTTGTGTTATTGTGCTTTTTATACAAATCACTTCTTAAAAAGACTAAAAGTGCAATAACGCAAGCCTGACCCCACCCAGATATTTAGAATTGCTGATCCTTTGTTTCAAAACTTGATATTATAATGATTAAATGACATAAAGACAAGGTATGGAAAAAACAGCCCATGATATTGAATTTTTGTCCCAGGGATTTTTACTCAAAGGGGTCCTGCACCTGCCAAAGATCAAACACCCGCCCCTGGTGGTGGGCTCCCATGGCCTGGAAGGCTCAAAAGACTCTGCCAAGCAGCTGGTTCTGGCCAACCTGCTGGTGAAAAACAAGATTGCGTTTTTCCGGTTTGATCACCGGGGGTGCGGGGACAGCCAGGGAACATTTATCACCGACACCTCCCTTGAAAAAAGAACCATTGATTTTATTGCTGCTGTCCAGCATATCCTGGATCTGGGAGTAACCCGCCAAGACCTGGCTGTTTTCGGTTCCAGCATGGGCGGATCCACCTGTATCAATGCCTGGGAAACCCTTTTAAAAATGGATGTCCGTGTTTGCGGGGCCGTACTCTGCTCGGCACCGGTAAAAAGCCGTACCATTGAAAACATTCCCACCGATGCCACTGACAGCCGGCCCGGCCTGCCCCTGAGTTTTTTTAAAAAAAACCTTCTCTTTAATATCCTGGACAAGGCCCAGCACCTGTCCAATGTGCTTATTTTCCATGGAGATGCCGATAACATCGTACCGGTTTCCAATGCCCGGGATATTTACCACCGGGCAAAAGAGCCCAAACGATTGATCATCCACACGAACGGGGATCACCAGATGACGTCCACAACCGATCAACGCCAATTTGAACAAGAGGCCATGGCCTGGTTTTTACACTGTTTTAACCAGGGAAACCAGGTGCCGCCGCAATAGCTCCAAAGCCGTCATGGCAAACATTTTTTTATGCTTTTCCCGGTCTTCAAAGGAAAACCGATAGGTTTTGGCCATGGCCGTTTGAGCCCCGGCCAATCCGATGCACACCGTACCCACGGGTTTGTCGTCGGTGCCGCCCCCCGGTCCGGCAATCCCGGTGGTGGAAATGGCAACATCGGCCCCGGCGACCTGTCTGGCCCCCCGGGCCATTTCAAGGGCGGTCTGTTCATGAACGGCACCGAAATCCACGAGGGTCTGGTGGTTTACCTTTAAAACAGCCATTTTGGCATCATTGGAATAGGTGACCCCTGAAAACAAAAAATAATCAGAACTGCCCGCCACATCGGTCACCATGTTGGCAATGAGCCCCCCGGTGCAAGACTCTGCAATGGCCAGGGTTTTCTTCTGACGGGTCAGCAAATGCCCCACCTCCTGGGCCAGGGTCCATCCCCGGTCAGACACCACACGATCTCCCAGCTGGTCCATGGCCCATTGCTTTGCCCGGGCCATATCAGATTCAGCCTGTTGCCTGTCCTGGCGCAAATGGGGCAACATGATTTTAACTTCAACCACGGGAAAATCCGCCCTAAAGCCCAGGCCCAGGCCGGGGAATTTCGTTTCAAAACCGGTTAACAGGGACCCCACCCGGGATTCTCCCAGGCCGAACACGGTGAGCCGTTCCATCAACAGGTCATCATTGAGATTGAATTCAGCAGCCAAAACCGATTTCACCTCCCTGTCCATCATGATTCGCATTTCCGACGGCACCCCGGGCATAAACACGAACAGGCAGTCCTGGACGCGCATATAAAATCCCGGGGCCGTGCCATTATGATTGATCAGCATGGTGGCGGTTGACGGTAGCAGGGCCTGTCGTTCATTGTCCCGGGTGAGTTCAAACCCGCGTTTCTTAAAATAAGACTGCATGGAAGCCAGGGCTGCCGGGTTCATCTCAAGCCGGTCCCCGGCTGCCTGGCTGCAGGCCAGGGCCGTCATATCATCCCGGGTGGGCCCCAGGCCCCCGGTCACCAGGCAGAGGTCTGCCTGCACGGCTATCTGCTTGATGGTTGCGGCAAGCATATCTATCTCATCCCCCACAGCCGATATTTTTTGAACGCGGATGCCCAATTCTTTGAGTGCACCGCACAAAAAAGCGGCATTGGTATCCACAATATCACCCAAAAGGACTTCATCACCCGTGGAAAGAATGTGTGCGATCATGATGTAATGGTCTCCTTAAGCTTAAAAAATGCGGCATGGTTGGATGAAAAAAACGCCGGATTTTTTCGAACAGCCGATCCCACCCGCATCTGTTTTTTAACGGTTTTATCGATGAAATGTTTGACCCGCCGTCTGTCCCACCCCAACGGATGGGTAAAATTCAAATACAGGGACAGATCCCCATGATAAAACTCCTGGGTCTCCAGGTTCTCGGCATCTGCACTGAATTTGGGAAGGTTGAACACGGACAGGTTTAAATAATCAATGTAATCCTGGTGGGCCTTGACATAGTCAAGGGTTCTGAAGGCAGCGGCTTCATCTTCATACCCGGTGCCAAACAGCAGGTAGACAAAGGTTAAGATCCCGGCCTGATGTAGGTTCTTTAATATGGTGGACACGAAATTTAAATCCGTACCCTTGTTCATCTGGTCCAGCACGGACTGGTCCCCGGATTCAAGCCCCAGCTTGAGCATGTCACACCCCGATTGTTTGAGGCCATGACAAAACGCCGGGTCCAAGAACTCCCGTTCAAAACGGACAAATCCATACCATTTAAATCCGAATTGATGGGTGGATAAAGCCTTTAAAAACGCCGGCGTAACCGCATTATCAATGAGGTGGACAAAGTCCGGTGCATATTGTTCATCAATGGCGGTTAAATCCGCCACCACCTTGGATGCCCGCTGGGAACTATAGGCCCGGGTTTCTGCCTTTTCCGGGCAGAAATTGCATTTGCTCCAATAGCAGCCAATGGATGCCCGGAAGGGCAGGATCTTCCCCGGGGCCAGGTACAGGTCTGGTTTGACAAAATCATAATCCGGCACGTAATGCCGTTTTGAAATGTTTTTTCGACCCAAAAGCTCCAGCAGGGGCTGCTCCCCCTCACCCGGGATGCTCAAATCAATCAGATCTTTAAAGGGATCATTATAATCGGGCCGGCTCATCCAGGAAGAAACGAGGCCGCCCCCCAGGACAAGCCGTTTATCCGTAAAATTGTCCCTGATCCATCCGGCCAGGGCAAAACTCACCAGGGCCTGATTCAGGTAACAAAGGGAAATCCCGATAAAGGGGGACGCTGAAGCCAGGACCTTTTGCCGCAAACCGGCTTCAAAAAACGGGTAAAAGGGATTTTCTCGATAGTGTAACGCACTTTTCAGCAAATCTGTGCTGTTGACGGAAGACAGCCGGGCATCTGAATAATCGCTCAAGCTGATCTTGAACCGCTTCGTATCCACACTCATGGACAACAGCTTGTTCAAGTCATACACCCGCTGGTGATACCGGTCCATATTCGTATACAGGTCTGGATTTTTCAGGTCCGACAGGATCTGTTCCCGGTTCTTCAATGCCCGTTTGGACCAGGAATCCGTGGGAATGATATCCGACTGGATCAGGTATAAGAGCCCTTCAACATTGGCATCCACCACTTCACAGGCAAGTCCCTGCTCCTTTAGGGCAGCGGACAACAGTGCCACCCCGGCCGGCGGCTCACAGGGTTTGGCAACAGGAGGAAAAATCAACAACATGGGCAAACATCCAGCGTTCAATCAAAGATTAAATTTTAGCTTTTACCATATTTAAACGAATTCCTCACCTGATAATTTTTCATGGGAAAAGAATGTCTGGGATTGATTTAAATTTCGTTCATTTCGAAATTTGATTTTGTCAATAATTCGGTCTGGTATCCGCGGAATTGTGTCCCCGAATTGGCGGAATTTGTATAAGAATCCTGATACTGCAAATAGATGACTGGTCAAAGGATCTATTCTTTTTGGCACCATGAAGCAGATTAAGAAGATAATGAGATAACGCAATGAGGTTTTAAAACTTCTTGGAAGTTATTTTACAAAAGTGAAGAAATTTCTATTTTTTTCCTTGACTAAACTATCATAAATGTCCCCGGAATTGGAAATTGAAAATAAAAAAGGCAGGATCGTTTTTGACCCTGCCTTTAAAAGGCATGCAACAATAATGTATGGCTATTTTTTTCTTCTGCCGACCCCTGCAAGGCCTAACAAACCAAAACCCAAAAGGAGCATAGTAGTTGGTTCTGGAACAGCTGCGCCAGGGCCAGGACCTTTAGAAGTTGTAATTGCCTCTAAAGAGATCAGATCAAACTCAACTGGCCCTAATGTATCCGACGTATTCAAATTATCAAGCCTAATTCCTAAAGTTTGATTAAGTGTTCCCGAGGTTGATGACCAAGTGAAAGACACTTCTGTAAATTTACCTTCAACCATGGTTGCTGAGCTACTTGCTGCAGTAGTCGAGGCAAGCACATTTGTACCATTACCTAGAAGCTCAATTGAAAAATTAGGCGTAATTGTGTCTCTTCTCCAGCCAACGTATGCACTTAGTGTATATGAAGTATCTGCCGCAACAGTGTCGGTTAGAATCTGGGTAATAGACGGAGCCCATGTAAATGCGACTTGATCTCCATCAGGTATGGAATCGTATTTCCCAGTCACACCCGGCTGATAGGTTCCAACTCTAGTTCCTACTGCGGAGGACCAATCATCTAAATATGTAACCCAGATATTTGGTAGGACACCTACATAGCTATCAAGATTGCTTATATCTGGACTCTCGAAGCTATGATTTGCGACTGAGATTGTTGACGCACTCGCCATACATATCGAGCTAAGCATTAACAATCCTGTTAAAAAACCAACAACAAATTTATTTCTCATTTATTTCTCCTCTTTATAGTTTGACTAAAGCAACCAAGTTATCTTCCCATAAGACCCTTTGGTTTTAACTTTATCAAAATTTAAAAATTTAGTTAATATAAACAAAGCAAAAACCATACCTAAAAAAAAAACCATGAAGAGTCTTAACTATTAACATTTACGATAATTTTATATATTTTTTTCCTTATATAAAAAATGTAATAATATAGGTAAAAATTTTCCTAAGGATTTTCTTTACATTTCTTAGTAAGGCACAAAGCCATTAATAAACCGACCATTTTAAAAAAAAAGTTCTAAAAGCAGAATCAGCTATAGACAGCGCAACTCGCAACATATATGATCATCATGAAAAATACTAATGAAAGGATTTTTT
>NZ_JAQYWD010000030.1 GCF_030145145.1 Desulfobacula sp. | reverse complement strand
ACACGTGGCGTATACGAAGCAACACCCGCCGTTGATATTTATGAAAATGAAGACGAAATACTCCTCCAGGCAGACATGCCGGGAGTTGTAAAAAAAGATATCTCAGTTGATATTGATAACGGTACATTATCGATATCCGGTGTCAGGAAACTTGAGACAGAAGGGGCAGCAACATATGAAGAGTTTACGAATGCTGAATATGTCAGGAGCTTTTCTGTTCCCCAGACCATTGATGTAGAAAAAGTTGAAGCAGAGCTTAAAAACGGTGTGTTAAGATTGCATCTGCCCAAGTCCGAAGCAGCCAAACCCAGACAGATTGAGATAAAAACCGCGTAAAATACCAAATTCACCCGGCCTAACGTATCCTCCTTTGAGGGTGTAACATTAACCCAGGGATGGGAAGCTTTCTCCGGGTAGCTTCCCATCTCAAATAACAAAGATCAAAGAACGGGAGTTAGATGACAATGAGAAGTTTAACACTGGGATCACGCATGAATATTATGTTGAAATTGATGCTGTTGATCGTTCTTGCATTTCAAATCATAAGTTTTAACGCCTCAAATGGTTTTGCTGACAGTAAAAGCGCTCTTCTTGTTAGGGGCGGCAGTGTTATTGCAGACGTGGCAGAAAAACGGATCAACAGTGTTGTTAATATATCATCTACTAAAGTGATCAAAACCCAGCAGGGGCAGCAATATCATCCATTTTTTAATGACCCTTTTTTTCAGCATTTCTTTGGACAAGGATTCTTTAACATTCCCAGGGAAAGGAGAGAGAAAAGCCTTGGTTCAGGTGTTATTGTTTCTAAGGATGGTCTTGTGCTCACAAACAATCATGTCGTAGACAATGCGGAAGAGATTTTGGTCACTCTGGCAGATGAAAGGGAGATGGAAGCTAAAATCGTCGGGACCGATCCTAAAAGTGATGTTGCGGTATTGCAGCTTAAAGGAGATCTCAAGGGAATAGAACCCATTCCAATAGGGGATTCTAGTGTGCTTCGGCTTGGAGAGATCGTGCTTGCCATGGGGAATCCCTTTGGCCTTGACCATACAGTCACCATGGGAATTGTATCAGCCAAAGGACGTGCCAATGTCGGCATAACAGACTATGAGGATTTTATACAGACAGATGCGGCTATCAATCCGGGGAATTAAGGTGGTGCACTGATTAACCTGAAAGGCGAACTGGTTGGTATTAATACTGCCATTATAAGCCGGTCCGGAGGATATCAGGGGATCGGTTTTGCAATACCCTCCAATATGGCTCACTCGATAATGAACAGTCTGGTCAAACACGGCAAGGTCATACGAGGTTGGTTAGGGGTCTCTATCCAGGATCTGAATCAGGGCCTTGCAAAGGCCATGGGGCTGGATCAGACAATCGGTGTTCTTGTCTCTGAAGTAGCAGAAGACGGCCCGGCACAAAAAGCAGGAATCAAACGTGGCGACGTTATCCTAAAAATTAACGGCAAACAGGTTAATAATACCGGTCAGCTTAGAAGCACCATAGCTTCACTTGGTGCAGGGGCCAAAGTATCTATTCAATATGTTAGAAACAAAAAGGAAAAAACCAGTACTGTTGAGTTAGATCAGTTACCTGAAAATCTCGCAGCCCATTCTTTCTTCGAAAAGGATTATGGTGCGTTAAGCGGTATCACAATTGCACCTTTGAATGATGGGACCAAATCCAAATTCCAGATACCGGATCAAGTCAATCAAGGTGTCATCATCACATCCGTTAAAGATGGCAGCCCATCTCAGATGGCAAATTTAAGGCCTGGTGATATCATCCTGGAAATCAACCGAATGGAAGTAAACTCTGTCGATGATTTTAGGGACGCGTATAAAAAATCTTCCAATGGAGATACGCTTTTACTTGTTTACCGAAATGGAAGAGCCTATTATTTAGTTCTTAAAAAATAATGTTTGTTAGGGCTCTGTTTTTAATTTAATCAAATTGAAACAGAGCCTTATACTCAAAAACCGCTTCCGGAAAGTACAAAAGCGGAAAATGCAGATATTCTTACTTCACAAGGCAATTTGTCGTGTGTTTCGGTTCCTCATGGATACCTGATCATTCAGGGTCCAGAAATCATACAGAACACCAAGACCAAACACACCGCCAGTGAAAAGATAGAGGAGCCCGGATATCCATTTTCGCATATACATGCGATGAACACCAAATATACCTAGAAATGTTAGAAATATGAATGCAAGCGAGAAGTCAGTATCGCCGGCAAAGTATCTTAAATCTGCTTCTTTATCCATGGAAGGAATCAAGAAAAAATCAACAATCCATCCTATTCCAAGTAAACCCAAAGTAAAAAAATAGAGGGTACCTGATAGCGGTTTCCCATAATAAAATCTATGTGCGCCAATGAACCCGAATATCCATAAAATATATCCGATTGATTTTCTGTGCGTATCGTTTCTGTGCATTGTTTTTCCTTTTTAAATAAATATTAAACATATATTCTACTTTTAGTACAGACTTAGCAAACAGTATACCAAAACAAAATTAGCTTTAATATCAATTATATGGAGCATGATATGGAAATTCAATGGGTGTTTTGTCCGATAAAAATGGTTAAAAATACCAACGAGTGGTAAGAATTACTAATTTTATGGAATCAATCCTGTATTGATTTTATTGTTAAGCCGTTGATAATTTACCCCATGGTCAACCATAGTCCATAGGTCATACTTGAGAATAGGGTGCTGATGGATATGGCAGCCACTGCAAAATCAGAATCCCCCCCGATCTCCCTTGCCATGACATAGGTCAGGGTGGCTGTTGGGGAAGAAAGGAGAATCAAACCCGGAAGATAGTCGAAAGGATCCAAGGAGAACAGCTTGAACAATATCAGTCCAATGGCTGGAGTCATTATCACCTTTAAAAAACAGGAGACCATTACAGGCCAAAACCTGGGTTTGAATTTTTTAAAGGAAAGGGAAGCGCCAATAATCAGAAGCGCCATGGGAAGGGCCATGCCTTTGATAATGGTCAGTGCCCGCTCAATGATCAGCGGCATTTGAAGTCCTGACAGGGAAAAAATAATTCCGGCCAGGGCCGACAGGACGACTGGATTAGCCATGGTGGTTTTCATGGTGGCTGTGATACTGGTGCGCGCCATCGTGTCCTTGCCATGGTATTGCAGGGCAATCACCGCCAGGATATTTTGAAGAATCATAATAAATCCTGCAATAATGGCGGCTTTCACAAAACCACTGTCTCCAAGGTAATAGAAGGCCACAGCCAAGCCAATATATCCCAGATTACCATGGAAGGAAGACTGAATAAAGGTCCCCTGGGAGGACTTGACCAAATTAAGGATACGTGATGTCTTCCAGGCAATGGCGGTAATCAGCAAGACACAGAAAAGGGAGATCATGATCACGGACAGATTAAACTGGGTCCGCAAGGTGGCTTTGGAAATGGCGTTGAATATCATGGCAGGTATAGCAAAATAATAGACCAGACGATTGGCCTGGCCTAAAAAATCAGGGGTGAAAAATCCTCGCTGCTTTGCAACCAGCCCCAAAAAAACAACAATAAATATCGGAACAATAGTGGATACAATATTCATAGGGATTTTATACCTTTTTCAGATAACAATAACAAAACAATTCATCGCTTTTTTTGACAAGTGTGATCAATATCAAATTTTATTTAGTTAAAACGCGAATCCATTTCAGGGAAATGGTTGCATAAACAGGATCTGAAATTTCGATATGGATTTTTTCCCAGAGCTGGCTGGGAAGTTCTGCGGTTATCTTTTCATCGTTTACCTGAATGTCCACCATCACCACAGGCGGTTTTAGGCGAACGTCAAGAACGATGCCCTGTAATCGGTTTGGCATCGGGGTATTGATGGGGTGCCTGGACAATCGCACACCCGAAGGAAACACGGCAATTTTATCCACGGCTTTTCCATCATAGGGAACAATCAGTGTCAGACGGCCGCAGTTCGCTTTGCCCAGCCCGAAATCAAGTGCGTCAATACGGCTGCACTGAAATATATTGGGTGCACCAAAAAGCTCTGAGACTGCAGGGGTGATAGGATTAAACAGAATCTCAACCGGGGTTCCGATCTGTTCAATTTGGCCATTTTTAATTACCGCCAGTCTATCTCCCATTTCAAAGGCTTCCATCTGGTTATGCGTCACGTATACGGCTGTCAGACCGAGTTTTTGCTGGAGGCTTTTGATTTCTAACCTGAGAAATTTTGCAGTGCGTTGATCCAGGTTACTGAAGGGCTCATCAAGAAGTAAGATTTCAGGGTGGGGGGCCAGGGTCCTTGCCAGGGCGATTCGTTGCTTTTCCCCCCCGCTCAAGGACTTGGGATATCTGTTGTTCAGAGATTCTATTTTAAGCAGGGCTAACAATTCCGACACCCGATGAGAAATAACTTTTTTATCCAGGCCCCGGGCCTGAAGGCCAAAGGCAATATTCTCAGTCACGGTGAGGTGGGGAAATAAGGCAAAGTCCTGGAACAGGTAGCCGACATTCCTTTTTGAAGGCGGCAGACTGTCCACACATGTTCCGTTAAATTGGACGCTGCCCCCATAGGAAGTAAGTCCGGCAATGACATTGAGAAGTGTGGTTTTACCGGCTCCGGTTGCACCTGCCAGTACAAGAAGCTCCCCATCGTGAACCTGCAGGTCTGTGCCTTGACAGATGTGATTCGTAATGGACGATAGAGAAATAACCGGCATATTATCGCCATTTGCCAGTGGTCTTGAACTCAAGAAACGCAAAAAATCTTTCGAAAAGCAGGCACATCACTGACAATATCATCAGGCAGACGAGGATAATATCCATCCGAACCAGGCTTTCCGCACGCATCATCAACGCGCCAATACCCGTGGGAATGGCAACCATTTCCGATGCGATGACAACTTTCCAAGCCATTCCTGCCTCCAGTTTCAAACCGGTAAAGATATTGGGCAAAGCCAGGGGGACCACCACCCGTTGTAAAATGAACAAGTCCGAGGCACCAAGTATACGGGCCGCATTGATCAGTTCGGGTTTGACCTGACGAACACCGGTCAGCGTATTATAAAGGACCGGAAAAAAGGAGCATATAAAGATAATGGCAATGGGAAGCATTTCATTAACACCGATCCACAACATCAGGACCGGAAGCCATCCCAGGGCCGGTATTGGGTAGAGAAGGCCGATGATGGGGCTGAACCAGCGATTGGCACGTTCGTTCCATCCCATCAGAATACCCATACCGATACCACACACCGAACCGCTGATAAATCCGGCCACCACCCGGCCCAGGCTGTACATGAAATTTGGAATCAACACACCCCCGAAAAGCATATCCCCCACCTCTGCCATCACAGCGGTAAACGGTGGGAAAAAAATACCGCCGGGAATCAATTGAAGGCGTGCCGTTGTTTCCCAGAGGAGCAGCATCACAAAAACCGGTACCATTCCCCAGAGAAAATGAATCGGCTGTTGATCAGTCATAAAGGAACCTCAAATCTAAGATTTCTTCTGCTGGAAAGGGCTTTTTAATGGATCCGATTTTTGCCGCATAGTTGATCATTTCCTGGACCATGGCTGGATTGATTGAGACGGTATTAACCAGTTTATGGTCAAGGGAACGCTGGATCACATCGGGTGATACCGTCAGTTGCTGCAGGCTGCCGGCCAGTTTTACAGGAAAGATATCTCCTCTCATTACATTGAGCTCCCGGGCCACAATGATGCTTGCCTGCTCCGGGTTATCATGAATGTATTGAATCCCCCGTCGTGTCAGACCAACCAGTTTTTCAACGACATCCGGATGGTGTCTGATCAGGTCACGGCGGACCACCAGGACACTTCCCTGCATGTTCGACCACAGGTCCCGGGCACTGATCAATTCTTTAAAACCGTCTGATTCCCCCATGGTTGGAAACTGCTCCGGCATAAAAGCGGCATCCAGCTGACCGGTTTTCAGGGCCAGAAGCAATTTGGGGGGCGACATGCGACGGGATTTGGTGACGATATTCGGATCAAGATCATATGTGGCCTGCAGTTTATGAAGCAGGGCGGCCGGTGGACTTCCCTCCCGGGTACAGCCCAACCGAATATCCCGCCCGGACAGGTCTTTGACGGTTTTTATTTTTTCGGGGTTAACAATGAGCCCGTACCCGTACAAGTGAGTACCCGCCACCACTTTAATGGGTACATGGGCATTGGCATAAGCATTGATCGCCGGCAGCAGACAGATGTACGCGGCATCAATACTACCCTTGGCAAGGGCAGCCGAAAGCCCCATACCGGTGGCGTAACTGTCAAAAGCGTTGATATTGAGGCCGGTTTCCGCATACCAGTTATGGTGCTTGGCAATATGCGCACAGGCGGCATGATCCACAAATTCAACCGCCAGATTGATTGGCCGACTTGTTTCTGAAAACGCTTGAACGGTTGATAAAAGCATGCAGATCACCAGCAGCAACCCTCTTGTCACTTGATTACCCATTTAAGCCGTGTCCTCTTTTCCAGCTACTTGAAAAAATAATGTTAATAGTACACGTAAAGATAATCGTTTCGCATGTTTCATTTTATTTTCCTTTCTGAAGTCGTCGTTGAAAAATATCAAATTCCTTTTGAGCGGATGTTTCGATTTTTTTTTGTAATTTCTGGAAATTTTCAAGGTATTTTTCCCCATACGGCGTAACTTTGGTACCGCCCCGATCATTTCCACCTCTTGTCCTGATTAACAATGGGTTACCAAGGCTTTTTTCCAACCGGTTCAGTATTTTTAACGCTTTGGCATATGAAAGGTTCATGCTGCCGGCTGCCAAATTAATTGAATGATACTCTCTGATTTTTTCCAGTAATTGTGCCGGGCCTGGTCCCATAAACGGGGTAGGAGAATCTTTGCTGATGGTTATTTTTACGTTTAGTTTCATGCCCGTTATTTAAACCAAAATATAACGGCATGTGTCAAGTAGTTTTTAACACCCTGTAAAAACTTTTATCACCCCCGGGTTTTGAAAATTTTCAAAAACATGCCCGGACAGAAAATTTTTCTCCGATGGGTTAGACGTCCAACCAATTGATTTTTATAATATTTTTTTTTGACCAGGCGATTTGTTTGTTTTTGAAATGAATTAATACAAAAGAGGTGTAGTATTTTTTATCCGTCGGGTATGTGTTTTGCTACTGTAGTTCAATATCATCTTGGTTCTCAGAAGGAAAAGGCAGGTCGATATGCGTGATAATACAGTTAAAAATATTGGAATGGAGTTGCTGATACAGCAGTATAAAAAAAAATTCGAGATTGAAGAAAATATCAAATATTATACACACAAGGATTTTAACCGGGCCGAACGGAAATATATCAAATTCGTTCTTGGTAATTCCGATAATACACCGATCAATCAAATTGAACTTCATTGATCCCCTCCAGAAAAATAGAAGCCTGGCCATCACATTTTTGGCAGGCGCAGTGGACGGTCTGGTGGTGTTAACGGAAAATTACAATAACCGGAAAAAATCAGGGATCGGTGACCATCCAATGCAGTTAGCCAGGCGGTTATCGTTTTCGCTTTATTGGCTACAAATCAGTGAGATTTCTACATTGGCGTCTTTTGGCAAACCCGCCACTTGAACACATTCTCTTGCGGGAACGATCGAACCAAAATAGCTGGAATAGACTTCGTTAAATGCGGCAAAATCTTTCATGTCCGTTAAAAAACAGGTACATTTTACGACGGTTTCAAAATTATAATTTGCAGAAGTGACAATTGATTTAAGGTTCTCAATCACCTGCTTTGTCTGCGCTTTAATATCACCGGCAACAAGTTCGCCTGTAGCAGGGACAAGGGGGATCTGTCCAGATACAAAAAGCAACCCATTGATTTCTATGGCTTGTGAATAGGGTCCGATGGCGGCTGGTGCCGTTTCCGTATGAATAATTTTTTTCATTTTTACTGCCTTTTTAATATGGTTTATAATCAACTGATCCTGGGATCAGGGATTGATTATTACATAAAATTCTGTGTAAAAGGAACAGATTCAATATTTTTTTTAAAAAGGAGTGGAGAACAAATCAATACGATACCTGTTCATTGTTTCTATAAACGAAAAAGCCGGGAAAAAAAAGGCTGCTGATTGAGAGCCTTCCTTTTCCCGGCATATGGTAATACCCGCTCGTGTGATCGGGTTACGGTGTCATTACATCAGGATGCAGGCTTTGGAGCGAAGGCCGCTGTCCTTGGCGACCGATTTGTAGCAGGCACTGCGTTCTTCTGGGCTGGTTGCGCTGTAATCACAGGATCTGAGAGCATCCGTCATCCTCTTTTTTCCAACGGCACAGCACATGGCTGCTTTTTTTTTCGTGTAGGATTTCATAACCACCTCCGAATAAATTAATTACATGACAAGTCCTGTTTTTTTTTCCTGTCATGCCTTATTAACCTATAAATATAAGACCGGACTGAGATAAATCAATATAAACGCTTTGCAGTCGGTGTTCTTTTATATGAAAATGCGACAGCAGAGCCCCCGAAGGGCGATCCGATCGCCCTTCGGGGGTGGCATAATACCATTTTCGTTATTCGTTGTGTCGGCAGGCCGACATGTGGGTTATATTAAAATTCGGGGAGATCCGTCTATCTGATAATATGCAATGCTGTTTAAGATTGCCAGAATTGATTGGCTTTCCGCCTTTTCCCATACCCCGAATTCCATGGGCATGTCCGATATCAAGGGCATATCGGTAAACACTTTTGCCAGCCGAACCCTTGGGCCAAAAGCAGGAGTGACCAAAAGGCCGTTTCGGGCAATTTCACCTAGTCCGGCATCAATGGCAAGGGGAATGCTGCAGGCGGTATCATTTCCGCTGGGAATGGCTTGAAACCCCAGGCCCCGGATATACTGTGCCAGCAATCCGGTGGTAAATGCCATTTTTGAGTAACCCAGACCAACGGCAATAGAGGCGGGGTGTGCCGGGGAATATTGGATGACGTCATAATCCATTTCAAAGGCAAGAACCACTGCATACCTGCAGGTTTTCGGAAAATCCAGGGGCACTGATCGTCCGCCTTTCCGATCACCAATAAATGCAGACGAGTAAAGCCAACGCGCATCTACCTTGCAGATACCACATAATGACGCACCAAAAAAAGCAGCCATTTTTTTTATCTGTTGGGTTAAAATATGGGGTTCCATTTCAGGGGTTTTACATCCACTGGGAACGCGGGGGAAATCAAAACAGCCATCCCATTCCCAGTTATACAATCCTTGCTTGCCACCGTTATTGCCGTTGGCATATTTTGAATCCAGTAGCCATGACGCATTAACGGCTGATTGATCTTTGAGCTCATACCCTGGTATTTTTTTGGGCGGGACCTTGGCAAAGTAGAAGTTTTCCCTTACCCGGGCCATTTTGGGATCCCAGAAAGGCCGTTTAAATCCGTCATTCTTTTGGTCAAATTGGATCACTTCTCCGTTGATATATCTGGACGCACCTTCCACGTTGTTTCCTTTTAGGTTAATGATGTTCATCTTTTATCCCGGCATCATACGGCGTATCTATAAAAAATGAAAGATGGGCGTGTTTGATTTTGCATTTTTTCATATAATGGATTATGTCTTGAATATGAAGGGAGTTATATGCAAAAAATTATTTTAATTACCGGGGCTGTTACCAGTGGAAAAACCACTTTTCTGTCCTCCCTGGCAGGGCGGCTGTCTTCCGGATGGGCGGTTGACGGTTTTTTGGCAAAGGCGCCGGAAAGAATTCATTGTTCTGCTCAATTTGCTTCGGGGTATGTGCTATGCCGGTTAGGGAAAGAAGAAACATATCCCTGGGCAACGCCACGGGAAAATAATAACGGATATTTTTTTGATCCCGATACCCAGTATTTTCTGGATCACCCGTTTGCCCGGCAGGTTGCCGGCAATGGTCCGGACATTCTTTTGCTCGATGAACTCGGCAAGCTGGAACTTAAAGGGGCAGGGCTTGAAAAAGTGTTGCAAGCGGCCATTCAGGCAGGCATAAGCATGCTTGTGTGTACGGTTAAAAAACGATGTTTCAATGACATCGTTGAAAAATACAATTTGCAGGCCGCCCTGGAAATTGACCTTGATATCATGGACAGCCGGCACGCCATTGAAAAAATTATCCGATATATAAATGTTATGGGATCATAAAAGGATGGCTTAAATTGAATTTCAAAAACAAAGAACTTTGTAAAATAAGGACAATTACAACTTTTTTATCTTTAAGTGGGGACAAAAAAACCTGGAAACCAGAAATTGTAAGGGCATCACAGTTTTGCGCAGGTCTTTCAAACGTTTTTTTGGAGAATGGATACATTGTTCAGTCGGTGAGAATTGTCACCAATCCGTTTGGCGAATACCTGAATACCGAGAGCTTGGAAAGTGCAAAAATAGACTTGCAGTATTTGAGCAATCTTTTGAAATCGTCTGACATGGCAGGCATTCGTGTTCGTTTTGCGATTGGAGAAGCCAGAACAAAGAGCGAGATTCGTCTTTTACCTGAACTGGTGAAAGAATTTGGAGATCTGTGCAACGTATGTGTAAATGTCGACCGTGACGATTTTGGTGTGTTGAACAATGAGTTGATCCGTTACTCAGCCGAAGCGGTTTCTCACATAAGCAAGATTACGCCAAGGGGGGAGGGCAATTTTAATTTTACCGTCAACTTTAATTGTGATCCTCTCATCCCCTATTTCCCGGCTGGTTATCACAGAAAAGAACGGGGCAATTGTTTTGTGATTGGGCTTGAAACCCCGGATTTGCTTGTTCATGTACTTGAAGACTTCAATCACCGCACGGATCTTAACACTCACAATGATTTGTTTAAAGGATATTATACGGTCATGAGTGGCGCGTTACAATATCATATTTCAACCATTCAAAACCTGATTGAGCAGTCATGTGGTGATGAAAATTTTAAATTTTCCGGTTTTGACAGCTCGGCAGCACCGTCAAAAAAATGTTCCAGTATGGTGGAAATCTATGAACAAATGGGGGTCGAGTATTTTGGGGCATCCGGTACAGTTGAAGCATCATCATTATTAACAAACGTGTTCAAATCTATCAAAGATATTCAACTGGTGGGGTTTTCCGGGCTTATGCTCGCCCTGACAGAAGATATGGGACTGGCCCAAGGAACCATTCAATCAAATTTTGATATCCGTTCATTATTAACTTACAGCGCAGTGTGTGGCATCGGGTTGGACACTGTTCCCATCCCCGGGGATACCTCCATAGATAAAATTTCTGCACTGATGAGGGATACGGGAACAATGGCATATCGTTTAAACAAGCCGCTGACGGTACGGGTATTTCCTGTGCCGGGTTTAAGTGCCGGGGATATGACAGCGTTTGAAAGTGATGACCTCTGCAATTGTGCAGTGCTTTCTGTTCCCTGATGTTGTCAAGACATCACGATTTTTTGTTATGTCAGCATCAGGGCTCATGCGAGGAAATGAATATCCATGATATTTGGAAAAAAACAACCCATCTCAAAACTGGAGGATGTTCTGCCTTCGTGCTGGAAACTTCTCCATCAAGGTGTTGGAAATTTCCGGCATCCGTTTTACCGACCCGTACTTACCACCATGGACGGCAACAAGCCCGAGGTTAGAACTGTTATCCTGAGGGGGTTTTCAGAAACAGACCGGACATTGATATGTCACTGTGATGTCAGAACACCCAAGGTTTCACAAATCAGGGACAATCCCCGTGTGAGCTGGTTATTTTATCATCCTGAAAAATGGATACAGCTGCGCTTTTCCGGAACCGCTTGGGTTCATACCGACGATGAAACGGCTGGATCTCAATGGAAAAAGGTGCGCCAGACAAGTCGAATCAATTACTGCGCTGAAATTCCGCCGGGGTTGCCCGCGGAAAAACCGACTTCGGGCCTGCCGGATTTTTTGAGGGACACGACGTCCAAACTGTTTGATAACACAAAGGCCCGTAAAAATTTTGCTGTCATTGTCTGCCGATTCGATGAAATGGACTGGCTATGGTTAAAATTGACGGGTCATTGCCGGGCGAAATTTCACTGGGAGGATCATCGCATCAATGCATCCTGGGTGATCCCCTGATTTAATCAATTTTAGTCCATTGTAAAAACCCTGGCCCTCAGGGCCAGGGTTTTTACAATGGACTAAAATCCTTCTTTCCTATCTTACCATATTTGAAAACATTGTGTTTCACTTCGTTTTAAATAATAATACTAGAAAATATCAAAGATAAACGGCTGAAAAATTTGATTAAAATCCTGGAATAAAATTGTTAACTTCAGCCATGCCCCCTAAATTGTCCGGTGAACAGCCTTTGTAAGAGCGATCGTTCACTCTTCCTTTAATAATATTTGTTTTGATTTTTTTAAAAGTATAAAGTATTTATTGTATATTGTATACAACAATGAAAATGATTCATTGGAGAGTATGAGTAAAAAAGTTGAAATAAGAATTTGCTAAAAAGGGAAATTAAATCATGGGCAGTATAGCAATCAATTCGTTGCGCTGTGTTGGGTGTAAGATCTGTCTTAATGTCTGCTCCTTTTTCCACGAAAAAGAGTTTAACCCAAGTTTGGCTTGCTTGGCAATTTACATGGAACCTTTCACGGGTGAGGTGGAGGGGGAAGTCCTTGGTAGTTGTGATCTTTGCGGAGGAAAACCTCAGTGTGTTCGATGGTGTCCCATGGGAGCGATAAAATATTTAAAACGTTAAGAAGGAGAATCAGGCGTGGCTGAAGATATCTTTGGATGGACCGGTAAAATACTTCGGGTGGATTTGTCTACGGGAAAGACCAGCAATGAGCCGACCATGGCCTATGCGGACAGATTCCTGGGCGGTGTGGGTATCGGTATGAAGATTCTATGGGATGAAGTCCCCCCCGGGGTCCATCCCTTTGATTCTGAAAACAAACTGGTTTTCATGGGGGGACCTTTAACGGGGACACTGGCACCGTCATCAGGACGGTTGGAAGTTTGTGCGAAAGCGCCTGGCGTTGACCCGTTTATTCCAACCCGATCAGGGATGGGCGGATACTGGGCACCCGAGTTAAAATTTGCCGGGTATGACGGTTTAATTGTTCAGGGAAAGGCTGAAGGGCCTTGTGTCCTGGAGATATTTGATGACCGGGTGGCGATTTCCAGAGCCCCTGAGCTGTGGGGGCTCGATACCTATGAAACCCAAAGGTGCCTTTCAAAAAAATATGGAAAACACGTCAGGACGCTCTGTATCGGGCCTGCAGGTGAAAACCGTGTCCATTTTTCGGCGATTATTTCTGAGAGCGGATATGCGGCAGCAAAGACCGGGATGGGTGCTGTCATGGGGGCCAAGAACCTCAAGGCTATTGTCGTAAGAGGATCCAATGGCATCAAGGTGGCCAGGGGAGAAGAATTTATTACTCTGTGCAGCCATGTGACCAAGTTGCTCCGAAATCATCCCATGCGGAAATGGACAAGCCAGGGACCGGTAAAGGGACAAATGGAATTTGCACAACGGCACCGCACGCGTTTCGCGTCCTGTTTCAATTGCCCCGTGGCCTGTCGATCCTTTATCAACATGGAAGGCCTTGAGGGGGGGGAAGTTATGTGCCTTTCTCAATACTACCTCAATCTGGGTGCCGTGAATGACAAGGCCGCATGGAATGGAAAGGTGCTTGGTGATAAACTGGGCCTTTGCGAATATACACTCTATGACCTTCTCGGGTGGTTGCACGAGGAATATCAGGCAGGGCACCTTACGGAAAAAGAGACGGGAATGGACTGGGATACCTTTGGAACAGAAGGATTTATCCAGAAGGCACTCCATAAGATATCCCACCGAATCGGCTTTGGAAATGTGATAGCCGATGGTCCGGCAGGGGTATTCAAATATCTTGGCGAGAGGTCCCGCTCCTCCTATGAGGCCCATTTCCCGGCACGGGGCCAGGCTGAGCATTATTCTCTTCGTTCATACCCCGTTGCCCTAATGCAGTGGGCCGTGGGCGGAAGGGATCCCATATCCGATGCCCATGATTGGATGGCTTTGGTCTATTGGGCAGGAATTCACTGGCCTCGGTCACAGAAGGGAGCCTTGAGCCCCGAACGATTGAAGGTCATTGGTAAGGAGGTGTATGGATCCGAAGCGGCAGTGGATCCTCACTCTTATACGGACAAGGCCAAAGTAGCGGTTGTCGTTCAGAATATGTCCCGCCTTAAGAACAGTCTCGTCCTTTGCGACTGGTCGACGTTTCCGATTTTGACAAGCATCAATACGCCTGATTACAAGGGAGATCCTGATGTGGAGAGAAGACTCTTTTGTGCTGCAACGGGCATGGATGTAGATGTCGTTCAGTGGTTGAAAATCGGAGAAAGGATATTTAATCTGGAAAGGGCATTGCTTGTTCGAGAAGGGCGTAGAAAGGAGCACGATACAGTTGGGGAATATCATTTTACAGTTCCCGAAACGGAGGTGCCGCCCTGGGAGGTGAAGAGAGAGCCCCCCCCCTTAGCGGATAAGGAAAAATTTCATGTTATGCGGAATGAATTCTACGATCTTCGCGGGTGGGATAAAGAAACGGGAATTCCCAAAAGGTCTACCCTGAAGTCCCTTGACTTGGCAGATGTGGCCCGGGAATTGAATGATAAATGGTCCGTGGATTTCACGAACGATGAATGAAGCCAAGGACCGGGCAGGGATCTTTTACGGGTAAGGAAGAAAATGCTTAAAGGAGTATGGATAAATGACATCAGATGCTTATAAGATCGGCGTTGTATTGCCCTTTTCAGGCAGTGAGGCAAATTCCGGTGTACAGTGCCTGAACGGGGCCAAGATGGCAGTGAAGGAAATTAACGAAAGTGGCGGAGTTCTTGGCGGACGTCATATTGAGCTGGTCGTGGAGGATTCTGAAACAGATCCCCAAAGGGCATTGGAGCGGACCCGCAAGCTGGTGGCGGTGGACGGTGTGCAGGCCATCCTGGGACCCCTTCTGAGTACTTCCCGGGATCAGATGATCGGATTTCTTGCCGAACACAGGATTCCCCTCCTCTATGGTACAGACTATGAGGGAGGGGCCTATAATCGCTACCTTTTCTGCTACTCGGCCATCCCTGAGCATTATGCGCGTCCGGTGGTCCCCCATATGATCCAGCACTATGGAGACGCTTTCTACCTGCTGGGGTCGGACTATGTCTGGCCGAGGAAGACCAATGAATATGTTAAGGACATCCTCGTCCGCAAAAGGGCTACCCTTTCTGGAGAGGAATATTTTCCCTTTGGCCACGAAGATTTTCAAGGAGTCATTGATCGGATTGCCGACTCAGGAGCCACTGTGATTTTTCTTGACCTCGTGGATTCGGAACTCCGGGCTTTTCTGCGGCAGTGCCATACGTCAGGCCTTAAAGAGAAGCTCAGGATTGTGGCCCTTGCCTTCAACGAAAGCACACTTGCTTCACTGGGCAGGGAAGAGGCCGAAGGAATTCTAACCTGCAATCATTTTTTCGCAACACTGGATTGCCCCGAAGCCCGGGAATTTGTGAGACGTCAGCAGCAGATGTTTGGAGAAGATACCTGGGTAAGCTATTACAATGTATCCCATTATGGACTGGTCAAGTTTTTTGGCCAGGCCGTAAAAAAGGCTGGAACAGAAGATGTGGAAAAGATTATCGACCTCATGGCTGACCAGTCCCTTGTCGTGGCAAACGGCCAGGTGACCCTGCGGGGTTCCGATCACCATATGATTTTGAATATCCTTATTGCCGAGGTCAAAGACGGCTGCCTGACGGTGGTGAAAGCAGTAGATTCCCTGGCGCCGGCTGATCAGCACGTCGATTAAAGGGCTATATAAAAAAAACAACACGTTCTATCCATTGGAAAGAACGGGAAATTGAGATAGGGCTTGAACCCTGATTGACAAGCGAGCCAGGTCAATAAGACTGGCTGCGGCAATCAATTTCGTGGTTTATTTGACAATAACTGGCCAAACAGGCCTCGGGGAAAGAACATTACACAAAGGATAAAGAGGACCCCTAAGCCCAAGATCCAATAATAACCCAAAATATCTGACAAAAGGGCTTCTATGGTTCTGACGGAAATAGCGCCGAGAAAGGCTGCTAATAGAATTTCACGACCGCCAAGCGCGACCCAGATCAGTACCTCAGTTGAAAGGCTGAATCCTAGAATTGTCGGTGATACAAATTCCGCTGCCACGGCGAAGAGCGCACCGGCCAAACCAGCTATACCTGCGCTTATAGAGAAGATGAGAATTTTTAAGTTGGCAATATTATAACCGAAAAATTCTACGCGGTCTTCATTGTCACGAACTGCAGAAAGAATTGTTCCAAAAGGGGCGTTAACAATGCGGTCCGAAATCAAATATAATATCAGGCAGATTCCCAATATGACATAGAACAAAACCAGGGGGTCAAGGACTTCGTAACCACCGATGGAGAATGCAGGAATGTTGGTAAGGCCGTTAAAGCCGCCAATATAATCCCACTTGGTGGCAATACGTTCAGCCACAACTGCCACTGCCAGGGTCACGATTCCAAAATATGGGCCGGAAAGTCGGCCGGAAAACAGAAAATAGCCCAGGATGGATGCAAAGAGGGCAGTTCCGGCTATGGACAACAGCAGGGCAAATAGCGTTGAGGTAAAAATTCCGGTCATTCCCGGTATCATTCCTTTGGTGGTCAAAGCCATGATATAGGCACCTATACCAAAAAAAACAGCATGTCCAAAGCATAAAATGCCACCATAGCCCCAGATCAAGGACAGACTCATGGCGAAGAGACCGTAAACCAGAAAAACAGTTAGCTGAGACAAAAGGTAAGCATCCTGGAGCAGAGGAAAACACCCCAATGCGATTAGGACAAAGATCCGGATGATGTTTACACGGCCATTAGGGCTGATAAATGCGAATTTATTCATTTCTTTTGGTTCCAAGAATGCCTTGCGGCTTGATACGGATGACGATAACGGCCAGTGTGAAAACCACGATCTGAGATGAAACGGGAGAAAAAAGGTAGCTGATAATGCTGTCCGAACCTCCGACAACCATTCCCCCGGCCAGAATACCGGATAAACTACCGGTTCCCCCTACAAGGATGGCCAAAAAGGCAGGAATAAAAAATCCCAGTCCCATTTGGGGATCGCAACTCATCAGGGGCGCCATGATGGCCCCGGCAAGTCCGGCAAGGGCAGAGCCAAAGGTGAAAGTGTTTCGATATATTTGTCGAGTGTTTATTCCCAGGCTGGCGGCCATATTGCGATTGGCGATGACTGCACGGGCAGCCAAACCCATGTCCGTCTTCAAAAAAATAAAAAAAGTGAAACCAATAACGCTCAGTGATGCGAGCATGATGAAAAGCCGATAGGCCGGATATTCGATCAAACCCATATTGACCAATTGCGGTAAAGGCGGATTGACCATCAGCCCAGCTGGACCAAAGAAAATAATGATCAACTGTTTGATGGCAATGGAGACACCCCAGGTGGCTAAAATGGTGTCGAGTACACGGTCATAGAGGAATCTGATACAAAAGTACTCCAAGGCCAATCCAACCAGCCCGACAATTATCGGGGCCAGGATTAATCCCGGCCAAAAACCAATGCCCAGAGAGTCCGTCATGACAACTGTATAGGCACCGAGAAGAAAAAATTCACCATGGGCCATGTTGATGACACCCATCAGCCCGAAAATAATTACCAGGCCCATTGCCACTAGAATAAGAACCAGAATATAACTAAAACTATTTAATAATAGAATCGGTAGGTCAGCCAATTGATGATCTCCTAAACACTTATGTATCCTGTAATAATAGATTCGTCTGCTTTTATTTCCTGAACCGGACAATTATGGACGATAATGCCTTTTTCCATAAAAGAGAAATTATCAGCGATCTCTAAAACCATATCCACATTTTGTTCTACAATAAGGATGGTTAATCCAGCCTCAGAATTGATTTTTTTTAATATTTGGCCTATTTCATCAACGATTGACGGCTGGATTCCCTCGGAAGGTTCATCTAAAAGCAAGAGCTTGGGTCGGCCCACCAGGGCCCTGGCAATGGCCAACATTTGCTGCTCCCCTCCTGAGAATGACCCGGCCAACTGGTCTTGCCGCTGAGCCAGAATGGGGAAATAATCAAAAATTTCCTCGGGAATATCTCGATTCTTTCGGTCAAACTTCAGCGCTCCCAGGCGAAGGTTTTCAGCCACCGTAAAATCACCAAAAATTTCACGTCCCTGGGGGACATAACCAATGCCATCGCTGGAAATTTTGTAGGACTGGCGGCCCTGAATCGGTTTCCCATCAAAAATGATATGGCCGGAAGACGGACGTAACAACCCCATGATTGTGCGCATTAAAGTTGTTTTTCCCATCCCATTTCGACCCATAAGGGCCATGATTTGGCCTTGGGCCACCTGAAGGTTGACTCCCTGAAGGATGCGACTGCCCCCGTAGGAGGCGTGCAAATTTGTAATGTTCAGCACTACCGCTTCCTCCCTAAATAGATGCTTTGAACATCTTTATCTTCTTGTATCTCCTCATAATTTCCTTCCCGGAATATCGACCCTTTGTACATAACCGTTACCCGACTGGCTAGTTTTTTAACAAAATTAAGGTCGTGTTCAATAACGACAACAGAAATACCGGTTTCTATAGAAATTTGATGAATGAGCTGAGCCGTTTTATTGGTTTCTGCTGCCGTCATGCCTGCAGTAGGTTCGTCTAGAAGCATGAGTCGTGGTTTACTAGCCATTACCATGCCAATTTCCAGCCATTGCTTTTCACCATGAGATAAATTTCCAGCCAGTTCATTTGTTTTTTCGGTCAGCTTAAGCAGGTTCAGCAATGTGAGAATCTCCTGCCTGTTCCCTGGTACAGAGTTCTTTGAGCGCAGGAGTGAAGGCTTCCAATTAGAGGATGACGGCACTCTGAGGTTCTCCTCAACTGTCATACTGTTGAAGACGCTGGGTATTTGAAATTTACGACCAATTCCTGCACGATTGATGAGATGAACAGGCTGTCCTGAGATATCCTGGCCAGCAAAGATGATTTTTCCGGAGGTGGGCTTATAGCACCCTGAGATAAGATTGAAAAGTGTTGTCTTACCGCAGCCGTTAGGACCGAGAATACAGCGTAATCCTCCCTCTTTAAGTTTGAGGGAAGTTTTGTCCACGGCGGTTAACCCACCGAATTGTTTGGTTAAATCTTTTGTCTCCAGAATAAACGCCACGCCTTCATACCTCCTGGTTCTGAGCAACCGGGTAGATTAAACTACCCGGTTGCAAGGGGGGATTGAGTTCCTCCACTGACAGTTCTGTGTTTTCAGAAAGCACTTACATTAAAGCTTGCCTGCACACTGCGGACTGGCCGTAGTCGGGCCAATATATTTTTTCATTTGAAGCTTACCGTCGATTACTTCGGCTATGAGCATGTTAAGGGTCATGTGATGGTCTTCATGAATGGTCACTTGACCGTTGCCTGCTGCTACACTCAAGCCGGGCATGGCATCGATTATTTTTTCCCTGTCAACGGACTGGGCTTTTTCGATAGCCTTCTTAAAAAGCATCACTATTCCATAATGGCTGTCAGCGTAGAAACTGACGATGGCATCCTTGCCGAACATTTTATGTTGCCGCCCTACAAAGTCTTTGGCTTCAGGCCGGTCAAGGGATTGGATGAAATGATTACAGGTAATAACACCGTTTGCCTGATCACCAGTCAATCCGGACATGTAGTTATCATTGAAACCCATAAAGGCAATCTTAACCTTGTCCTTTGCACCGAACTCGGTCATCTGTTTAACAAGGGTTTGGCCGTCTGCCCCGGGCAGGGTCAGAACCAACACCTCAGCGCCTGATTTTACGATTTTATCAATAGTCGCAGCAAAGTCTTTGACTCCAAAAGGGGTGTACTCCTCTGCCACAGTATGTCCACCCGCATCTGTGATGCCTTTTTTAATGGCCTCGTTCATTTTGTGTGGCCAAACATAATCAGCCCCAAAGAGATAGAATTTATTACCGTAGTTTTTTGTCAGATAAGGGATAAAAGGTTTAATATAGTGATCTGGAATAGCACTATAGCAGAACAAATATCGGCTGCACGCTTCGCCTTCATAATCTGTTGCATATAACAGGGGTGTCTTGTACTTGTTGATAAACGGTAGCATGGCATTCCGGTTTGCGGATGTGATTGGCCCAAGAACTGCGGTGACCTTATCTTTTAAAATTAATTTTTTTGTCTTTTCTGCCGCCGTTTTCGGATCCGTCTTGTTATCCTCGACAATTAGTTCAAGTTTATGGCCCCCTAAGACGCCACCTGCGGCATTGATCTCAGCCACGGCCATCTGGGCGCCTTGGATTCCCTGCTGACCAAATAGTTCAAGCCCTCCAGACATGGGTAAAACCACGCCAATTTTGATTGACTTCTTGTCACCTGCTAAAGCTGAAGACCCGATCAAAACAAGTATTGAAACTGCTAGAAGTACAAAAAAAGATGTTAATCGTTTGTGAACATTAATTTTCCTTTCCATGATGCAATATTTCTCCTTTTAAAACAATGATTAAAGAGGTCTATATCTGAATGTAGGCCCCATTGAATAGCCGATCAGACCCAGCCATGGCTTTTTTTTGTGCACAAGCCCGCCTCACACGCACACCGGGGTAAAGCCGGTGATGACCAGAACTTGATCTTTGGATTTCATTTATTATTTTTCTTTTAGTTGGGAAAGGGCTTTGATTATTGTGTCAGAATCTGTTATCTCACCAAAATGTGTGGCAATGTCATATAAAGACGATTCCTGTTCTCTCGGTCCTGTGGCAGCCACACAATCCTCTGCTACAATGACGGAATACCCGTGAAAAAAAGCATCATGCACCGTAGAGCGAACGCAGATGTTGGTAACCACACCCATGAATATAAGCGTATCCACATCTGCATCCTTGAGGGTCAGATCCAGATCTGTGTTAAAAAATCCAGAGAAACGGCGTTTGGTGACCAGAATATCTTCGGGTTCGGGAGTCAGATCATCAATCACTGCTGCACCCCAACTTCCCTCAATACAATGTTCACCTCTTTTTTTAAATTCCCGGTCAGTACTTTTAAGTCTTAAGCGATGTGCATCATTAATATAAACGACAGGTAAACCTGCTGATCGGGCCGCTGTGATTACGGCCTTTTGCCGCGGCACTATACTCGATCCTCCAGGCAAGACCATCTTACCGCCGTCAGTTAAAAAATCATTCAGCATGTCAATAACTAAGACTGCCGTATGTCCAAGATTAATATGCCATCCTAAATTTTGTTTGACTGCAGAAAAACTATCCAACGCTTTACTCTCCTTTTTGCTCTCACGGTTGAAGCCGGTGCCTATCCTAGAATATTCTTTTGAAATATTTGGGGGTTTTTAGGGAAAATAACATGCAAAATTTCACCGGCATTGTATTCCTTTTTCAAAATTATCTTGCTCTGACAAGGCTTGTTTTTTATGGTCATTCTTTAGTCTATAGGGTATTAAAATACCGAGTTCTGAATTCAGCCGCCTGAATAAAAATTTTACTTTAAATTATTGTATACAATATACAATATCTACAATATGAAAAGAGAGAATGTCAAGGGAAATATTTACTATATAAGAATTGGTTTTCCTTGTATTCGATAGATGTAAGTTCATTTTTCCCCAGCCACTTGATCAGGGTCAAATAGTTTAACGATGGGTATCAAACCGGCGGGGCATGTAAATGGGGATTGAGATTTAAAAATTACCGTAAGTCTGTACAGCTATACTAGCACCGGTAGCGGTATCGTCATGGGGAACAGCAGATTTTAAATATGCGTTAATCACCTTCCAGGCAAAGATCGATAGCTTTGCCAATAGATATTCATGACCGCATTCTTTACAGTGGACCCTGGCAAACCCTTTATGAAAATCACTTTAATCCAAGTATTTGTAAATCACAGTCATGACGTATTTACGCCAGAAGCTTAGGCGGGATGCATACATATTTTCCCATGCCAGTTCCAGTTCTTTAAAATGATTTTCGACACACTTACCGACCCGTACTTACCACCATGGACGGCAACAAGCCCGAGGTTAGAACTGTTATCCTGAGGGGGTTTTCAGAAACAGACCGGACATTGATATGTCACTGTGATGTCAGAACACCCAAGGTTTCACAAATCAGGGACAATCCCCGTGTGAGCTGGTTATTTTATCATCCTGAAAAATGGATACAGCTGCGCTTTTCCGGAACCGCTTGGGTTCATACCGACGATGAAACGGCTGGATCTCAATGGAAAAAGGTGCGCCAGACAAGTCGAATCAATTACTGCGCTGAAATTCCGCCGGGGTTGCCCGCGGAAAAACCGACTTCGGGCCTGCCGGATTTTTTGAGGGACACGACGTCCAAACTGTTTGATAACACAAAGGCCCGTAAAAATTTTGCTGTCATTGTCTGCCGATTCGATGAAATGGACTGGCTATGGTTAAAATTGACGGGTCATTGCCGGGCGAAATTTCACTGGGAGGATCATCGCATCAATGCATCCTGGGTGATCCCCTGATTTAAACGGATACTATCCTGTTGTTTTTTGTATCCAATTCCAGGCTTACTCTGGCGTTTTTAACCAGAAAATGGAGCCTGTTGAACAGGTTCGCCTCGCTGGTATTCGCGTCAAGATCAATAAAGAGTATATTCAGATTAGGATAAAGGTCTTTTAATTTTTTTTCAATTCCCTTGGCAATCACCTGGTTTGCTATACAGCCAAAGGGCTGAAGACAGAGGATATTTTCGATACCATCCTGGGCCATTTTTATCACCTCACCTGGTATGAGCCACCCTTCACCGAACTGGATCGACAGGTCAACAACCTGGGCGGCATTCTCTGCAAGATCGTTTATGGTTGTAACCGGTTTATAGAACCTGTGCTGCTTCAGGATATGATCCACCTGACGGATATATTTATCTGCATGCCGTTCAAGAAGAACCGACAACGGCCAGAGAATACTTTTCTTTTCAATATTCGTCTTTCTGTCCACCTTGAAATTAACAAACCCCTGGGTGAAAAAGTTTATAAGGCACGGCAGTTCAATTTCAACCCCATTTTCGGTCAGCCACCCCACAACATTATGGTTACAAAAATCATTATACTTGGCATATATTTCACCGACAATCCCAATCCGGGGAAAGGGTCCTGGATTTAAGGGAAGTGTATTGAAGTCCGTCACTGCTTTTTTCAAAAGGCAGAGTGTTTTATCCGGGTCATTTCCACCGCTTGAATGCCACAGGTCAGTATAGTGTTCAACCAGGCGCCAGGCACTGCCTTTGATTTTTTCACGAACCAGCAACGGATAACACATCATAAGCAGTGCGTCGGCAAACGCTATAGAATAAAGCCCTTTTTTCAAAAGCGCCAGTTTGCTGAAATTAAATCCGGGCTGATCATTCAGGTTGGTGGTTTTAAGATGAACCGTAATCACTGGTACATCATATCCTGCTGCCAGGAGCGCTTTTTTAATCAGCGCGACATAGTTGCTTGCCCTGCACTGGGCACCGGTCTGAGTAATTCCCACAGCAACATCTGAAACATCATATTTCCCGGATTCAAGGGCCTTCAGGATATCACCGACAATGATAATTGCCGGATAGCATATTTCATTATTCGTATATTTCAATCCCAGTTCAAGGGATTGCTTATCTGACGGGGGGAGCACTTCAAAATGGTATCCTGTTGATTCAGAGATTGACTTTACAAAAGGGGAATAGAGTTTTGAGAAAAAGGGGACCAATATCTTTTTGTTCCTGTCCTGGTGGGTAAACAGGGGGAGTTGCTTCCTTGCATGGTCATGTTTCCGGGTGTTGTTTCGTCTTATTTTCATGGTTTCCACCAGGGTACGAAGCCTTAATTGAATGGACCCCGGGCTTGCAATCTCATCAATTCTTACCACGGTAAGATTTTTTCCGGAATGTTTTAAAATTTCCGTCAATTCATCTGTTGCGATGGCATCAAGACCACACCCGAAAGAATTCAGCTGAACCATCTCCATGGTTGGATGAGCGGCCGTATACTTTCCTGCATTATACATCCGATTGGTATAGGCCCATTGGGTCAGCACCTGGTCATTTTTACCATCGGCAACCGTTGGTATTGATCCTGCTGAAATGACATCTATCCCCATCTTTGACAGCATCTCAACGGCGCCGTGGTTAATAAAACGGTCCAGGTGGTAGGGTCTTCCTGCAATCACGACAACCTGCCTGTTCTCCCTGGATGCTTTAGCCATAACTTCCGCGGCTTTATCCTTTATTGTCTGTCTGAAATCCATATAGGCCGTCATGGCCTTTGAAAAGGCTGTGGAAAACTGCCGGTTCCCGATCCCCAATTGTTTAAAATACTGTCGACAGCTTTTTTTAAACAGGTGACGGTCTTTTAAATTCAATGGCGGTATATCAAAAGGGATACCATAACCCCCTTCCGGGTCGATGGCACTTTTAATGACTGCCGGATACCCTGTAACAATCGGGCAATTATAGGTGTTTGCGCCCTGGTTTTCGTCTCGTTCATACACCACCATGGGATAAAAAACCCTGTCTATATCTTTTTCCATCAACTCAATAATATGCCCGTGTACAAGCTTTGCCGGAAAACAGATACTGTCAGACATGACAGTATCAACCCCTTTTTCATACAGCCCGGCATTTGATTGGGATGAAAGTTTTACTTCCATACCGGTTTCCACAAACAGGGTGCACCAGAAAGGAAAATTTTCAAACATATTCAACACCCGGGGGATCCCGATACAAAGCCTGGGAGCACCTGCCGGTTTTAAAGTTCGATTAAAAATAAGATCTGCTTCATAATCGGCAAAGTTAAAGCCTTTTTCAGCGTTTTTGCCCCCATTGGAAAATTTACGTTCGCAACGGTTGCCGGTATAGAAAACCCGGGAATCGTCAAATTGCAGTTTGCTCACAACGCAATGATTTGAGCATCCTTTACACTGAATAAATGTTTTTTTATAATTTCCCTCTTGTCCAAATTGTGCCAGATTGATGGGAGAACTGCATGGCAATTTTTCCTTATAAAAATAATCCCTGCCGGCAAGAGCAGATCCAAATGCCCCCATTAAACCCGCAATATCAGGACAATAGACCTTTTTACCGGTCAATTTTTCAAAGGCCCTGTGAACAGAAGGATTAAGAAACGTTCCTCCCTGGACAACAATGTTATCTCCAAGGTCATTAAAATTCTTAATTTTTAACACTTTATTTAAACAATTGCGCACGACCGAATAAGCCAGCCCTGCGGCAATATCCTTTAATTCAGCCCCTTCGCGTAAAAATTGTTTTACCCTGGAATTCATGAACACCGTACACCTTGACCCAAGATCGCAGGGTGACACAGCGGTACAGGCCAGTGCTGAAAAGCTTTCCACAGAACGATTAAGAATTTCAGCAAAGGTCTGTAAAAAGGTCCCACAGCCCGATGAACAGGCCTCATTAATTTCGATCTTGTAAACCCCGCCATGATCAACAAACATTGCCTTCATATCCTGGCCGCCTATGTCCAGTATGAAACTTGTGTCCCTGGCCACGTGCCTGGCGGCCATGACATGTGCCAGTGTTTCTACAATTCCCAGGTCAAGTTTGAAGGCTGTTTTGATAAGATCCTCTCCATAGCCTGTAACTGCAGTCGCCCTTACATGAACGTCAATATCCTGTTGCCGGATCATGTCTGCAAAATAGTTGAGGCCTTTTTTAACGGAAACGATATGATCGCCCTTATTATAGGCATAATACGACAGTGCCATACGTCCCTCGCGATCAACAAGAACCATCTTGGTTGTTGTTGACCCCGTATCAATACCGACAAACGCATCTCTGCCGTCAAGGTCCGTTAAATCAATACGATCCACAGGTGTAAACCGGGTTTGCATCCATTCCTCAAATTCATGCGCATCGGCAAACAATCCACCATCACTTTTATTATCTGGTGAACAAACCGGATGGTCTTCTGACATCAGTGCAAGCAATTGAGAAATCGATCGTTCAAAAGTATTGGTTTCTGATGCCATTGCAGCACCCATTGCCGGAAAGAGTTCCGGATGCGGCGGCACGACAATATCTGATTTGTTAAGCGTCATTTTTTCTGCCAGGATATCTCTGAGCATGGGCATGAAGGTAAGTGGCCCACCCGTAAAAAGGATTTTGGGACCTGGCTTAAATCCTCTGCAGAGCGTTGTCAGCGTCTGCACGGCAACGGCATTAAACACAGATGCAGCAATATCCCGGCCTGAGACGCCACGGCTCATCAGGGCCTGAACATCTGTTTTCGCGAACACACCGCACCGGCTTGCAATGGGATGGATGCATTGATAATGTTCAGCTAGGCCATTGAATTCTTCAAAAGGAACCCCTAATAAAACAGCCATTTGATCGATAAAGGCCCCGGTACCACCCGCACAATTACCATTCATTCTGATATCGGATCGACCATGGCCATCAAAAAATATTAATTTGGAGTCCTCTCCACCAATATCAATCAATGTCCTTACATCAGGATAATGCACCTGTGCCAGTTCAGCCGATGCAACAACTTCCTGGATAAACGGAATCCCAAATAGTTCAGAAAGTCCCATTCCGGCAGACCCGGTCAGGGTAAGGCAAATGGTTATATCTCCCAGCGCTTTCAATATATGATGAAAACCATCAATCAATGACTGTTTTGTCCGGGTATCATGACGTCGGTAATCCATAAACAAGGGAGAACCATCATGTCCAAAAATTATAATTTTAGAGGTGGTTGAACCGATATCAATGCCGGCGCGGAAAACGGCAGTCGGTAATGATTTTTTTCCGGAAAACGGCAACACGCGGGTTGTATGATGCTGATCAGAAAAATTTTCAGGTCTGGGCCGGCTCATATTAAAGACCCTCCATCATTCATAATGCCATCTATATACATGTGAAACACCTTGTCTGCAAATTCTGAGGGCGTCAGGTTCATCTCAAGCAATTTATCTGGGTGAGCAAAGGTATCAAATGTATTGATAAGAATTTTTACAAACAATTCGATGTCAAGATCCTGTTTTACTATTCCCTCTTCCTTTCCCCTTGCTAGAATAACGGACAGTTTGCCCAGCGCTTTTCTCCTTTCCAGTTCAACCACCTGCCAGAATTCAGGCATGAGGCGCATATCTCTCAACATGGTCGGTGAAATAGTTGCTGAAAGCTTATGGGAAAAGTTGTACAGCCCTTGAATCGCATCAAAAATGGAAGATTGGTTTTCTATGGCAGTGTTAATGTCACAAATGAGCGGTTCCATTGACTGAATTATCACCGCTTTTATCAGTTCATCTTTTGAAACAAAATAATTGTAAAGGGTTTTCTTACTGATTTTAAGGTGGGAAACAATCTCATCAACGGTTGTCTTTTTAAATCCGTGAAGATAAAAACATGCTTGGGCTTCTTTTACAATGAGCGTTTGAATATCATCGTTCATTATCATGCTCCATTGAAAACTAAATAGACTATATCAGTTTCCATTGGTAACGGAGCAGTCAAAAAATGTCAAGGAAAAATCAACCCGTTTGGTTCAGGGTAACTGGTCTGGCCATCAATTGCCTGCCCGTGCCATGGGGTGAAAAAACCAGGAATGCGTACTAAATTTAAAAGACAGCAATTCTAAATATGAAACATCAGGATAGGGTCAGGCTTGCTTTATTGCGCTTTTAGCCTCTTCAAGAACCGATTTTTGATAAAAAGCACAATAAAACAAGCCTGACCCGTTCAAGAAAATGCCAAAATGAGAATTGCTGTTTAAAAGAAATACGGGTTGTAAATTTTTTTTAAATCCACATAATGTAAATGAGAATATGGTTTAAAAAAAATTACGGATATTGTCTGGGAAAAAATGAAACGATGTGAGCACAAATTTAAACCCTGGCCCCATGCTGAAAAACCCAAAAGGCCCATACGGCTTTTTGGGGTTTTAACACTGATTATCGCAGTATGTGTATTTGGTTTTGTCATCATTACCTACATGTCCATGGTGAAAGGGGCGGTGAATGAATTTGACTATGTCAGAATAATTGAGGGTGGTTTGCCCACCGAGATTCGATCCATTGCGTTTGAAATGGAACATTGGGCAAGTTTGCTGGCCGATGATGACCGGATAAAATCATTGGTGGAAAAGAGCAAAACAGCATATGTTTCAGAAGAAATGGCAACTAATGGAGATAACACCAGACGATACAGACAACAATTATTAGATCGGATGAATCATAAATGGGGATGGATGTCTTCAGGCCCCTTGCCCATGGATGTCCAGATATATCTGGGCACAGACGTCATTCCTTTTCTCAATATAGATCAAACAGGCATGATTGACAGCCCCCTTGATGAACCGACAGCCTTACTCCAGGAGGCCCTGGTTAAAAAAGCAGCCGTAAGCGGATTTGAAACCTCATCAAAATATTCTGGAATCAGGGGCATTGCACCCATTTTCAGCGCACAGTCCAATACACCTGAAAAAGAAATAATTGGTTTTATTGAAGTCGGGTCAGATATTGCCGATGTTGCCGGAATAATCAAAAAATTATTTTCCGGCCCGCATATGAAAATGGATATGGCAGTGTTGCTTAAAAAAGAGTATCTTGATGAAACAGCCTGGCCCCAGGCAATAAAAAAATCCGGCAAAAAACCCATTGGCCGCCATAATGAATATATTATTTACTCCACCACCAAAGAACTGCCCCGGGAGATCATCAGAAAAAAGCATTTTTTTCGTATTTTAGACAATGCACCTGACGGATTCATCTTCAAGGTTAAAAAACATCCTCATCTTGTTGGTGCAGCTCCCATACCCAGACGCGGGATATTAAACTTTGAGTCTAAAACAACATCATCCGGCGCACTGTTTTTGGCCTGGCATCCCATAACTTCAATGAGCTTGATTGAAATTCTGGTGAAGAAGCTATGGTTCAGTATCCTGTATGGACTTGTTGTGTTCATATTTTTAATGATTGTTTTGGTGGTGGCCTGGCGATATGCCTCCGGCAAGCTGAATACGCTCATACATGAGAGAACAGACCAGTTAAATGAAATGAATCAGGAATTAATTGACGCCCGGGATAAAGCCGAAACAGCCAACCGGGCTAAAAGTCAGTTCCTGGCAAATATGAGCCATGAAATCAGGACGCCCATGAATGCCATCATCGGCATGGGGGACCTGTTGCAATCCATGGGACTGAATACAAAACAAAGGGAATATCTCAATGTCATTCGAAAATCATCCAGGTCATTACTTTATCTGATCAACGATATCCTGGATATATCCAAGATTGAGGCAAAACAATTATCGGTTGAATGCATCGCGTTTAGACTTCGGGATGTTATTGAGGATGTAACCGATCAATTTCGGGATAAGGTGTTAGAAAAAGAGATTGAATTAATCGTTGATATTTCTCCTGATGTACCAAACGGATTAAAAGGGGACCCATTAAGATTGCGACAGGTCTTTATCAATCTGCTGAGCAATGCCTTTCGATTTACAAAAACCGGGGAAATCCGAATCAGGATTAAAACGGTTCATTCCAGTGAAACCACCGCTTCTTTGCTGTTTGCTGTGGAAGATACGGGTAAGGGAATTCCCATTGAAAAACAACGTTCCTTGTTTAAAGCATTTACCCAGGAAGACAGTTCTACCACAAGGAAATATGGGGGAACCGGACTTGGGCTGACCATCAGTCGGGAGCTGGTCTTATTGATGGGGGGCAGTGAAATTGGAATAAAAAGTGAACCGGATAAAGGCAGTATTTTTTCATTCACGTGTCCGTTTGATATGGTTGCCCTGGCAGATGAACTTGATCAAAATGCAATCAAACCGATTCAAGACCTGAACGTTCTTGTTGTGGAGGATAACCAGTCCAGCCTGTTGATGATTTCGAGAATGCTGGAAAATTTTGGTATTCAAAACAGGGGGGTTGCCAGTGCAGAAGACGCCATTGATGTTTTGATCAAAGATCAAAACCAGGCCAACATATCCATGATCATCATGGATTGGAAACTGCCGGGAATTGACGGCATTGAGGCTTCAAGAAGAGTATTGGCCCACCCCGGCCTGAAAGACATCCCCATTATCATGATCAGTGCCTATGGCCGTGAAACGATTATTTCAGAGGCAAAAGACGCAGGTATTAAAAACTTTTTGTTCAAGCCCATCAAACAGTCTGCTTTACTGGATGCTGTAATGGAAGCAGTTGGATTGGAAATCAAATTAAATCAACGGAAAAAGAGTGATATCAAACATGCTTTTTTTGATGGGTATAAAATTCTTCTGGCTGAAGACAATAGTGCCAATCGGCTGGTTGCCGTGGAAATGTTGTCCCAGGCCGGATTTTCAGTTGATACGGTGAAAAATGGCCAGGAGGCTGTGACCGCAGTTCAACATACGAGCTATTGCCTTGTCCTGATGGATATTCAAATGCCACTCATGGATGGATTTGAAGCCACCCGCCAGATACGCAGATTAAACACATCCAAAAGGCTCCCAATTATTGCCATGACAGCAAATGCCATGGCCGGTGACCGGGAGGAATGCCTGTCGGTGGGGATGGATGACTATATCAGCAAACCCATCGACAGGCTGCAATTGATCAATACCCTGGACAAATGGATCAAACGCGATCCTGAAACAGACAAAACATATACGGTTGCTCAGGATATGTCCGATGAAAATCTGCCGGATCTCCCCGGTATTCATATTGAAGATGGCATGGAACGTCAGGGGTTGAGCTGGCAGATCTTTCAAAAAATGCTGACAGCCTTTCCCGGTGATCAGCAGGAAATTTTAAATGGGCTTAAAATATCTGTGGCGGAGAATGATTTGGAAAAAATCAGGTATCATGCCCATACCTTTGTTGGTGCCGCAGGGACGATTTCTGCCCCAGGACTTGTAAGTGCCGCAAGGGAGTTGGAAAAGGCAGTGCGGGAAGACAGGATTAAGGATATTGAGCCGCTTTTTGGTGAGGTGGAAAACGCCTTTCAACGGGTGTGTGATTCGATTTTGACGTTAAAACCAATTCAAGCGTCTGCCGGTGGAGATCACCCCAGGGAAACGGCGCCTCTTGATAGTATTCTATCTCAATTGGATGACCTTTATCATTTTCTGGAAGAATTTGATCCATCCGGATCCATTGACTGCATTGAAAAGTTAAACCGTTTTGTTTTACCGATAGTTGTGCATAAGGAAATGAGTCAGTTAAATAAGCATATTGAGGATTTTCAATATGAAAAAGCCATTGATGATCTTCAGAAAATAAAAGAAATTTTAAAAAAAGAGGCGCTGTCTTGAGTGTTGAATTAAATAAGTGCAAGGTCCTTCTTGTTGATGATATTAAAGAAAATATCAATGTACTGGTACAGGCGTTAAAAGACGATTACAAACTGGGTTTCGCCATGGATGGAGAAAGTGCGTTAACATATGCCCGGACAAAATCACCTGATTTAATTCTCCTGGATATCATGATGCCCGGCATGGATGGATTTGAAGTCAGCCGGAAGCTTAAGTCTGATCCCCGGACACAAGACATACCGTTTATTTTCATTACAGCCATTGATGAAACCGAAAATAAAGCAGCTGGATTTGAACTGGGTGCTGTGGACTATATTACAAAACCATTTGAGATAATAGAGGTAAAAGCACGGGTTAAAACCCATTTGTCACTTCTTGTGGCCTCAAGGCAATTATCACAACAAAACAGGAAGATGCGCCAGTCCCTGAATCTGGCTAAAGATGTTCAGCAAAATCTTATCCCAAAAGCCGATCCGATTATCAGCGGATTTGATATTGCCGGCCGGACCATTTACTGTGACGAAACCGGTGGAGACTATTATGATTTCATCAAAATGAGCCAGAGGGGTCCGGATCATTTTGGCATTGCTGTGGGGGATGTTTCCGGTCATGGCATTCCATCAGCCCTGCTAATGGCTTCTGCAAGGGCTTTCCTTAGACAGAGGGCCTCTTTAGAGGGCGAACCGTCCCAGATCATATCGGATGTAAACAAGCAGTTTTGTTCTGATGTCAGGGATTCCGGTCAGTTCATGACGCTTTTTTTCTGTTGCTTAAATGCAAGGGAAAAACAAATTACATGGGTAAGGGCCGGGCATGAACCCGCCATATTTTATGATCACAAAAAAGGAGCGGTGTTTTTGCTGCATCAATTTGGTGGATTACCGCTCGGTATAACAAAGGATGCAACCTATCAAGATTCAACACTGGTAATTGAATCCGGGTCGATAATGGTTCTGATTTCAGATGGGATTACTGAAACCCGGAATAGCAAAAGCGAGTTTTTTGGTAAGGAGCGGGTTGAGCAACTTATTTTGAAACATATCCATCACTCGTCAACCAACATACTCGATGCCGTCATTGAATCCGTGGATCAATTCAAGGGTTCCCGGTCCAACCATGATGATATTACCATTGTTGTGATCAAGGCCTTATAAATTAACCGATCACTCGAGCCGCCCAATCCATTTTCTTTTCAAAAAATGTTTTGTCATATTTTTCCTTTTCTTCAAGAAAAAAGAGAGGATTCTCTTTATTGAACGGAACGAATGGGTTAAGTTTGGGTGAGCGTTTAACTGGGGACTTATTTTTCAGGAGAGGATTTAATGGTAAAACAGATCAGCATCATCGGGGTGCCGATGGATTTTGGGCAACTCCACCGGGGCGTTGACATGGGACCGGCGGCTGCAAGATATTCAGGGCTTGTTTCACGGCTTCGATCATTAGGGCATACGGTATTTGACACGGGCGATGTCTTTGTGCCGGTCAGGGATGCCGACGATACCCAATTCAAGGGAAAATATTTAAATGAGATCACACAAGTTTGCCAATCCGTCTATGATATGGGGAAAACAGCCGTTGACAAGGGACATTTCCCCCTGTTTTTAGGCGGAGATCATTCTATTTCCATTGGGGCTGTGGGTGCGGTTACCCACAAGGAACCATCGGGTCTTATCTGGATAGATGCCCATGGTGATTTTAATACGCCGGAAACATCTCCCAGCGGCAATATCCATGGCATGCCTTTGGCCACACTGATCGGAGAAGGCCATGAATCCCTTGTTAATGTTGGAAGGCCAGGAACAAAAATCAGTCCGGATAATGTCGTTATGATCGGCCAGAGAGATCTGGATATCCAAGAGAAACAAAGACTGAAAAAAAACGGTATTGAGGTCTTTACAATGCGAAATATCGACGAACAGGGCATCAGTTCTGTGGCCAATAAGGCGTTAATGAAATTCGTCCACATGAAAAGGATTCATTTGACGCTGGATATGGATGCCCTGGATCCCATTGAAGCCCCCGGTGTGGGCACGCCTGTTCCCGGCGGTATCACCTATCGTGAAGCACATCTTTTAATGGAAACGCTTGCGGATTCAGGAAAGCTGACATCCATGGATATCGTTGAAGTCAATCCCATCCTTGATCAGGCAAATAAGACAGCCCGGCTTGCCGTGGAACTGGTCCTTTCCGCACTGGGGAAAAATATTTTGTAAGGGATGTCAGAAGGCATGAAACGCGGTGATGAATCCCCGCGGGGCAGGGGGGATTAAAATTCCACTTCCATCCGGTTCAAGAAAATGCTACACAGGGCAACTTTTTATAGCACAATAGAATGAAGGAATAGATGGTGGACAGATCCAGAAACAGACTCCTACCCTATATATGCCTGGTGCTGGCCATGGCGCTCTGGGCAAGTACCTTTGTTGTCCTCAAACTGGCTTTCAGGGCATATGACCCCATGGTGGTGATTTTTGGAAGAATGGCAATTGCAAGCCTGTGTGCCGTTTTTTTCCCCTTTGCCTTTAGGAATATTCGGTTTCGGTTGAAGGATATGAAATACATGATCCTGATGGTGATCTGTGAACCCTGCCTTTATTTTGTATTTGAAGCCAAAGCCTTGGTCTATACCACTGCAGCCCAGGCAGGCATGATCACCACCATGATGCCCTTGATGGTTGCCATTGCCTCTTGGATGATTTTAAAAGAGCAACTAACCCGTAAAATCCTGCTTGGGTTTTTGATTGCCGTGGCAGGTGCCCTCTGGTTGGGCCTCTCTTCTGAGTCCTCCCCCCACGGACCCAACCCCCTGCTGGGCAATTTCCTGGAATTTATGGCCATGGTCTGTGCCTCGGGCTATGCCATCTGCCTGAAAAAACTCACGGCGCGATACTCCCCGTTGTTTCTCACATTTCTCCAGGCCTTTGCCGGAGCTGTTTTCTTTTTTCCAGCCCTTTTCCTCCCGGGCGTAGAATGGCCAACCCAGATCGTGCCGGTATCTTTTTTTTCAATCCTCTACCTGGGCAGTGTGGTTACCCTGGGTGCCTATGGGTTTTACAATTATGGGGTCAGCAAGATTCCTGCCAGTCAGGCCACTGCCTTTATCAATCTGATCCCGGTGTTTACATTGGGCATGAGTGCCCTGGTACTGGGAGAACGATTTACCAGTATCCAGTACATGGCCTCTTTTCTTGTTTTTAGCGGGATACTGTTAAGCCAGAACCGCATGGGGATCAACAAGGCCGGCCGGAGGGCAATTCCGGATGCTTGATGGGTATCATGGTGTGGCCGGGGACTGGGTGCCATTCTGTATTGACAAAAATCTGTACAATGAATATCGTTGAAATTTCAACGCTGTTATTCAAAAAAGGAAGAGAATGTTCAGTTTTCAAAATGACTATAGTGAAGGGGCTCACCCAAACGTTCTGGAAGCTTTGCAAAAAAACAATATGACACAAGAAGTCGGCTATGGACTGGATCGGCATACCCAGGCGGCTATTGCCATGATTCAAGAACGGGTTGGAAGCCCTGAAGCTGACGTGCACTTGATTTCAGGGGGTACCCAGACAAATCTCATCGCCATCAGTGCGTTTTTACGCCCCCATGAAGCCTGTATTGCTGCGGTCACCAGTCATATTGCTACGCATGAAACCGGCGCCATCGAAGCCACAGGGCATAAGTTGCTTACCGTGGATTCCAATGATGGTAAGCTGTCCCCGGACCTGATTGAGCCCGTACTGAAAGACCATCATTTTGAGCACATGGTGAAGCCGAGACTGGTGTACATCTCAAACCCCACAGAGTTGGGCACGGTCTATGCCAGAAATGAACTCCAAACCCTTCATGAATATTGCCGATCCAGGCACCTCCTTTTGTACGCTGATGGTGCGCGTTTAGGGGCTGCCTTAACCATCAGGGACGCGGATGTCACGTTAAAAGATATGTACACATTGACAGATGCTTTTTTTATTGGTGGTACGAAAATCGGCGCATTGCTGGGAGAAGCGTTAGTCCTTCGTAATGCCGACCTCAAGGCCGAGTACCGCTATCTCATCAAACAAAGAGGCGCCTTGCTGGCAAAAGGCCGGGTATTGGGCATCCAGTTTGAAGCACTCTTTAAAGATAACCTCTATTTTGAACTGGCACAGCATGCCAATGCCATGGCACAACAGATGGTGGATGATCTGAAAACAACCGGTTGCCGCTTCTGGATAGACTCTCCAACCAATCAGATTTTTCCGGTCATGAAAAACAGCGTCATTGAAGCGCTTTCCCATGAATTTTTATTTTATATCTGGGCCAAAGCAGACGAGGCGCATTCTGCGGTCCGCCTGGTGACGTCCTGGGCAACATCGCAAAACTCAGTTCAAGGCTTTATCCATGCCTACACACAGGCGGTTTAATGATGATTCAGGAACGGATCCTTCCATAAAATAATGACATTACACCGGGTTAAGTTGTTCAAGCCGCCTGGTCGGGTCATGGGGTATAAAAAAAGATTGGTTTTAGGGAGTATCCAGCAGCTCCCGGATAATTTTAGAAAGGTCTGTTCCCATAATCGGTTTTTGAATAAACTTTTTAATCCCTATCTTCATGGCTTCAGTTTCAGTAAAAATCTCATGGTAACCCGTGCAAATAATAATGGGCATATCATCCCTGATTTTTAAAATTTCCCGGGAGAATGTATCCCCTGTCATCTGGGGCATTGTCATGTCGGTTATAATCAGATCTACCTCATGGGGATGTTCTATGAATTCGAGGAGAGCAGATTCTGCTGAAGTAAACGTTAAGACGTCATATCCGTGTCGGGTCAAAATATCTTGCAGCGTCTGGAGAATAGCCGGCTCATCATCTACCAGCATTATTTTTTCTGTGCCCGTGACCAGTGCTGTCTCATTTTCCTCTGGATCTTCTGAAACCTCATCCCCTTCAATGGCCGGTAAAAATACGTGGAATACGGATCCCTCACCAACTTTACTCTGCACGGTTATAAAGCCGTTGTGGTTTTTAATAATGCCATCAACGGTTGATAATCCTAAACCCGTACCCTTCCCGATTTTTTTTGTCGTAAAATACGGATCAAAGATCCGGTTCATTGTTTTTTTTTCCATGCCATATCCTGTGTCCCTTATTTCGAGTTTAAGATATTTCCCAGGCAGCCGGTTGAGATCAGACATCATTTTTTGATCAGAAGCATTTGTGTCATACAATCCCACGGTCAAAACCCCTCGCTCATTGCCCATGGCCTGATATGCATTTGTACACAGATTCATTATCACCTGATGAATCTGGGTTGGGTCTGCCATGATCGTGGCATTGGAAAATATCTCATTTTCAATTTCTATGGATGAAGGAATTGAAGAGCGGAGTAATTTGAGTGCTTCCTTTAATATAACAGAAACCATGGTGGGGATTTTTTCGTGTTCAGCCTGCCGGCTGAAAGTAAGTATTTGTTGAACCAGGGCGGATGCTCTCTTGGCACCTTTAACAATTTGACCCAGGTACTTTTTTATTCTTTGATGGTCATCAATATGCATTTCACCTAACTGGGCATACCCGAAGATACCTGAAAGAATATTGTTAAAATCATGGGCAATTCCCCCGGCCAGAGATCCGATGGCTTCCATTTTATGGGCGTGCTGGAGTTGAATTTCAAGCGCTGCTTTGTCTCTTTCTTTTGATAGATATTCAAATTCCACCGCCACGATTTGACCGACGGTTTTGATCAGATTTATATCCCATTCGACAAATTTTCTTTCTTTGCCAAAGACGTGTATCGTGCCGGTTATTGTTCCTTCTCGATCCAAAATCGGTACGCCAGCATAGCTTTCCGCTGTAATTTCAGATAAGCATTGTGCTGCAGGGAATCGCACATGGGAACCGGACGAGAGTACAATTGGTTTTTTTTCTGCAACGATCTGATAATTGGGCAAACCCATAGATGGGTCATAAACGGTATCACCGTTTTGACAGTTTCGTGAAAAAGCAGCCGAATAGAACGCGTTTTCTGTCTTTTGATACCTTAAAATCAAGGCATTCAGGTCCAACGCCTCAGCTAATGCATCGGCCACCCGATTGAAAAAATCTTCACCCCGGTTCGTAACGGCAATGAGATACAGATCTTTTACCCATTTGTTTTTTTCCTCAAGTGAATGCATCATTGATGAAATGTTGTCGCTTAAAAATTCAAGTTCAAAAATACCTTTATATTCCGGTTGGTTCCCCATTCGCAGGGCATGGATAATCTGGTTCAACGGTCTGCGAAGAAATCGCTCTTGTAACAACAGAATCAGTATAAGACCCAATAACAGCAGGAACCCCGTAATCGTGTAGACAAGCTTTACCCGTCCTATCAGAGGGGCATAATCCCTGGTATCCTTCACAAGGCCGATATGCCACTCCCAGGGTTTAAAATTAAAATGTTGAAAATAATATTTTTTACCCTCAAATTGAATCGTTGCAGAGATTCCCGTTGAATGGTGTTTGACAATAAAAGTTTTTAAACTCGGTTTGATCTGGTGCAGCAGCAAGTTCCCTTTTTTAGAATCGGTGAGGACGTAACTGATGTTGTTTCGTTGCGTATATTCTTCAATAGCCCCTAAGGTTAAAGCTTTTTTAATGATCTTGGCTTTTCGGTCGTTCATTTTACCGGTTTGCATCAACTCTGTAAAATTTTTATCGCAGATGTCATACACTTCACTGGCGATATTGGCCAATGATTTTTTGATCTGTTCATCAGCAAAGTCAGAAACAGACCGCAGAACAAAAAAATACATTCCTGCACCGATAAGGCAAATGGCCGTTACCACGGGGATACCCATTTGAATGGGCAAACTTTTAAAAAAACGATGTGTCAGCATGGGGGTTAAAATTTCGGCTCGGCCGTTTTTATTTGATCGGGCCAGACCAGTTCTTTGTGTCCATTCTGCCATTGTATGATGAACGTGTGCTGCCGCAATTGTTTCCCGGTTTTGTCAATACCAAATCGTCCAATGATGGTCATGGTATCTAAATCAAACAATGCCCGGCGCACTTTACCTTTATCAATACTTCCCACTTCATCCACGGCTTTTTTCAGGACCTGGCCCGCTGCATAGGCCAGACCGGCATGATATCCCGGTGGAGTGCCATATGTTTCAGTGAACTGCTGATTGAATTCTTGCGCACCGGGATAGTTGGCTCTGGGTTCCCAGAGCGATGTTCCAAAAACAGCCTCAACCTCAGGCCCGCATTGGTCGTAAAAACCCTGCAGAGCCGGGCCGACTGAGGCGTAAAATGCTTTCGGCCGCCAGTCAATTTTCTTTAAAGCGTTGGACATGTGAATGGCTTCATCCATATGCCCGCACACCATCAGGACTTGTGACTTGTTTTGTCTGGTGATTAACGCCAAAGGTTCCAGATTCAGGGTCCCCTTTTTAAAACTCTGAAAATCGACGATGTTCAAGCCGAAACGCCGGGCCCATTTTTTAATACTTTTGGCCAGATCAACTGAAAACGGATCATCGGAATATACCACGGTAATTTTATCCAAATCGTTTAACACAAGCAGTTCCAAAAATCCCACAGCAAATTTACTGGCCGGGGTATAGACGCCAATGGCATTGCGGTACCCGTTTTCCCAAAGTCTATCGGCCGCTGCTCCGGCAATCAGAAGGGGCATATCGTTTTTTTCCACAATGGGGAGAACAGCTTCTGTAATCAGGCTGGAATACGGGGCAAACAGAAAGTCGACCTGTTCCATTTCTATAAATTCTCGATACAGGGAGACGGCATGATCGGGGTCACTCCTGTCGTCCTTGACGATTACCTGTACCGGCCGCCCCAATATGCCGCCGGTATTATTGACATTTTGTTCCCATAATTTAAACCCCCGGTTCAACGCCCCTGATATGACGTCAAACCGACCGGTAAGCCCGAGACTGACACCGATTTTTATGGGTTGTTCCGCTGTACAGGGCAATTGAAAAAAAAATATCATCATACTGAGCAGCAGTGCCATCCGCTGCCATTGACCCAACTGCGCTAAAACGCCGGCACGCATAAAGCGGAAGCTTAAGCCATATGAAGTCATTTCCATATTTTCCTGTTCTAACGGTTAATGAAACGTGCATTCTGCATGTCGTGTTTTTCAGGTTGAAGAGGAAAACTCAGATGCTTAATGGGGATATCATCGTCCTTTCCATGATGCAATCAACCCGGATAACACCATATAAAGATACACTTAAAAAGTCAATTGCCTCCCGAACACATCGTTCAGTTCCAAAATTTGATTATACTTTAAAGGTGGCGGTTTATCCCCCATCTGTGATTCGTCGGGTCTATATGTGTTCAGGGCGGCTTGTTTTTGGGGGATAGACCTGATAAGAAACGGTCATGTTTGATGTTGCGATCATAGGGGCAGGGCCTGCCGGAACTGCGGCTGCTTTTGATCTTTTAATACAGGGGCGAAAGGTGCTGATCCTGGATAAGTATGAATTTCCCCGGAAAAAAGCCTGTGCCGGCGGGATTACGCCGAAAGGATATCACCTGTTCCGGTATGATATTTCCCCGATCGTAAAAAGAAAATGCCGTATCATAAAAATCAAACCGCTCAATAAAAAGCCTTTCTTTGTAACGGATGACAGGACGCTTTGTTATATGACCAGGCGGGAAGAGCTGGATTTTTTTTCTTTGAAAAAGGTCATTTCTATTGGTGCAGATTTCAGAGTAATAAAAAAAATTCAATCCATTGGCGAAACGCCTTTTTCCGTGGATATATATACGGATTCAGGGTGCTTCAGGGCATCGTACCTTATCGGTGCGGATGGGGCCAACAGTGTTGTCAGGCGGTGTGTTTCAACTGTCCGATTTTATGAAAAGCAATTGGCCATTGAAGCGGATGTGAGGGTTGGTAGGCCCGATATGTATCAAATGGAGTTTGATTTTTCAAGGTTACGTAATTGTTATTATTGGCTCTTTCCAAAAGATGATCATGTGAATATCGGGATTTATTCGCTTGCTGCCAATGCCAGGCCCCAGGTCCAGCGACTCATTGATTTTGCGGAATCAAGGCTTTTGACCAGCCGGCTTGAGGCGATTAAAGGGTATCCCATCTGTACGGGGGGATTTAAGTATCGACCGGATTCAAAAAGGATTCTCCTTGCAGGAGATGCAGCCGGCTTGGCTGAACGGCTGCTGGGGGAAGGAATTTTTTTTGCCGTAAAAAGTGGTCAGCAGGCGGCCCAGTCCATTTTAGAATCAGAACACGCTGCCGTGTCAGCCAGGGACCTTTACCTGGAAAAATTAAAACCCATCCAGACGGATTTAAAGGCGTATGACCTGAGTTCAAAATGGTTTTACCGGTTTCCCCGGGTGTCACTAAAGGCATTGTCTTTTCCCTTTATCCGCAACCGATTTGTCAATGGGTATGCAGACGGTAAAACCCTTACCCAGATTCTGATGACAAAGGGATTAAACGAAAGCTGATCCGCATCTAAAAACCCTACCCTTTAACAAAAATGCATGAGTAAATAGATAGTTCAAATAAATTAATAACATTTTAGTATTTAATAAATAAACAAAAATGTTATTAAATGTCATGCTGTTCAATCATCCATAAGAATAAAATTTCCTTTTAATTTAAGTAGTTAACTAAAAATTTAGAACAAATATCGCTGATGGCATCAGTTTTGCATTTTAAAAAGCAAATGTGTTTTTGATTTTTATATAAAAAGGAGAGTTAAATGAAAAAAGTACTGGCAATCATTAAACCGTTCAAGGTTGATGAGGTAAAGGATGCGTTAACCGGCATGAATATAAATGGAATGACCATTTCTGAGGTCAAGGGATTTGGTAGACAGAAAGGCCATAAAGAAATCTACAGGGGTGCGGAATATCAGACTGATTTTGTTCCCAAAGTTGAAATGAAAATTGTCGTGGCAGATGAGCAGGTGGATCAAGTGGTTGACGTCATCATCGGCGCTGCAAAAACAGGAAAGATTGGAGACGGGAAGATTTTTATCATACCCATTGAAGATGTGATTCGCATCAGAACCCATGAAACCGGTATTTCTGCATTATAGATAAAAAGGAGAAAGATAAAATGAAAAAAGTTGGTTTAATCGTTGCATATTTGATTTGTTCACTGTCTGTTGTCTGGGCCGGCGATGATGCCCCCACCATCACTTCTAATGCAGATGCCATCGCATTGGTTCAATCCCATGCAGACTATGTCTGGACCCTTGTTGCGGCTGCCCTTGTGTTTTTTATGCAGGCAGGGTTTGCCATGGTTGAGGCCGGATTTACCCGGGCTAAAAACGCAGTGAATATCATGATGAAAAACCTGATGGATTTTTCCATGGGGACCATTGCCTATTGGGCCATTGGATTCGGCCTTATGTTTGGTGTTTCAAAAACCGGTTTCTTAGGCACCTCCGGGTTTTTTCTGAGTGATTTTAAGGTTGGAGGAGATCCCTGGGTATTGGCATTCTGGATGTTTCAGGTCGTTTTTGCGGCCACAGCTGCTACCATTGTATCCGGCGCCATGGCAGAAAGAACAAAGTTCACTGGATATTTGATATACTCTGCCGTTATTTCCGGGTTGATCTATCCGATTTTTGGCGGCTGGGCATGGGGGAGTCTGTTTAATGGCAGCGGATGGCTTGAAGGGCTTGGATTTATCGATTTTGCCGGTTCCACGGTTGTTCATTCAGTGGGTGGATGGGCAGCGCTTGCCGGTGCCATCGTGTTAGGTCCCCGTCTGGGAAAGTATACAAAAGAAGGAAGGGTCAAACCCATACTGGGGCACAATATTCCTCTGGCAGCCATAGGGGTTTTCATTCTCTGGCTGGGATGGTTCGGGTTTAATCCCGGGTCAACAACCGCAGCATCCAAGGATATTGCCATGATTTTTGTCAATACAAACCTGTCTGCAGCAGCCGGTTGCATCATGGCCATGGTGGTTTCATGGATCATGTTTGGAAAACCCGAGGTTGGTATGAGTTTGAATGGTGCCCTGGCTGGACTTGTGGGGATTACTGCCGGGTGTGCCAATGTGACACCCACCAGTTCAATCGTCATCGGTGCCATCGCCGGTATGATTGTTGTGTTCTCTGTTGTGTTTTTTGATAAAATCAGAATTGATGATCCTGTGGGCGCGATTTCCGTTCACGGTGTCTGTGGTGCCTGGGGAACCCTTGCTGCCGGTCTTTTCAACATGGGTGGAATGACCCTTAAGATAGTGGCGGTTCAGTTAACTGGAATTGTCGCCTGTTTTGCCTGGACATTTACAATGGCATTTATTCTTTTCAAGGTGATTGAAGCAACCATGGGGTTGAGGGTCTCTAAGGAAGAAGAGATGGAAGGTCTTGATTCCACAGAACATGGTGGCAATGCATATCCCGATTTTACAACCATCAACCATGGATCCCTGGGGGTTTCCGGTGGTCCGGGCGCTGGTTATGCGTCTGCCCCCTCTTATGCCTCCAAAAAGTTGGCCAATCAGAGTTAAAGAAGCGGTGTAACAAGAAAAAACCTGTCACTTTGCGGTATATTGAGGTGGCAGGTTTTTTTGTTTTATGCTATGTTTTGTCTTTATTAAACGGCAAAGGTTAATCGATGAATCAGGTGAAAAAGGGTGTCAAACCCTTTTTATTTATCATTTTTATTTTAGTTGTATTCATTATCGGATATCGAAATCTTGAATATAACTGGCAGTGGTACAGGGTCAAACCTTTTCTGTTTGTCATTGAAAATGGTGAATTTACAAGAGGTCTGCTGCTTGACGGTCTTTGGGTTACCCTTAAAATTTCTTTTCTCGGTCTTATTTTTTCTTTTATTATTGGTTTTTTGTCTGCCTTTGCACGCTTATCTTCCTCGCCAGTGCTCAAATCCATATCATGGATCTATGTTGAGACCATCAGAAATACCCCGTTGCTGATCCAGATATTTTTGCTCTATTTTGTAATTTCACCGGTCTTCAATATCCCGGCGTTCACGTCTGCCGTCATTGCCTTGAGTCTGTTTGAAGGGGCCTATTCTTCAGAGATTATTCGTTCAGGGATTGTCAGCATCCCCAGGGGACAATATGAAGCGGCCCAAAGTATCGGACTGTCTGTTCCGGCCATTTATATCAAGATTATTATCCCTCAGATGCTCCGACAAACCCTTCCCATGCTGGCCGGTCAAAGTGTCTCCTTGATAAAAGATTCTGCCCTGGTCAGTACGATTTCCATCTATGATCTGACCATGCAGGGCCAGAGAATTGTGTCGGAAACATTTTTAACTTTTGAAATCTGGTTTACTGTGGCATTATGTTATCTGGCCATTACGGCCACTCTTTCGTTTATTATCAGGCATTTTGAAAACAGGCTTAAATTTATCAATCCGTAAAGCGTTGATTATTAATTTTTAAAAAGGAGAAACGAATGAAAAAAATTTTATGCTTAAGTGCGATGATATTGTTTTTCATGGGAAGTGTCTCGTTTGCCCAGGAGAGTATTATCGAAAAAATTCAGAAACAGGGGGTTATCCGGGTGGGGATGTCCACCTTTGTCCCCTGGGCCATGAAAGACAAACAGGGCAAGCTTGTGGGATTTGAAATAGATGTGGCAAAAAAACTGGCCCAGGATATGGGCGTTAAAATTGAGTTTATTCCCACGGCATGGTCCGGCATTATCCCGGCACTTTTAACCGGCAAATTTGATGTGATCATTGGCGGGATGGGGATCACCCCCCAACGGAATTTAAAAGTGAATTTTACGGATCCCTATGACTATTCCGGGATGTCCATGGTGGCCCATAAAACCATGGCTAAAGGGTTTTCGTCCGTTGCTGATTTTAACCGAAAGGATGTCAGCATTGCGGTACGGATGGGGACAACTGCCGAACAGGCAGCCAGAAAATATATGCCCAATGCAACGTTTAAGTTGTTTGAAAACGAGAGTCAGGCCCTTCAGGAGCTGAATCTGGGCCGGGTTCATGCAGTGGTTTCTTCTGCTCCCATGCCGGCATTCCATGCCCTAAAATATCCGGATAAATTATTTGTTCCCATCAAGGAAAATTTTACAAAGGAACCCATTGGATTTGCCCTTAAAAAAGGAGATCATGATGCCCTTAATTATTTTAATAACTGGATTTTGAACATGCATGCCCAGGGATTTTTAAAAGAGAAAAAAGCATACTGGTTTGAATCCAAAAAATGGGAAGCGCTTGTTCAATAAACAGCCCTTAAAATTTACCTTCATTGATGTGGCAGCCATTCTTTTATTGATGACTGTCATATCTTTGTTTTTTTTCCGGATGAGCCATGTCCTTGACTATCATTGGAAATGGGATACCATGCTCTCATATTTCTTTTTTTGGGATCCTGTCACTGGAAAATTAACAGCCAATATTTTTGTCAAGGGGTTTATTACAACCGTTAAACTCAGTTTCTGGTCAACGGTCCTGGGGTTTTTGCTGGGCACCCTGTCCGGTGTCATGGGAGCAAAGGGATCGTTTGAACAACGATTTATCAGCAGGGCCTATGTGGAAACCATCCGGAATATCCCTTCCCTTGTGCTGGTCATCCTGTTTTATTACTTTGTGTCCAGCCAGTTTCTGGATGCGCTCTATCTGGATAGATGGTTAAGAGAGGGCTCCGATACCCTTCGACAGATTACAGGCTTCCTGTTTGCAGGGCCGGCTCACATCAATTCCTTTCTTTCCGCCATCATTGCCCTTGGCATTTATGAGGGTGCCTATGTATCAGAGATTGTCCGGGGCGGCATCACATCCATCCCCGGGGGTCAATGGGAGGCTGCCTGGTCCATCGGCCTGTCCAGGCAAAAGACATTTTTGCTGGTGATTCTCCCCCAGACGTTCAGAAAGGTGGCATTTCCCCTTGCCGGGCAATTCATCTCCACCATAAAAGATTCAGCCATTGTATCGGTTATTTCAGTCCAGGAACTGACCTTTCAGGGAATGGAATTGATGGCTGCCACCTTTCTCACCTTTGAAATCTGGATCACCATCACCTTTCTTTATTTTATCCTGACATTTTCCCTGTCAAGATCAGTGGCATTCCTTGAAAAGAAATACGCCCTAAAGTAAGACCTGCTAAAGAATGATATTCAACATTCGGCGAAGCGGTTCAGCCGCTCCCCAGAGGAGTTGATCCCCCACTGAAAAAGCCGTCAGAAAATCGTCCCCAAGGGTCATCTTTCTGATACGACCCACAGGCACCGTCAATGTGCCGGTGACAGCTGCCGGGGTCAGGTTTTTGATGGTGTCTTCTTTCACATTGGGAACCACTTTAACCCAGTCATTATTTTCGGCCAGCATGGCTTCAATATCGTTTAGCGGCACATCTTTTGTCAGTTTGATGGTAAACGCCTGACTGTGGCATCTCATGGACCCTATTCGGACACATTGCCCGTCAATGGGAATGGGATTGTCTGAACGACCCATGATTTTATTGGTTTCCACAAACCCCTTCCATTCTTCCCTTGTCTGGCCATTGTCCATTGCCCGGTCAATCCAGGGAATCAGGCTTGCTGCCAATGGAACGGCCCAGTTTTTAACGGGCAGGGCAGGGGATCTCATGGTGGTGATAACATTTTTATCCAGTTCCAGGATAGCGGAGGCCGGGTTTTCAAGCACAGGGGATGCCAGGTTGCCAATGGTCTTCATCTGGGTGACGAGTTCTTCCATGTTTTTAGCCCCGGCACCGGACGCCGCCTGGTATGTCATGGATGTCAGCCATTCTATTAAATTGTTTTCAAACAAGCCCCCCAGGGCCATGAGCATGAGGGATACAGTACAATTTCCCCCGATATAATTTTTAATGCCATCGGAGAGGGCATCGTCAATGACTTTGCGGTTTACCGGATCCAGGACAATAATGCTTTTTTCATCCATCCTCAAGGTGGATGCGGCATCAATCCAGTACCCAGCCCAGTTTTTTTCGGCAAGCCTGGGCCGTACAGCTTCCGTATATGCCCCGCCCTGGCAGGACAGGATAATATCCATATCCAGCAGGCGATCTATATCATATGCATCAACCAGTGGGGGTGAATCAAACCCCACATCCGGGGCGTTTAAACCCGCCTGGGAGGTAGTGAAAAAAAGAGGCGTAAATCGTTTGAAATCATTTTCCTCGATCATTCTTTCCATGAGCACAGAGCCCACCATTCCCCGCCAACCTACAATGCCAACTTTTTTCATTGTCCTCTCCTTTCTCAATTCAAACCCAATTGATGAATTTTTGATTATATCTCAGGTTAAAAAATGTGTCATACCCTTTTTTTAAAAAAGATACCAGGGGTTGGACAAAAAAGTATGCAAAAAACAATTTGTCATCTGCCCTAGGTGAAAATACGGGCCATTACCGGTTAAACTTCTGTCCTTTCCAGGCGTGTATCAAATGGATAAACGTCCTGACACCAAATCCGGACGGGCCTTTGGGGATATAGGCTTTTTCAGTAAAATTCCAGGCTGTTCCGGCAATGTCCAGGTGTGCCCAAGGTGTTTTGCCCACAAATTCGGCCAGGTAAGCTGCCGCTGTAATGCTCCCCCCGGATTTACCCCCGATATTTTTAATGTCGGCGACCTTTGATTCAATCTGTTTTTTATACGCCTTGTTTAACGGCAGTCGCCATAGGGGTTCTCCGGCAGTTTTTCCAGCGGAGATCAGCAGGTCAGATAATGGATCATTGTTGCTGACCATGCCGGCATGGTGATGGCCTAAACCAATGATAACCGCTCCGGTCAGGGTTGCAATATCCACAACGCCGTCGGGTTTAAAGATCTTGATCCCATACGCGAGCGCATCGGCCAGGATCATTCGCCCTTCAGCGTCCGTGTTTACAATTTCTGATGTCACCCCGTTAAAATGCCGGATAATGTCACCCGGCCGGACGGCTGAGCTGCCGGACATATTATCGGTGGCAGGGATTATCGCAACAACGCCGATGTCTGGTTTTTCTTCTCCCACAGCCCTCATGGCAGATAGAACAGCCGCACCGCCGCACATGTCATATTTCATTTCTTCCATGCCGGCAGAAGGCTTTAAGCTGATACCGCCGGAATCAAAAGTGATTCCTTTTCCAACCAGAAGAAGGGTGCTGGATTTTTTTTCAGGTGTATATTCAAGGATAATCATTCTCGGTGGAATAGCTGAGCCCTGGTTGACGGCAAGGATCCCTCCCATTCCCAGGTTTTCCATATCCTTTTTTTCCAGACAGGTAAATTTTAAGCCATATTCTGATGCCAGGTCTTTGGCATAAGCGGCAAATTCTTTTGATGTCCAGCCGTTGCCCGGCTCATTTGCCATATTTCTTGCCTCGCATGCCGCATGGGCGGCAATCTGACCCTTTTTTACTCCGGCCCTTACAGATTTAACCGGGTTCAAACCAGAGAAACGAATGAGTTTGAGGCCCGTATAATCTGTCTTTTTCCGGGTGGCGGCTTTATATTTTTCAAACCGGTAATCTCCCAGAAGAAGCCCCTCAACAAGACATTGGCTTGTTTTACCGGGGCTGATCATCGTGATATCAGGCAGACAGATGGTGATGGTTTTTGCATTCACTTTTTTACAGGTACCTGCAAGACGGCCCCCTAATTCCCTCAAGGTTTCAAACACCGCTGAGGCATCCGTTTCCTGATTGATCTTACCCATACCCATCACCATGATTCTGTTGGCCTTGACAGCGGTTTCTTCCTTTAAGGCTGGGTAATACATAAGCGTTTCACCATCCTTACCCGAGAAATCCCCAAGATCAAAGGCTGTTTTAACCTGCTGCCGTATTAGGGCATCACATGGCGGGGCTGTTTTGCTGTTTTTTTTGAGGGGTTGAGCCAGGCAGTAAACCAGCAGGTCTGCCTCAATTGTCTGTACTTTTTTTCCCGTAACACTGATTCGAGTTGTTTTCATAGTGATCCTTTATTTCCTGAGCATGATGAACAGTCTAAAAAAAATGTCCTTTTAAATGGTGTATTTATTTCCATGTGCCAAACTGAGCCCATTTTTCCGGGGACTTGGGCTTGGGTTTCTTACCATAAAAAATATCATCCATAAGATTAAAAAGTTTTCTGGCATATTGATTTCTCGTGATCAAGGTTTTAATAATTTGATGGGGAATGGTATCCGCATGGCTCCAGGGGCAGACATTCATACAGACATTGCAGTCTGTTCCTATTTTTCCCCAGTACTCAAAACAGGATTGGGCATCCAGTTTCCACCGAAGCAATCCCCTTTCAACCGTCATCTCTTCATGGGGGATAGATTTTGACGGGCAGCAAACAGCACATTTTTTGCATATTTTGCAAAAATCTTCAACACCGATATCCACTGGTTTATCTTCTGTCAATTCAAGATCGGTTGTCACAATGCTCAGCCTGACCCGGGGACCATATTTTTTTGTGATGAGATAGCCCAGCCTTCCAACCTCTCCTAATCCGGCATCTGCTGCCAAAGGCGGCAATATCGTATCATAGTGCCGGAAATGATTTGCTGTGGCTGAGTACCCCATATTGGCGATATATCCGGCCAGCTGTGTTGTAATGTAGGATCCTTTTGCATAATTTATCATACTTTCAAGACAGGTCGGTGTATGGGGGGCACTTCCCACCATGTTTTTATTCATCTCTTCAACACAGACAATGGCATACCCATGGTGCACATGAATCGTTTTCCCCCAGTCTTCCCAGTTATTGTTAAATATTTCTCCCCGATGTGAATACACCCATAACGGGTTTATTTTTGTTACGCCCACCAAAGAGGCACCCAATGCCTTTGCATACCCCTTAATTCTGGTCGTTGCCTCGTCCAGACCCATTTCAACTTTTTTACGGGTCACTTTTTCTCTTAATGCTATATGCGGCTCAGGTGAATATTTATCCGGTTCAGAAAGATAGTGGGATAAGGATGCCGATGCCAATGTTCCTGCCACATTGGCATCAGCATTTGGACTGTCAATAGACCCGGGACGACCCGTGGGGCCCCCTTTTTCTCTCCTTTTTGCATCCATGTCTTCCCATTCCGGATGGTCACGGTAATAGGCCGCATATTGTTCAGAACCCGGGAGAAGCGACCGATTCCTTGCGAAAACATGGTCTCTTTCATCAAAGCGGCCTGCCTCACCGACAACATAGCCTTTTGCGCCTTTTAATGCTTTTTCATTGGGGCGGGTGCTTCTGAAAAAAAAGATCACACCACCCAACCCCAGGCAGAACAACAAAAAGAGGCTGATTCCCCCGGGGCCTGAATTAAAAAGACCATTGAGATATAGATAAAGAAATCCCAGCGCCAGAAAAATCATCCCGGATAATTGTATGCCACCAAGGATGGTGGCTCTTTTTTCCCGTTCAAAGATTGATGAAATAAAAAATGCCATGCCAATGAGGGCTTGCAAAATAAGCCCTGCCAAAATGATCATTGCAAGAGTTGTTACCATGTAAAAGTCTCCTTTTGAACGTGAAGTAAATTGCTGACTTGTTTTGACGGTTTTCTTAAAAGCAAGTATTGTACCAAATTTAAAAAAAATGTAAAATTAAATAATTGGAAAAAATGAAATCTCTTCACCTGCTTTTCCTTGCAAAAAAAAGCGATTATATCTATCTTAATGAATTTTTCCAAAACCCCTCGATTATCTGAAAATGCCATGGAAAGACTGAAAACCTATTCCTGGCCCGGCAATGTAAGAGAATTACAAAATCTTATTGAGCGGGCCATGATTATTGCTCCGGATGCCCCTTTAAAACGCCACAGATATCTTCCGAGAGATCCGATGTGGCTTTTAGATACCTATAAAACCACGAATGTTCTGAAAGACTTGGTTGAAAGACAGATTGAAACCTCCCTGGACCGGCGAATGACCCATGGCGGGGTAAAAATCAGGGAAGTCAAACCGGAAACGGATGGACAAATTGAACATTCCCTATGGGTATAAGCACCGGCTGAAGATTTGAAAAAACCATTTAAAAATGGTTAAACAATGTAACCTTGTTTTCAAAGATAGGGGTTCTTAAAGCAACCATACGAGAGTTGAAAAAATAACAGATGTCAATATTGAGGCTCATGATGACTCCCTTCGCACAAAAAGCAGTTCATATTATTCAACATATCCCAAAAGGCAAGGTAATGACCTATGGCTGGATAGCTGCCCTTGCAGGAAACCCCGGCGGTGCCCGGCAGATTTCACGGTTTCTGCATTCAATGTCCAGAAAATATGATCTGCCCTGGCACCGTGTGGTCAATTCAAAGGGAAAAATATCCCTGAGACCGGACCAGGGATATGAACTTCAAAAGGCACTTCTTCAATCAGAAGGCATTGTTTTTTCAAAAAATCATACCATTGATCTTGAAGCGTATTTATGGTCTCCCTGAAAACGATCATACCGCTTTTTCAAGAGACAAAAATGGCTGAATCGTTTATCTTAAGTGATGCTTTTCCGCCCAGGCATTCACATGAACAGGGGATTCAAGGACGGTGACGCCGGCTTTTTTAAACGCCTCAATTTTACCGTCATAGGTGCCGGCTGATCCCCGGACAATGGCACCGGCATGCCCCATTTTTTTGCCCTGGGGGGAAAATCGACCGGCAATATAAGATGCAATGGGCTTTTTCATGTTATGGGCAATAAAATCAGCAGCTTTTTCTTCCTGTTCTCCGCCCACTTCACCCACAATGATCACCGCATCCGTATCTGCATCATTTTCAAACATTTCCAGAATTTCCGGCAGGTTGCAGAGTACCACTGGATCCGCTCCCATGCCCACAACCGTGCTTTGCCCGATGTTTTTTTCAGAAAGGATACCGGCAAATTCATAGGACAGGGTGCCGGATCTTGAAATGACCCCCACCCGACCCGGTGCAAACAGGGACGCCGGCATAATGCCCATTTTTCCTTTTCCAGGAGACAGGATGCCCGGTGTTGTGGGACCTAACGCGAGAGTTCCTTTATCTTTGGCATAATCCCGCATTTTCATGGCATCGTGTACCGGGATATGTTCGGGTACAATAACAATCAAGTCAATGCCGGCATCAACGGTTTCTAAAAAAGCATCCAGAACAAATATGGCGGGAACAAAGAAGACCGATGCGTTTGCCCCGGTCTCTTTCACCGCATCATCCACATAATTGAAAACAGGCAGGCCTTCAACCGTCTGCCCACCTTTGCCCGGGGTCACGCCACCGACAATTTTTGTTCCGTATTCCAGCATCCATTTGGTTTGAACGCTGCCAATTTTTCCAGTTATCCCCTGTACAATCACGCGGGTATCATCATTAAGAAGAATACTCATTGTTACCTCTATGTTTAACGGTCTTTTTTAAATTATTTGTTGAGAACAGGCAGTTGATACTATTTTAACAGATCAATCAGCTTGTCAACGGCTGTTTCAGTCGCCGCCTGGGTCACGACGTGAACACCACCGGATCTTAAAATTTCCCATGTTTCTTCCTGGTGATTCCCCAGGGCCTTTGCAACAATGGGCAGGGTCAAATGATGATCTTTGATGTATTTGACAATCCCTTTGGCCCCTTCATGGATTGGATTGATGCCACCATATATATTGATGAAGATGGCCTTTAGATCTTTCATCAATATCAATTCCATGCATTTGTAGAGCAGATCGGCCGTGATACCCCCGCCTGTTTCAAGGAAGTTTGCCGGGTTTAATTTGTTTCCAATGATATCCATTGATGCCATACCCAGGCCTGCCCCGGAAGAAATTAATCCAATATCGCCGTCAAGATCAACATAGGTTACCCCGATTTCTTTTCCCTTGTTTTCAAGTGAATTTCCCAGCCGATTATCCGTGGGCAGTGAAAGGGATTTCTTGAGTCTGAACAGGGCTGAATCATCAATTTCAAGAACGGCATCAACGGCCATGAGACCGCCGTTTTCCAGAATGACCAGGGGGTTTATTTCGACAATGATTGCTTCATACTTTTCAAATACTTTATACAGGCGCACCAGAATATCGGAACAGGCGGTTAATGGTTTCGGTGCCAGGCCCAGCTGTCGCAGCAGTTTTTGCGCCTGGTAAGGGTAAAATCCTAGTTTGGGATCGATTTTTACAGAGGCGATTTTCTCGGGCGAGTGTTTTGCCGTTTCTTCAATAAGAACCCCCCCCTCAGTGCTGACAACAGCCACTGGTTTTCCGGAATACCCATCAATGGTGATCCCCATGTAAAGTTCTTTTGCAATTTTTACGCGTTCACTGATCATCAGTTCTTTGACCGGCAGTCCTTTTATTTCCATATTCAACAGGTCATCTGCGCTTTTTTCGAGCTCATCAGATGATTCTGCCGTCTTGATTCCCCCGGCCAATCCGCGTCCGCCAACAAGAACCTGTGATTTAAGGACAACCGGAAAACCAATTTCATCTGCAATCCTTAAAGCGCCTTCCACGGTTCTTACAACCCCTCTCCTTGGAACGGGGATACCGAATTTTTCAAAAATAGCTGCGCCTTCATATTCGTGTAATCTCATAATAAATTCCTGTTAAATTCAAATTTATGAATTTTTTTTATAGGTTTTTTGAATATTCAAGGCAGAAATCCTAAAAAAAATAAGTTGTTATGTCAATAAAAAATTATAAGGTATGCTTGTGATGGGATTGTTTTTGTCGTTATATCAATCGCTTATAAAAGTGCTTGACAAGATGGCCATATATATTTTAAAAATACCCAAAATTATATGGACTAAAAGTAAAAAAAATAAGATTTTTGTTTATAGTTATAAAAATATGCATCAAAAAAACAAATATCGTTTTCAGCGATTTTTGTTTGATTCATGGGAAAATTTGCGTATGGATAGTGTACAATAGTGGGTTTGTGAAATTTAAGTATTATTTAGAAAGACATTACATTCATTTTGGCTGTGATGTTTATTTTATTTTAAATTAAAGATGGAATGAATTTGTAATAAATTTAATTTCTTTATCTTTATTACTCAACTAAACCTCCCTGCTTGATATTAAATATTCTATCAAGATCACTTAATTCCATATTGGATGAAATTTGTTTGTTAATTTTTAAAGAAAGGAAATTATTATGGGACTGATGACAAAGGATGAGTATATTGAATCATTGAGAAAATTGAATCCGGTTGTTTATATGGGGGGCGAGAGAATTAACAATGTTGTTGACAATCCAAGACTCCGGGCCGGTATCGAAGCAACCGGTGCGACATACGAAGTGGCTGAAATGGATGAATATCGTGATCTGGCCGTCACCACGAGTCCCTTGATTGATGAGCCGGTCAACCGTTTCACACTCCCGCCCGGATCAATTGATGATCTTGTCCACAGGGTCAAATTGAACAGAGCCATTGCCAACCATGTGGGCACATGCCACCAGAGATGTACCGGCCTTGACTGTCTTTCAGCACTGTCAATTGTCACCTATGATGTGGATCAGAAATACGGGACCCCCTATTATCAGAATTTTCTTGAATTTTTAACCTATATGCAGAAAAACGACCTCACCGCCAATGCCGGTGTGACCGATTTGAAAGGGGATCGTTCCAAGGGGCCGACCCAGCAGGCAGATGATGAGATGTATCTGAAAATCGTTGAACGAAGACCTGACGGAATTGTTGTCAGTGGTGCAAAGGTTCACCAGACAGGATCACTTTCATCCCATGAAATTATCGTATTGCCTACCAGAGCGTTTAAAAAGGGAGATGAGGATTATGCCGTTGCCTTTGCCATTCCAGCGGATACCCCGGGCCTCATCCATGTAGTGGGTCGTTCAAGCCTGGATAGCCGTGAGATTGAGGGCGTGGACTGTGGAAACATCCGATACTCAAAAAATTGTCCCACATTGATATTTGACAAAGTGTTCATCCCCAATCACAGGGTGTTCCTGAATGGAGAAACGGAATTTGCCGTGCAGATGGTGATTCGATTCTCTTCTTTCCACAGGCAGAGCCATGGCGGATGCAAAGCCGGAAAAATCGACTGTATGATTGGTGCCGCATTGACATTGATGGACTATAACGGGACATCCAAAGTTGCCCATCATAAACAAAAAGTGATTGATATGATATACCGGGCTGAAACATTATACGGATGCTGCCTTGCGTCATCCTATGAAGGCAAGAAAGAGGCTTCCGGGGCTTATTTTATCGATACTATCCTGTCCAATGCTTCAAAGATTCATGAGGGTAAAGAATTGAGTGAATGTATCCGCTTAATGATTGATATCGTGGGTGGCTTTGTTGCGGACATGCCTTCGGACAGGGATTTTGATCATCCTGAAATCGGTCCTGTATTGAAGCGATATTTTCAAGCGGTTGAAGGGATTCCTGTGGAAAATAGAATCAGAATGTTCCGGCTCGTGGAAAAGATGGCAATGGAGTCTGCCGACACCATTTCCGATATTCACGGGGGGGGGTCACCCGAAGCCCACCGGGTTACAATTCTCAGGGAAAGCGATCTTGAAAGCAAAAAGCGAGCGGCCAAACGTCTTGCCGGCATTGAAGGCTAAGGCTTGTTATCATATAAAAAGGCTGGTAAACAAAGTTTATCAGCCTTCGCAAAAGGGTTAGATGGCATTCAATGGAAAATCAATATGATGTGATAATCATTGGCGCAGGTGTTGTGGGAAATGCCATTGCCAGGGAATTGTCCAAATACTCGATACGTGTCGCTGTCATTGAAAAAGAACTGGATGTTTCCATGGGGACCAGTTCAAGAAACAGCGGGGTGCTGCATTCCGGGATACACTATAAACCGGGGACCTTAAGGGCCCGGTTGGATGTGCTGGGAAATTCTTTGATGGCGGATCTTTGCAATGATTTAAAGGTAAAGATGAATTATCTGGGAAAATTGACAGTGGCCCAGGATGAAGAAGAGGTCAAAAGCCTTTATATACTCAAGGAACAGGGCCAGGCAAACGGCGTTCCAGACCTTGCCATATTAGACACTGATGCCATGAGAAAAATTCAACCCAATGTCGGTGGCATAAAAGCACTTCATTCTCCCTCCACCGGGATTATCTGCCCGTATTCTTTGACCATTGCCCTGGCGGAAAACGCCTACGCAAACGGTTGTCATTTTTATCTGGGCCATAGGGTAACCGCCTTGAGCAAGCAGGGGGACGGGTTTGATGTCACTGCGTCGGGCAAGCGGTTTCAATCCCGGGTACTGATCAATTCTGCCGGTCTTTATTCGGCAGATATCTGTGCCATGCTGGGAATAAATGACTATAAAATTTATCCCTGTCGGGGGGAATATCTGATTCTGGACAAACGACTGGACGGCAGTTTGAAAGTTCTGGTGTATCCCGCACCCCATAAGGGAAAAGCCGGGTTGGGCATCCATTTGACCAATACGGTTTCCGGTAATATCCTGATCGGACCCAGCAATGAATACCAGGATGATCCCGAGGATTATGCCTGTACTGCCCGTATTATGGCCTTGTTGAGAAAAGAAGGACATGAATTGTTACCGGATTTAAAAACCGCTGATTTTATCCGGAGTTTTTCAGGATTGCGTGCCAAGCAGACGTCACCGGGAAAGGGCGGGTTTGAGGATTTTGTCATCGAAAGCCGGGAGGATGTCACTGGTTTTGTGAACCTGGTTGGAATTGAAAGTCCCGGTCTGACATCGTCACCGGCAATTGCGCTGATGGTCAAGGATATGGTTGCCAAGCTGCTGACATTGAAAAGAAAAGAGACCTTTGAGGGGACCCGGTCGGGTATGGCCGGTTATTTTCATCAATTACCCGACGAGCAAAAAGCGGATCTGGTGTCCCAGAATCCGGATTATGGAGAAGTGGTCTGCCGGTGTGAACAGATCACCAAAAAAGAAGTGCTGGATGCCATTTCTAATCCTTTGGGTGTGCAGACCATCAATGGTATCAAATATCGTTCAAGGGCCATGATGGGTCGGTGCCAGGGGGGATTCTGTCTGCCCAGGATCGTCCAGATCCTGGAAAAAGAATTTGGTTATAACCCTGAAGATTTTTTACTCAAAAGCAAGGATTCCCAATTGTTTCTAGGGAAAATGCGTCAGGATGTTGTATAAGATGCAAGTGATTAAACGGGATCTGGTCATCATTGGCGGTGGCCCTGCAGGTCTTGCGGCTGCCATCTCTGCCAGGAAAAACGGCTTAAAAGACATCCTTTTAATTGAAAGGGATAAAATCCTTGGCGGGATACTCAATCAATGTATTCATGACGGATTCGGACTCCATACATTTAGGGAGGCCTTGACCGGTCCGGAATATGCCCAACGCTATATTGATGAATTCCATAAACTGGGCATTGAGGTCATGCTTGAAACCATTGTGTTGTCTTTGGATAACAATAGACAGATCAGTGTCAGTTCGAAAGAGGGATTTGTCAAAATCCAGGCCGGTGCAGTGATATTGTCAATGGGGTGCAGAGAAAGAACTGCCGGTGCCATATCCTTGCCCGGAACACGGCCGTCCGGTGTTTATACGGCCGGAGCCGCCCAGAACTTTATCAATCTCCAGAATAAACAGATAGGAAACCGCGTCGTTATTTTAGGATCAGGGGATATCGGATTGATTATGGCCAGAAGAATGACCCTGGAAGGGGCAACCGTTGCGGCTGTCTTTGAGCTGTTACCAACGCCCAGTGGCCTTGCCAGAAATGTTCAGCAATGTTTGAACGACTATGACATTCCCTTGTTTTTAAGCACCTCTGTTTTTGAACTTCATGGAACGGACCGACTCACAGGGGTGACGGTGGCCTCGGTTGATGAAACGTTTCAAATGATTGAATCAACAAAACGATTTGTTCCCTGTGACACGCTGCTGCTGTCTGTGGGCTTGATCCCTGAAAACGAGCTGTCCCTCGGTGCCGGCGTGAATCTTGAGGCCACAACAAGCGGTGCAACCGTGGATGATACTTACATGACAAGTGTTCCGGGGATTTTTTCCTGTGGCAATGTGCTGCATGTGCATGACCTTGTGGACCATGTTTCAGAAGAAGCAGCCCTGGTGGGTCAGAGTGCGGTTCGGTATGTAACGCAAAAAACCGTGCGTGACAGTGCCTCAATTCCCATTGAAGCAAAGCAGGATGTTCGATATGTTCTGCCCCAGACGGTCAGCGGGAAAACCGATTTTACCGTATCCTTGAGAGTCACCCGGCCCATGGCCAATGGGGTGGTGATGATCAAAGACAAGGGCCGGAAAGTGGCCGGAAAAAAGATCGTCAGGCTTCACCCTGCTGAAATGATCCGGGTGAAGGTCAAGGCAAAGAATATTGAAACCGCAGAAAAACTTGAGGTGAGTGTTCAATGTTAAAAAAAGAACTGGTGTGTATCGTCTGTCCCAATGGTTGCCAGGTAGAGGCCCTGATTGAAGAAACCCCTGCATTAAAAGTCCTGGAGGTGAGCGGATGCACCTGTGACAAAGGCATTGCGTGGGTAGAACAGGAAATTGTCAATCCCATGCGGACCATTGCTTCCAGTATCGTTGTTGAACAGGGTGATTTTGAACTTGTCAGTGTCAGAACAGACACCGCCATTCCATTGGGTAAAATATTTGAGGTAATGGATATCATTCAGCACAAGAGGGTTAAGGCACCAGTAACCATTGGTGATCGTCTGATTGAAAATCCGGCAGGGGTTCCCTGCCATATTATTGCCACAAGAAATGTCGGTGTGCAGCCCTAAAGTCACTTCCCGTGCTTGTTAAAGTGACTGCCGTTCTTTTATGGCTTTTTCAAGGCTTTTCATTTTGGGGCCGTGCTGTGTCCACATCCGGCAGGAATCGATTAAAAAATTTTTTTCTTTCAAGCTGTCAAGATCCTTTGGAACAGGTGATTTGTCCTTTCTTTTGTGTACCAGCCAGCCCTGGACAATTTCCTGGCCCATGGTAATGATCAGGTTGCAAAGATGGGTACATCCTTTTCTGCCCCCCATGATCAAGCTGATATTTTTTGAAAACCCCGATTTAATCTCAAGCCCTTTTAATTGTTCAATGGTATCCAGGGTGGTGTTGCAGGCCGTCATGGGGACATGGATCATCCGGGCCTGGGCGTCTTCGATCATGAGCGGATCAGGCTTTATCAGCAGCGTTACATCAATGTGGTGCATGATTCCCGGTTCCAGCATTGCGCCTGTTACATCAAATATCCTTGTGTATCGCCGGTCTTTTAATACCCCGTGAACAATCACCCGGGAATCTGTATGGGGATAGGTGGCAAGGCTTATATCCCGTGTGTGTATTTTGGGTTTATTTTCTATTATTGTATTGAGCATGGATCCGTATATAATCTTTTTCCCCATGAAAATCAAACAAGATCATCACAAATGGCCATTATCTATCAACAGGTTTGGGCCTGTTTTATCTGGCAGTCATGCCTGTTCGAGCAAACCTGGCAGGTGCTGCCAACTTGATCAGACTCATATCCAGGCCCCATGCCAATAAGACAGGAAACGGTTTTAAACGGGGATAAGATGCCGTCCTGAATTTGCACATTGATTCGTTCAAGGGGTAAGAGTGAGCAGAGGCTTGTCTGCTCTTCCAGGTCCCATCCGTGGACCGACCCCGGGCTCAGGAAAGGGCCGACTCCCCATCCTGACCCTCTGGCCTGATCTTCAGCAATGGCTTTAACGGCCTGACCTGTTCTATCAAGGACAATCAAGCCGATGATATCAAGAAAATACGCCTCCAGCAAGTCGCCCCTGGCAGAGGCCTTTACGGCTTCCCGCGCCAGTTCATGGCCTGCAGTGTATACAGAAATAAGCGCGTGGGTGGCATGCTTCAGGAACTTGATGGCATACCCGAAATTTATCAGGCACAAACTGCCGGTGTTTTGAAAAATACACCCTAACGTATCCGTATCCATCTGTTGAAATTCAAACCAGTTATAGACTGCTGCGGGTTTCCATATGTTTTTAACTTTATCAAGGGTCTCTTTTGCCATCGTCACTATTTCAGGTTGGCAACTGGACGGTTTCATCTGCTGCAGAAGGTCTTGATATGTTACCTCAATGTCCAACTGCGTCAGCATGTGTGGATTTGTATCCGGGAAAGTCATTGATTCACCCCCTTACGATCTTATCTCACCGGCCCTGACCGATTTTAAAAAATTCATACAAAAACTGTCATTTCCTGCAATCAATTCTCCTGTTTTTAAGACGGCCATGATCTTGTTATCCATTGGATCCAGTATGGCAGAATCCAGTCCGCCGGCCATCATCATCAACAGAAAACAGCGATTGATGATTTTCCTCTGGGGCAGGCCATAGGAGATATTGGAAAGCCCCCCTGTTGTGTGAACGCCTTTAAGGTCCTGCATGATCGTTTTGACTGCTTCCACCGCCATTGCCCCGTTATTGGCGTCAACACTGATCGGCTGAATTAATGGATCGACAAAAATATCTTCCCGTTTCATCCCGATCTGTTCAAGTTTTTCCACAATGGTTTTTGCACAATTGACAATGTCATCCGAATGTTTCGGTAATCCTGAATCATCCATACACAGGGCAATGACTTTGCAGTCTTTCCCTTTCAGAAAGGGGAGCATGGCATTGAGTCTATCCGTTTCAAGACTGATTGAATTGATCATGGGGGCTTGATCAATCCGTCCATAGGCAATTTCCAGGATCTTTGGATCAGGACTGTCCAGGCAGAGGGGAAGATCTGTGGCGCCCTGTATGACATCTAAGAGCCATTTCATGTCGTCTGCTTCGCAGCCGATCCTGGCACCTGCGTTTACATCAATATAGGTTGCACCACACGCCGTTTGTTTTTTTACATCATTGGTGATGTAGTCGGCATCTCTTTTTTCTACTGCTTCTTTTACCTTTTCCAAAGTGGTATTGATTCTTTCTCCTATCACCGTAAACATTGTATTGCCCCATATTTTTGAATGTTATCTGTACAAATTTAACTGTTTATGCGTTGCTGAATTGAAATTATCCATATATGAGGCATATTCAATCAACAAGAAAAGGTTTTGTCAAGTCATTATTGAAAGTTTAAAATATGATTGACAAATTTTTTGTTGATTAAATATCTATAATATCAATATTGAAGTGCGATACGGGTTGTATTTTGTTTATTTTGTCATTGGTTACACGGGCGGTTAAATGGATCGTGAAAATATAAATGCCTACTAATTTAATAGAATATACCTCAAAATTTAATTTTAATAAATTTTTTTGAACAAAATTCAAAAATAAATAGCAATATTTACTGCCAAATATGAGAAGATTATAATGAGACAGAAAGTCGGTAATAAAAATAAACATGTATTAATAGCCTTTATTTATAAGTATTTTAAAAAAAAATTAAATATGATTTTACTATTTTTTTAAAATTTATCTCTTGACAAGAAAGAATTTTTGTATTTAGAATATGCCTCAAATAGACTTGGCAGCCAACCGGAAAATAGGAGACCGAACAATGGCAGTAGCTGACATTTATCACGCAATCCTGGCCTTTAAACACAAAGAAATCGCCGACCTCGTGCAAAAGGAGCTCGATTTAAAAACGGATGTTTCAGGGATTCTCAATGATGGACTTATTGCCGCCATGGACGAATTGGGGCGCCAGTATAGCCAGGGCGCCCTGTTTGTGCCGGAAATGCTCATCGGCGCCTTGTCCATGAAAAACGGGCTGGGCGTTTTAAAACCGATTTTGGCCCGAACAAACGCTCAGCCCAAAGGCATCATCGTCATCGGAACCGTTAAAGGGGACCAGCATGATGTGGGAAAAAATTTGGTGGCCATGATGTTGGAAGGGGCGGGATTCAAGGTCGTGGATATCGGTGTCGACAATGATACGGCGGCATTCGTGAAGGCGATTACGGATAATAATGCCGATATTGCTGCGTTATCCTCTCTTTTGACCACCAGTATGCCGGCCATGGAAAAAATTGTAACTGAATTGAAAGAACAGGTCAGCGGTGTCAAAACGATGGTGGGTGGGGCACCAACCTCGATGGCGTTTGCCGAGCGGATTGGATCTTACGGGTATGGCGGAGATGGCCCGGAGGCCGTGGAGACCGCAAGAAAACTGATGGCACTTTGAGATTGGCCGATTCCCAGGATTAACGGTCATAAGTGTACAGGGAAAACTGAATTTAAAATTATGTGATGCAGATAAACCCCAACGATAACCATATCATAAAGGAGAACCAAAAATGACAAAAGCAATGACACCGCCTGAACGAATGATGGCTGTAATGATGGGACAGGAAAAACCCGACAGGGTTCCTGTTGTGCCATTTATCCAGGGATATGCGGCCAATATCATGGGCATGCCCCCCGGTGAATTCTGGTCAGATGGTGACAACTACTTTGATGCCAATTTTGCCAGTATGCGACTCCATGGATATGAGCAGACGCCCCTTTTCGGATATGCGGCCTGTGGTCCCTGGGAATTTGGCGGGAAGGTGGGGATGCCCGATGGAAGCGGCGAACTGGCACCTTATGTCATAGAGTCTCCGGTAAAAACCCTTGAAGATATAGAAACCTTGAAGGTCCCGACATTTGACGGCCCTTTGCCGGGCGGATTTGCCATTGCCGATCGAAATGCGGAACGGTGTGTTGAAATGGGTATGCCGGCCGGTTTCCAGGCGGGGAGTATTTTTTCAGCGGCTGCCCAGGTGGCGGACACCAACGCTTTTTTAACCTGGGTGATTACGGAACCGGATGCGGTTCGCATGCTCATGGACAAGGTCAGTGACATGTTTATCAATGCCCTGGAGTATTTTGCCAATAAATTCGGTGCCCAGCAGTGTATGCCGTTTCAGGCCGGTCCCCTGGAAGCCAACGGCATGATCTCACCGGACACCTTCAGGGACCTGGTCTATCCCTATAATTTAAAAGTGAATCAAAAGATAAAAGAACTGGGCATTGGTGCCGTGTTGATGCATCCGTGTGCCGATCAGAATTTAAACATTCCTTATTATGTTCAAATGAGAGAGGCCTGTGATTGGCACGGCAGATACATTTGGATTTTTGGTCCGGAAACATCTATTCCCGATCAGATGAAAGCGTTTGGGGATCATGATATCATCTGTGGTAATGTGGATCCCATTGCCATTCTTGAGAAACCCTATGCAGAAGTCGTTCAATTGTGCAAGGATGCCATTGACGAGGGCAAAGACAACCCGGGTGGATTTATCCTGACACCGGGGTGTGAATTCCCTGCAGACGCAGCCCCCATAAAGGTCATGGCCATGATGGACGCGGCTGAACAATTCGGTCGATATGAATAATCAGTACCAATGAATGAAAGACTCGGTCTGCCGACACAACGAATAACGAAAATGGTATTATGCCGCCCCCGACGGGCGATCGGATCGGCCCCGGTCCGTCGGCGGCCCATTTGTCCTACCGGTCTAAAGCGCAGGAACTGCGGGCAGGTGTGTCCTCAAACAGCCTGCGTTTCTTAACGCCCGGCAGGGCAAATGGGCTGATCGCCTTTGGGTCCGAACGGGCCAATCCGATCGCCCATCGGGGGCTCTGCTGTCGCATTTTCATATAAAACGTCTAAAAGGTGAGGTTTTACTTGACTATCGGTTTTTAAATCATTAGGGTCCTTTTTTTAAACCAAAAGGATTTGAGTGGGGTGAACAAAAAAATATTTTCCCGGCCGGTTCCCGCCCTTATTATGGGTGCTTTTATCATCAGTTTTTCCAGTGCCCTGGTAAAGATATCGCATGTACCGCCTTCAGTCTCGGCTTTTTACCGGGTATTTTTTGGCAGTCTTTTCCTCATGGGTGCATGCCTGATCAAAAAAGAATTTAAACACAGAAGCCTGAAAAAAAATTTCCTTGCCGTTGTCTGTGGTCTTTTGTTTGCCCTGGATCTCTGGGCATGGCATTTGAGCATTCAATATGTCGGCCCGGGCCTTGCCACCATACTGGCGAATTTTCAGGTATTTATCCTTTCCATTGTCGGCTTCCTGGTATTCAAGGAGAAGGTCGGCATATCTTTTGTATTGTCATTGCCATTGGCATTTTTCGGCCTGTTCCTTATTATTGGTATGGATATTGATCAGTTGAACCGGAACTATGTTATCGGAATTGTTTTCGGCATGGCCGCCGCAGTATTTTACAGTCTGTTTTTGCTTTTGCTGCGGCAACTTCAATCTAATACAGCAGATTTTTCTCTGTTTTATTATCTCATGGTATTATCCGTGGCCTGCTCGTTTTTTCTGGGCGGTAAAATTTATATGTCCGGTGGGTCCTTTGCTGTTCCGGATATGATAACACTGGCATCGCTGTTCTGTCTGGGATTTTTTATTCAGTTTGCTGCATGGGTAATGATTTCCAATGTCCTGCCCAAAGTGAAAGCATCCTATGCCGGTTTGATTCTTCTGTTACAGCCGGCACTTTCTTTTGTCTGGGATGTTCTTTTCTTCAATCGGCAAACAGGGATACCCGGATGGATGGGGGTCATAATTGTGTTGATGGCCATATACCTGGGTATGACCGCAACAGATAAACCCTCTTGATAATCAGGGTAAGGGAAAGATGAACGAGCAATACAGAAATGGAAAATACCATTTCAGCTGTTTTCAGGAAAAGGGAAAAAACAGGTGACAATGGTCATGCCGTCACAAGGGGGTCCCGGGAGTTCGCTGCACGCCTGTATGGAGCCGGGACAGGCATCCTTGTCTTCGGGAATTCGCCGGCATCGCTGGGATGTCATGGAAATTTTAAAATGATATTTTTCTGAAAATATTTTCATCCGCAGCAGATCAGCGCCTTTACCACCGGCATTAAAGTCAAAGGGCCGTTTTGATGAATAATTCAAGGTTTCCTGGGTGGAAAAAAAGCCCTCAAAAATTCTTTTCTGGGCTTCCCGGGTAAGCCCGATTCCATGATCTTTGACCACAAAATGCATGCCGTTGCCTTCCGGATGCACCAGTACTTCTATTTTCCCGCCATCCGGTGTATTTTCAATGGCGTTCCGAATCAGTCCATCCACTGTTTTTTTAAGGGGTTCAACAGGCATCTGAATCGGGGAAGAAGATTCAAGCCTGGAAATCAGAGAAATATTTCGACGATTAATCTCCGGTTTGATGGTCTTGATCCTTTTTTCAACAAAATGATTTAGAAAAATATTCTGGATATCAAGATCTTGTGTAACAAAAAGGTTTTCGATTTTTTGACTGATTTTGGCGATGACCCCTTTTTCGCCGGTCTCCTCTGCAATAAGGGATTCGAACTCATCCCGGCATTGCGACAGGATGAGGGAAAAAATGTTCTTATGATAGAATTCTTTTCTTTCTACAATATCAGAAACTTCGCCTTCAATCCCAACAATGCGCTCCAGGTTTCTTTGAACCCTGTCCAGGGTCGGCTGCCAGGTTGCTTCAGGAAGATCTGCCATTTTTTTTGAAAGAATTTTAAACGAGCTTAAAAGGATCGCTACGGGCGTTTTCAGCTCATGGGACAAGTGGCTGATCATTTTATCTTTCGCATGGTTCAGGCTTTTTAACTCTTCATAGGCTTTTCTCAATTCCCTGGACACCCGGGCATTTTCTATTGACAGTACAACGGTAGCGGCAATAGTTGTCAATGTTTCCAAATCCGTGTAATCAAAATCCCCTGCTTTTTTATTATCCGCCGCCAGAATACCGATAATGCGATCTTTCGTGCGTAACGGAACCAGGATTAAATTTTTGACTTTATAACCGATTTTTAGATCCCTGGATTCATACTGGTTGTGTTCGCCGGGAAAATCATTGATCATAAGGGGCCTGCCCGTCTTTACCACCTGTCCGGACAGGAGATCATCAACGGGAAATCGTGTTTTTTCAATCCGTTCCTGTGTCGCTGGGTCATCGTGGACAGCGCTTATAAAATAGAATTCTGTCTGCGTTTTATCCAATAAAATTGTATTGGCACTTTCAGCGCCCAGGAGTCCTTTTATTTCAGTGTTGACATAAAAAAGCAGTTTCCTTAAATCCGGATACTGGGGAAGAACATGGCTGATGCGATTCATGACATCGCGATTCCGCTTGTTGCGTCTTTCCATGGTGACATCCTTCAAGACCGTAATCAGTCCTTCCAGATGGTTGTCCGCATCCTTGTCTATACCAATCCGGATGATGACATCCAGAAGTTTGCCCGTTTTTGTCAGCCGTTTGGTGTTGAATTGCAAAACGCTTTTTTTATCAGGCAGGGTTTCGATCTTGCTTTTCAGCTCATCTCTAAGGACTTCGGGAACATATTGCCGCCCCTCCTGACCTTTCAACTCTTCTAAGGTCCAGCCAAAGGTGTCTGTAAAAGCAGGGTTTAAATAGGTAATCCGTTCTTTCGCATCCCTAACCAGCACTGGATAGGGTAAAAATCTTAAGAATCTTTTATGATTTCTACTGGCAATCCTTGTCTCGCGATCGGCTTCCTTGATCTCCAGTGCTTCTTTTTCCAGGGTTTTTATCCTGGATTCCAATTCTTCATATGTGGGTTTTTGAACCATGGCCTTTCCCTGGTAACATTAAAAACGTATCCACCGGTTAACCGGTTCACAAAATAGCCTATATAGTGCCTGGCCGGAAATTCCGTGTTTGAGCTCCTCTACAAGCCGTCTAAACACTATTTAGTATGACATCCGGAACAGCTTACTGGACCGAATTTTTCACCGGCTTTTTTCATGTCCCGGTGGCATTTGAGGCAAACTGTATTCATGACCTGTTTTGCTTTGATGGTCCCATTCTCTTTTGATTGATCTAAAGAACCAGGAGTTTGTGGAAATAAGGAATGGCAGATGGCACAGTCCTTGGCAATGGCCTGGTGCATATGGTGTTCGAAATTAACGATTCCCTTATTGCCGCCATTGAGCACCATAGATTTTTTGCCGGTGTTCTGGGCCATAGCATAAGAATAGCCAGTGAAAAAAAGAAAAACGGTCAAAAGAACAATGGGTGTTAAACGCTTCATAATTACCTCGACTATGTTATCATTAATAGGTTGTTGTGATATACTATTTAGCATATCATCATTCGCATAGATATGTTTGATTATCAATTGCAGCGCGTGCTGTAAAGAAAAATTTGTTGAATTTTTAGGTGATTCCAAGTGAAGGGCATACCCATCCGGCTTGATGGACGTATCTTTTACGCGATCCCGTGCCGGATCAGTTAAGGGCTCAGCCGACAGGGCCTGTCCCCTTAACCGTCGTTTTGTCCGATTTGTGGCGCCAGCAGTATTGTTTGCTGCACCCCGGCATCATAAATGCTTTTTCAATGGTCTGTTTATGGGCAAAATCTTCGAGAAGTTTTAACGCACTTCCCGTCACAAAAGAGATGAGTTTGATATCATTCTCAACGATCAAATCTGCAGGTTTGGTAGAAATGGCACCACATATGAGAATGGAAATTCCCATTTGTTTCAGTGTTTTTATCAGATCGGAAGGTGTCTCAGGGTTAAAGGATGTATAGCTTTTTTTGATGATCATCCGGTTTTTGATCTGGGCCACAAGCAGTGTGCCCGCAGCATCAAAAACAGGTGAGATTCGATTTCCCCAGATTGTTACGGCTACTTTCAATGATATCCTCCATTCGGTCTGAACTTATAGATCTGCAAAGCATGTGCCGGAACGAAAGTTTTTTGGTTGAATTGATAAAATGGTTTTAAATATTAAACGGTTAGGTTGGAAAATAAAGATTGAGCAGCTCGACCGGGAAATGAAAAGAGTCGCATAAGTAAGACGATTTCGATTACAAGCGTTGCAACTCAAAAAAAAGGGGCCTTATAATCTCATCCCCAGTTTTTTAATCCTTCTGAAAAGGGTGCTTTTATGGATTCCCAGATCTTTGGCGGCAGCACTGCGGTTGTAGTTATTGCGTGCCAAGGCATCGGTCAGAAGTTTGATCTGTGCTGATTTGACGGGGTTATTGTCTTTCTCCGTATTGATACTGGCCGGTAATGATAGAAACCCGGGCAGGTGATTGCCTTTTATATAGCCCTCGGAGCAGAGGACAAAGGCATGCTCAATAATATTCTCAAGTTCCCGGATATTGCCTGGAAACTCATGGCTCATAAAGGACTCAAGGACTTTTTTGTCAATGCCCTGGATAAATTTTCCCTGGCGGACATTCATTTTCTGAATAAAGGACTCCACCAGAAGGGGAATGTCTTCCATTCGATGTCTTAAGGGTGGTAAGGTAAGTCGTATCACATTGATCCGGTAATACAGATCCTGTCTGAATTGATTCTGGGCCACAAGCGTTGTGAGATCTCTGTTGGTCGCGGCGATAATTCGGATATTGGTTTTTTCCTGGTCCAGGGCACCAAGGGGGGTGAATTCATGCTCCTGAAGAACCCGGAGAAGGCTGACTTGAAAGGCAGGGCTGGTATCTCCGATTTCATCAAGGAAGATGGTACCCCCATCGGCCAGGGCAAATTGACCGGGTTTGTCCTTCACGGCATTGGTAAAAGCCCCTTTTTTGTATCCAAACAATTCAGATTCCAGCAGCGTATCCGGAAGTGCCCCACAATTGATGGCAATGAACGGATTTTTTTTTCGGTTGCTCATATTGTGGATGGCCCGGGCAAGCAATTCTTTTCCGGTACCGGTCTCGCCCTCAATGAGAACTGAAGAATCACTGTCTGATACCTGGGGCAGAATATTAAAAATATTTTTCATGGCATCGCTGTTGCTGACAATATCTTCGACTTTAAATCTAGTTGAAAGTTCTTTTCGCAGCTGTTCAACAAGCGAATGATCCCTGAAGGTTTCAACGCCGCCGATCACCTCTGCGTTTTTATCGATCAACAGGGAAGTGGATACGGTAATGGGGATTTTTTTCTTTTTATTGTTAATAATATATCCGGATGAGTTGATGAAGGGCCTGCCTTCTTCCATGGTCCTTTTGAGGGCACAGTCTTTTTCACACATGTTGGAACGGAAAACTTCCCAGCAATGCCGACCAATGGCGTCCTTGCGGGAGATGCCGGTTATTTTTTCTGCTGCCCGGTTAAAAGATGTGATTCTCCAATTATAATCGGTTGTAAAAACGCCATCGGAGATGCTGTCAAGAATGACTTTGGTGGTATCCTCAGTCAATGGGCTGGTTGTCTTTTTTTGTTTCATTTGTGTCTATCCAGTAATGTTTAGCACTATTTTCCTATAATTTAACGCAATGGTTGCAATAGTGCAACCATTTTTTTTCTTTTTGGTTTTATAAGCAATCGGTATGCCAATTTGGATGGTATAATGAATTTTTTCTTTTTTTTACAATTGGTTAGCGGTGTTGATATGGAAAATTTGGAAGAATGAAAACAAGAAGATCCAGTGGATTCGTATTGCCATTCCTGGTATGGTTGCTTTTGTGCAACCATACCAGGAATGGTGCACCATTACCCTTTGGTCCAGAGAATGGCCTTTCTTTTTTTCGGGATTTTGTCGTGTAAGTCTTCAATTTTGCCGAAGGTCAAAATATTTGCCATGCAGTGTTTTACGCAGGCAGGTTCAAGTCCCTGTTTAACACGACCAGCACAAAAAACACAGGCCCGGGTAAACGTGGGGATATTGGTAATAAATAATTTGCCATTGGGAAGGGTGTGGATGTATTCTGTTACCTCCACCCCTCCAACTTTCCCGGCCGGCCGGCCATATTCCTGTTTACAGGCCACTTCACAGGTCCTGCAGCCGGTGCAATATTCATAATCGATCAACATTCCATATTCTGACATCTTTTTTATCCTTTCGCTTTATAGACTTTGCACAGCATGCTTTTTATGGGCGCTCCCAATCCTGCTTTGCCTTCATGACCCATGGGAATGAGCTGGTTGACATTGACATCCCAGACACCGAACAGGTTGGGTTCTTTGCCTTCTTTTTCCGGAAACCACCATCCATGTTCCGCCATGACAATATCCGGATGAATCACCGGCGTCACCAATGCTTTTACCGTGATTTTTCCCAGCCAGTTTTCCACACACACCTTTTCTCCGTGGGCGATGCCGTATTTTTCAGCCGTATCCGGGTGGATTTCCAGGACCGGGTCTCTTTGCTGTTCCCGAAGCCAGGGAATCTGGCGATGTTCCGAATGGAAAAAAGGTCCCATTCTCCGGCCGGTACACAGGATGAGGGGGTAGTCCGCAAACAGATCCGGTGTACTCACCGGGCTGTAGGGCGGTTCCTCATGGTAGGGCAGGGGCTCCAGTTCCCATTTTTCAAGCCAGGAGGAATACAGTTCGATTTTCCCCGACGGTGTTCTGAATCCCGGTTTCTTATCCTGTCTGAGCAGGCCTTTTTCATATCTAAAATAGGGTTTGCTGGGGTGGCCTTTGGGGGGGATCATCCAGGTGTTATCGGTGAGTTCCTGATAGGTGATACCGGCAGATTTCAGCAGCGTGTCAAAGAGTTCCTGGGTATTGTCATAGGGAAAATCTTTCATGAAGCGCTTGCACAACTCAAGGTTGATCTCAATGTCTGATTTGCAGTCGTCCACCTCCACGACTCGTTTAATGGCCTGCAGGGGAACCCACCAGGCCTTTAAAGAATCTTTTTCCAGAAAGGTGGCCGCGGGCAGGATCACATCACAGAGCATGGCCGTGGGGGTCATGAAAAGATCCACACAAACGGTGAAATCGAGTTTTTTAATGGCATCCCGCCATTTTTTAGGCTCCATGCCGGTGCAGGCAATGGGATTGGCTGTCTGTATCCACATACCCTTGATGGGATAGGGATCGTCTGAAGAGATCTGTTCCAATACTTTATCGGGCTGGGCCCATGCCCTGAAATCTTTTATTGCCCCATAATCATGGATCCCTATGCGTTTATCCATGACTTCAGGGGGAAGGCTGAGAATGGCGCCGCCCGAGTGATAGGGATAGGTCACCACGTCATAGGCATACCGGGCAATGGCATTGCCCCCGGGATTGTCAAGGTTCCCGGTCAGGCACCAGAGGTGGTTGATGGCCTGGGATGTGGGCACCGTTGACGGGATGGTGTCAATGGGAAGGCCCCAGTGAAGGGCGGATGGCTGGCTTTTCGCATAGATCCGGGCAGCCTTTCTGATTTTATCTGCCGGCACCCAGGTGATCTTGGATACGGCTTCGGGCGTATACTGTTCAGCGTTTTCTTTGTACAGGGTCCAGACCGTTTTTGCCGTTGCGGTTGAGCCGTCTGCAAGGGCCAGGGTGAAGTCTCCCTCCATGGACGGGGTAATATTTTTCTTTTTATAGGTCTGGTGGTCGGAATCCCATACCACAAAACTGTCGGAAACAGGGTCGTGGGCAATGAAATTGGTATCCAGACCGTTTTTTATAAGGTCACTCTCCCTTAACAGACGTTTCTTTTCCTGGTCCGTTCTCACCAGGAACGGGGAGTTGGTCCATCGTTCAACGAATGCCATGTTGATGAGGTCTTCTTTGATCATGACATGGATAAATCCAAGGGCAAGGGCGGCATCGGTTCCCGGTCTTAACTGGAGCCAGAGTTTTGCCCGGGAGGCAATCCAGGTGCATCTGGGGTCAATAACCAGCACCTCGGTACCCCTTTTCATCAGGTCTATGTACCAGTGACCAAAGAAACCGTCCGGGCAGGTGGCAGGCAGGTTCTGACCCCAGATGGTAACGGTTTCAGGAATTTTATATTCAGGATCATCATACCTTTTTTCATGCCACTGGGATGCATCCACCACGGCAAAATCCCCCTGGGTGATGGACATCATCATCAGGCGCGGCGTATAACAGGAGATGCCGGAAAGGCCGAACATCCAGTTGGGACTTCCATAGGCATAGGCCAGCATGGAGATCCATCCGCCGATATCCCGGCCCGTTCCCTGGTGAAAGATGACGGATTCCGGTCCATGATCTTCCCGGATTTTTTTCATTTTCTGTTCAATCAGGTCAAAGGCCTCATCCCAGGAAATCTCTTCAAATTTTCCTTGTCCCCTTTCTCCGATGCGTTTCAGCGGTTTTCTTAGCCGGTCCTTGTGGTACATGTATTGGGTCATGGAAAGACACCGCGAACACAATCTTCCCTGGTTCCAGGGGTGATCCGGGTCGCCTTCCACCTTGATCACTTTGTCGTCCTTGACATGGACCAGTATCCCGCACCCGCCATGACAGCCTGGACCCGGTGACCAGGTCGTTGTTTTAATGATTTTTACCCCATCCTCTTTCATACCATTCTCCTTGTTGGATTGAATATTATCGTGGCGACCAGAGAACCATCCTTGGCTTTTTTTCAAGTTCTCCGGCAAGTTCTTTTAACGGTCCATATGTCAGACAATTTGCCATACAGTGTTTGACACAAGCCGGATCAAGACCCTGTCTGGTCCGGTGGTTACATAAGACACAAAGCTCAGTGGGGAAGGGCAGGAAGGTGAGATAGGCTTTGTCTTTTGGTAAATCCTGCACGATTTCCATTACTTTCATACCGCTTAACGGGGCTTCCCATCCATTTTCCTGGCAGCAGGCAACGGTGCAGGAAAAGCATCCCGTACAATATTCATAATCAATCAGCATCCCGTTTTTGTTTGATTTAGACATGGGCACTCCCTCTGGTTTCCTTGCTTATCCTGCATAAAAGATGCTTGATGGGTGCCCCCAGGCCGTCTTCTCCCTGTTCGTTCATGGGGATCAGCATATTGATATTGGATTCAAATGTATGGAACAACGGGTCCTCCTTTTTTTCCGGGAACCACCAGCCATGGGCAGCCATGACCATCCAGGGCGGGACAATCTTTGTGACTTTGGCCTTGAACCTGGCGGTTCCCATCCAGTTTTCCACCGTCACCCATTCACCGTTGGAGATATCGTTTTTCTTTGCCGTATCCGGATGGATTTCCACCACAGGGTCGGGATCAAGGGCTCTCAGCCAGGGAATATTGCGATGTTCTGCGTGAAAGAACGCCGGTGACCGTCTGCCGGTACTCAGGATCAGCGGATACGTTTTGAACAGGTCCGGTCGTGACACCGGGGTAAAGGGGGGTTCCTTAAAATAGGGCACCGCTTTAAGGCCCCATTCCTCCCTCAGGGTTGAATACAGTTCAAACTTGCCTGATGGCGTGGCAAAGCCAGGCTTACCGTCTGATCTCAACACCCCTCGTTCATGACGGAAATAGGGCCGGGACGCATGGTTTTCCGGGGGCAGGGCCCATCCTTTTTCTGCCAGCTGTTCAAAGCTCATGCCCGAGGGTTTAAGTATCTCATCAAACAGGTCATGGAGGGTTTCCCATTTAAAATCAGGATCAAACCGTTTGGCCAATTCAAAATTGATCTCAACATCCGGCCGGCATCCCTCAACGGTCATGGCTTTGTTAATCGTCTGCAGCGGGACCCACCAGGACCGGACCCCTTCTTTTTCAAGAAAAGTGGCTGCGGGCAGGATAATGTCGGCATACCTCAGGGATGAGGTCATAAACAGGTCCACCCCCACAATAAAATCCAATTTTTCCAGTGCTTTTTGCCATAGTTTCGGATCAAGGCCAATACCGGATAACGGGTTGCAGGTCTGCATCCACAATCCCTTAACCGGGTAGGGGTCTTCACTGAAAATCTGCTCAATGACCTTGTCGGTCTGGCATCGCCATATGAATTTATTGAACGGGCCATAGTCATCTTTGCCGATTCGCGGCTTGTCCTGGGCCGGATCCTTTAATTTGATCACGCCTTCGGCACCCGGGAGGGCATAGGCAACCGCATTAAATGCCGCACGGGTAAATACATTTCCACCGGGAACGTCCAGGTTGCCGGTCAACGCCCATAAAGCGGCGATGGCATGGCATAACGGTGTGATTTCCGGGGTCATGTCAATGGGGACACCCCAGTGAATGGAAGCCGGCTGGGCCTTTGCATAAAATCGGGCTGCCTTTTGGATATCGTTGGCCGGGACAAAGGTGATCTTTTCAACTGTTTCAGGCGTATAGGCAGCACAGCTGTCCTTGAATTGATCCCAGACAGTTGTACAGGCAATAATATCGCCATTTAAGAGCCTTATGTCAAAACTTCCTGTCAAAGCTATATTTGAATCTTCGATGGAAAATTTTTGACGGATGGTGTTCCAGATAACCGGTGTTTTTGTTTGTAGATCAAAACCAACAAAATTCTCTGTTGATCCGTCTGCTGTCATATCTGATTCCCGCAACAGTTTTCCTGTATCGTTTCTCACCAGTCTTGGGGCATCTGTCCAGGTTTCAAGGAAGGTCTGGTCATAAAGCTGCTCTTTGATAATAACATGCAAAAATCCAAGGGCAAGGGCTGCATCTGTTCCCGGGCGGATGGGGAGCCAGTGCTCAGAGCGGGAGGCAAACCAGGAAAGTCTGGGGTCAATGGTGATGATTTTTGTCCCTTTTTTCATCAGGTCAATGATCCAGTGTCCGAATAGATTGTCAGGGCAGGTGGCGGATATATTATACCCCCAGATGATCATGCACTCCGGCACTTTGTATTCTGGGTTGTCATACCGGCCCGGCAGCCACTGGGCTGCATCAAAAACACTATAATCTCCCTGGATGGTGTCCAGGGCCGCGATTCTCGGACTGTAACACGCATTCCCGCTCAGGGCGAACATTACATTGGGGCTGCCATAGGCATAGGCCAGCATACAGATCCACGGGCCGATGTCACGACCGGTTCCCATGGAAAAGATCATGCTTTCGGGACCGAACGCCTCCCGGATGGTGTTCATTTTTTTTTCAATGGTATCCAGGGCCTCTTCCCATGAGATTTCTACAAATTGATCCTCCCCGCGTTTGCCAACCCGTTTAAGGGGGGCCCTTAACCGATCATGATGATCGATATACTGGGTCATGGCCAGGGCTCTTGCGCAAAGGCGGCCCTGGTTCCAGGGGTGATCTGGATCACCTTCCAGTTTCACCAGACGGTTGTCTTTAATATGGGCAAGAACGCCGCACCCCCCATGACATCCGGGACCTGCGGACCAGGTCGTTGTCTTAACGATGGTGGTTTTACTTTTTCCCATTTTTCTGTCCGATCCCTTTTTCATGAATGATTAAAATTGAGCCCCGGCCTGTTTGGAAATGATCCGACCAACCGTTGCAATCTTTGTTCCAAATGCTTCGAACTTATCTTCCGTAAACGTTCCCACAAGCACGATGCCGGCTGTGACCTCATTGTTGTGATCAAAGACAGGCGCACTGACCGCCCGGATTCCCGGTGTGCTTTCGCCATTGTCAACCGCATATCCGTTTTTACGGCAGAAACTCAGTTCCTGCTCAAGTCTTTTTTTGTCCAAATCGTCAATATCGCCATGAAAAAACAGCTGATCTGAATCAATGATTCTTTGCTGTTCTTTTCCATCAAGGAATGCAAAAATGGCTTTTCCATGGGACCCGTGAGTGATGTGCAGGGACTGGTATTGATTGACGGTGACGGAAAGTCCTTTGTTTCCATCATATTTCCCTGCGATATAAAACTGATCATTGCAGATGATACCCAGCAATGCGCTGGCCCGGGTTTCATCGGCCAGCTGTTGAAGATGATGTTTTGCAATGGCATTGATGTCCAGTTTCTCCTTTGCCTTTCGCGCCAGTGGCATGAGGGCCGGTCCCAGGGAATAGGTTTTTGCCTGCCGGTCTTTTGTGATTAAATCATACTGGGTCAATGCATTTAGTATGGAATACCCCTTGCTTTTATGGATGCCGATTTCATTACAGATCGTTGTCAAACCCATCTCATTGTCCTTGTTTCTTCCAAGGCACAACAGCAATTGCGCCGCCTGTTCCACAGCAGGGGACGACGGGTGGTAGAGGGACTTTTTCTTTTCTATGGTCATTCAGGTCATCCTTTTTATTATAAATAGTTCTGTATATAGAACAACGTTCTGCATAATAGATAAAAAACCAATGTCATGTCAAGAAAAAAAATGAACAGAAAAAGAGGTCCGGGAAACAGAGACCCAGTGCCGGAGCAATTGGCGGTATCATCGGTGACGGCCGGAATTTTCCATGATTATAGGGCCAGGTTCAGTAATTATCCCTGTGCCAGATTGTCTGTGCAAAAAAAGAATTTCTTGACCCATCTGTAAGCAGTTTGTATATGTTTGAGAGCTAAACCGCACACCCTGATTTGATATGGTTGTCAATAAAATTTGTATTGAGAAATCTTCATTGGCCATCCAAGACGGTCAGGTTAATACCTATATCAACTTTCGGGCATCCCATGTAAATTGCCAACACCGAAAGTTGAGTAACTATTTAATAAAGGAGCTTATGCAATGCTGAAAAGGATCGTGTTCGTATTATGTGTTTTGGCCTTTGTGTCCGAGGCAGGTGCGTCAAAAGAGATCGCGGGTGTTATGATTGAAGATAGTCTTAAAACTGCGAACCAGGAATTAATGCTTAATGGTGCCGGAATCAGATCCAAAATGTTTATAAAGCTTTATGTTGGAATGCTATATCTGGAAGAAAAATCAAATGATGCAGAAGCCATAATGAATGCTGACAAAGATATGGCTATAAGGCTTGAAATTATTTCGGGAATGATCACATCGGAAAAAATGATGGCATCCACAATCGAGGGGTTTGAAAAATCAACAGGCGGAAAAACAGATGAGATAAAAGTTGAGATAGATGCATTTAATGCCTGTTTTTCAGAAAAAATAGAAAAAGGTGATGTTTTTGAAATGGTTTATGCTAAGGGTGGCGGAATAACTGTTTTTAAAAATGGTACTCTTAAAGATACAATCAGTGGAATGCCTTTTAAGAAAGCACTGTTCGGCATCTGGCTGTCTTCCAATCCTGCCGATAAGAAACTTAAAAAAGGTATGCTCGGGGAATAACAAGATTCTGTTTTCACCACTTGTAAACTTTCCAACGATTTAAAATATCGACATTCCATCAATACCGGATCTTGTAACCTCAATGATCAAAAAACTTCAAAATTTTCTGCACCGCTTAACCGTATTTCATATCTCGTCAGGCCAAGTTTCAGAAAACCTGGTACAAAACCGGACACTGCTTATGGGATGCACGATGATACTCTCCCTGTTATTGATTGTACCCGCATCCCTGGTAAGAATTGATGCCTCAGGTGTTTCTTTCACGACGGATGCCGCTGAAAATTACACGGACTACCTGGCATTTGTTGAATCCTTTGGAACAGATGATTATGTCATGTTGGCCATTAAAAACAGCCTTAACATTTCTGATCCTGAATTGGAAAAAAGGTTTAAAAAAATTCATCAGGAACTTTCAGCCATGGACACTATTATAGAGGTGATCGATCTTGGCGCCATGGCATCATCTGATTTTATAAAAATTATCAGCGATTCTGATTTCTGGGATGATAAATATCTTGCCAAAGCACGTCAAATCATTCCAGGGTTTGGCCGTCTGGTTTCCGATGATATGAAAACCCTAGCGGTCATTGTCAAAATTAACAATGAAAATTTGAACGGATTCCAACTGGAAAAGCAGCTCAAACACATGAAACAAATCCTGATAATGCATTTTCCTGAACATCCTCACTGCTATGCCACAGGCATTCCTGTCCTGCGCGCTGCATTTGAGCGGTACAATCTGGAAAGTGCACTTATCTTCGGATCCATTGGGTTATTGTTCGGTAGCTTGATCGCTTTTTATCTTTTTAAAACCCCGTGGACCGCTGTGATGGTCATGCTGACAAGTTTAATTTCCCTGGTATGGATTCTGGGGATCATGGGGATTTTTGGTATTGATCTGAATCTTGCCACAAGTTTGAGTTTTGGATTTATTCTTGTGGTTTCAACAACAACGGTTTTTCATATCGTTTCAGCCTATTTTCAATTACTGAAAATAGAACCAACGGGCAGGGCCCTGGTAAAGACATTCCAAACGGTTTTACGCCCCTGTTTCATGTGCTCTCTTACCACATCTACAGGATTTTTAGGCCTGACGATGAGTCCTGTGCCAATGGTTCGGCAAGCCGGAATCATCATTTCTATGGGGGTGATGCTGGCGTTTTTTTTGACACTGGTGACAACCGCTTTTTTTTTGCCAAAACTTTTAAATTTCAAAAAATTTAATTTTTTTAAGACAAATGAGGATTTTCTGGATCGGTTTGTTAAACACTGTCTGATCACAGGATTTAATAAACCGGCGCTATCCGTATGGCTGGGGATCGCCTTCATTATTACCATGGCATGGGCAATTCCTGACATTCAAATGGTAAAGCACTTGACCACTTCCACCATAAAAAATACCACGGAAGCAAAGGATCTTGCGTATATCGAGCAGCACATATCCACAGGCACCTCTTTTTCAGTCATCCTGCAATCAGTGGATGACAATTTTAAAACAAGAGGATTCTGGTATGACCTCATCCAATACGAGAAAAACATTAAATCCATCCCGGGTATCCAGGGCGTTGAATCCTTGACACCGCTTGTTTTCAGGATGGCCCTCAAATTTTCCCCTGGAGGAATCAACCCTGAAAAAGCCTTTGATTATATCCAGGCGCAAAGCCGTGGGAATAATATATTGCGATCCTATTACAATCCGATTTCAAAAAAAATAAGGATCATTGTCCATATTCAAAGCCGGACATCAGATCAGGTCGAAATCATCCTCGGGAAGGTAAAGAAAGAAGCGGAACAGATCTTTTCAAAAAAAGCCGAAGTTACCTTGTCCGGACAGTTAATCCTGTTGCGATCCCAGACCGCGGACCTGGTTTCTTCCCAGGTGAGAACACTTATATTCGCCCTTTTTGTTATTACGATACTAATGATGATCCAGCTTAGATCCATTGTACTTGGGATCCTGAGCCTGATACCCAACCTGTTTCCCCTTATCACCATATTCGGGATAATGGGCTGGTTTCATATCCCGCTTGACCCGTTGACCATATTTGCAGCTGTTATCTCTTTTGGTTTATCTGTTGATGATTCCATACATTACCTGACCCAATTAAAAAGAGAAATGCGTGTTCCAAAAGCCGGCCGCAATATCCATGACTGCTTAAAAAAAGCATACCATAAAACTTCCCGGGCGCTTGTTTCCACTACAGCCGTCCTTTTTTTCTCGGTTTTGGGGTTGCTTTTTTCATCTTTCAGCCATGTTTTTTCCCTGGGGGTTTTGATATCTTCTGCATCCATCATGGCACTGATCGGTGATCTTGTCTTTATGCCGGCAATTGTCCTGACATTTAAACCCTTAAATTATTTATTGTCACATAAATTAAGAGAACCGGTTTCATGATAAGTCTTTTAAATGATTTTATAGACAAAAAAAATTATTACAGCTTTGATAACTGCTGGAATATTGATGCCCCTTTGGAACAGTCCTGGAATGAGTTGTTAAACTATAAGAACTGGCCTGCCTGGTGTGATGCCCTGGAAAAGATTGAACCGATGGGCCAATTTGATCACCCCAAAAAAGGAAACCATATCAGATCCGTCTGGAAAGGAACGCTTTCCTATAGCATCAGTTTTGATGCCATCATAAAGGATATTGCCCCGTATTCGTTTTTATCCTTCAATGTGACGGGTGATCTTCGTGGCGAGGGGATTTGTCATTTCCTGGGATCTGATGACAATACCAATATTAATCTTATCTGGAATGTTTTCCCCACCAAGCTATGGATGAGGATGAGTTCGACATTTGCAAGGTCTTTATTTATTGGAAACCATGACGGTATAATTGACCAGCTTGTCACCGGTTTTGTCCGGATGATTGAACATAAAAACAGCCTGAAAATGTAGACTCAACATACCCAATCCAGAGAGTTAAAGAAAAAACCTGGGAATCATGATTAAAATTACCGATTCCGGTTCTTTGGTCAGCTCCTTTTCACAATACAAGCAGAAAAGACAGTTGCGGCTCCAGTGTGGGACCCCATTTTTATCAAGGTGTATGTTGAGATTTCTTTTTTTTCAGGTTTTTCATCAGGACTTTTTCCTGCAATGAAAAACTGAACACTTCTTCTCCTCTGTTTTTTTCAAGCCATTTGTCACATTGGTCATGGGAGCCGATGCAAAGAACAAAAAGACACTCTTTTCTTATGGAAAGCACAAGCCGATAACCATTGCCAAGCCGGTATTTTATACCGTCTTTCAACCTCAACTCACCGGAATGGCTAAGTGCTCCCATGGTATTGAAATTTTTTCTATGTTTTTTGAAAGCCAAAATGATGTCCAAGGCATTTTCCACAGCCTTGCTTGCTTTGTCGTTTGAGCGTTTAAGTTTTTCACACTGTTTGTGAAACCGGGGATGATATTTGATATGTTGAATCATTTTGCTGAATTCACATGGGTTTCTTCCTCAAGAATCAAGGCCGCACCTAAAGCGCCAATCATCTGTGGATTTTCATGGACAAAAATTTCCCGGTTAAGGGTTTGAGAAATCAATTCCCGGATACAGGGATTCTTTGCCACACCGCCGGAAAAAACAATCGGTCCAGTTGACGATACTCTGTTGATCATTCCTGCTGCCCGTTTGACAACACTGAGATGCAGCCCCCGGGCAATTTCTTTCCGATTGGCCCCTTTTGCAATCAAAGATGTCACTTCGGATTCTGCAAATACCGTACACATGCTGTTTATACTCAAATCTTTCCTGGCCTCAAGAGCTGCTGGACCGAACTGGTCAATGGAAATCCAAGATTTTTTGCCATAATTTCTAAAAACTTGCCGGTACCGGCTGCACAGCGATCATTCATTTCGAATTTTTGAACCCGTCCGTTTTCATTTAGAGCAATGGCTTTGCTGTCCTGTCCCCCGATATCCAGTATGGTCCGGGCATCCTGAAAAAAGAGCGGACCCCCTTTGCATGGGCTTTAATTTCCGTTACGGTTTTCGCATCATCAAAAACAATTTCAAACAAATTGCGGCCATATCCGGTTGCCATAATTTTGTCATAATCAACCCCATCCAGTATTCTTCTAGCTTTCGTGATCGGGTCAAATCCGGTATCGGTCTGGCGGCTTTCAATTATCCGACCGCCTTTTACGACCACAAGTTCAATGGTCCTTGAACCAATATCAATTCCAGCGTATTTCATAAATTTTTATCTCTTAAACCCTTTATCAGACTTTGATCAGTTCAATAAAAGCTTCCACCCTTGTTTTGACCTGGCCCACATCCTCCATTCCATAATCGGTTTCAACGCGCAGGCAGGGGATGTCCTTTTCTTCCAGGGCTTTTTCAACCGGAATGGATTCCATGATATATGGCTGACAAAATTGCAAGCCATAATGGATAACCCCGTCAGCCTTATAGGTATCAGCCATCTCCACGATATGGTTGAGCCGGTCTTCATTGGGTGTAAAAATAGCACAATCCATTCTAAAATACCTGTCGGTTATCGCATCCATTAACTTATCGACAGTGGTCCCTGAATCCTCAGTAAGGTTCCTGACACCCCGTTCTCCTACGCAGGACTCTTCACCCACGATCACAGCGCCGGATGTTTCAATGATCCACGGCAGTTTCCAGTTGGGTACAGCCATGGGGCAGCCGGACAATAGAATTCTGGGAGTCTTTTCCCGGGCAACACCCTGTTTTTTGGCTATTCTTTTTTCCAGTTCCTCACAGATTTTATTTACCGACTCTGTAAACCGGGCGGGATTGTCATAAAAGAAAACCTGATTTGCCAGAAGGGCATCCAGTCCGGAAATAGGCACCGGATCAGCCTTTCGAAGCATGGAAAGCCTGTGGAGGGCCGAGCGTTTGGCATTAACCACATTAACCGCATCCTTAAGAGAATCTGCGGTGATGGCAACACCGGTAAGTTTTTCAACTGCATTTTTAAACCGGTCATACTCATTCCTGAGGAGATCGCGCCCCTGACCTGATTTCATTTGAGGCAGGTCCATGACGTAGAGGTTTTCAACCAGATGCCCCAGAGATTCATAGGCTTTTTTCTTGCCATCACAGGTGTTTTCTCCGACAATCATGTCTGCACTCTCAAGATAGGGGCAGACTTTGCCCAGTTTAAATTTAATGAGATTTTCGGTAGATGCAGCCAATAATGCGCTTAAAGTATTTGCCAATTTCATTCCTTTAATTGTCACTTGGTATCTGTTCTGTCTTGGTAGTTTGCGGATAATCCCGTGAACCCTGAGCAGTTTCAGATGACGACTGACTTTTGCTGACAATTGTTTATCCGTAAGCCCTGACCCGAAAATTGCGACCCTTTTTAATGATAGGAACAATCAGCCCATCCAAGAGATCACGAATCGGAGTTTTTTCCTGTAGGGTTACCAAGTCCTCCATTAAACGGTTATTAACATCTTGGGAGACTGCTGCCCGCAAGGGAGTATCCATTACGCCCTTACGCATGGGAAGGCGTTGTTTGGGTTCATTTTTATCTTGCCCTTGTTTATGACGAAACACTTTGAATTTTCCGGGATCATTAATGGTTGTTTCCACTCGGAGATTATTTTGTTCATTGTAGATTTTCACAGAATTCCGGTCAACCCAATGGCGGAGACGGATGCCATCATTAAAATCAGTTATACGTGTTACAACAGTGTCCTTGGATCTGGCATACAGTTGGCCTGATTTTGTTACGGGCCTATCAAGGTAACGTAAAACACGACTGCTTGTCCCGGTTATATGGGCATGGCGTAATAGGGAATCCATGATTGATTTAAGAGAAGCAGGAGTATCAAAAATAAAATCTGTGGCCCATTCACTTTGCCATAACGTCCAGTAATAAGAAAGGTATGGCCCCATAATATCCTTCATACTGGGAAATATTTTTTGAGCAAAATTGTTAAGCAGCTTGCTAAAACGGGTGTCGAGCTGTCTATCAAGTAATTGCTGGGCCTTTGGATAATCGACAATATGGAGAAATTTGTTACCATGAACAGAGAAATTTATTCCCTCTCGTTCAAGGCCACGGCGCAACCACTCCCGCCCATTGAGGCATATCTGAATATGATAGGGAAACCAGGTTTGAAGACGTATATTCATAAAACCATATTCACTGTCATCAAAATAAAAATATAAATGCTTGCATTGAACTTGATAATGTCTCAACTGAGGGAACCCGGCTTCAGCGCAATACACTGCACGATACGATGACCCTCTTTCCAGACAAGACCATACACCGATCAAATCCGGAAATAGTTCCCTTGACCAAATTTGAAAACCTATCTATAAATGATTTCATGAGCCGCCTCCTTTTGCTTGATGGTTGTTTGGATACTTTCATCTTTAGCAAATTGGGCGGCTCATGTCATCTGGGAATTGGGTTGCGGGCATCGCCCGCCTTAGATTTTTTATCGTGGAATGTCAATCCAGCTTGGTGCTTCTCCGTATCAAACCCCAATAGATGTACCAGATAAGCAGGACCCGGATCAGGTATCAAATTGATCATTTAGAGAGTATTTGGGTTCATGGAGATGTGGAGAATACAGGGGTTTGATGCTTCAATGGCTCTTTCACCCTGGTTCAAAACACCTTATCTGATTGTCTCCGCTGAAGAAGTCAGACCCGCCATGCCAGGCTGATCATCAATAATGACTCCTTTTCGGATACCAGTAAGCCTTTCCGGTTGCAGCCCTCTATTGGCCTGTTATGGGCCAAATACGTGTTAAGAGTATTCATGGGCTGGAATTCTTTCAAATACCAAAAATATACTTTACTGGGATATTCCTGACAAACGGGGTTGCTCAGTGCAAGTATACATCAACAGAATCTTGGCAGGATTTTTTCTTGCTTGACTGTAAATCACAAATTTATTATTCGTTTATAAATGAAACAAATTATTAAAAATATTTATCATGTGGGTGACAATGAGTGCTCTGTTTATATGGTAGATACACAAAGCGATGAAGGATTGGTCCTAATCGATGCAGGCATGAATCTTGATATGATCAGACAGATTAATTCTCATGGAATACTGTTTAAAAATATCCAGCATTGTATCCTGACCCATTGTCATATTGACCATATTGGTATCTGCGCTCAGTTAAGTAGAGAATTGTCCGGCATTAAATTTTATGCCCATGAATTGGATGCCGCTCCAATTGAAAAGCCGAATCATGATGGGCGGACAGCAGCATCTTGGTACGGAGTAAGATATGAACCGGTCAAATTGTATCAAAAATTCACCTCGGATACTATCCTCAGAATCGGCAATTACGATTTCCAGATCATCCATACTCCTGGCCATACACCCGGTTCGATATCTGTTCTTGTTGAATCAGAAGGGAAAAAGGTATTGTTTGGCCAAGACTTACACGGCCCCTTCAATGAAAATTTTTTATCTGACCTACAGGACTATCAGTTGTCAATGCAAAAACTTCTGGACTTGGAAGCAGATATTTTATGTGAAGGCCATTTTGGTATTTTTCAACCAAACCACCGGGTAAAACAGTACATTGAAAAACACAAGAGACTTAATCAACCCTTATTATAGCCCGCTCTATAATTCTTCAAATTTTTAATTACAATCCGCTACGGACAAAATTAAAAGATCATTCAGCATGAGTAATGAAAGAAAACAAACCATCAGGCAGAAAATTATAAGTCGTCTTGAAAAATGCCCCCTGACGGCGAGAGATATTTCTCAGTCGGTTGGAATTATGGAAAAAGATGTTTACCATCATCTGACTTTCATAGAAAAATCAGTCAGGCAACAGAAAAAAAGAATACATGTGGAACCCTATTATTGCTTGGATTGCGGATTTCAATTTAAAAACAGGAAGACATTCAGAAAACCAGGTAAGTGTCCGGATTGCAGAAATGGGAGGATAGCACCTGCTGTATTATGGATAGGTCAGATGCAAGGAT
>NZ_JAQYWD010000029.1 GCF_030145145.1 Desulfobacula sp. | reverse complement strand
TTTTTCATGATGATCATATATGTTGCGAGTTGCGCTGTCTATAGCTGATTCTGCTTTTAGAACTTTTTTTTTAAAATGGTCGGTTTATTAATGGCTTTGTGCCTAACCATAAATCCTGCCTAAATTTTTCTTCTGTATACAATATTCGGCGATTGGATTAATCGAAAAGAGTATGAAAAGGAGGAAATATAAATGTTTAAGAAGATTGTGGTCTCATCGATTATAAGTTTTTTAATATGTCTTTTTCTTATTACAACTAATGCTTCTGCTTTACCAATAACATTTATTAAGACACCAAGTAATGATGTAGACAAAGTTAATGATGCCGGAAATTGGACTACAAATTGGTACGATGATTTAGATGGCGATAACCAATGGGATAAAAATGAACCATGGGCTGATTCAAGCCAAACAAGTTGGAGCAATCCAGAAGAAGCTAATGATATGAGTTGTTGGCTTGCTTCTGCTGCTAATATGCTTGCAGCTCAAGGATATAACAATGGCAATGAACTAGGTATCTATGACGAACTATTGGATCATTATGGTTGGACAGAAGGTGGCTGGCAACATGAAGCATTAGATTGGTATATATTTGATAATGAAGGCATGAATCCATCTTACAAGGTAAATTATTATGGTGTTTATACTGGAACTGAGTCTGTACATAATCATATTACCGCTTCAAATCAATGGCCTCAAAATCCATACGATTTTGTCAAAAAGGAATTATATAGATGTCAGCAAGTTGGCATTGTGCTTCATACAAGCTCTTTGTATCATGCGGTAACTTTTTATGGTTGGACTGAAATTTTTAGTATTATTACAGACTCTGATACTGACACTGATCATTACAGTAATACTGATAGAAATTATTATCTGTCATCGTCTTCACAAACAGACTGGAAAATTGACTATTTACAGTATAATCAAATCAATGTCCCAATTGATTATTTCACAACTCTTTGCCCTATCCCCGAACCCGCAACAATCCTTCTCTTTAGTCTTGGTATTCTTGGTCTTGCAGGGATCAGCAGAAAAAAAAGATAACAAGAAAATTCGAATCAGCATTAAAGGCAGGACTATTGATTTAGTTCCTGCCTTTTTTTTTCTGTCTTTGCGCTCATAATTCAGATTAATTTTATAAGCCAGTCAATTTGTCAGAGCCCATTTGTCCAGTTTCAACTGGTACCTTTCAGAAAAATTGATGTTGTGAATGTGTGAGAGTTTTTCAAGCTCACTCAATCACTCACATTCATGACTCAATTATTCTGGGGCAAACAGTTTCATTTTTTTAGCATATTTTAAGTTGCGGATTACAGGATTAAGGGGACACTTTATTTATTTCTTGTCAAGAATTTTTGCAAAAGAAACACCGGTTATTGAAAGGCTACAGCCACATCGAAGGGATTGTCATAAAAAAAGTAAAAAGACAGAAGGCCCCCTATCCGTAACCTGAAAGGAAAAAGGCCTTGCAAAGAAAACGATCAAATCTCTGCAAAGCCTTTATTCATATATGGTACCGAAGAGAAGACTTGAACTTCCACGCCTTGCGGCACTAGATCCTAAGTCTAGCGTGTCTACCAATTCCACCACTTCGGCTGAACCCTTTGGGAATGTGATGTGGTGCCGAAGGGGAGATTCGAACTCCCACAAGCATACGCTCGCCAGTCCCTGAAACTGGTGCGTCTACCAATTCCGCCACTTCGGCACTTTAGCCTTCCAGATTGCCTGTAAACGGGCAATTAAGGATTGCTTAAAAATCACAGTTCGGTTATATATATGTGTTTAAAAGTTTTGTCAAGATTATTGTTCCAAATAGAAAAGGTAAATATGGAATTAATTGAAAATATAGATCAGATTACCCGGCCGTTTAAAAATGCAGTCATTACTATCGGCAATTTTGATGGGGTTCACAAAGGGCATCAAAGTCTTTTCCAACAAGTCACAGAAAAAGCCAGACAACTCAACGGCACCTCTGTTGCCATGACTTTCGATCCTCATCCGTTAAAAGCATTGGGAATTTCAGGCCCGGCCTTGATTACAAGAAAAGACCAAAAATTTGAACTCATTGAAAAATGCGGTATTGATGTATTGCTGCGCATCCCCTTTAACATGGCGTTCGCGGCCATTACTGCCCATGACTTCATTGAAACTGTTCTTGTGAATAAAATCGGGATGAAAGCGATCATTGTTGGTGCAGACTATTCCTTTGGAAAAGACCGGCTGGGGAATATTGATTTATTAAAAACAGAACAAGACCGGCTTGGATTTGAAACCATTGTTTCTCCCTGGATCAATGATATGACCTCCGGCCTGGAAAGAATCAGCAGCACCCGGATACGTAAAATTGTTACGGAAGGAAAGGTGGACCAGGCCATGAAATATCTTGGCCGGCACTATCAAATCCGGGGAAAAGTAATCAAGGGACGCGAACGGGGAGGCAGCCAGTTAGGCTTTCCCACGGCCAACATCAAACTTCATGATGAACTCTGCCCTAAAGTGGGGGTGTATGCCGTCACTGTGGAAACCACCAAAGGCAATTTCCGGGGAGTGGCCAATATTGGATATTCACCGACCTTTGGTGACCAGATGTTTACCATTGAAGTTCACATCCTTGATTTCAACCATGATATTTATGACACCCGAATCCGGGTCAATATGGTTAAACGGTTAAGGGATGAAAAAAAGTTTAATGATATTCATGAACTTTCCCTACAGATCAAACGAGACATTGACATTGCAAAGGACATCTTAGAAAAAAATGGCCATTCTTAAAATTTTAACCTATCCGGAAAAATCTTTATTGCAACCTTCGGTTAAGGTAGAAACCATTGATGAACACATAAAACAACTTACCCACGACATGGGAGAAACCATGTTTGCCGCACCGGGAATCGGTCTTGCCGCTCCCCAGGTCGGTGTAAACAAACGGATCATCATCTATGATACCACGGCTGAAAACCCGGATGATGAAAACGCCGCCAAAGAATTTTCAGCCTTGATCAATCCTGAGATCATAGCGGCTTCCGGCAGTATTGTGTCAGAGAAAGAAGCCTGCCTGAGTGTGGAGGACTATAGTGCGGATGTGAAGCGTTATGAAACCGTAACGGTTACCGCCCTCGATATTGAGGGAAAAAAGCTTGAGTTTGATGCCCAGGGGGTTCTGGCCATCATCATGCAGCATGAAATTGATCATCTGGATGGTATCTTGTTTATTGATAGAATCAGTCTGTTGAAACGGACCATGTATAAAAAAAAAATAACCAAAAAATTGAACGACAAATGATGCCTAAAATCCGTATCATATACATGGGAACCCCTGATTTCAGTGTTCCGGCGTTACAGCAACTGGCCGCTGAAGAAAACTTTCATATCAGTCTTGTGGTCACCCAGCCGGACAGGCCCAAGGGCCGGGGAAAAAAGCTGACCCCCTCCCCTGTCAAAACCGCAGCGCTGGATCTGGGCCTGGATGTTTTGCAGCCGGAACGCATCAATACAAAAGAAACCCGGGACCAATTGCGATCCCTCCAACCTGATTTTTTTGTTGTTGCTGCATTTGGGCAGATTCTTTCCCAGGAAATTTTGGATATTCCCAAGGTCTTTCCCATCAATATCCATGCCTCATTACTGCCGAAATACAGGGGCGCCTCCCCCATCCAGGCCGCCATCCTCAACCGGGATGCCGTCACCGGGGTCACCACCATGGTCATGGCCCAAAAAATGGATGCCGGGGATATCCTGATGACATCAACAACCCCCATATCCGAACAGGATACAGCCCAGGACCTCCATGACCGGCTGGGGGCAATGGGTGCGGATCTTATTGTGGAAACCCTTCACGCTGTTCTGGACAATCGTCTTACCCCCCGGCCCCAGGATCATGCAAAGGCCACCTATGTAAAGCTGCTGAAAAAAAAAGATGGAGAGATCGACTGGACCCTTTCGAACCGTCAGATTTGCGCCCATATTAATGCCATGACGCCCTGGCCCGGTGCATTTACCCGTCTGGGAAACACCCCCCTTAAAATTTTTACGGCCCAACCGGTTGATGGGACCTGTCTTCATGAACCCGGGGTTATGTTTCAATGTGATAAAACAGGTATCCATGTGGCAACCGGAAAGGGCAGCCTTATCATTCTTGAGCTGATGGGGACATCTGGAAAACGATTAACCGCCAGGGAATTTTTATGCGGTCACACGATCGACCCTCCAATAAAATTTGATCCTGCATGATGAAAGACCCCCGACACATTGCCTTAACCGTGCTATGCGCCTGGCACAAGACCGACTCGACCCTTGACAAAAGTCTGGAAGCCTATTCCGAAGACATCTCCGGCCTTTCTAAGAATGACCGGGGCCTTTGTAATGCGTTAATCTTTGGTGTTCTTCGCCACAGAGAAGCCCTTGACTGGATCCTTCGTGCCTTTTCAAACACCCGGTTTGAACGAATTGATGCGGCGCCGTTGTACCTGTTACGGATAGCCCTGTTTCAAATTTTATATATGGACAGGATCCCGGTATTTGCTGCCATTCATACCAGCGTTGATATGGCCAAAAAAATAGCCGGAAAAAAAATAGCCGGATTTATCAATGCTGTCCTGAGAAATGCCTCGGAAAACTTTTCAACAGTTCCTTTGCCGGACCCGGCAAAGGATGCAGCAAAATTTATATCGGTCCGATATTCTCTGCCCATATGGCTGTCCAGGAAATGGTGCCAGGCCTTTGGCGTTGAAAAAACCATCGCCCTTTGCCGACAGATCAACACGATCCCCCCCATCACCCTTCGGACCAACACCCTGAAGATTGACAGGCCGTCCCTTGTTGAACAATTGTCTCTGGTTGCAACGGAGGTTCAACCCACAGGGTATGCCACTCAGGGGATCCGTTTTACACGCCCCCGTATCCCCATTCAGGAATTTGAGGCCTTTAAGCAAGGCTTGTTCCAGGTTCAGGATGAGGCTGCCCAGATTGTCACTCAATTGCTGGCCCCCATGCCCGGGGAAAAAATTCTGGACGCATGTGCCGGTCTTGGGGGAAAAACAGGCCACATGGCACAGCTCATGGAAAACAAAGGGGTCATCATGGCCACTGATGTGACCGTCCAAAAACTTGAATCCCTTGAATTGGATTCAAAAAAACTGGGGATTGAGATCATCCAGACAAAACACATCAACCTGTTAAAAACGTCCATTAAAGATTTTGATTTTTATTTTGACCGGGTCCTGATGGATTCGCCCTGTACAGGTTTGGGAGTTTTGCGGCGGAATCCTGATACAAAATGGACGCGCTCGAAAAAAGATATTGCCCGGCTGTCGGCAAAACAAAAAAAAATGCTCGCGGCAGCTGCCAATCTGGTTAAGCCCGGTGGCATACTTGTCTATGCCGTCTGTTCCTGTGAACCAGAAGAAAATGAAGCGGTTATCCAGGCTTTTTTAAAAAAAAGAAAAGATTTCTCAATGGATCCCCCGATTGAATCGGATCAGTATTCCGGATTAATGACCCCTGAAGGGTGGTTAAAAACCTATCCCGACACAAACAATATGGATGGTTTTTTTGCCGCCCGATTAAAGCGGAACGTTAAATCTTAAGTGAAGTCAATTTTAAAATACGGATTGCTTTTTTTGATGGCATTTATCATGACCGGCGGTATCACCTATTACTCGGTCCGGGTATTTACCCAGAGCGCTGATGAAATTGTGCTACCGCAATTAACCGGTAAAAACATTCTGTATGTTTTAGAAACCCTTACCAACATGGGATTAAATGCAAAGCTGCATGGGACCCGGTATGACGATACCGTTCCCAGGTATGCGGTGATTTCCCAGGCCCCCAAACCCGGCGCCACAATCAAAAAGGGCAGGGATGTCAGTCTGTATATTTCAAAGGGAAAAAAAGAGAATATGATGCCGGATTTAAGACAACTGCCGCTTGCCCAGGCCCTTATCCTCCTAGAAAAAAACGAATTTCAAAAGGGCCATATCTCGGCCACCTATTCTATAAGCACCAAAAAAGACAGTGTCATTGCCCAGTATCCGGAATCTTTTTCCCCGGTACCCAAAGGGTCTTTCTGCAATCTGCTGATCAGCCGGGGTGACGCCCCCCGGGGCATGATTATGCCGGACACAAAAGGATTGCGGCTTGAACGGGCATTGGCCATGATTGAGCATCTTGATCTGGGCATTCCCATCATCATATCAACTGAGAATCAGAATCAGACCTATGGCAGTGTTTTATCTTCTACACCACAACCCGGCAGTTATGTGGCCGCAAATACCCCCATCACCCTTGTTGTCAACAGACCCGGGGGCCTCACCCTCAATGCCCAGGAGACATCCGGCAGCCTGATCCTTTTAACCCATTCGCTGGATCCTGGCATATTAAATCGCCATGTAAGGGTTGAAACCGACATGTTCGGACCTATAATTGAACTTTACAATGAATATATGAAACCCGGTACCGATATCCAAATTTTAATTCCCCCGGGAATCAAGACCTGCGTGGATATCTTTATTGACAATAACCTTGAAAGAACAATGATTATTGATCCTTGGAACGAGGACCGTCATACAGGAGAAACATTATTATGGGAATCATCGCCCCTTCAATTTTATCTGCCGATTTCACCAGACTTGGTGAAGAATTAAACCAGATCGAACAGGCCGGTGCCGACTGGATACACATTGATGTGATGGATGGCCGGTTTGTACCGAACATCACCTATGGCCCCATCATTGTGGAAGCCTGCAAGAGGGCATCAAATCTTGTCCTTGACGTCCACTTGATGATTGAAAAACCAGATCTGATCATTCCTGAATTTGCCAGGGCCGGCGCAGATTATATTTCGGTTCATGCCGAGGCCTGCCCCCATCTTCACAGAAGCCTTCAGTTGATTAAAAGTTTCAATGCAAAAGCCGGTGTGGCATTAAATCCGGCAACCCCCCTTTCTACCATTGAATGGATTGTGGATCAGCTGGATTTTATCTTGATCATGAGTGTGAATCCCGGTTTTGGCGGTCAGAAATTTATTGATACCAGTATCCAAAAAATAAGCGCCCTGTCAGACCTGTTGAAAGAAAAAAAATCCACTGCCATCATCCAGGTGGATGGCGGCATCAATAAAGATAGCATTAACGCCGTTTCATCGGCAGGTGCCACTTCTTTTGTTGCCGGCTCTGCCATCTTTAACACCAAAGACTACGCCAAAGCGATCTTAAATTTGCGCCAGAACATGTAAAGGACACAAATGAACAAAGTCATTATTACGGTCCTGGGAAAGGACAGGCCCGGTATTATCTCCCGGGTAACAACGGCACTATATGAACTGGGCTGCAATCTTGAAAATGTAAACCAGATGATCCTGCAACAACAGTTTGCCGGTTTTTTTATTGTTGAACCGCCTGCAAATACGACTCTGGCAGATCTCGCTCAAACCCTTAAGGAAAAAACCGAACCATCAGGACTCACCGTTCATATCAATCAGGTTCAAGACACCGGTGCCCGGGAAGACGTCATCAAAGGGGAAATCTTTTTAATGACCACCATCGGTCCGGATCAAAAAGGGCTTGTGGCCCGATTTTCACAAATCATTGCCCGATATCATGCCAACATTATCAACCTGAAGGCCGTGTTTAAAGGGGGCAATGATCCCAACGCAAATATCATGTCCTACCAAATCCAGATTACACCGGACATTGATACCGGACAATTGTTTGGCGCCTTGCGGCAAAAAGCCGAAGACCTGGGCCTTGATATCCGGATTCAACATAAAAACATCTTTGATGCCATCAATAAGATTTAAGATAGGAACCCCCCATGTTTGACGATCATGAAATCATATCCACCATAGAAATGGTGAAAAACGAAAACCTGGATGTCCGTGCCGTGACCTTAGGTGTTAACCTTTTTGACTGTATCAGTCACGACCTTCCCGTTTTTAAAAAAAATATCCGAAAAAAGATCCTGACCCATGCTGAAAATCTTGTAACAACATGTGATGCTGTGGGAGATAAATATGGCATCCAGGTGGTGAACAAACGGATCTCAATCAGTCCCATCGCCTTGGTGGGGGCCTGCTTTTCATCGGATCAAATGGTTGAAATAGCCCAGGAACTCAATGACATTGCCCGGCAGGTCCATATTGATTTTATCGGTGGATTTTCAGCCCTGGTGGAAAAGGGCATCGCCCCGGGCGACCAGGCCCTCATTGATGCCTTACCCCAGGCCCTTGCCCAGACCCAGAGAGTCTGTGCATCGGTGAACGTGGCCACCACAAGAGCCGGTATTAACATGGACGCGGTCCTTGCCATGGCCCGGGCCATCAAAAAAGCCGCCGCACTCACCTCGGATGCAGATGGTCTGGCCTGTGCCAAACTGTGTGTATTCTGCAATATTCCCCAGGATATGCCGTTTATGGCCGGTGCCTATCTGGGGGTGGGTGTTGCAGATGCCGTCATCAATGTGGGCGTGTCAGGCCCCGGCGTTGTTAAACGGGCCATTGAAAGGAACCTTGAGGGACAGCCGAACCTGAACCTGGGGGATATTGCTGAAATTATCAAACGAACCGCCTGCAAGGTCACCCGGGTGGGTGAACTCATCGGAAGAGAAGTCGCGCAAAACCTTGCCATTCAATTTGGCGTGGTGGACCTGTCCCTGGCGCCCACCCCCACGGTGGGGGATTCCATTGGTGAAATCTTCCAGGCCCTGGGACTGACAACCATCGGGGTGCCAGGCTCCACGGCAGCCCTTGCCATGCTCAATGATGCGGTGAAAAAAGGCGGTGCCTTTGCCAGCTCCCATGTGGGCGGGTTAAGCGGTGCCTTTATCCCTGTCAGCGAAGACCTGAATATAGCCCATGCGGCAGCCAACGGCTTTCTGTCCATTGAAAAGCTGGAGGCCATGACCGCTGTCTGCTCTGTGGGCCTTGATATGGTGCCCATCCCGGGTGAAATTACCGAGGAATGTCTTGCCGGTATTATTGCAGATGAAATGGCCATTGGCATGATCAATTCAAAAACCACTGCCACACGACTGATCCCGGTTCCCGGCAAGCGAGCCGGTGAAACGGTTTATTTCGGCGGTCTATTAGGCGAGGCAAAAATTATGACGGTTCCCAATTCTGATCTTTGTGATCCCTTTGTTAAATATGGCGGCCAGATTCCCGCCCCCATCCACAGTATGAAAAATTAACCCCATGACCCAGAATACCGCCACTACCAGCACGATTAATTATCGTATTGTTTTTGTTTTAGCCCTGATTCATTTTACCGGAGATTTTTACTCCTCCTTTTTTACCCCCTTGTTGCCTGCGTTTGTTGACAAACTGGGACTAACCCTTGCCCAGGTGGGATTGATAACGGGCATGGTAAGGCTGCTTGCCTTTGTGGTCCAACCCGTGATCGGCTATCTTGCCGATCGATATGAAACCAGAGGATTTGTCCTTACAGGTCTGTTCTTTACATTTTTCTTTATCCCCTTTTCCGGGATTGCCCCAAATTTCTGGGTGTTGTTCATGGTTTTGTGTATCGGTTCCATTGGATCCTCCATGTTTCACCCCTCCACCACAGGAATGGTTCCTTTATATTCCGGCAACCGTACCGGATTCTGCCTGTCCCTCTACAACACCGGGGGCACCTTTGCCTTTGCCCTGGGTCCCGTATTTATCACCTGGTATGTGGTCCGATTCGGCCTGGAACAAATGCCGTACACCCTTTTGATAGGGGCCGTTGCCTTTTTATTCTGTATCCGATACCTGCCGGTTCCCATCACGGAAAACCTCTCACATTTAGGGTTTTTGGGATCTATGAAAGAAACCTTGGGCAAGGTGTATAAATCCATTTTCCTGATCTGGCTGGTGATGGTCCTCCGGGCGGTTACCGGGCAGACATTTATCACCTTTATGCCCATTTATCTGGCAGATAAAGGCCATGATCTTGTTTCTGTGGGATTGATTGTTTCCTTTTTTATTGTTGGCGGCACGTTGAGCGGTCTTCTGGCCGGGTATCTGGCGGATCGAACAGACTTTAAAAAAATCTTTTTTGTTTCCCATGCCTTGATGCTCCCTGCCCTTTTGCTATATCTCTATCTTCCCGGCCCGTTTGTGTATATCGGATCTTTTCTTGCCGGATTTGCCGTTCTGGCCTCACTTCCCCTTGGCGTGGTAATGGCGCAGAAACTGGCCCCAAAATCCAGATCCATGGTATCCAGCCTCATGATGGGATTTGCCTACGGACTGGGGGGGGCTGTATCACCGTTGATCGGCAAACTTGCCGACATATACGGTCTTGAAACCGTTCTTTTTTATTCAGCCTTTCTTCCCCTTGCCACCCTGATCTTTATTCTTAAATTTCCCAGGGTTGAATGAGCTGTCAATTGTTTTTTCGGCATTTTTTCATTGATCGTTGAAGTTTTTTTTTAACCATTTTATGCCAGGATGTATATGACACGAACAACGGTGGTTCTGGTTCAACCGCCCATAGAAGATTTTTATCTGACCCTGAAACGGACCCTCCCCTATGGCCTTGCCTCGGTGGCTGCCGCTGTCAGAGAAAAAGGGTTTGATGTGGAAATCCTTGATGCCCTTGCCACCCGCAAATCAAAACCCATTGCCTGGCCTGAAGCATTCGCCTATCTTACCCCGTTTTACGGCAAAAAAGATGTGACTGCGTTTTCCCTTTTCCATGAGTTTCGGCATTTTGGATACTCTTATGAATATATCGGAACAAAAATCAGGGAAAAACAACCGTTTGTCGTGGGTATCTCCTCTTTGTTTACCGCCTATTGCAACGAGGCCCTGCAAACCGCCCAAACCATTAAAAAATTTTATCCCCATTGCCGCATCGTACTGGGCGGTCATCACCCCACCCTGTTCCCGGAACGTGTACTGGCCTGCGAAGCCATTGATTTTGTGTTGCGGGGAGAAGGTGAAACCAGCATGGGGCTGCTCTGTGAAGCATTAAAGACCCATGCGGATATTGAAGGGATTCCCGGGATTGCCTTTCGGAAAACCACTTCTGTATTCATCTCCCCGCCCGCCTGGATGAAAGACTTTAACCACCTTTCACTACCGGCCATGGACCTGATCGATACACATTTTTATCAACGGAAAAACAGGGGTGCCACCCTTGTTGTCTCGAGCAGGGGATGTCCCATGCACTGTTCCTATTGTTCCGTATCTGCCGCATCCGCCCATGCCCCCTTCCGGCAGCGTGCTGTTGAGGACGTGGTCCGGGAGATTGAACGGCAGACACGACAGCAGGACATTGGATTTGTAGATTTTGAAGATGAAAATCTTTGTTTGAACAAGCAATGGTTTACCCGGCTTTTCTCAAAAATAACCCATTTATTTGCGGATAAACCGGTGGAACTTCGGGCCATGAACGGTTTGTACCCCCCGGCCATTGATGAAGATATTGTCTCCTTGATGAAGGCTGCAGGGTTTAAAACCCTCAACCTTTCTCTAGGGTCGACATCAAAAACACAATTGAAAAAATTCCACCGGCGGGATGTGAGAGCCGCGTTTGAAACCGCACTGGCCCTTGCCCAAAAATATAACCTGGAATGCGTCTCCTATATTATTGCCGCCGCACCCGGGCAGACCGCACAAAGTTCCCTGGAAGATCTGTTATACCTGGCACAAAAAAGAACCCTGGTTGGCTTGTCCGTTTATTATCCGGCCCCCGGGAGTCTGGACTATCAAGTTTGCAAGGACAAAGCCATTTTACCCAAAACCTTTGACCTGATGCGGTCCAGCGCACTGCCATTGGATGATACCACCTCAAGGATAGAAGCGGCAACCCTGCTAAGGCTTTCAAGAATCCTTAATTTCATGAAGCACCTGAAAGATACCCAAGGCGGTCTTCCGGAACCAAAACCCTTTCCTGATTTACTGCCCCCCCTGTCTTCTGACCGGCAGGCCCTGTCCCGAAAATTGCTCCAATGGTTTTTGCAGGATGGAAACATCCGGGGGAGCCTGCCCAATGGAGAGATTTATACCCATATGACCGATAGGGGTTTGACACGGCAGTTTATTGAAAGAATAACAGCCCTTCCCCTTGCCGGTCTCACATAACAGGATCAAACCGCCCCCTTTGCCGGCGGTTAAAGGGCATAAGGGGTCAAACTTTCCCATCCTGTTTCCGTGACCAGCAGGGTCTGCTCAAACTGTGCAGACAAGGACCCGTCATTGGTGACCGCGGTCCACCGATCTTCCAGTACATGGAGATCTCTTTTACCCAGGTTGATCATGGGCTCAATGGTGATCACCATGCCGGGAGCCAGGGGAATGCCTTTCCCTCTGGTGCCGAAATGGAGCACCTGGGGTTGCTCATGGAAATCAATGCCCACGCCATGGCCGACAAACTCTCTAACCACAGAACATCCCTGGGACTCTGCATAGCTTTGAATGGCATAGCCGATATCCCCCAATGTTACCCCCGGGGCCATGACCTCAATCCCTCTTTTTAAGGATTCAGACGCCACGCTGACAATTTTTTTTCCTTGTTCAGTGGGTGTTCCCACGAAAAACGTTTTGCTGGCATCGGCATAATACCCATCAAGGATGGGGGTAATATCCACATTGACAATATCCCCATCCGTTAACACACGATCACCGGGTATGCCGTGACAGATGACATCATTGACCGACACACAGACACTTTTCGGAAAGCCCTTGTAATGTAATGGTGCCGGAACCGCACCGGCCTTGATGGTTTCTTCATGAACAAACGTATTAATATCGTCTGTCTTGAGCCCGGGTTTGATCATCTGCTCAACCTTGTTGAGAATGGATATGAGCAGGTCACCACATTTTCTAATGCCCTGGATCTGATCCGGGTCTTTCAAATGGATGTCATATCGGCGTTTGTATTCTTCTTTAATGCTGACTTCTATTTTTTTGTTGCGACAACAATTTTTATATTTTTTACCGCTTCCGCAGGGGCAAAGCGTATTGGGTCCGATCTTAACAGATTTATTTTTCATTTGGTCTCAAGCTCCAGAGGATACCCCCACAATGAATGGGGATATGCATTTTTAATTCTAATTTTAATCATATCGCCTATATTGGCTTGGTCGGATGGGAAATGCACCACTTTATTGGACTCACTTCTTCCGGTCATCTGTTCCATATGTTCTTGGACGGGATCAAATCCTTCTCGTTTTTTTTCACTCGTCCCCTCAACAAGGACGTCCAGGGTTTTCCCAACCAGGCCTGTGTTTTTTTGTTCTGTATAGCGTTCCTGTATTTCCAATAAATGGTTTAACCTGTCCCGTTTTTCCGTCTCATCAACCTGGTGAGGAAACCTGGCTGCAGGTGCGGAGGATCGATCCGAATACGCAAAGGCATACAGGGAATCAAATTCAATCTCTCGCAACAGATCCAGGGTGTCATTAAAATCTTCCCGGGTTTCCGAGGGAAAACCAACGATGATATCCGTTGAAAGCGCAATATCAGGGCAGTGTTTTTTCAAATTAAAAATCCGGTCAAGGTATGTTTCCCGGGTATATCCCCGGTTCATCTTGCGAAGGATATGATTTGATCCGGACTGTACCGGCAGATGCAGGTGGTTGCACACTTTATCCAGGTCCCGGATGGCAACCATCAGGTCCACGGAAAGGTCTTTGGGATGGGACGTGGCAAATCGTATCCGTTGGATGCCGTTGATGTCATTGACCCGGAACAAAAGCTCAGGAAAGGAAATCTCCCCTTCTTTCTGCCCGTAGGAATTCACATTCTGGCCCAAAAGGGTCACTTCCTTGACACCGGATTCGGCCAGCAGGCGAATCTCCTGGACAATTTTTTCCGGGGTACGGCTTCTTTCCCGGCCCCGGACATAGGGCACCACACAATAGGTACAAAAATTCTCACATCCCTGCATAATCGTGACAAATCTGGAAATTTTATTTTCATCCATACAGGCGGTCTCGGGCAGGGCTTCATAAATCATGGGGGCATCTCGTGTATCCACCACTCTTCGTTGACCGGATTTAATCGCATCAATATGCTGCCCAAACCTTGAAAAGGCCTGGGTACCCAGAACAATATCAAGATAGGGAAGCCGTACAAATGCTCGTTCACCCTCCTGTTGTGCCACACACCCGGCCATGACGACAATCAAACCGGGCTTTTTCTTTTTAATTTTGGCGAACCTGCCCAAAAAACTGAAGGCTTTTTCTTCAGCCTTGTGCCGGATCGAGCAGGTATTGCAGACCACAATATCAGCTTTATGCACATCGTCGGTTCTTTCAAATCCATATGAATTCAGAATCAACCCCAGTTTTTCAGAATCGTAAACATTCATCTGGCAGCCAATGGTATATATATAAGCATATCCGCTATACTTCATCAAACATAAAATCCCTTTTTAAGTCTTCAATGATCATCTGGGCAGTTTCCAACCGCTCCGGTGCAATGGCAAGCCTGATATGACCCGTTTTAGCATCCAGGGTGGTGGCAATTGCGACCCCTTCATGGGCCTCAAAAATAAACCGGATGAATCCGATTTTGGTTTTATCCACCCGATATTCTTTATGAACCGTTCGCATATGGTTTCCAGTTATATCTTTGTTTAAAACCTGTTATTATATCACCATTGTTAAAAAGTTCAAACAATTAAAAACTCCCTCAGCAAAGAAAGGAAAGAATCAGCAGATGCAATTTGACTTTCTGAAGGTTTACTTATATACATTTTTTATATTGATATGAATACCCTACTGACATATGTTGAGCCGGATCAGGAAACCATTGACCGGTTAACCAAAGGATTGGACTGCCATCCTATTTTGGCAAAACTGCTGTCAACCAGGGGGATTGCAACGGTAGAAGATGCCCGCTCCTTTTTAAATCCAGATTTTAATAACCTCACCGATCCTTTTCTTTTAAAGGATATGGACAAGGCAGTGGAACGTATTTTTACCGCGGTTGAAAACAAGGAAAAAATTCTTGTTTTTGGTGATTTTGATGCGGATGGGGTGACCTCTACGGCCCTGCTCAGTGATTTTTTTGAATATTGCAACGCCGATGTATCCTGGTATATCCCCCATCGCATAAAAGAGGGCTACAGCCTTCAGAAGGATCATATTCAAATGGCCCTGGATCAGGATATTGATCTGATCATTACAGTGGACTGTGGCGTCAGTAGCCATGAGGCCATCACCCAGGCCAGCCTGGAAGATATTGACGTCATCATCACCGACCACCATGAACCCGGGAACACCCTGCCCCCGGCCCTGGCCGTCATCGACCCGAAAAGGAAAGACTGCAGGTCCGGTTTAGACCATCTTGCCGGCGTGGGGGTGGCTTTTTTTCTTGTCATGGCCCTTAGAAAATCCTTCAGGGAACGCGGCTTCTGGGAGAATCTCAAGGAACCCAATCTCCTGGATTATCTGGATCTGTTTGCCATCGGCAGTATCGGAGATATGGTGCCGTTGATCCATGAAAACCGTGTGTTTTGTATTGCAGGGCTTAAACGGATAAAACAGGGAACCCGGCTTGGATTAAAATCCCTTGCTGACATTTCCCGGGTTGACCTTAAAAAGATTGATTCAGATGATATTTCATTTAAACTTGTCCCGAGAATCAATGCCGCCGGCAGGATCGCCCATGCCCGGATCTGTGTGTCACAGCTCACGGATACCGATATTGTGAATACGGAAAAGACCGCATCTCTTCTGGATCAGTTGAATATGAAACGGCAGAAAATCGAGCAGGACATCGTCTTTACCATAGAACACCGGCTGTTAAAAAACCCGGAATTGTTAAGCAGCAAACTGCTGTTTTTATGGGATGACAAATGGAACCCCAGTGTCTTGGGAATCGCGGCATCAAAACTATCAAGAAAATACTATTGCCCGGTCATTTTATTGTCCAGCGCCGGGGACCAGGCCGTTGGATCCGGTCGAAGTATCAATAACATCAATATCCATAAGGCCCTCCTGGACAGCGAAGCATTGCTTGTAAAATTTGGTGGTCATGCCATGGCCTCGGGCCTGACGGTGAAAAAGGACAATTTACACGCACTATGTCAACGGTTGAACCGGCATATGGAAAATGTTTATACGGAAAAAGATTTTCAAAAAGCCCAGGTCATTGATGACATTCTTGATTTTGAAGATATCAATTTCAATCTGGCCAAAGAAATGAACCAGCTAAGACCATTTGGGATCGCCAATCCGGAACCGGTTTTCCTGTGCGAAGATATCCGTGTGGTCTCTTCCCATGTCATTGGAAACAGCCACCGAAAAATGATTCTTGAAAAAGCCGATTCCATTTCCCACCATCGGGTTGAAGCCTTTCATTTTAACATCACGGATCCGGATAATCTGCCGGAGTATTACCCCAAAATTGCCTTTAAACTCAAAATCAACAAATTCAAACCCAGTGCTGCCCAGATAATTATCGAAGATATCTGATTTTAAGCTTGAAAAAAAACCTGTTTTTATTATATAGTTACAGATTGATATTTTATAATTTTTGATATTTTAAGGATACGTTTATGGCTAAAATTTTTTATACCGGTAACAGGGAAGCAAAGCTTCTTTCAAAAATAGAATCCTCTAAAGAACGGGAAAGAATCCGAACCATCAGTGCCATCCGGGATAACATAGATGCCTTTAGCAATAAAGTCTCCATGAAACTCATTGAGGCAGGCCTGGTTGAAACTGTCTCAAAATCCAGCATTGAAAATCAGATCGCCAGGTGCCTGGATGCGCTGTGCAAAGCAGAAGACTTTGATATTGATTACATGATTGCGCCGTTGCGGACCCTTGTCTCAAATCCCAACATTGCCAGTTTATACCTGACAGCCTTTATCGTGGAGACACTCATTAATCACAAAGATGTCATTGATATTTACGGCAGTGATGAAGACATTTATTATTGCATTCAAAAAGAACTTGCCGCTCTATTACCGAACGTCTGATCCATGACGATTTGAACTTAGCGCGCTATCGCGCGAGCATTTAGCCATTAGCTGAAAAGCTGAAAGCTAACGGCTAAATGCAAATTCCCATACTATCAAATTTATATATTATTTGTGACTGTGGGGTTGTTTTCCGTATTTGTGAACATGCTCATGGCGATGAATGTGGATGTCATTATCGGTTAAAATCCGGCCATTCTCCATGGAATATATTTTATCTGTCACGGCTTTGACAAAATCAAATTCATGGGAAATCACAAAGTAAGAAATATCCAGACCATTGAGGATATGGATTAATGTATTCTTAACCGTGTTGTCCAGACCCGCAGTGGGTTCGTCCAGCAATAAAACTTCAGGCGCCATGGCAAGCACGGCCGCCAGGGCGACCAACCGTTTCTGCCCGCCGGACAATCGGTGGGTGATGCTGTGTTCAAAAGAGAGTATCCCCAGTTTTTCAAGGGTATTTCTAGCGATATCACCGGCATCCTTCTGGGAAAATCCAAGGTTCAATGGTCCAAAGGCCACATCGTCCAGTACGGTGGGACAGAACAACTGATCATCCGAATCCTGGAACAATAAACCGATTTTAGAACGAACCGGCAAAAAATCCCGTTCCTGTGTTAATACCTTCCCAAATATGGCGATGGTTCCCGATGCGGGTTTGCACAGCCCCATGATCGTATGCAGCAACGTGGTTTTACCGGACCCGTTGGGTGCCATCATACCAATCCGGTCGCCCGGGTTGATTTCAAGGTCCAGGTGGTCCAGAACCTTTTTCGTTGAGCCCGGATAAAAATAAGTAATGTCTTTTAACTTGATGATACTGGAAATGTTGTTCACTGTTAAACCCAAAAAATTTCAATAATGACAAGGCTTAAACTTGCCACAGATATGCCGGTTAAAAATTTTGAGTTTAATCTATTTGACGGGTAAACGTCAAGGGTATGAAATTTTTGATTGAATCCACGGCACAGCATGGCCTGGTAGACCCTTTCGGCTCTGACCGACGCCCTGACAAAGAGCATCCCTGCCAGATAGGCATAGGTTTTATACGAATGCAGGTTGGTCTTCGGGGTAAATCCCCGAAATTTTGCTGCCCGCAAAAGCCGTTTATATTCTGATTCAATGACCGATATATAGCGGTAGGACATCAGCAGGAGAAATACCATTTTATCCGGGACATGAATCCTATGGAGCCCGTTTCCAAGGGATGCAATGGTCATTGTGGCAATAAGGGCCGTAAATATCAGCAGTATGGTAATGGATTTAATGGTAATTTTGCAGCACAAGATGACACCGGGTGCTGTCAGTTTCAGGCCATACAACCGGACCATGGTTTCTCCGTCAAAGCTTAATGGCAGAATGATCCAGATCATCAGTAAAAACCAGAAAAGCGGTTTTAACCGTTTCAAAACATCCATCCCATTCAATCCGGCCATGAGGATTAACCCAATGGAAATTAAAAAATAAATTCCGGCAAGATATAGATGATCACACAGGGCTGTGGCAACGGACAAAACAATGGATGTCAGGATGCGTATTTTAGGATCCAGTTGATGAATTAAAGACTGACCGGATGCAAATTTTTCTTCTATCATTTCAGGATGGTTTCCTTTTTAAAAATTTTACACCCAGGGCCAGCAGAAAAATAATACCAATACCACCGATTATTTTATAAACAGACGGGCCCTGTTCCAGGGATTCTTTTTTCTTCATGGCGGTCTGGATATCCTTGACCGAAGGAAGGGTTATCAGTTCTTTTTTAGGAATTTTCCATTGGGCTTGATGCCCTATGCCGGCATCAAGGGTTAAGATAAGATCTGAATCCGTGTTTTCAGGGATAGCAAACGAATGGTTTCCGTCCAGGTCTGTTTGACCGGTATGCACCACTTGGCCTTGCTCATCAACAACCGTTATGGCACAATTCTGGGCCTTTCTTTTTGAACCAAAACTGCTTTCCGTATGGATCATACCATCTTCCACCCATGCAAAAATAATTACCTTGTGGGCAACGGCAGGGCCGGCGGGAATGATGGCTAAAATGACGACTAAAAAAAGTATTTTTTGTATGTTCATTTTTTCCTCAACGGTATAATTTCAGGGTAAACTTTTAAAAAAAATGTCACACAGAAGCCGGTGATAATGCCTTCAATGATCATGACAGGGATATGGGCCATAATAATGGCAAAACTGGTTTCAAAAAAATTGTGGTTCGTGAACCACAAGGCTGCCCCCAGCAACAGGGAAGAAAACAATATGGAAAACAGTCCTGCCAGGAACCCTGCTGTAAAGTTCAGTGTGGATGATTTTCCCAGCAACGGCAAAAACAGGTAGTGGGAGAGTACTGCCGGAACCGCCATCACCACCACATTCACCCCCAGTGCTGTCAGGCCGCCGTATTGAAAAAACACCGACTGGAGCAGCAATGCCGTCAGGATAGCCGGAAAGGCGGCAACACCCAGCAGCAATCCCACAATGCCGTTCAAAATCAGATGGACGCTTGCCGGTCCGATGTTCACATGGATCAGGGATGCCACAAAAAATGCAGAGGCCAGGATAGCCACATGAACAATGCGATCATATTCAATCTTTTTTAACCCCAGACTGGTCCCGGCAACGGCAATAACGGCCCCGGCAGCCAATACCGGACCGGAAAGAACGCCTTCTGAAATATGCATGTTATTTTTCCTGCCAATTCTCAAACTTTACCCATAACACAGCCCCCAACTCAATATCCTTTTCTTCATTGGCCTGCATCATCTTTTGATCCGATGTGTTTAAAGCGGCAAATCCCCACCAGCCCGCAACCGGCGCGGCATAGGTAAATACCCCATTTCCATCCGCCTTCACGGTCTGGGTGATCATATAATCAGAGGGGGCCTGGACTTTTTTCTCCCGGTTAAAATATTCCACTTCTACCTCGGCATAGGGCACGGCGTTTCCATCCAGTTTAACGATTCCCTGGAAAACGTTTCCCGCATACAGGCCAAAGGGTTTAGACAAGGGAACAATTTCCGTTTTTAACCCCAGTTCAGTGTCCCACCCCTCGTCGTCGCCGAATGCTGCCACCACCGTTTTTGTATAATGGATAATAAAACAATCCTCAGCCGGTTCCCAATACGGTACAGGTTCCATGACAAAGGTATATGCCCCGGGTCTTTTGATGGTATATTCAGCCTTCCAGGCGGTATGATCCATGATCTTGATTTTTTTGAGCGTTCCGTTCAACGCCTGCTGCTTCCCTTTTTTGACCACCCAAAACCCTTTCGGTTTGACAAGTGGCATACCCACCCCTTCAAACGGATGGGAAAAAGACAGGTGAAGACCTATTTTTTTCGAATCGTCCTGCATGACCATATTGTCTGAAGGGATCACCATCCCGAAATGGGCAAATGACACGCCAAAAGAAAAAAAGACGATTAAAACAACCGGACAAATCAGCCGAAAAACTCTCATTTTGCTTCTCCTAAAAATAAAAAACCACAAAGGCATCGGAATATTTTACCGATAAATCAACCTTCGTGGTTTATAGTGTCTATTAAAAAAATTGTCAGTTGGGTTCAAGCTTCTGCCTGAGATTAATTTTTATTACCGTTTCAACCGTTAATTGTCAATCATTAAAATAAAAACCTGAGATTTCTCCCAATGGAACAGGAACATCCGGGGACATATAAATTTGCTGAATACAATCTTTGAAAAATGTTAAAAAAATGATATAAGCAGCAGCATATTTTAAACCGATTCAGACACAAACAATATTGCAGGAATTTATTTATGGATATGGAAAAAATTTACCGAGAGGTCATGGAACTCAACCAGATGGTTGATGATGAACGAAAAGAAAAGGCGGCTAAAACGTTCTTTGAACGATTGAATGTCATGGAACTGCCCGAATACTTCAACTGGGTTGAAGAAGTTTTTGAAAATATACATGTAAAGGAACGAGGGGAAAACCTGGCACTGCTCTGGACGGATATTGCCACCCGAGAGACGCGCCGCTATACCTACAGCCAATTATCCGCAAACGGAAACAAATGCCTGAACCACCTTCGAGGGGCCGGCGTAGAAAAAGGCGACAATCTGTACATGATGGTACCCATTGTCCCGGAAACCTGGTTTGCAACCTATGCCGGCATAAAAGGCGGGCTGGTATCCGTGCCCACGGCCACCAGCATGACCATGAGAGAGCTGCAGTACCGGTTTGAAACCTATGAGCCGGATATCATCCTGTCGGATCAGTCGTTTACGGATCTAATGGACGAGGCCTTGAGTGCCACCGGCATTACCCCGAAGACAAAAATTGTACTGGGCACCAAACCCGGATGGACCAGTTATGCCGACATTGAAAAACAATCCCCCATTGCCCGGGCGGCCAAAACTCGATCCCATGACCTGTTGTTCTGTTTCTTTACATCCGGAACAACCGGACTTCCCAAGCGGGTGGGACACAGTGCCACCTCATATCCGTTAGGGCACTTGTCCACAACCGTAATGATCGGTATTAAACCGGACGATATCCACCATAACCTCAGTGCACCGGGATGGGCCAAATGGGCATGGAGCAGTTTTTTTGCACCCTTGAACGTGGGTGCCACGGCAACGGGGTTTAATTTTACAACCCTTAACGGAAACCTTTACCTGGAAGCCATTGCAGCAAACAAGGTCAGCACGTTCTGTGCACCGCCCACGGCCTGGCGGATGTTCATTAATATGGACGTGTCCGCATATGATCTGTCCTGTCTGCGCCAGTCCATCAGTGCCGGCGAACCCCTCAATCCCGAGGTCATCAATCAGTGGAAAAAATTCACCGGCACTGAAATCCGTGATTTTTACGGACAGACCGAATCCACGGCAATGATTGGAAATCCTCCCTGGATGACCGGTAAAATGCGCAATGGGTCCTTTGGGTACCCCTCGTTCATGTATGATGTTGCCTTGGTTGATGATGACGGGAATGAAATTACCACCCCGGATGAACCCGGTCATATTGTTGTAAAACTGGACAAATTCAAATCCAAAGGCCTGTTTACAGAATATATCGGCAGCCCTGAAAAGATGAAGCTCGTGTTTATTGACGATTATTATTATACCGGGGATCGCGCATCCTTTGATACAGATGGGTATTGGTGGTTTGTGGGCCGGGCCGACGATGTGATCAAGTCTTCGGATTTTCGCGTGGGACCCTTTGAGGTGGAAAGCGCCCTGGTGGAGCACCCTGCGGTGGGTGAAGCAGCGGTCATTGGGAAACCGGATCCCAACAGACACCAATTGGTTAAAGCCTATGTCATCCTGAATCATGAATTTGAACCCACCCGGGAACTTGCCCTGGAGCTGTTTCAACACACCATTTCCATCCTGGCCAAATTCAAGATCCCCAGGATCATTGAATTTGTCCGAGAAGTGCCCAAGACGATCAGTGGTAAAATCAGGAGAATCGAACTCAGGGAACAGGAAATCTCACGACAGGAGGACCAAACCGAATCAACCCCCAACGAATATTTTTACTGGGATTTTCCTGAATTGAAATCAAAAAAAAAATAACGCGATACCCATACCATCCATCCGGTCCAATCAACTGCCGGCGATCAAAACGATCCGCTGTCGTGTTGGACTGGATGGATCTAAATTCCCCCCCCTCCACGCCTGACAGTGTTCGACAAACTGTATCAGAATAGTCCAAATGTGTTCGTTATCTTGACAAGCATCCCCAGGAATTCTATTTTAACATGGACCTTACAAAAACCGCCACAAGGAAAACGAAGATGCAGGACATGCCAGATAAAACCACGACACAAGGGCATTGGGAAACGGCCAGGGATTCAACCAAAGGGTATGATGGGCAGGTCCAGGATTTTGTTCGTGCGTCGTGGAAACGAAGCAAAAAATACAATGTTGATCCATACAAACAAGAGAACACCGTCCTGCTGGATGAACGACAAATGACCCGTCGCAGGCAGGCAAATAAAAAGTTGATCGACAACGTACTTCCCGCGATATATGACTTGCGGGAAATCACGAAAGAACGCGGCTGTTGCTTTACATTAGCAGATAAAACTGGGATCATATTAGAAAAAATCGGTTCCCGGGAAGCCCTGGATTTCACCGCCCATGGCAATTTTATTGAGGGGGCAGACTGGTCCGAAAAAATCATGGGGACAAACACCATTGGAACCGTATTGGCACTTGATCGCCCCATTTACATGTCCGGACATGAACAGTATTGCCGCTGCGCCTGCCTTTGTTCCAGCTCCGGGGCACCGATTCATGATACCAACGGTGAGATTCTCGGCGTTCTCAATCTAACCGGCCCTTACAACCAGTTGAACCGGCATTCATTAGGGGCGGTGCAGACAACGACCAGGGGCATTGAACGCAAATTAGAGCTGTCAACGCTTTACCGGCAGACAGAAGCATCAAATTTACTCAAAAAGGCCATTATTGAATCCATCAGAGGGTGCTTAATTGCCATAGATATGGCCGGACAAATTGTTCAAATCAATGAACAAGGTCGCCTATTGCTGGGGATTGACACAAAAGACAATTTTAATTTTAAAAAATTTGTTCGTCACAACAACCCCCACCTGATGCCCATGATATCGACGCATAAACGCATTTATGGCGAAACGATCACCTGGATCACACCCGAAGGACAGAGAAAAAAATTCATTGTCAATATTACCCCTTTTAAAAAACAAACCAGCGAACAAATAGAAGGGCATGTGATTGTCATGATCAAAATGCATCCCCTTGTGCGCAAAATCATTAAATCAAAAGCCAATATCATCTTTGACAACATTATTGGAGAAAGCAGCCGGTTTAAATATGCCATCAACCAAGCCAAACTGTCAGCGAAATCAGATTCCAGCGTCTTATTATTAGGGGAAAGCGGGGTGGGCAAAGATCTTTTCGCCCAGGCCATTCATAATGCCAGCCAGAGAAAGCGGGAAACCTTCTTTGCCATTAACTGTGCGGCCTTACCCCGGGAACTGCTCTCCAGTGAATTATTCGGGTATGATGAGGGCGCTTTTACGGGTGCTCGAAAAAAGGGGAACCCGGGTAAATTTGAATTGGCGGACCGGGGCACTATTTTTTTAGATGAAATAGGCGAAGCCCCCCTGGACCTGCAAGCGTCATTATTGAGGGTTTTAGAGGAAAAAGAGGTCATCCGGCTGGGGGGCACAGACCGTATCCCATTTGATGTGCGCGTGATCTGCGCGACAAATAAAAGTATTATTGAAGAGATAAAAAACAATAATTTCCGTCATGACCTGTTCTATCGAATCGGGGTCATCACCATTAATATCCCCCCCCTCAGGGAGAGAAAAGAGGACATACCACTCCTGGCAACATCCCTTTTGAAAAATATCAGCAAACGATTTGGTAAAGATATCCGAAAAATTGATCCCAAGGTAATGGACATATTGATAAACCATAACTGGCCCGGGAATGTCAGAGAGCTCTCCAATATTATTGAACGGGCCATCAATCTGGCAATATCACCGATTGTCACCTGTGATTTGCTGCCCCCTGAATTGCTCGAAACCGGTTCTTCAAATGCGATCTCCATGTGGGAAGAATCTCCCACCCGGGCAAAAGCGGAAGCACAGTTGATTCAAAACTATTTGATTAAATTTGATAACAACAAAGCCAAAACAGCCAAAACACTAAATATTTCCCGAAGCAGCCTGTATAGAAAACTCAAACAATATGGTATTTCCCCAATTTAAAATCTCACCTTTCGGTCTTCCGCTTTAATGGAAGGGGTCAGGCCGGATAATAAACCCGAAACAGTGTCCTATATTAAAACACTATTGATATCAAAAGTGTTCTTTTTTGGGTCAACATCGTATTGATTTTTCTTCAGAGACTGTCAATAAAACCCGTTCATTTCCAACCTGAAAAAAACAAATAAACCGTCATTTGATTCCCAACAGCGGGTTTAAGGTTTCCCGGATACCCCTCGTGATTTGATAATCAACCGGATGGCATGCTCCTTGCTCAACTCTCACCATCATGTTGATGAACATGAGGTCCATCAACACGAAAAATGAAGATACATATTTTTTTAAAAAAAAGGGAAAAAAATGAAACCATTAAGATTTGTATTTGCAATTATGGTGATCGCAGCAGCTGCCGTTTTGCCGGCAGCAGCTGCTGACTTTTCTGCCGGCGGCTCTTACCGTGCCCTGGCAATCAGTGAAGATCCAGGCGGCAACACGCCAACATCCCATTATTTTGACCAGCGGCTCAGACTTGCCTTGAAATGGGACATTAATGATAATGTCAAGGCCCAGCTCCGGGGTGACTTTGCAGAATTCACCTGGGGGGATGACTACCGTCCGGATCAGGGTAGTGACACCCTCATGGTGGACCGTGCCTTTGTCACCATCAAACAAGGCCCCCTGACGTTAAAAGTAGGCCAGCAGGCCGGTGAATGGGGCCTTGGAACGCTCTGGAGTGACCAGTTTCAAGGAATTCAGGCGGATATTGCGCTCAGTCCGTTCACCCTTAAACTGCTGTATTCTAAAGAATCTGAGGGTGGGGTCACCGGGGACACCATCACGGACAACAACCCCAATGACGATGATGACATATACGGTGCAAGCGTTCTCTATGCAACCGATGCGTTTTCCGGGGGACTGTCCTACGCCATGCTGAAATCAAGGTCTGATTCAGCTGGTCTGGCCCGGGATTTCACCACCAATGGATATGCGGCCCACATCATTGCGCCCATGGGCAGCAACATGACCGTCAGTGCTGAAGGGGCTGTTTTCAGTGGTGATGACGGCGCTGCAACGGATTATAAAGGCACCCAGTTCCACGCGGCTTTAGACGTGGCTTTGACTGAAACCATCAAAGGGGGCGTCACCGTACTCTGGGCCGACGGTGTGGATGCAAAGGAAACCCAGATAACCAGCATCCAGGACGATGGGGTCTTTGCCGCGCTGGATTTTGCGGGTGCATTGGGTGCTGATAATGGGAATTATGGCAACAACACGGGTATCTTTGATGTGTCCGGTAACGGAAAAGGGGCTCTCGGTATTGTGGGGGATATCCAGTTCGCAGCCACGGAAGAGTTAACCTTTTATGCAAAACTGGGGTATGCTGAACCCAATGACAACGACAATCTGGACAGCAACCTCTATGCCATCGGCAATGTTGATTATGCCTGGATGCCGGCGGTAATGCTTTCCGGTGGTGTCGGTTATGTTGTTCCGGATTATGCGGACAACACCAATGATGACCCTGTGGTTGAATTCATCTTCCGCCTCGGGGTATCTTTTTAAATAACATCCATGCCCTGACGGGCACAACAGAACATGAAAGTTATGAGAGGTGAGTATTGAGTATTGAGGAGGCATAATTTCTCACTACTCAATACTCATAACGCACTACTTTCATATAAAAAGGCTAACCGCTAATGGCTAACCGCACAGATCGCATTTTTTCAGCCATGATCAAAACCGCTTTATTTTCAGCGATTCATCAGTGAAAACAGGGCAAATCGATGTCAATCAAACAACCTTACTTTTTATGCCACGAGCCATCCGGATGCTGGAAAAATTCTCCCGGCAATGCCTTTTCGGCTTTTCGTTGGGCTTGAATTTTTTCAACCAGTTGCAGCGTGGTGTTCTGCTGTTTGGCGAAATGCGCATAAATGGCATTTCTATCTTTATTTTCAGCGGCAATCACATCTTCCTGAACCCGGGTCTGGGTCACATAACCCAGATACCCGCTGTTATCTTCTCCAATAATGCCTTTTGCCTTCAAATCTGCAATTGCCGGAAGCCGATCCCGCATTCTCTCTTTAATTCCGTCGGCAAGGGCAGCGTGGGCCGTCACCATCAAACAGACGATCAATAAAAGCGTTATTTTGAATAATGTACGAATATTCATGTGTTCTCCTATTATTTTTTTATTTTGTTTTCAGCAGCTTCAAGATCATCAAAAAAGTCATCAAGGGCTTTTTCAACTTTAACATTCACATCAATGGTAATGTGGATGGGCTTTATTTCAACAGGTTTCAGTTCAACTTGATGGCTTGACTGACATCCTGCGACCATAAAAAGGGCAAGGAACACTGCCATGAACAACATATTTTTGACCATACACTCTCCTTTTTTACTTTAAAATTGAATTTAACTTACTACCAAATTTCATCACGTCATTAAAGGGAAGTTTTAAATTTACATCCAGTTTAATCCCCTGAAAACGGGATCCAGGACTTGACGCATCCACCCTGACAAACCCCCCCAGGTCTTTTTTATACGCAAAGGGTAGAAGATTCGACGGTTTCCCATCTAATTCCATATTGACCGACAGCGTGTCTTCAAACGTGTTAAAGACGAGTTTTGCCCAGTTATAATCAAAATCCTTCAATGCCTCCTGGGCCAGATCAAGTTGGGTAAACTGCGGACTGTTCATGGGAATACCTGCCGTTATCCTGTCGGTGTTCTGAATCATGACTTTCCCACCACTGCCCGGCGTTGAAAACAAAAACCCGTTGTCAAAGGAGAGATTCCCATCTGAATAAATAACGGGAATACGACCGTTCAATGTGCCGCTGCCCTGGGCATTGAATGCCCCCATCTGTTTTAAAAGCTGGGTTAATTCCAACCGGTCGCAATAAAGGGTTAACGCATACGCGTTATTCTCCTGGGGTATCCGGATGGACTCTGAAGAAACAAGGCCATTACACCATTTGAACCGTATATTTTCAAGGAGAAGAAACCGGGCATCTTCCAGGCTGAATCGAACATTTATATCCGTGATCTTTATTTTATTCACGTCAATTGAATCAATGGTTAACCGCTGACCTGGGACACTCTCCATCACCAGGAGGTCATTCAGATCCACTAGGGTGTTAATACCGGCGGCAGTGAAATCCATATCCGGCATATGCAGGGTCCCATCATTGATGGTCACCTGCAGGGAGGTGTTTAATTGATGCCGGCGATACGTGGCCGACCCTTTGACAGAAGCCGTCATATCGATTTCTGCGGTTGGGATGATTTGTGGGATCACTTTTTCAATATCTGCATCCGTTAGTTTAACCGGTTTTGTGTAAACCGCCAGGGTGGCCAAAAATCCTTTGTCAAATCCGATGGTGGCATTGATGTGGGCGGTTAAATCCGGCAGCGCCTTCAAGGTAATGCCTCCGGTAACCTGAAATGTATTTGAATCTGTTTGAAGAACCCTGCCCGTTGCACCGAAGTGATGCTGGTTGTTGTAAGAAATGATCGGGATGGAATAGGTGCCATATGTCTTTTTCCCCGTGCTGGGATATTGGATCGGGACTTCAATTTGAATCCCGGAAGCACTGGTCTTAAATTCAGTTGATGTGACAGTCCCGTTGGAAGCCGTTACTAAGATATTGCCGGAAGGCGTATGGGTTTTGTCAAGCGAGACTCCCCCCGATACCCCGACAAAAGGAAAGAAGGATGTCACTGAATCGGATGTGATCTTGACCTTGTTTGCCCTCAGCATCAAATTTGCGGTTACCCCATTGCCATCATCGGAAAAATCCAACCCGATATCCGACGATAGTGTTGTCTCTTCAAAAAAGAATTGCGCTTGTGGGTGTTGAACCTGTCCCGCTTTCAAGCGAACGGTTATTTCTCCTTTCCCCTTGATAGCGGACCCATTGTAATGGGCCGTGAATTGAGACGTTGTGATATTAACAAGGGGGGATGCAGTGGCCATTTGATAGGCATCTATTTTTCTGCTGTTAAGGGTCAGGTCAATCACATGATCATTTTTCAAATCAAGGATCATGTCATACGCCATCGGGGTTGCCGGCAGAACGGAACAGGAGATGTCAAAGGTGCCGGCGGCACTTATTTTCCGGGGATCAATTAAAACAGTGGTCACCACATGTTTAACAACCGCCTCAACCGGTTGAACAAAACCGATTTGAGAGATATACAAGGTCCATTTCTGAAGGGGTGAGGCAGATTCCAAATTAAAATCAACAGGACCTTTTAAGTATAAATTTTTTATTTTTTTCGATACAAATGGCTCAATATGCCCTAAATCAAAGTCTTTGCCGTCAACCTTTAAAAACTCAACCCCTTTATTCATATCATAGGTGAGAACCGTGTTGAGTTTCTCTCCAAATGGATACCATTGGGCCTGAACGTTTATTTTTTCCCCCTTGGGACGAATAAAGCACACCCCATCAAAAGGAATGAAAATGTCTTCATTCTCTGCATGCAAAATTATTTTAGCATTCTGCACGACAATTTTTTCCGGTAAAAACGGTAAAAACGACCGGTCCGTTTGGCTGGTGTGATCTTTTGATGGGGGGGGGAGGGTCACGCCCTGAAGGGCAATGCCATGGGTGGCATCAAGGCTGGCATGCAGGGTTAAGCCGGATACGGTAACCTGGCGGAAATGAACGGTTGACAGGCCTTTTATGTGATAGTCCAGGCGGACTGAATCCATAAAGATGCCCTTGCCCACACCAATGCCGGAAATAAAGGCCGTGGAAACCCCTAACCGCTGTATATCAAACCCAACATCATTGGCACTTAAAACTGGCGGCAGTCTTTTTTTAATCTGTAACGCCACAATCTGGGGAAGATTGATGAACACAAAAAGACAGGCAATGATAAGCCCCAGGCAAATCCAGACACTGATGGGTATGATTCGTTTAAATCGCATTTTTGATATTCACCGCCAGATACATGTCTCCTTTGACACCCCCGGCAATGGATTTCCCCATATTTGAAAGCCGTAACCGGGTTCCCTGTTTCACCCCGGGAGGAATTCTGACCTTGTAAAGGGGCTTATAAAATCCCCAGGGAATGGTCACCATTTTATTGGCACCGGTAATGGCTTCAAGGGAGGTAATGTCAATATTCCCGTAAAGATCCAGGCTATCCGGGCTGCCGGATGTCACAATCATCTGAAGTCTCGGGGTATGCTTTTTCATGGTAAACGGACGGATCTTCTTCCGGATGCCGGTTTCCGGCAATTTTTCGTTCACCTTGACCAATAGGAGGCCGGCCACAAATCCACCGATATGGGCCCACCAGGCAATACCCGATCCCGCACTGCTGCCGGCTGCATTTAAAAACTGGATTAAGAACCAGATGCCCAGAAAAATAAATGCGGGAATTTCAACAAACCAGGGGATGATGATGATGGGGATAACCGTTAAAATCCGCGATTTTGGAAACAGCAGAAAATAAGCCCCCATCACACCGGCAATGGCGCCACTGGCGCCAATGGTGGGGACCATGGATACAGGGTTCAATAAAAAATGACACCCGCCGGAAATAATCCCGCACATCAGATAAAACCCGAGAAATCTTAACGCACCAAAATGTTCTTCAACATTATCCCCGAAAACATACAGGAACCACATATTTCCTAAAAAATGGAAAAACCCGCCATGTAAAAACATATACGACAAAAGGGAAAACACCTGGTTAATGACTGTAAAATGCCTGGATACCTCGGGAACGGTATATTTCGCCGGAACCAATCCGTAAAGATAAAAAAAGACGTTATCCGTTAATCCGACTTGAAGCTGCAGCAAAAACACCAGCAAATGGATGCCCATGAGAGAATACGTCACCACCGGCACAGTATTGGATGGCTGGGTATCTCGAATGGGAATCATTTCATCACCCGCAACAAATGATCTGTTTCAAGATCTTGTTTAAACCGTTTTAAAATTTCCATCACAGCATCTTCAATGTCACAGGTGTCCACCTGCATCCGGTCAGAACACGCGTGTAAAAGTGCTTTGTTTTCAGTATCAAATCCCACGCGATGTCTAACATATTCCATCAGGGTAAAATAAAGCATGGGGATCTGCCGGGGGCTGGATTTTGCAATAAAAATCCGGGTCTTAAGCGGCAGGCTGTCCCTCAGCAGATCAAAAGCCGCTTCCAGTGTTTGAGGAAAATCCGCTTTAACCGGTCCGTCGGGAATGTGGTCACGGATAACCATGTCCTGCCGGGTATCCAAAAAAAGTTGATAAAGTGTGACCTCAAGAACCGTTTTTACATCCGTGTAGATCCAGGGATGGTGGCTCAGCCGGGGGCCTGCCACATTCAAAATTTGAATCCCGTTTTCCAGGATAAACGATTTTAAAATAATGGAGGCCTCAAATTCCTCTGTTTTTAACAGGTCAATAAAACAATTTGGTCTGCCAAGTACTTTTGCAAACGTCTGGGTCAATTTTGATCCACCGGAAAGATTTCCCCGGGAGAGAATGACAGTACCATTAGAATCAATAATATTCTGTTTTGTACGATCCCTGTAATCGGTTGATTCCATTTCCCTTAATTGATATTTCATGGGTAATGGCCCTTCTTCAGTTCTCCGCCCCTTTGAAATCCATCCACCATGATCTAAATTAAATTTAAGGGCAACATCAAGGGCTGCCCTGTCCGCTCCGGTTTGTCCGCCTGAAATAATTTTTTTCAACATCATAAATTGTATCACCACCTTTAAAAAAATCCTTTTCTATCATATCAGTAAGGGGTATAACTTCAATATAATTTTATTATTTTGAACAATTAAGCGATTGATTGATGAATATACCCTCTGAAAAAAAATGTTTTGAGCTGATAGAAAAAATGGGAATGATGGATCATATTATCGACCACTCGATCATGGTTTCCAATGTAGCACGATTTTTATGTCAAAACCTTAAAGACGCAAACGCCGATCTTGATATCCGCCTGGCAAGGTCTTCGGCACTGCTTCATGACATAACAAAAACCAGAAGTTTTGAAACAAAAGAGAACCATGCCGAAACCGGCGGCCAGATACTGACCCAGTTGGGCTATCCTGAAGTCGGGGATATCATCCGCCAGCATGTCATTTTGGATTCTTATGAACTTGATTCTCCAGTTACCATACCGGAAATTGTTAACTATTCCGACAAACGGGTGTTGCACGACAAAGTCGTCTCATTGACCCAAAGACTCGAATATATCAAAATAAAATATGGCACAAAAAAAAAGTTTAGGGACCGGATACAGATCATGTGGGGGAACACCGTGAACCTGGAAAATAAAATTTTTATCCACCTCACTATCGGACCCAGCCAATTATCAGGCTGTGTCACCCAGGACATTCAAAAAAGAACAGGCTTGAACGAATCATTCACAACAAACAGGATAAAAAATAACCCATGCTGCTGAAAATCAATCCGTACAATCCCCAGGAAAGGGCCATCGAAAGGGTGGTGGATATTATTCAAAAAGGCGGAATTATCGCCTATCCCACCGATACCGTCTATGGCATTGGGTGCGATATTATGAACAAACGAGCCATTGAAAAAATTTATTCGATTAAACAACGGGATAAAAACAAACCGTTTAGTTTTATCTGCCCTGATTTAAAGGATATTTCCAAATATGCCAAAGTGTCAAATTTCGCTTACCGAAACATGAAACGGCTATTGCCGGGTCCCTATACCTTTGTTCTAACCGGCTCTAAACTGGTTCCGAAAATGATGCTGACCAAACGGAAAACAGCCGGGATAAGGGTGCCGAACAATGCCATTGCCCTGGCACTGGCCAGTACCCTCGGCCACCCCATCATTTCCACCAGTGCCACCCATCCGGACGGCAAGGTTTTTGAAGACCCGTCCCTGCTGCATGATTATTTTATCAACATCATTGATGTGGTCATTGATGGTGGCCCGGTTCCCGGGGCACCATCCAGTGTCGTTTCTTTAATTGATGATATACCGGAGATTATCCGTCACGGTGCCGGAGATATTGATATATTCGAATAGTACTCGAAAAAAAAATTCCTGACCGTTTTCGGTTGTATAATCATACCCCAATGGGAAGGGGGTGCTTTTTTTTAAAAGCACCCCCTTTTTTTATCTATAGAACGGGTCCGTTTAACATATCGGGTTAAGGTGTTCTTGTGACCGACCAGTTTCCATTATTATCAGACCAGCCAGGCTCATCAAACGCAATGACATAGGTCCCAGAAGCCGTTGTGCCGGAACTGAGACGTCCTTTCACCGTCAATGTGTATGCGGCTGTCCCTGAAACGGTTCCCGACAGGGTGGCTGTTCCTGCTGTTGTGAAATTTATCCGATTGTTGGGATAGGTATAATTACCGCCAACGGCCAGTGAAACAGCCACGCCATTTCCCGGGTTAAACGTCCAGTTCCCGCTCATGGATAGATCCTGTTTGAACTCCCAGTTTTCAATGGTACCGGATCCGCCAATGGAACTGTTTGAAATGGTTCCGTTCCAGATACCGACAGGATTAGACCCCGGCTGCACCATGCCGGCTTTTTGCAAGATATCCGAGGACTCTGCAATTCCAATTTTCCCATCGCCATTAGACTCTGCAATGAGAGACAGGTTGTCCTGGTTTATGCCAGTCATCACTTTTAAGGATATGATAGCATCAGCCAGTGTCACATTCCCATCATAATTAATATCTCCATTAAACGGTTTAATTATAAAAGGTACGGTTATCATAGAAAAATTTTCATCATTGTCTCGAACCTGAAGAAAGTAGGAATAAGATCCGGGCACAAGTGGCTGGCCGGTATATGCAACCGATGTCGCAGTAATGTCATGGATATCAAAGAGCCTTACGCCGTTAGAATCATTGAGTTCAACCCCGTACCTGAAACCGCTGCCAACCCCTGTCCATGAAAAAGACTGGAGGTCTGATATGGCCTGTCCGATTGCTGGATACGACGGCACAGCAAACACATTCACAAAATTATTCACCGTGGCAGTGGCAGTAGTACTCGCCTGGTTTTCCACAATGGTCAGTGTGTACGTCAGCGGCAGCGCCGGCTGACTGGTTCCGAATTCCGGTCCGAAATTGGTATAAGGCGCGGTTGTCGGCCATGAAACCCAGGAATGGTGGGTTTCATCGTAGTTGAGGGTGATGGAACCGGTGATCCCGGGGCCGGTCACACTGACGGATGTAATCGTGCTATCAGGGTCCTCGACAATGATTTCCACCCAGTTGTCGGTCTGGGTATGACCGGAAAATGCCATGATTTCATACTTGTGCTGATTGCCATAAACCATCCAATTTGCGCCTTCTTTTCGGAAATAAAGCGTATCAGACTCCACTCCGTTCCAGACAAGTGTCATCACCGCCTGATCCGGTTGGACTGAAACCGACTGGATGACATAGGCCAGGGTTTCACCGGCCTGGATCATCTGGCTGATCTCTGCCTCAAATTGAGTGCGAGTCATGCCGTCATCCAGATAATCGGTTGAAACAAAAGCCATAAACCCTGAAAGACTATTATTTGCGTAAGCAGCCATGGCAGATTCAAAGGTACTCCGAATGGCGGGTTCATCCACTGATGTACCAAAAAAAGAGGTCTCGCAAAGGGCATCGGATCGAACTTTGACCCAGGATGACGGTTTATCAAAGCCCCACCCTGTTTTGGTCACCGTCAGCTTCACGGTGACGTCGGCCGGGACATTGAGAACAGCAAAGATGCCGTTACCATAGGTTGCCGAGCCGCCAAAAGTACCGGACATATCCTGGTAGGTCGTAGGAAACGTCTGATTGGTATCAGCGGCATTAACAGCGGTCACAATAGCACCGTCCAGGTAATCCGCGGGAGTATTCAATCGGCTTACCCGGCCCCGTATTATGCCGTTACCGGTGGTATTCCCCCAGGTAGAAAGCGTTCCTGCAGGGAAAAGGCTGTATGGCAAAAGGGTCTGAATATTTTCATTAGCGTTGAATATTGCGCTGTAGACCGGTGTAAATCCGCTTTTGGTGATGGTCAATTCAAAATTTTGATCCGCTCTGATCCCGGAAAGCTGAAAATCACCATCCGCAGAAGTTTGTGCATAGACAGTGTAATTTTCAACCACCTGCACGGTGGCATCGCTGATTCCTACTGACGGATAAGTATTGCCCCCGGTTTTTACCGAGCTTGCAAAGGAAATTGAGGGATATCCTGTATTAAAAAAATAAATATTGTCGGTAAGGCCCGGTGTAAGGGTTACCGGTAGCGCATTGGAAAAAGAATCTGCATTGGGATACCACTGGGGCATCAATGCATCCCCTCCATCCAGGAGTCGCAATTTGTATGTCCCCGGTGTAATTCCGCCCACATCAAAATTCTTATCGCCATGCATGAGAAACAGTTGCCGGGTAAAAGCAGGGGTGGTTCCGTTGGACAGGTCGTAAAATTCAAGGGTGAACATCTCAGCAAATGCATCATCCAAAGGTCGGACACCACCCTTGAGTTCTGAAAGAGACGGATCATTCACAAGATAAAGGGGAAGAACCCGCTTGCTTGATCCAGTTGACGTATTGAACAGCACCATACCTAAATCTGATGGCGTATTGATCAAATTAAAGGTTGATGAAGATGATAAATAATCTAATGCATAATTGATTTTATCAAGAAAATCCGCATCAAATCCCATCATGCCGGACGAATCAAAGCCGGTCCAGCTCAACGGTCCATCCGCCTGAGCCTGGAAAACAATAGGGTCTTTTCTGGTGTTGTACACAGACTGGGGACTCAGAGAAATCAATGTTACGGATGGAGAAGGGATTGACACGGTTATGACAAAAGTTTCCTGGTAGCCATCTGTGGTGGTGGCGGTGATGGTAGATGATCCTGACTGCAAGGCATAGAATTCAGGCCCGAATGCCCGGTTATAGACGCCGACCACACCAGGGTTGCCTGACTGTAAGCTTAAGGGGCCGTTTCCCCACGTGCTCCAGATCGTTCCATCCGTGTCGACAGCTTCGACGGTCAAAGTAATCTGGCCTTGGGTTGAGATTGTTTTGTCGGTCAGATACGTGATAATGTTTGTTCCGCTGCCAGAGTCCCAGGTGGTTTCAGAAAACCGGATGTCCTTAATGGCTGCCACTTTAAGACTGCAGGATGCCTGACGGGTTGCGACAACGCCATCCGTGGCCTGGATGGTAAATGGATACTCACCAGCCGAAAGCGATGCGGTATTGATTTTCAGCACTACACCGCCCGTGTTCTTTACGGGAATCGGCAGAAAGGTTGCACCCGTTCCCGGGGGAAGGCCCTGTATGGTAAAATTGACACCCGTCTGGGTGGTGAATCCGTTGAGAAAATCAAGACGGTAAACAAACTCGGCGATCTGGCCCTTGACAACCACGAGCTTTTTTTGCAACCCATTCACCGTGTAGTTGGGTGAAGTGACATCAAACAAATGGTTGATGTTACTCTCCACAAAATCTGCAGTGACACTGACCGAGCCGCTCCGGGCAGGGTCCTGGATCATCACCACAATACTGGTGTCAGACGCAGATGTCACGGTTATACCGGCGGCACTTCCGCTGATCTTGACCACGGGAGAGGTTGCGCCAAAGCCGGTCCCCATTATGGTCAGGCTGGACTGGTAATCACCCGTGGAAGAAGACAGGCTTAAAATATGGGGTAAATCGCCAATGGTCACGGCAGCCGCTGTTATAAGCGAGATATCGTCCACAACGAAAGGTCCGTAATTTTCCTTGTCCACTTCAATTTTGACAAGTTTCCGGACATTGGCTGGGACCGTGTAAGATGCTGTAAAAACAGACCCGGGATCACTGGGATCCATGGGGATGGCACTATTATCAGGGGAAAGGATTTTAACCCGGGAAACAGCATTGCCCGTGTCCACAAAGGTCAGGTAAAAAACAATGGTATTGCCGGAAGGAAGGGTGGGTGTTGTGGTGATCAGCCGGGCCTGGAAATTAAGGGTTGCCCCTCCCACCCCCGTGACATTAAGATTCTGGTAAATAACCGTTCCATTGTAACCATAGGTTGGGGGATGAAGGTCAATGGCACCACTGGTCAGGGGTGTCCAGCCGGGTCCGGTTTCAGGGTTAACAATCCACTCGGACAGGTCACTTGAAAAATTTCCGTTTCGGATCAAATCTGTGTCTTGCGCCTGGGCAGGTAAAGAACCCAGAAAAATGGGGATGATCAAAACCAGTAGAAACTTCGCCATCATTTTAACCTGTTTTATTTTTCCCATAAAAAAAATCTCCTTAAAAAAAAGGGTGTAATTTTGCCGTTCAAAACCTGGAATTCATTGCTATCAAAACCCTTAAAGTTTAGCAACTATATTAAAACTTAACTGAACCCATCTTTTCAAAAAAATAGCCGCACCCTGCTATTTTTAACCATATTTTATGGCCCAACAATAAATATATTCTGTTTGGGAGATATGCTTTCGTCCCGGAAAGACGATTAAAGGACCTTTATCGACAATATTCTTGAAAGAATGAAAATAAAGCTGCGATGTTCTTTGGCCTTAACATCAATTGATGATATACCGGAGATTATCCGTCACAGTGCCGGAGATATTGATATCTTTGAATAAGGTGTCCGCCAGTTTTTTAATAAATGTAATCTTGTCTTCCTTGGGATACACCGGCGTTAATTTCCCCTGGATATTGGCCATTTCCCCTGCCAACTGAACGGCATCATCAAGATTCCCCAGGCGGTCAATTAATTTTAAGGTGAGGGCATTCTGACCGGAATACACCCTTCCATCCGCCAGCACTGCCATTGCTTCAACGTCCATACCCCTTGCAGTGGCAGCGTCTGTCACAAATTGGAGATGGAGCTCATCCACAAGGGCTTGAAGCAGTTTTTTTTCAGACTCTTTAAGATCCCTTAAAGGCGACCCGATATCCTTGAACTGACCGCTTTTAATCACAACAGGAGATATGCCGATCTTTTTAGCGATTTCCATGATATTGGCATATTCCATGATCACACCGATGCTGCCGGTAATGGTGCCGGGGTTGGCAACGATCTTGTCACATGCCGATGCAATATAGTATCCACCCGAGGCAGCCACCGATCCCATGGACGTAATGATTTTTTTATCCTTTCGGGTTTTCATGATTTCCCGGTAGATTTCCTGGGAGGGTCCGATTCCCCCCCCCGGAGAATCAATTCGTAAAATAATGGCTTTGATCGCATCATCCTCACGAAAGGTTTTGATGTCCTGAATTGTTTTTTTTGAAGACAGAATCATTCCATTGATTTCCACAACACCAATATTACCGTTGGCAGATGTATAGTGTTGTGAAAATTGGGTGGTCAACAGTTTTGAACTGAAGGACACGAGAACGACAACGCCAATAAACATGATCGTTAAACAAGCTGTCACAATCATTAAAAAAAAGAGGAAGGGATGTCTTCGGGCAAACATATAAACGTCCTAATAATGAGTTTAAAAAAAAGGCCGGATCAACGCTATGGTTATCCGGCCCTTTATACACTATTTATCACTCAAAAACGATGAGTTTTAAAATTTTTCCGTTATTCTTCAGGTTTATCTGTTTCTTCACTGTCCTGTTTTTGCGCTTCCTGAATTTTGTTGGCTTCGATCTGCTCCTGGATATTGCTTCTCAGCATTTCCCCAAAAGAAGAGGTTGCCGGTTTCAAATTTTTAGCAAGATCTTCAAGGTATTTATCATCATCGTCTTCTTTAAGGCGCTTGATGGATAGACCGATCCGTCTTTCATCGCTGTTGATGTTCATTACTTTCGCCGTAATGGTTTCACCAATCTGATAATGTTCTTTCGGGCTTTTCACATTCTCTTTGCTGATTTCAGACACATGGACAAGGCCTTCAATGCCTTCTTCAAGTTCAACAAATACACCAAAGTCTGTCAGGTTTGTGATAACGCCGGAAATTTCCTTACCGACTTTATACCGTTCTCCAACCGATTCCCATGGATCTGCCTGGGTCTGCTTGATCCCCAGAGAAAATCGTTCATTGGATTTGTCAATATCGAGAACAACCGCCTGGATGGTATCATTTTTCTTGTAAATCTCGGACGGATGCTTGATTCGTTTTGTCCATGAAATATCTGAAATATGAACAAGCCCATCAATATCATCATCAATTCCGATAAAAAGACCGAATTCCGTAATATTTTTTATTTTACCCTCAATGATGGTGCCCACGGGATATTTCTGAGAAATCACTTCCCATGGATTATCCACGGTCTGTTTGATGCCCAGGGAAATTCTACGGTTATCCGGTTTCAGGTCAAGAACAACGGCCTCAACGATTTCCCCCACGGTTACCATCTGGGATGGATGACGGATCTTTCGTGTCCAGGACATTTCAGACACATGAATGAGTCCTTCAACCCCTTCTTCAAGTTCAATGAACGCGCCGTAATCTGTCAGGCTGACCACTTTGCCGGATATTTTTGAGCCAACGGGGAATTTATCCACCGCTGTTGTCCATGGATCAGGTGTCAATTGTTTCATACCAAGGGAGACTCTCTCTTTTTCAAGATCAAAAGAAAGAATCTTAACATTGATTTTGTCACCAATGGTAAAGAGTTCCGAGGGATGCTTGACCCTGCCCCATGAAATATCTGTAATATGCAGAAGGCCGTCCACGCCGCCAAGATCGACAAACACACCGTATTCGGTGATATTTTTAACGATGCCTTCCATGACCTTGCCATCTTCAATCGCCTCAAGCGTCGTACTTCTCAGTTCATCCCTTACCGCTTCAAGGAGAACACGCCTTGAAAGAACGATATTGTTTCTCTTTTTGTTATATTTGAGAATTTTGAATGTATAGGTCTGGTTCACCATCTCATCCATATTGCGGATGGGTCTGAGATCCGCCTGTGATCCGGGAAGGAATGCCAGAAGGCCGATATCAACAGAGAACCCGCCTTTAACCCGACTGGTAATTACCCCTTCAATGGTTCCATCGTCATCGTAAATGTCTTTAATTGCGTCCCAAATTTTAACTTTTTTGGCTTTTTCATGGGACAGCAGAACAGTTTCTTCTTCTTCATCCCAGACTTCAATCATTACCTCAAATTCATCATTGACATTGACATTGACATTGCCTTCCTCATCAATGAATTCATGAATAGAGATCTGCCCTTCGGATTTATATCCGACGTCTACAAGAACCGTATCCCTGCCAACAGATATGACCGTTCCGGTTACGACCTGCCCTTCTTCAAATTTTTTAAGGCTGGACTCGTAGATGTCCAAAAGTTCTTCCATTGTTTCGTCACCGGTTATTTCGGGCATGGATGCAGATTCATCCTCTTCAGGCATGGGTGCATCCTCTTCTTCAGACATGGGTGCATCTTGTTCCTCTTCAGGTTCAGTCACCGCTTGTTCTTCTTCAGACACCAGATCATCTTTTTTCTCTAAGGTTTCAGTATTCATTTTTTGATTTTCGTTTTCTTCAGCAATGTTATTCATTAATATTAATCTCCCTAAACGTATTTTGCACTTCTCTAAAAAGAACGAAATATAGACAAGTACAATTCTTTTTTATACCAAATGAAAATAAAAAAATCAATAAAATTATTGCGTCTTACCTGCTTTTTCAATAATCCCAAGCATTTTTTCAACCACCTGGTCAGCGGTCATAAAAGAGGCATCAATTTCTATGGCATCTGCTGCCGGTTTGAGAGGTGCCGTTTCCCGGTGAATATCATTGTTATCCCTCAGCGCCATTTCCTGTTGAACCTGGTGAATATCTTTTGCTTCATCCGGCATTTCATCATAACGCCGTTTCGCGCGAACGCTTAAATCCGCAACAAGAAAAAATTTACAGGCCGCTTCCGGGAAAACCACCGTTCCCATATCTCTGCCTTCAAATACCGCATCGGTTGTCCGGGCAATGTGTCTTTGAATATCCAAAAGCGCTGCCCGAACCTGTGGTTTTCCAGAACAAGCAGATGCCAGAAGGGCGATGTCAGATGTCCGGATAAACGGAGAAATATTTTTTCCTGAGGACATTAAAACAAACGCCTGGTTTTCCATCACAAAATATAGATCCAGTGTCTTTAAAAAATTTTCCAAAACCGCATCATTTTCCCATTCAACTTTCTGTTGTTGAATTTCAAAGGCAACCCCCCTGTAAAGGGCACCGGTGTCAACATAGACACACCCAAGCTTTTGGGACAACAAATGGCTGACAGTGGTTTTACCCGCACCGGCAGGGCCGTCAATGGTGATAATTCTGGTTCCCATGTGTCGTTTTTACCTTTTTAAAACGCGTTTCAATGCCTGAATAAAAATAAGGTTCTCCTGTTTTGTTCCCGTATTCACCCGGATGAACGTATCATACCCATAGGAAGTCATTGATCTTACAATCACCCCCTGTTTCAGCAGTTCTTCAAACACCTGTGTGGCATCTGTTTCAAGATCCAGCATCAAAAAATTAGACTGCGTCGGCAAACAGCGAATCCCCATGGTTTCAAGCGCATCAAACAGGAAATCAAGGCCCTCATGGGTGGCCTGGATACTTTTAGTAAAAAACACCTCATCATCAAGGGCAGCCGCCGCCGCAACCTGGGCAAGACTGTTCACATTAAACGGCTGCCGGATCCGGTTTAAAACTTCAGCAATTTCAGCATCCATTATGCCGTACCCGACCCTGAATCCTGCAAGTCCATAGGCCTTGGAAAATGTTCTAAGGGTCACGATCCTTGGATCCTGTAAGGGGTGTGTTAAAGAATTATAAACCGCATCATCTCTTACAAACTCGATATAGGCTTCATCCACAACCATAATGACATCATCCGGTACGGTTTGTGAAAATTCATTGAATTCATCCCAGGTTATCGTGCTGCCGGTGGGATTAAACGGGTTGGTAATAAAAATCAATCTTGTTTTAGGGGAAATGGCATCAACAAGACCCTCCAGATTTGTGGCATAATCCGCTAAAGGAACCATAACCGGCACCCCTTTGGCGGTCTTAACACTGATTTCGTACATCAAAAAAGACGGCAGGGGCATAACAGCCTCATCCCCGGGATTTAAAAAGCCATGAGCCAAAAGTGAAATAATATCGTCAGACCCATTTCCCAAAACCATATTCTGTGGTTGAACGTGAAATTTTCCGGCAAGTTTATTGCTTAAAATATAGGCGGAAGATTCAGGGTACCGGTTCATATCCTTCATCTGTTGGTTGACGGCATCATGCACCCGGGGGGAGAATCCCAGGGGATTTTCATTGGAAGCAAGCTTGACGGGATTTGAAATATGGTATTCTCTTTCAACTTCCTTGAGCGGTTTGCCCGGCACATACGGTTTAATGGTGGCGATCTGATCGCTGGTTTTAAATTTCATGACCTGATTCTCCTAAAACATAAAAAGAATTATATTTAGTTAGGATTTGAAATTTTGTCAACGATTATGATAGGAAAGACCCTGAACAATTAATGAACTCAACTTTCGACCTTTAGCTTTAATCGACGGGGTCAGGCTTTCTTTATGGTACTTTTTATCACTATTTTATGACCAGACGGGTAAAAAGTGCCATAAAGAAAGCCTGACCCCAGGCATAAATGGCCAACCCTGAAATTTGAGTTAATGAACATAAGGAATTTATGAAAAAACGTATCTTCACCGGCCTTGAAAACCTCATCACAAATCCACCGGATTATTTAAAGGGAAAACGGCTTGGCCTGCTATGCAATCCCGCTTCGGTTGACCATCATTTCACCCATGCATCCAGACTGATTGACCACATTTTTCCGGGGCAGTTAAAAATCCTATTTTCTCCCCAGCATGGATTTCATGGGGAAAAACAGGACAACATGGTTGAATCCGGCCACTTTATGGAACCCGACTTGAATATCCCGGTATTCAGTTTGTATAAGGATACCAGAATCCCCAGCAAAGACATGTTTGACCCAATTGATGTGCTGCTGATTGATATTCAGGATGTTGGCACCCGGGTCTATACCTTTATTTATACCGTATCCTTTTGTCTTGAGATGGCAGCAAAGTTGCATAAGCGGGTAGTCATACTGGACCGACCCAATCCCATTGGCGGCACTCAGGTAGAGGGCAATGTTTTATCCGAAGCGTTTGCCTCTTTTGTGGGTAGATTTCCGATTCCCATGCGGCATGGATTGACCATCGGGGAAATATCCCAGTTGTTCAACCGGGAATTTCATCTGGGATGTGACCTGACCATTATTCCCATGAACGGCTGGAAAAGACAAATGTATTGGCAGGATACCGGTCTTGTCTGGATTCCCCCCTCCCCCAATCTGCCGACACCGCAATCCTGCATGGTTTATCCCGGACAGGTCATCTTTGAAGGCACCAATATCTCAGAGGGACGCGGTACCACACTGCCTTTCGAACAATTCGGGGCCCCTTTTCTGGATCCAAAAAAGATAAAGGCCCAGGCAGATAAGGTGATAAAAGGGGCCTGGCTTCGTCCGGTTCATTTTGAACCCACCTCGGGAAAATGGCAGGGTCGTGTCTGCAAAGGGTTTCACCTTCATGTCACCTCACCCATTGATTTCAAACCATATATTTCCGCTTTGATCTTACTGCAGCTGATGTTCAAATTTCATCCGGATGACGTTAAATTTAAATCCCCCCCGTATGAATATGAATTTGAAAAACTACCCATAGATCTGATTCTTGGCAGTAAAACACTTCGCAAAAACCTGGTGGATTTTAAAAATTTAGCGCTGGTATCAGATCAATGGAAAAAAGAACTGGAACAATTTAACGATTGTTCAAAAAAGTACCGTTTGTATGAATGATTTACAGCAGGAAGATATATGGCACCGGGGGTTAATTACATCCCATCTTATCCCACCCGCTGAAACCCTCATGGGATCACGGGGATGGTCGTGGGCCTTTGCCATCAAAAAAAAGCCCGCGATAAAGCGGGCTTTTTTTTGATGGGTCTATCTGAATGGCTTATTTTGCTTTTTTCAGGTCGTTCAGTTCTTTTTCAAGTTTTTCGATTTTAGCCTTATCATCCTGGGGTGAAGGAGCGTCAACACCCTCATCTTTTTTCCAGGAATCTTTCAGCTCGTCAAACCCCAGATAAAGTGCAAGGCCACCACCCAGGAGAAGAACGATGGGGATACACCCTGCCAGAAGCGCTAAGAATTCACCGAACCAGACAGCCAAACCCACAACACCCAGAAGAACTGCAATCGCTCCACCAATTAACGTTTTCATAAAGAGGTCCTCCTAACATTTTAATTAAAGTACAAAATCATTCATTTACAAAAAAAACAAATGTGGAAATTGTCACCATAGGATGCAGAAAAATAGCACAGGCCTTTGTTTTTTTCAAGGCTATTTTAAGGCTATTTTAAGATTGCCATTCCCATGAACCTTTGGTAATTAACGGGAGGGCATATCATTTATCGAAAAATCCTTTAAAGGAAAAATAATGGCATTATTTCAAAAGCTTAAAGGCCTTCCAGCACTATTGTGGCTTAAGCTTCGCAAGTTGATTGATTACCTGCTGGGCAACACCTATGATTATTTTCTATGTTTTTACCCCGGCAATTCCGGATATTTTATTCAAAAGCTGATGAAACGATGGATCAACAAGCTGAATTTTGATGATCACAACATAGAAAAAATAAAAACCCTGGACAAGGACAATATTGTTGTTTATGCCAGTAAAAATAAGCGGGTCCTGGATTTTTTGTATTATCACACTAAATTAAAATCCCTGGATCTGCCCTATCCCCAGATCGGGTTTGATTTCCGGTTCTTTTTTCTCTTGCCGGTAAAGCGATTGTTTCAAATCTTTCTGTGCCATATGGATTATTTTTTTCACCACTTCCACTTCAAAGATCCCTATACAACAGGATATGCCACAAAAGAGTTATTAAACGGCAAATCCGGCTTTGTCTGCCTGATTGAAGAAGAAGATTTCTATAAACGATTTATCAAATCGACCCCTGATCCCCTTCTTCTTTTGATCGAGCTTCAAAAAACCATTGATAAAACCATCATGATTATCCCGGAAGGCATCATTTATATCACAAAGCCCATGAGAAAAGATCCAACCCTGGCTGATATTTTTTTTGGCACCCATGAGAAACCCGGGCTGATAAAACTCTTTTTTACCATGTTAAAAAAGCCGGAAAAAATAAGGGTTGAACTGGCAAATCCGGTCAATTTAAATCAATTTATCCGCCAGCCTGAAATTGAACAGCTGGATTCGGAATTTCAGGCCCACAGATTAAGAAACCTTCTAGTGGACATCCTGAACCGACAGAGAAAAAGTATTACCGGCCCGGTTTTAAAATCACGGCAGGAAATCACTGAAGATATTTTAACCCGGAAATCTTTACGGGAAGACCTGGCGCAATATGCCTTGGAAAATAACCTTACCTTGAGTAAAACCCATAAAAAAGCGGCCGGATATATCAAAGAAATTGCTGCGAACTACAATCTTCAGGTCATCAATTTCGGCAACTGGCTGTTAACCTGGGTGTTTAAAAATATTTTTGAAGATCTGGTGCTCAACCAGGATGAAATCAGCCGGATGAGAGAAAAATCAACCGAGGCCCCCCTCATCCTGGTGCCTTGCCATAAAAGCCATCTGGACTACCTTTTATTGCCCTATGTCATGCTGAGAAACAATATGCCCTGCCCCCACATTGCCGCCGGCAAAAACCTGTCGTTCTGGCCGTTAGGACCGTTATTCAGGGGAGGGGGGGCTTTTTTTCTCCGACGGACATTTAAAGGCGCCCCGCTGTATGCAAAAATTTTCGCTGCCTACCTGGAAAAACTGCTGTACGAAGGCTTTAATATCAAAATTTTCATCGAAGGCGGCAGAAGCCGGACGGGAAAACTATTAAGTCCGAGACCCGGTGGTCTTGCCATGCTCATTAATGCGTATCTCAATGGTGCCTGTGACAATCTGTATTTTGTACCCGTTTTTATCGGCTATGACCGTGTGCTTGAAGAAGATGTGTATCTAAAGGAGATCGAGGGGGGTAAAAAAACACCGGAAACATTAAAGGGTCTTATCAATGCCCGCAAATTTTTAAAGAAAAAATACGGCAAGGTCTATATGAGATTTGATGACCCCATCTCCATCAAAGAGTATATCCGGGAAAAAAATATTGATCTTTCCAAAACTTCCAGGGAAGACTATATAAAATTTATAAAAAGTTTTGGCTATAAACTGATCAATGCCATCAATGCTAATGCGGTTGTCACCCCCCATGGTATCATTGCCAGTGCGGTCCTGAACTGCTCCAAAAACACGTTTGCAAAAAAACAATTGATGGCCGGGGTCACCACGTATATGAATATATTGACCTTCATGAATGCCGAGCTTTCCGATACACTGTTAATGGATGCGGATAATTCACTGAACTCTGTCATCAACGACTTTATTTCCAGAAATTTTATCGAACTTGCCGATGAAGATGATGATGACATCACAGAAAATACCGTTTTTATTGTAAAAAATAACAAACGGGCAATTCTCGACTATTATAAAAATTCCGTGATCTCCTTTTTTATCAATTATGCGTACACGGCTGTTGCCATACTTGAAGCGGACAGGTTTCAATTTTCCTCTTCAGACCTTGTGCTCAGGTATACCTTCCTGGAAAAAATATTTACAGATGAATTTTTCTTTGACGAAGAGACCACCTATGAAGAAAATATCTCCATGTGCATAAAGGGATTTATAAATGACGGGATCCTTGTGCCGGATTCGCGTTTACCGGATGTGTTTCGCATCACTTCCAAAGGATTAAGGAAGCTCAAATGGTTTGCCGCCTTTCTCCAGCCTTTTTTCGAATCGTACAAAACCACCCTGCTTTACTTTGAAAAATATGCCGTCGATAAACATGGGGAAAAAGAACGCATCAAAAAAATCCATGCCAAGGGAACAAAACTGTATAAAGGCAAACTCATCACGTTCAAAGAATCCTTATCCCTGGTCAATTACCGCAATGCCGTCAATTATTTTACTAAAAACGGGGTTAACGGGTCTGAGGATCATATAAAGATTGACTATTATAAAAACATTCTTGACCGGTTACTTCTTTTGATTGCGTCCTAATCCCATGAAAGCACTTATTCTTTCGGCAGGGTTCGGCACCCGGCTCTTACCCTACACCCAGAAAATCCCAAAGCCCTTGTTTACGGTGATGTCCAAACCCATACTGGAACATGTCATCAACCAACTGGTGGACAATGGCTGTGACCAGATCCTGATCAACACCCATCATTTACATGACCAGATAGACCGCTTTGTCACTGAACTCAACGCGCCTGTACCGATCCGGATACTCCATGAACCGGTTCTCCTTGACACGGGCGGCGCCATTGCCAATGCCAGGCCTTTTTTAAACGATGCGCCTTTTTTTGTAATCAATTCCGATATCATTTCAAATCTTGATCTGAACCGGGTCTATGCGTTTCATACCCAGTCAAAAAGTCTTGCAACCCTTGTCCTTCATGACCATAAGGACTTCAATAAAGTCAGTATTGATGATCAGGGGTATGTCCGCAATTTTCATTCAAAAACAGACGGGCTTGCCTTTACCGGTATTCAGGTGTTGTCGCCCCGGATTTTTGATTATTTTCCCCCTCAAAAATCATTTTCAAGCATCGCGGTATATCAGGGTCTCAGCCATCAACGCCAGGTGACCGCATTTGTAGAAAAAAATCTTTTCTGGTCGGATATCGGGACACCTGCATCCTATTCAATGACCTCCCTTCTCCAATTGGCGGCATCCCAATTCGGGATCAAACAGGACGACATTAAAAATATAGACATTCATCCCCTTGCCGGTGACGGATCAGACCGGCGATGGTACCGGGCAACCTATCACAAGCAGTCAAACATTATCGGTGACCATGGCATCTGCATGCCGGACAGTGACAGACTCCGCCAATTGAACGCTTTTCTTCACATTGGCAATCATCTTTTTTCAAAGGACATCCCCGTACCCCGCATTCTCGGTTATGATGCGCTTTCCGGCATGGTCATTCTTGATGACCTGGGTGATATCCACCTGGAAACCTGGGTCAAACAGCAACCGAGTGCCCCTGCCACGTTAACGATGTACAAACGCGTGATTGACCTTGCCCTAGAGTTTTCCATCAAGGGTCTTCAAGGGTTTAAACCGGAATGGACCTGTCAGACCGAAACATATTCCAGACAAGTGATCATCGAAAAGGAATGCCGGTATTTCATGGAGGCGTTCATTCAGGGGTATTTAAAATTAGACATTTGCTTTCATGAATTTTTAACTGAATTTTATCATGTCTCAGACCATGCCCTGAAACATGGATTTATGGGGCTGATGCACCGGGATATGCAGTCCAGAAATATTATGATCCACAATAATCACCCGTTTTTTATTGATTTTCAATCTGCCAGGCAGGGACCGCTGCAATATGATCTTGCATCTTTATTGATGGACCCGTATGTTAAGTTGAACGATCAAATGCAAACAGATCTGTTACACTATACCATGGAAAAATTACGGTTGACCCCGGGGGAAAGTCACCATTTTTCAGAGGGGTATCATTATTGCTGTTTGACCAGAAACTTACAATTTCTGGGGGCTTTCAGTTTTTTGAGCCAGGTAAAAATGAAACCGCAGTTTGAAGCATATATCCCTGATGCGGTAACCTCTTTAAAAAAAATCATCACAGGGTTGAATACCGATAAACTCCCCAAACTTTCAACCCTGGTTCAAACCCTTTAAAGGAGTCGTTATAAATGGAAAAAACACCGATCATGATCAATGGCCTGCCGGGAAATGTTGCCAGGACCATGGCCCAGTCTGCCATCACCGACAGCAGGTTTAATGTCATCCCCTTTTCCCTTACCGGCCAGGAAATTGAAGATACCACCACTGTCATTGAGTCCCTTGTTTTTGAACTTGTCAAGCCCGATATCAGGGATAAAAAAATCCAGCAGATAAAAACCCGATTTCCCTCTTTTATCACCATTGATTATACCCATCCCAGTGCCGTGAACTCGAATGCACTTTTTTATACCCAGAACCAGATCCCTTTTGTCATGGGCACCACAGGAGGGGACAGGGAACAATTGGAACAGGTGGTAAAAAAGGCTTCAACTCCGGCGGTTATTGCACCGAACATGGCCAAACAAATTGTGGGCTTCCAGGCCATGATGGCATATGCAGCCAGCACATTTCCCGGTCTGTTTAAAGGGTACACCCTGGCGGTGGCGGAAAGCCATCAAAAGGGGAAAGCTGACACGTCAGGGACTGCCAAGGCAATGGTGGGATATTTTAACACCCTGGGAGTCGACTTTGACACAAAGGACATTCAAATGGTCAGGGACCCGGATGTACAGGAAAAGGAGTGGCATATTCCCAAAGAACACCTGGCCGGTCACGGGTGGCATACCTATACCTTAACGGCAACAGATGGTTCCGCCCTGTTTGAATTCAAACACAATATCAACGGCAGGGAGATTTATGTCAATGGTACCTTTGATGCGGTTCTGTTTCTCAAGGAAAAACTGACTGAACCGGATACCCCCCGGAAACTGTATACGATGATTGATGTATTAAACAGGAAATAACCGGTTGAATCTTTACCTCAAAATAGGATTAATCATCTTCGGCGTGGCGTATTTGATCAGCCCCGTGGACATCCTTCCGGATCTATTACTGCCCTATATCGGCTGGTTGGATGATGGCGTGGTTCTGGGCACCCTCGTCTATCTGATCCGGTATGGAAGACTGCCCAATTTCTTTTTTAAAAAACAGTCCCCCTTCAAGCAGACCTCTGATTGGAAAACCACCGATTTTGCATCCAACAAAAAAAGCCGCCGGACAAACCGCACGAACCGCGAAAGCGATGGGAAACGACAAGCGTCTCAAAAGGTGCCAAAAACCCCTTACGACATTCTGGGTATTCACCCCAATGCCTCCAAAAAAGACATTCAGGCCGCCTATAAGGAAGCCATAAAAAAATACCATCCGGATAAACTTTCCCATCTGGGTGAAGAATTTTCTGATCTTGCCAACAAAAAATTCATTGAAATTCAAAAAGCCTATGACACATTAATGGGAAAATAGAGAGGAATGCTGCCTTGACCCCTTCCCAAAAAAACAGGACGACCTTTTTAACCCTGGGTTCCAGAAAGATTGAAATACAATGGCACGGAACTATTGAAAAAAATCTGCCAACCTTGATTTTTTTGCATGAGGGCCTTGGATGTATACGGATGTGGAAAGATTTCCCTGCAAGGGTATCCCAGGCTACGGGCTGCCCTGCCCTGGTTTATTCACGGTTCGGATATGGCAATTCCGATCCCAGCCCCCTGCCATGGAAAATCAATTTCATGCACAAACAAGCCCGGCATATATTACCGGCCATTATAAACCAAGCACACATTAAAGACTATATTCTGATCGGTCATTCCGATGGCGGCTCCATTGCCATTATCTTTGCCGGCAGCCCTGATGCAAAAGGATTAAAGGGATTGATCACTCAATCCGCCCACGTATTCTGCGAACAGATCACCGTGGATTGCATCCTTCAAGCAAAAATAAATTATGAACAGCATCAATTGAGGCAAGGCCTTGAAAAATACCATGGCAAAAATACCGAAAATGCTTTCCGGGGATGGAATGATATCTGGCTGCACCCCAATTTTATCCACTGGAACATTAAAAAATATTTAAGTAGAATCCATGTTCCCATACTCGCCATCCAGGGAACGGACGATCAGTATGGTACCATCAGACAAATTCAATCCATCAAAGACCATGCCCCCTTTGCTGAAACGCGCCTGATTGCAAATTGCAGGCACTCACCCCACATTGAACACCCCGAACACGTGTTAACGATCATGACACAATTTATTCAGGGGATTCTCACACACAAAAAATTATAATGGCCCCTGTGACATTTATTTTATAAAAACTGATTATCAACATTGCACGAAATAATGAAGTAATCATACGATTCATAAAATAATTTAATTTTTACTTAAAAAAACATCAAATTTTCATTTTATTTTAATAAAAAAAGTAAATTTTTTATTAAAATCTGTCTTGTTTAAATATATTTAACATAGTTTAAAGACATTTATCCCTAAAATTTTAGCAAGTTAGCTTAAAAGTTTTCCCAAACCATTTCATCTATTATAAAATTTTATTTTTTTTCAGCGACAAAAAGCAACTTTTTTGTTGACTTACTCTTTAGTTCTTAATAATGCTTAAGTACGACATGATTCGGATTCACTAAATAATTACGATTTTCCCCATCTCCTTTGGTACGTTGCCTGGACTCAATCTGAAGCGTTAAAAAAAACTGCTTTTAGCTATAACTTAATTGTTAAATTTAAAAATATTTTTAAACCTTTTTCATACCATTTTTATTCTAAAAAAAAAGGGAGGTGGTGCCGTCTTTATTGTTTCCTTAAGCCTTTATTAAAATAGCAATTTAACCCGTATAAACCCAAAGGAGATAATCAATGAGCAAAAAAGATGTCGTTGAAACTACAGAGGCCCAGATAGCAGTCCATTGGAAAGAAGAAGAATATTATTATCCATCCACAAAATTCATTGCTCAGGCCAACCTTACAGATCCAGCGGTTTTTGATCGATTCAGCCTGGATAACTTTCCGGATTACTACACAGAATATGCTGAACTGCTGACATGGTACAAGTATTGGGATGAAGTTCTGGATGCCAGCGATGCACCCTGTTACAAATGGTTTAGAGGTGGAAAGATCAATGCCAGTTATAATTGCATAGACCGTCATCTAAAGGACAGTAAAAACAAAACAGCCATCCATTTTGTCCCGGAGCTTGAACAAGAAAAGATCGAGCATATCACCTACCAGGAACTGTATGTCAGGGTAAATGAATTTGCTGCGTTGTTACGGGATCATGCAAAACTTAAAAGAGGGGACAGGGTAACCATCCATATGCCCATGTCGGCAGAGCTTCCCATCACCATGCTTGCCTGTGCAAGACTGGGTGTGATTCATTCCGTTGTTTTTGGTGGATTCTCACCCAGTGCCAGTGCCGACAGAATCGTCGATTCCCAATCCAGGGTGTTGATCGTCTCGGATGCGTATTACAGGGCAGGCAAGCTGCTGAATCATAAAGTCAATGCCGACGAAGCCGTTAAAATTGCAGCAGAGCAGGGACAGACCGTCGATACAGTGCTCGTGTGGCAGAGATACCCGGGCAAATATTCCTCAGACACACCCATGGTCGAAGGAAGAGACGTCTTTGTCAATGAGAAATTGAAAGATTATTATGGCGCCAGGATTGAACCCGAGCAGATGTTGTCTGAAGACCCTCTGTTTTTAATGTACACCAGTGGCACCACGGGTAAACCCAAAGGGTGCCAGCACGGAACGGGCGGTTACCTTGCCTATGTTACCGCCATGTCAAAATATATCCAGGACATCCATCCTGAAGACGTTTACTGGTGCATGGCAGATATTGGATGGATTACCGGCCACTCGTTTATTGTTTATGGCCCCCTGGCCCTGTGTGCGTCTACCGTTATTTATGAAGGCGTCCCAACCTATCCGGATGCCGGTCGCTCCTGGAGAATTGCCCAGGAACTGGACGTCAATATTTTTCATACCGCCCCAACAGCCATAAGGGCCTTAAGAAAACTGGGACCGGATGAACCCGCCAAATACACTTACCATTTCAAACACATGACAACCGTTGGTGAACCCATCGAGCCGGAAGTCTGGAAATGGTATGAATCTGCTGTGGGCAAAGGAGAAGCCATTATTGTGGATACCTACTGGCAGACAGAGACCGGTGGATTCCTTTGCAGTACCGTCCCGGGCATCAAGCCCATGAAACCCGGAAGCGCAGGCCCCGGAGTTCCCGGTATCCACCCGATTATCTTTGATGAGGATGGCCATGAAGTGTCACAGGCCGGTGTTGCCGGAAATATCTGTATCCAGAACCCCTGGCCGGGAATGTTCCAGACCATCTGGGGAGACAGGGACAGATTTGTTGAAACCTATTTTGGAAAATATAATACGAAACCCGACAGTAAAGACTGGAGAGACTGGCCCTACCTGACCGGTGATGCGGCCACCATGTCCGAAGACGGCTATTACAGGGTCCTGGGCAGGATTGATGACGTTATCAATGTGTCGGGTCACCGCCTGGGCACCAAGGAAATCGAATCTGCCGCCCTGGTCGTCGAAGAGGTGGCCGAAGCTGCCGTTGTTCCGGTTGCCCACGACATCAAAGGCAAGGAACCGGATCTGTATGTTGCCCTGAAAACCGGTGTTGTGCCCTCTGAGGAACTGGCCCAGAAAATTTCCAATGCCATTTGTGACCAGATCGGCAAGATTGCCAAACCCAGAAAAGTATGGCTGGTACCGGATATGCCCAAGACCCGGTCCGGAAAAATCATGAGACGGGTTCTGGGCGCCATCTCCAACAGGGGGGATGTGGGCAATGTCATGACACTGGCAAATCCTGAAGTTGTAGAAGAAATCAGGATTATGGTTCAAAAATAATGTATCCGATGTAAGTTCAGGAGGTTATTGTATGGTCAATTTGTATGCCGAAGCGTATGCACAATCTATAAATGACCCGGATAAATTCTGGGGATCGGTTGCGGAAGACTGTCATTGGTATAAACGCTGGGATAAAGTTCTGGATGATTCAAACAAGCCGTTCTATCGATGGTTTACCGGTGGAGAAACCAACACCTGTTACAATGCCGTTGATCTTCATGTGGATAACGGCAGGGGGGATCAGGATGCCATTATCTATGACAGCCCGGTAACCGATACCATTATAAAATACACCTATGCCGAACTTAAGGACCAGGTGGCAACCTTTGCCGGCGTATTAACCGCTAAAGGGGTAGGCAAGGGGGACCGGGTGATTATTTATATGCCCATGATCCCGGAAGCCGTTTTTGCCATGCTGGCCTGCGCCAGGATCGGTGCTGTCCATTCGGTGGTGTTTGGCGGATTTGCTGCCAATGAGCTGGCCACCCGGATCAATGATGCCAAACCCAAAGTCATTGTGTCGACATCCTGCGGTATTGAGGTAAAAAAGGTCATTGAATACAAACCGCTTTTAGATGAGGCAATTGATTTGTCCGATACCAAACCCGAAGCGTGTATCATTTTCCAGAGACCCCAGGCCACTGCGAAAATGACCGTTGGCAGGGATTTTGACTGGAAGGCGGAAATGGCTGTGGCCGTGGCCCAGGCGTGTGTCCCTGTAAAAGCCACAGACCCGCTCTACATCCTTTACACTTCCGGTACCACCGGACAACCCAAAGGGGTGGTAAGGGATAATGGCGGCCATATGGTGGCGTTAAAATGGACCATGAGTGCTATTTATGGCGTTAATACGGGGGATGTCTACTGGGCCGCCTCTGATATCGGATGGGTCGTCGGTCATTCGTATATTGTCTACGGCCCCCTCTTTAAGGGATGTACGACCATCCTTTTTGAAGGAAAACCCGTGGGAACACCGGATGCTGCCGTCTTCTGGAGAGTGATCTCCCAGCATAAGGTCAAAACCCTTTTTACGGCGCCCACAGCCTTCCGGGCCATCAAACGGGAAGATCCAAGCGCCCTGTTGATAAAAAACTTTGACTTGTCGTGTTTCAATTACCTGTTCCTGGCAGGAGAGCGGCTGGACCCGGATACCTTGTCATGGGCGGAAAATGCCCTCAAGGTACCGGTGATTGATCACTGGTGGCAAACAGAGACCGGTTGGGCCATTGCAGCCAATTGCGTCGGGCTTCACCAATTTGATGTCAAACCGGGATCTCCCACAAAAGCCGCTCCGGGATGGAACATGGCGGTATTGGACCCTGACGGAAACCCCATCGGTGCAGGAGATATCGGTGCCATTGTCGCCAAACTACCCCTGCCGCCGGGTACATTGCCCACCCTGTGGCAGAATGATCAACGATACATCGATTCCTACCTGAGCACGTTCCCAGGATATTATGAAACGGCTGACGCAGGATTTATTGATCAAGATGGATATATCTATGTCATGGCCAGAACAGACGACATTATCAATGTTGCCGGCCACAGGCTGTCCACCGGTGCCATGGAAGAAGTCATTGCCGGGCACCCCGATGTGGCAGAGTGTGCGGTCATGGGTGTTGAAGACAAACTCAAAGGCCAGATCCCTTTGGGGATGATGGTCTTAAATGCCGGTGTGGAACGGGCGTATGATGAGGTGGTCAACGAAGTCATTGCCCTGGTCAGGAACAAAATTGGTCCGGTTGCTGCGTTTAAAACGGCAACCATTGTCAAACGGCTGCCCAAAACACGATCCGGCAAAATTCTTCGGGGCACCATGCGGGCCATTGCAGACAAAAAAGATTATAAGGTCCCTGCGACCATAGATGATTACACGACCCTGGATGAAATTGAAGACTCTTTAGGAAAAATCGGATATGGCAACAGGGCCTGACGGATTTAAAAGTGAAGCAGTATACATATAACAGATTAAGGGATTCACGGGAAAGGAGGTGGTGTGGTATGCCCTGATTATCCTTGTTAAATCGATAATCATGTGAGTGGTCCGATCAACTCAAAAGAACTAAGACATAGGAGGAAAATTACTATGGAATCGAAAGTAATGTGGGTTTGGGGGTTATTGATACTATACATTATTTATTGTTTTTGGTGGGGGTTAAAAGGCTTTTTTAGTGAGAAAACAACGTCAGGTTATGGCATTGCGGGACGTTCCATCCCCTTTATCGCATTTTTGATGGCAGCCACAGCAGCATCTTTTTCCGGGTGGACATTTGTCGGTCATCCCGGTTTGATCTGGAAGGTCGGACTGGTCTATGCATTTGCATCGTTCTATGTCCTGACCATTCCCATTACCGGCGCCTTTTTTGCCAAAAGAAACTGGCTCATGGGGAAACGCTACGGATTTATCACCCCGGGTGATATGTTTGCCTACTACTATAACAATGAACTGGTTCGCTGGTTGACGGTTCTGGCAGCATTGTTATATTCCATTTTTTATTCCGGCATCCAGTTGATTGCCGCATCAAAACTATTCTACTGGGTGGCCGGGGTACCCCCTACCATCGGTCTGATTTTCATGGCCTTTATTGTCTGGTTCTACGTGGTCACCGGTGGACTTAAGGCAAGTACCTGGGTCGGGGTTCTGCAATTCTGCCTTCTGGTGGGCGGTATCGCATTGCTGGGATTTTATGTTGTCACCTCTGACACCATCGGCGGATGGTCCGGCATGTCGGCGTCCCTGAAGACCCTGGACCCGGAATTTACTACGGTCACCAAAGGACTGATCCACTTTGGTATCGGTGGCGGCTGGACAGCGGTGATGGTCTTAACCTATATGTTTGCCCTCATGGGCATTCAGTCCTCACCGGCATTTATCCTGTGGAACTTTGGCATTAAATCCCCGAAACCATTGGCATGGCAGCAGGTTTTCATGTCCACCTTTGTGGTTGGCGTTTGTTTGTTTTTCTTTTCCGCTTTCCAGGGAATGGGCGCGAAAATACTCGAACTGTCTGGTGTAATAACCCTTGCCAGCGATGGTGATGTGGTGCCGAAACTGATGACGCAGTTCTTACCCGGACCTGTCCTGGGGCTTGTTTTCCTGGGCGCTATTGCCGCCATTCACTCTACTGCCGCGCCCTATATCGGCACCGGGGGTACCATCATCCAGAGGGATGTCTGGTGGCGGTATGTCAGAAGACAGGGGGGTTCCCATAGTGAACAGATCTGGACCAACCGGGTGATGGCCACACTTTTAACGGTTGCGGCGGTTATCGTCAGCCTGACATCATCGGATGCCATTGTTATGATTGGCGGGTTTGCCACCACCTTTGGCACCGTTATGTACCTCATGCTCATTGGGGTTCACTGGGGATTTAAATTTCCCAGCACTGGGGCAGCCCTTGGGCTTCTTGCCGGGATTATTGTCAACATGCTGACCTATTTTGTCTGGAAATACCCCTTATCCATGCACACGGCATTCTGGGGAATTTTTACCGGATTAGTTGTGGCATACGGCTGCCGCGCCCTGGGATTTAAAAATACCGAAGAAACCGATGCCCGGCAAAAAGAAGTCAGGCAATGGCTTGACAGCATTGACGGACCGTCTGAAAGTGGCAAGGTATGGCGTGCCAGGATGAAAGTGGTTGTCCCGTTATGGTATTTCTTTGCGCTGGGTCCTGGTATTCTCCTGGGCAATACCGCCTTTACGTTCTGTGGGTTCCCGGCCATCTGGGCATGGCAGATTGTCTGGTGGATCGTGGGGATTGTGATGATGTGGGCGCTTTGCTTTAAGGCTGAAATGTCTACCACGTCTGAAGAACAGATCAGGCGCGCCGATGTTGAGCTCATGGATGTAACAAAAGAAGCGGATGATATGGCGTAAGTTTTTTTCAAACAATTCAAGGAGGACATGTTATGGCCTTAGAAGACAAATATCTAATTGTAACCATTGCCTTTTGCATCATTCTGGTTGCCAGTTTTGGCTGGGGATGGTGGGGATAATCTTAACGAATAACCGATAACCTTTAATAAAAGAAGAATTCCAAATGAACCGTTTCATTTGGAATTCTTCTTGTCTTTTGATGGCATGATACAAACCAACCGATTCTGGAAATTCGTCTTTTTTACCTTGATTGCAGCACTGATTGTGAGTTGTGGTGTTTTATTCTTTTTCTGGCAGACATTGAGTGAACAGGAAAAAGTGACGGTTATTATGATTGCCAAAGATCATTCTTTGATCCTTATCAGTTTTGTTTTCATATGCATTGCCGTGGCATTTACCGGACTTGAAATCATCTTTCTTACGTATATCAAACCGTTGAAAAAGATATCTGCTGAAGCCGCCATGATTTATTCATCCAATCCTTCCCATAGATTAGCCATTACCGGAAATAAGGATATTAAAAATTTATCTTCTGTTATCAATGACTTTGCGGAAATGTTTGAAAACTTGAACAAAAATATTACCGAGCAGATATTGATTGCCAGAAAAGAGACGGAAAAAGAAAGAAATCTATTGGCCTCAATTATGACGGAACTTCCCCAGGGGGTTATTATCTGCAATCGGAGCGGGCGGATTTTATTGTTTAATTCCCTTGCAAAAGAGTTATTTACACAAAAAGCCCATTCCAAAAGAGCTGAATATTTTATCGGGCTGGGCAGATCCATTTTTCACATCATTGACAAAGATCTCATCGTCCATGCCGTAAAAGAAATCGAAGAGCGATTAAGCCATGACAAACAGACAATGGCCTCTTATTTTATCACCCCGATTTACACCGGGCGACTCATCAGTATTGAAACCATACCCGTTCTGGATCATCATCATCTGATGACGGGTTTTATCCTTACATTTCAGGATGTTTCAGACGATATTGACCGGTATGAGAATATTGATCAAACCCTGTTGTCCTATAAAAAAAGTCTGGACACCCTTCTTTTACAGAAAGAAACGGTTATCCACGATCTGATCAACCACACCAATAATAATGACAGTTGCACCCATCAGTTATGCACAGAAATACTGTCTGAAGAGTCGAAACGCATAAACGAAAAATACCTTCAGATGTCCCGATTTATTCTGGATTCAACACTGAACAAACTGCCGTTAACAACACTGACGTTAGACCACTTTCTCACGACCATACAAAACCGCGTAAAGGTTGAAAATGGCTTAGATATAAAGGTGTTGAATGACGACACAGACATACAAATCCTGGCAGACACCTACTCTTTCACCATAGCCTTTGTTTTCCTCATCGTCAATTTATCAGAACTCACGGCCCAAAAAAAATTTGACCTGGAAATTTCACAATCAAATGGTGAAATCCTGTTTGATATCAAATGGGATAACATTTCCATAAGCAAACACCAGATTGAAAACATGATAACAAAGAAAATAAGGGCGCTGCCATCCTTTGGATATGTTCTAAAGCAAAACCGGTCTGAATTTGAGATTATTTCCGACAACCATCAAACCTGCTCCCAGGTCAGGATTAAGGCAAAAGCCCAATTAAAATCTGCCTTTATCAAGAAAAAGCGACCCGCTGTCATCACTGCCAGCAGACCTGAATTTTATGATTTTAATCTTTTTGATATTAAAGATGAAAACCTTGATTTGCTGGAAGTAAATTTAAAAGACCTTATCTATACGGCATTTGATACGGAAACCACCGGGCTTAACCCTGAGGGCGGTGATGAAATCATTTCCATCGGAGCGGTTCGAATCGTTCATAACCGGATCGTATACCAGGATATTTTTGAAGAACTCATTGATCCTAAACGGGATATTCCCATTGAATCCTATAGAATTCACGGCATAAACTATGAAATGCTCCGGGGTAAGCCGGACATCAACAATATGCTGCCGATATTTAAAAATTATACCTATGACACGGTATTGCTAGGGCATAATATTGCCTTTGATATGAAGATGTTGAAAGTCAAGGAACGGACCACGCATATTAAATTTTCAAATCCTGTCCTTGATACCCTTTTGTTATCCGCAATCCTGCATCCCATTCATGAGCAGCATGATATGGAAAACATTGCCAAACGGCTGGGCGTTAACATTATCGGCAGGCATACCGCCCTTGGAGATGCCATTGCCACGGCGGAAATCTTTATGAAACTGCTCCCCATTTTAAACAGCAATGGCATTTTGACCCTTAACGATGCCATTAAAGCATCCAAAAAAACCTATTATGCCCGGCTGAAATATTAGTTTGGATTGTCGTAAGAATAGTATTGAACACCTTGCCATATAAGTGATACTTGATTGAATATCAACCTTTAACCCTGAAAAGGAGTTCCTTATGCCGCCTCAATTGTCTTTGTGGAAATTTTTTGGATTCTGTGCCGTTTTTATGGGAATTGTTTTGTTTTGTGTTGCTGCCGGTGGGTACACCAGTTTTTACAGATCCCAAAATCGAATTGACGGGACAAAAGCATATTTGACAGATACCTGCAAAGAGCGATTGGATCTGATACCCGGGCTTATCGAGATAACAAAAAAAAGTCTGCCGCAATACCCTACCCAGGAGATAAGCCAAACCACTGAACGGGCCACCCATATTTTGCAATATGTCATTTCCGAAGGAAAACTCGTTGACAAAGATCTGGTCAAAGACTTTGAAGATTCTCAAATGAAATTGACGGCCCAGTTAAAAAATCTGCTTACTCAATCAGATGTCCACCTTGATAAAACCTATTCCCGACAATTTGCAGACATGAAAAACCAATTGATTACTGCCCAGAACAACCTGTTTGTGACAAAAAAACGCTACAATGATGAAGTGGCCTATTATAATACAAGGAAAACCGCAGTCCTGACCTCATTTTTCGCAAAATTATTTGGATTTGATCAAGTCCATTACATAGAACTTTCCAATGAACCGTTTTTGCCTGCCCATCAGGTCTTTGCACCCAAAACACCCTGAAAGATAGAAAGGAGGACGTCTTTTGAAAAATGAATCACAGATTTATCCGTTTTCATTGCTTTCAAAGTTAGAGCAGGAAGCACTCACCACTGCATTCTCCTTTGAAAAAATCAACAAAGATACCGTACTCCTTGAACAGGAAATCACACAGGTTGAAAAATTGTATATCCTTTCCAAAGGTCATGCACACTATTATTATGAACTGAACAACACAAAAATTCTGACCGGAGGATTACGGGCTGGAGACAATTTTGGCGGCCTTTCCCTTCTATTGAATGATGCCATGTCCATCCGGTCTTTAAAGATTATAGAAGACTCGGTATTTGCAACCCTTAAAGCAGATTTTTTTTTAACCCTGTGCACGGCCAATGTAAAATTTCAAGATTATTTTACCAATGAATTTGGCAGGTGCATGCTCAACAAATCCTTTGCCAAAATCATTTCAAGACAGATAATAGACAAAGAATTTAATCTGCCGTTTTTCAATCGGCCCATCCGGGCCATTTTCAAACCCAATATTTCCACCTGTTCCGGGGAATCCAGCATTGAAACAGCTGCCCTTAAAATGAGCCGGAGCCATACCCCTGCCATTCTGATAAAAAAGGGCAAGCAAACCATTCAAGGCATTGTCACCGATGCTGATTTAAAAACAAAAGCCATTGCAAACCATATGGATCTGTCTCAACCCGTGTCACGGATCATGTCATCCCCCGTTATTTCCATTTCAGCTGACTGCCAGGTGTTTGAAGCGTTTTTGGCCATGGTAAAAAATGATACACAGCATCTGGCCGTTTATAGCCAATCCGGTGATATTACCGGGATTATCAGTGGGAAGGACCTTATCCTTGCCCAGGCTGAATCAACCTATCTCCTGATAAAAACCGTAAAATCCGCCCAAACCATTCAAGAAATTGAAGGGATTCATTCAAAACTTGAAAAAATGCTTCTCGACCCCATAAAAAATGGGAGTAATCCTGAGTACATCACGCGTCTGATTGCCACTTTTTCAGATGCCATCATTGAAAAAATCATTGGTTTCTCCCTTGATAAAATGGCACCTCCCCCGTGCAAATTTGTCTTTTTAACCATGGGATCAGAAGGCCGTGAAGAACAGACCCTGATTTCAGACCAGGATAATGCCATTGTCTATGCGGACACCCCACATCCAAAAGTGGCAAAAAAATATTTTGATACGCTGGCAACCCTCATCTGCGACCAGCTCGATCTGGCAGGATACCGGTTTTGTGACGGGAATAATATGGCCAAAAATCCCCAGTGGTGCCAACCCTTATCCCAATGGAAAGCCTATTTCAATGCCTGGATTCGAACCTCAAACCCCGAGAATCTGCTTCATTCCAGTATTTTTTTTGATTTCAGGGGGACATGGGGGGATATGGGTCTGGCAGATGAATTGAAACAGTATCTGTTGAGTTCCATTAAAGGCTGGTCGGGTTTCTTACGGCACCTCACGGAGAATACCCTGTATTTCCGCCCCCCCATCAGTCGTTTCGGCAAACTATTAGTGGAAACTGACGGCAGACAAAAAGGGTCTTTAGATATAAAACTGGCCATGTTGCCACTCATTGATTTTACCCGGGTGTATGCCCTTAATAACGGCATTTCACAAACCAATACCCTGACACGGCTCTTCAGGCTATATACCCGGAATGCCTTAACCAACAAGGAGTACACGGATATTGTCAGGGCCTATAATTATATGATGCGATTACGATTTACAAGACAGATCACCACCATTATGGATGAAGAACAACAACCGGATAATTATATCAACCCCCACAATCTATCTGCCCTTGATCAGAAAATGCTAAAAGAAATTTTCAAAATGACGGAAAACCTTCAGCAGAAACTGAGTGTTGAATTTACCGGGGTGGGTTAGGGACTCGGAAATATCTTACGCCATATTTTGTGTAATTATTTATTTCCGAGTCCCTTAGAGCCGGAACTCAGCCTTGCAATGGTCACAAAAAGAAGTGGCCAGCATTTGTTTACAATGGACACACTTATCCGACAGATAGCGTTCCTTGCCCTGCATCTGGTTACAATGCGGACAATGCCAGTTTTTTCGGGTCGAAACAATTCGATGGCAACTGGGGCATTTGAATGGAAATTTCCTAAAAATCAGGTAAAAAATGCCTGACCCAATAAAAAAAGGCCCCAGCAATTTAAATTGAACGGTTGTTGAGAATTGATCAAATGACATTGAACTGGAAAGAATGACCCATAGCAGAAAAAAGATAGCTGTGATTGCCAGAAATTTAAACCGAAAATGAAAATAAACACTCTGTAATGGTTTTTCCTCCATACCTTGTAAGCTCCTTTGTTTTATTGTTTTAACACCCTCATTTTGTTCTTTCCGGCACTGGGGTGTCAATTTGGGCCGACGTCAGCAGATAACTGCACTCTTTTTTCAAAAAAGTTTCCCCCGACTAAATAGTGCCTGACCGAAAACTCGTGTTTGGGTGCAAACACTAAATGATGCCAAAAAGCGGCCCGCCTTTTTTCCCCAACGCCTTAACCTTTTCCATGACCTTTGGATCAGACACCAATGGATCTGCATGAAAGGGTTTTATCCTGGCATCGATAATTAAGGGGGGCACACATTCCCAATGTTTAAAACGAATCTTTTCACTCACTCCGTAAATATCATGGGAAGGATTTGACCTTAAAAACGTCACCCATAAAAAATTTGAAAAAGATCTTGCAGCAAAGTCGGCGTCATCCACCACCACAAACAAGGGAAGGGACTCCAGACCGGGTTGCGTCTGCAAATGCTTTTTCAACCGGTTGATGTGTGTTTTTGCTCCAGGATATGTTTTAAATGCAGGTCCTTGCACCACAACCATCCCCGGTGCAACAATTTTTGGATGGAAAAAGGTTTCCGGCAACGAAAAAGTCTGGGGAAAATCCTGTGTCAAGACCCGTTTTCGTTCGCCGGCTGCCGCCATCACCACTTTTGACCCCTGATGGATATCCTGTGTGGAATAATCAAGGGTGTCCATGGTGGTTCGTGCAAAAAAATGGACATCCGCTGCAAAATCGATCCGTTCCAAAAGGTGGATGAAAAAAGCGCGTTCATCGGTCACATCCAATCCCGGATTGTCCTCATGGGCACAGATCAACAGGTATTTTGCCAGGGACAACTGACCCGTCCCCAGCACTCTGGCGGCATGGGTTAACAATTCCCTTGGCATCCTTTTGTCGCAGGGAAGGTACCGCTCATGGGCCTTTACCAGCAGCAAGGGGTGCACCCCTGCATCATCCACGGCATTCACGGCCGTAACCCCGGGAATACTTTCCCGAATCGCGGACCGGGTGATCTCATGGATCAACCGGCCGAAATGGGTATCTTCCTGGGGCGGACGTCCCACCACGGTAAACGGAAAAATCGCATCTTTTCTGTGGTAGACAGACTCTACCTTTAAATAGGGATAGGCATGGGCAAGGGAATAATACCCCAGGTGGTCACCAAAGGGTCCTTCCTGTTTTGTTTCGCCCGGTACAAGGATCCCGGTGATACAGAAATCTGCATCACTGGAAATAAAATGGTGATCTTGGGTGGCATATCGAAAATTTCTCCCGGCCAGGGCCCCGGCAAAGGCAATCTCGGGAAGGCCTTCCGGGAGCGGCATAACAGCGGCCAGGGTATGGGCCGGCGGCCCGCCAATAAAGATGCTGACCCGTAAGGCCTGGTGTTTCTCCAGGGCGCGTTTATGATGGTTGCCGATCCCCCGGTGCAATTGGTAATGAAGACCGATCTCTTTGCCGGGATCATAGTCATTTCCTGAAATCTGAATCCGGTACATGCCCAGGTTTGAACTGAAAACAGAGTCGTTTTCAGGATCTTTGGAAAAAACCTGGGGCAGCAGGATAAAGGCACCGCCATCCTTGGGCCAGCATTTAATCATGGGAAGATCCCGGATATCGCATGTGTTTTCCAGGACTTTGGGCCGGGATACAGGTAACGGCAGCGCATGTAACGCTGCCGGCAGGGCCCGGAATATCTTCCCCGGAGATGCCACCAGCCCCCCGGGATCTGATTTCATCTCCACAAGGGCTTTTACCGATGCCAGTTGGGGCTCAAATATTTTTTGGGTTCTTTCCCAGGTGCCGAACAGATTCGAGACAGCAGAAAATTTAGTGTTCTTCACATGGGTAAACCACAGGGCCGGACCTTTGGCATTAAACACCTGTCTGGTAATTTCAGCCATGTCAAGGTTCGGATCAACCGGCTGTGGGATCGTTACAAGTTCCCCCTGTTTTTCCAGGACGTTGATACACTGCCGGAGGCTTGAAAATTTCATACGTTATCGTCTTCCCGAGATTGATTGGCTATTTGGCATAGCCCCATACTTTCAGTCGATTATAAGCATGCTTGGAATATGGGTTGGGTTGATAATCGATCATTTTTAAATAGGTCATATAATGATTGGCTGCCACGGCCTTATCCCCTTTTTTATCAAGGCAATATCCCTTATAGAAATTTATTTGCGGGTTACCCGGCAAGACCTGATCACACGTGTTAAAATTTTGATAGGCCTCCCCATATTTTTCAAGCTGGACACTGGCCATCCCGGCAAGATAGTAGCCCTGGGCTTCCGAGGGATACAGGGTCTTCGCGGTGTTGGCATAGGGCAAGGCCTGGGATGGTTTTTCCCGTATCATCAGGCATTTGGCCATTAATACATGAGCGGTATAATCCCCTTTTAATTTGTTCAACGATTGTTTAAACGTATTCTCGGCTTCATCGTACTGCTTTTCAGCCAAAAATTTTTCCCCCTGCTGCAGCAATTCTATGCCGTCTTTTTTCTCCCGCAGGGAAGCGGTATGATCCATATATCGTTCTCGTTTCAGCGGATACGATTTTGAAGACTGATACATCCCTTTTTCTCTTTGAACGGCAGCAGTCAGCCGTTCCGAGCTCATGGGATGGGTTGAAAAAAGAATCTGGGCGGAACTGGGTTTTTCCTTGTGCAATGAATCCAACATTTCCATGAGTTCGACAAACCCTTTGGAAGGATAGCCCGCCTTCACCATATACGCATTCCCCAGAAAATCCGCTTCCCTTTCATTATCCCGGCTGTACCTGGATAAGAGCAATCCCTGACCCAGCATACCAAGCTGCTGCGCCAACTCGCCAAGGCCTGAGCCTTGAGTGCCCGCGGCTATGGACACGCCACTCACCAGCAGGGAAGACAACTGCCCTTTGGAAATCTGCTCTGCCGTATGCCTGGCATTGACATGCCCCAGCTCATGGCCGATCAAAGCGGCTAATTGGGCCTCATTGTCAAGTTTCAATAGAATTCCCCTTGTAACGGCAATCGTACCGCCGGGGAAAGCATAGGCATTGATATAGGTGGCATTCACACTATTAAAGGTATAGGGCATCTGGGGCCTGTGAACATTGGGTAACAATGCGTTGCCCACATCAGACACATACTGGTTGATGCCGGTATCCTGGGTAATACCGTAATCGGATGAAAACTGAAAGGGTGACTGCTGCCGGTCAATCCCGATCTCCTGCTGCTGGGACACCATCATCAACTGCTGTTTTCCTGTAACAGGGTCAACAGCACACCCTGTAAACACGCCCATGCCGGCAACAGATGCCGCCATGGCGGTTAAATATTCCAAAAACTGTCTTCTTGAAATGGTACCTCGGCATGGTGACGGATTCATTTGTCGTTTTCCCTTTGTGATCATTTCTTTTGCAGCGGTTAATGGTTCTTCAGAAACAAACCGATCGTTAAAAGAAGAACCCCAAGCCCTAGTAAAAAACAAAAAAATGGTGTCTCATAAATCAAAAAATCCAGCGAATCTTGAACAATGGCAATATTTACCCCCCCGATAATGGATTCGGCGGTATCCTCCCCGATCATTTTTGAGATCGTTAAATCAACCCAGAAATTTTGGGCTGCCATAAACTGAGAGATCCCAGTAAAAACTCCCACAAAAAACCCTGCCAGCAAGGAACAAACGCCCAGTCTAGTTATCATATCTATTTTTCCTTATTCCTGAAGTATACCATCACCATGCCTCACTATATTCTGCAAACTTTGTTCAAGTCAAACTATTTTCCCCCCCAGGACTTTTATTTGCCCATCTGTTATGATAAACCCTGTTCACATGATGAACCAAACCCTTATCCCATGTAAAAATAGCCATGGCTGATGAAACCTTACTAAAAAAAATCGGATGGGCATCTGTTATCATGATGGCATCCGTATTTGCCAGTCGGGTGATCGGTGTCTTCCGGGAAATGGCCATTGCCGGTTTCGGCGGCATAAAAGCCGGGGTTGATGCCTATCAGATTGCGTTTATTCTTCCGGAAATCCTTAATCACATCGTGGCAAGCGGGTTTCTTTCCATCACCTTTATTCCCATATTTGCCCACTATCTTTCCTTGAAAAGAACAGAGGAGGGATACCGGGTTTTTTCAATTATTTTAAATGGGTTCGGGCTTGTCCTGTTATGCTTTATTCTGGTCACCATGATATGGGCCCCCCAATTTGTGCGCCTGTTTGCACCGGGTATCCAGGACCCCGAGACCTTTGGCCTTGCCGTAAAAATGACCCGGATTATCATTCCGGCCCAGTTTTTCTTTTTCGCAGGCGGCCTGCTCATGGCAGTCCAGTTTGCCCATGAAAAATTTTTCATCCCAGCCCTTGCGCCGTTGATATACAATATCTGCATTATTCTGGGCGGACTTCTCCTGGGCCCTTTCATGGGCATGGAAGGCTTTGCCTGGGGCGTACTGGCAGGCGCATTCCTGGGCAATTTTGCCGTCCAGCTGATCGGCACAAAAAAACTGGGGGTCCAATATTTCCCGATTATCAATTTTACCCATCCGGATTTAATCCGGTATATTGGCCTCACGCTTCCGTTAATGATAGGGCTTACCATGACGTTTTCAACGGAAATTCTTTTGAAATTTTTTGGTTCCTATTTAACCCAGGGCAGTATTGCTGCCATGAATTATGCCCTCCGGGTGATGTTTATTCTTGTGGGACTTTTCGGACAGGCCATTGGGATGGCCTCCTATCCGTTTATGGCTAAACTTGCCCAGAAAGGCGATATGGTTGAGTTAAACCGGGTGCTCAACCGAACATTGAAATTTATTTTTCTTGTGATTCCCTTTTCTGTTCTGTTTATTGTTTTAAGTCATGAAATCATACAGATCCTTTTCCAAAGAGGTCAATTTGATGCAGAGGCGACCCGGGTGACAGCAGGGATTTTACCATTTTTCATGGTCGGTGCCTTTGCCTTTTCAGCCCAGAATATCGTCTCAAGAGGATACTATGCCCTTCAAAACACCCTCTTTCCCGCCGTATTTACAAGCCTTTGCGTTGTGCTCACCCTGCCCTTTATTTACCTGTTCATGCGGACAATGGGCCCCAGAGGGGTGGCTTTAGGCTTGTCGTTGTCCGTTACCCTTCAGGCATTTATCCTGTTTGAATGCTGGAATAAAAAAAGTTTAAATACCGAAAAAAAAGAGGTGTATCTCTTTTTTCTTAAAATGATCCTCATCAGCCTGGTTATTGGGAGCATCCTTTTTATTACCGCCATGGCCCTGAGACACCTGATAGATCCCTCAACATTTTTGGGATCCGGGGCCATTGTTGGCCTGATCGGGATTGAATTTTTATCGTTATTTTTCTTCGCCGGGATTCTTTTGAAAATTCAAGAAATTCTTTATCTGTATAAAACCATTTACGAAAGGCTTTTCCCATGGATGAAACCATCGCTCTAGTGGCCCGAAAAATCAAAACATCAAAACGGCTGGTTGTCTTTACCGGCGCCGGTATTTCCACGGAAAGCGGCATCCCTGATTACCGGAGTCAGGGCGGCATATGGGACAAATTCAAACCGGTTTACTTTGATGAATTCATGTCTTCAAAAGACGCACGGATCAGGTATTGGGATCAGCGGCTGGAAATGGAAAAAAGCCTGTCCAAAGCCACGCCCAATGTCGGTCATATGAGCATCGCAGCGTTACATGACCTTGGGCTGCTGGAGGCCCTTATCACCCAGAATATTGATGGATTGCATGAGGCCTCGGGAATCCCCGGGGAAAAAATCATCGAACTTCACGGCAATACCCGGCGGGTCAGGTGTATGCGGTGCAACCGATTGATATCCTGGCAGGCGGCACAGGAAATGATAGATGCAGGACACAGGGCCCCGGAATGTTCCTGCTCCGGATACTTTAAACCGGACACCATTTCGTTTGGCCAGGCCATGCCGGTGGAAGAAACCCAGAGAGCATCCCTGCTGGCATCAAAGAGTGATGTTTTCATGGTCGTGGGCTCCACCCTTCTGGTACAGCCCGCCGCGATGATGCCTGAATATGCCAAAACCGCCGGTGCCTTTCTGGTCATCATTAACCTCTCCAAAACCCCCTATGATACGGTATGTGATGTGCTGATCAGGGGAAAGGCAGGCGACGTCCTGGAAAAAATTGTGGCACAGGTCATGCATTAACGGTCTCACCACTTGACCGGGATTCTGACTTGATGACCCGCCTTGTTTCTAAACACGATAAATTGATGATCTTTTCCATACCGGTATAAATCTCTGGTAACCGCTACATCCTGCTTGCAATAGGCGATGATCTTATCAATTTTGCCCTGCTGCCACCATTTAAGCGCCATCAGGCCATCGGCTGTTTTACGGGACCCAAGGGTCTGCTCTGCCAGATGGTCAAGGGAAAGCCGATACCCTAACCTTTCATGAACCGCTAGCAGGATGTCCAGTGTGGGCAATGAAAAAAAATCAAAGTTTGACAGACCGGACAGCACTTTATAATCAAATTGGACGATGTTAAAGCCGATGACCAGGTCTAATGTTTGAAGATCCGCACACAGCAATTCAATATCATCCTGCAGGTATTCTTTATACCCGTCAATTTTCGAATCATAAAGGATGGCACAACTGACCCCCATTTTTTCCGCCCTGTTCCATCCACCCACTTCCTGGGCCGATCGCCGGGTTTCAATATCAAGGACCCCGTAGCGCAGGTCTTGGTTACAGGACAGGGGTGAAGCAGCATTCGCATAGGGGTGAGACATGGATGGGGGATGATCATCCTCATCGACATCAGGATTGATATCAGGATTAACATAAGGCCGGGCATTGTCTGGTTTACCGTATCCGGAAAAACGGTCCGCCATCCCCTGGCGGATCTCTTTTCTATCCCGGGCAAGGATCAGTTCAAGGATCTTTAAGGCCGACGATTTATCAATGGGCCGGTTTCCGGATCCACATTTAGGCGAATGCACGCAGGCAGGACAGCCCGTTTCACACCGGCATGACCGGATGACCTCCAGGGTTCTTTCAAGGAGGGTTTGGGACTGATAAAACGCCTGTTGGGACAATCCCAGGCCACCGGGAACGCCGTCATAGATAAATACGGCGGCTTTCCCGATCTGGGGATGAAAGGGGATGGAGATGCCCCCAAGATCATTCCTGTCGGTCATCACCATGAGCGGCAGAATGCCAATGGCCGCATGCTCCAGTGCATGGATCCCCCCCATGAAATGCATCCGGTGGGACTCGATGGTATCTTGTACATCTTCGGGAATTTCAATCCACAGGCCCTGGGTCTCAAATTTAAGTTCCGGCAAATCCAGTGGCACGATACCAATGGATTTCTGATTGGCCACAAGCCGCCGGTCATAGCCGGTTACCTGCTCGGTAATTCTCAACGTACCAAAACCGACACGGGTGCCGTTTACCCGGCAGGCGTCAAGCGGTTTAATGATGGCCGTCGCCTTTGAAGACCGTGCCTTTGTAAAATAATGAACCTCTTTTCGCGTGGCTTCAATATGGCCGTTTTCATGGTCAAACCGGGTGATAACATAAGTTTCTCCCCTGTGCAGGTACACCGCGCCTTCATGGGTTTCAAAATAGGACCTGTGGGTATCTATCTCTCCCAGGCGCTGTTTTGTCTTGTCCAGAAAAATGGGAAGGCTTTTCCCGGTGCCCCTCAGGTTGACCGCCCTGTGGGGGGATTTCCGGGCAGCATACCATTGGTCGCCCTGACGGCTTCTCAACAGCTTTCCGGAATATTCCAGGTCTGACAGGGCATGTTGAACGGCAGTATCATCAAGAAAGGACTCAAACCGGTCCAGGCGCAGCTCGGCTGCAGCACATTCCAGGTGCTGTTTCAGGATCACCGGATTATGGGGGTTGATGATGGCTTTTTCCGGTGGCATACTGAAGAACACATCGGGATGATTGATAAAATATTGATCCAGCGCATCTTCATGGGCGATGAGAATCAGGGCTGAATCCTTGCCGTCCCGGCCTACCCGGCCGGCTCTCTGCCAGGTCGACATGATGGTCCCGGGATATCCCACCAACACACAGATATCCAGATCCCCAATATCGATCCCCAATTCCAGGGCACTGGTGGATACCACCGCCAGCAGCTCTCCCGTGGCCAGTTTTCTTTCAATGGATCGTCTTTCCTCGGGTAAAAATCCGGCCCGGTACGCACTGATTTTATCTGAATACGCCACTGCCTGCTGGGAGGCCCAGATGGCAATCAGTTCTGTAATTTTCCGGGATTGGGTATAACAAATGGTTCTCAACTTCCGGTGAACCGCAGAATGAATCAGGGCAATGGCCGTCCGGGCAGCCCCTTCAAGCCCTCGCATCAGGATCACCTCTTTTTTCCCGGCCGGGGAACCGGATTCATCCACGACCTGCACATCCAGACCGGTTAATCGATGGGCCAGGGATGCGGGATTGGCAATGGTGGCGGAACAAAAGACAAACACCGGCTTTGACCCGTAAAGGTGACAGATCCGTTGCAGCCGTCGGAACACCCATGCCATGTTGGAGCCCATGACGCCCCGATAGGTATGGACTTCATCAATGACGATATATTTTAAGCCTTTAAAAAAATCTTCCCACAAATGATGGTGGGCCAGGAGGGCCAGGTGAAGCATTTCCGGATTTGACAATAAAATATGGGGGGGTGCGTGTCGTATCTTGGATTTCCGGTAGGCAGAAATATCCCCGTCATATACGTCAGCGGTTAACTGAAGGGGATGGCGTGTTGTTGTTCCTGCCACACGTAACAGCTGCTGTACCGTATTCAACTGATCCCGGGCCAGGGCTTTTAATGGAAAAAGATAAAGGGCATGGGACGTTGGATCTTCAAGGAACGTATCAATGACCGGCAGGTTATACACCAGGGTTTTGCCACTGGCTGTGGGGGTGGCAATGACCGTGTGAATACCGCTGCAGATCATTTCCATGGCCGCTTTCTGATGCCGGTAAAGCCTTTTGATACCCAGGGATTTCAGTAAGGGGGACAGGTTGTTGTGAAAGTGTGACCCTTGGGAGGCATAGCGTGCCTCTCTGGCCGGGATGATTCTGTGACAGACAATATCCCCGGCAAACCCCTTATAGTTTTTAAGGGATTGAATATACTCATTCAGACTCACAACATACGTTTCCCTAAAAATTACAGCAATTCTCATTATGGCGATAACTAAACCGGGTCAGGCTTGTGAAATTGGAGGCTGAATCTTTTATCAGGCGCCATGCTTTTGGCCATAACCCGTAAAATTTTGCTTGGGGTCCATTAAAGCTGGACACCAAAGGTTGCTTTAAATATTTTTCAACGCTTTTCTTTTTTTTAAATACCCAAAAAAAATCGTTCCTGCCACTGCACCAAAAATATTGAGATAAACATCCAAAAGCCCGCCATAACGGCCTCTGACAAACGATTGATGGACCTCATCAAGACAGCCGTAGCAAATGGTAATCACAAGGCTGTAGACGACCATTTGCCGTGTAAGCGTTCCTGAACCACAAAAAAATCTCAACCATAAGACTGCCAAAGTCCCATATAAGGGGATATGCAGCAAATTTTGAATACCAGGGTCAAGGGTTGTTAAAAAAGCAATATTATCTGGGCCACCGTCCATGGGAATGGAAGATTCAACAAAGATGAGAATCATTAACACCAGGGGAGACCATTTTTGGATGGAATTTTTAACTTTCATACCACCCTATTATCATAAAATAACTGTGAGAACCAATACCTTGTTTGAAATTCATTTACAGATATAGACGTCCCAGCCCCAGTGGGGGTGAGATCAACGCTATTTGATCAGGTGACAGACCAATGAAAAATCATTAAACTGATTTATATGAAAATGCGACAGCAGAGCCCCCGAAGGGCTTGATGTCTCTCGCAAAACTCTTTCAGCATTGCTAAATGGCCGTTTCGGAATATCTCCGGAAATGGCTATAAAATTATCGAAGGCATTTGGCGGAAGTGCTGAAAGTTGGTTGATCCAGCAGGCACAATATGATCTCTGGCAGGCAAACCATAGGTGAAAACAGCATTTCGTTTTTGGCAATGATGCAACAATTGCTTAAAACAGCTATTTTTCTCCAGCATGGCTTCCGAGTCCGGGATAACAGAAAAAAATGCCGGGCTTCCCATGATAACTAATTTGGTTCTTGCCCGGGTCATGGCAACATTCAGGCGGTTGGGGCTGTTTAAAAAGTCACTGAGCAAATGATCCGGATCAGAAGAGGTGATGCCGAAAATAATCACCTCCCGTTCTGCGCCCTGGACCCGTTCAACCGTATCCACGCAGGGAAGCGGCTGATCTCCCGACAGTTTTCCCAGCCTTTTGATAATGGCATTGTTCTGGGCCCTGTGGGGTGAGATCAACGCTATTTTATCCGGTGACATCCCATAAAACGTTATTAACCTGTGGGCCAGGGCGGCCATCAAATCAGCTTCCATATCCGATTTTTGAGAACATCCCTGGTGATCCGTCAATACCAGTACAACCGGCTTTGACGGATCAAGAATCTTGTCATATACCCGAAGTAATCCGGGGTTCTCAGCGACCTGTTCCAGGGGCCTGTTCAGGACAAGCCTGGCATGGGCAGTGACAGGGGCCGGGTGCAGCAGGCGATTATACCAGGTTCTGCCGGGGAATGCGCAAATTTCTCTGTTCATGCGATAGGTAATATCAAGGGTCTCCTGGTGTGACTCAGGATATATGTCCTGGAAATTGGCCAGAATGGATCGGTTCAAAAACGGACCAACCGGTTGTCTGGGATATTCTCCATAATTGCCCCGTACAATGGGCGGCAGTTGATGGACATCTCCCAGGAACAAAAAATTCCCCCGGCCGTAAATCAGGCTCAGCAGGGCCTGGGGTACAAGCACCTGGGAGGCCTCATCAAAAATAATCCAGTCAAAGGCCTGGGGAAATCCTTTGTCTTTGCTGTTAAAAAGAGAGTAAAATCCATACCCTGTGGCTCCCAGGATCAACCAGGGTCGATCCCGGACATCGGTTGCATCATCTGAGACCGTTACCGTCATAGGGTTGCGGTTTTTTTCATCTTCCTTTCCATGGTCATCTGTTTTTACAGACGCTGGTGTCTGCCCCCATTTGATGCAATGGCCTGGAAAATTGCCCGGGAAAAACTGGTTCACAAGCCTGGTCACCTTTTTTAATACCGTATCAATGGCTTGATGGGTCAAGGCACTTACACCAATGCGAAGGGGCCTTTTGGCTTCATACGCCTGGAGGATCAAAGCGATTAAAATCCAGCCCAACAGGTGGGTCTTCCCTGTTCCGGGGGGACCTTGTATCATGCTTGTCCGGTATTGGAACGGCAAGGCCAAAGCGCGTTGCTGGGAAACATTCAGCCCGGTATTATGGCGAACCAGCCATTTTTCCAGCCAGGATAGAGACTCACAAGCCTGCCGCTCAAGGGATTGCCCTGCCAGCAACTGCTGCAAAAAATGGGGAGGGTCTCCTGCAAAAACGGTGGTGGCAGCATGGGTCAGCTTTGCCTGGTTCCAATCGCTGGTATCCTCTTCCAGGGAGTATAAAAGATGTTTACTCAACTGCATTTTACCGGATCTGGAAAGAATGGCGATATCCCCTGCCCCCATATCATATTCAACCAGGATAACCGGAAAACCAGTTTGAATATCTGACATACCATGGGGTGCCAGCCTGAGAAAGTCTCCTTTTCGAAATTTTGATGAACCGGTTTTTCGGGAAATTTTAAGAAGATAAAGGAATCGCCCTTCATGATCCAGACGGGTATGATCCACCCTTAAGTACCCCATGGCCCTAAATCTCAGCATCCTTTCTTCAAGCGGCAGCTCCTGGAGGGTTAAGATATCCTCTTCCTGTAATCGGTGTTCCTCTTTGATGAAGTTCAGACAGGACAAAGCCCTGACGTGCGTATCAGGGTTTATTGCTTGCAGGCAGGGGTCCCATTCCTGCACCCATTGACTCGTCAGATAAGGACTGGCCTTTGCATATAACTCCACCATGATGGAGAGACTGGCAAAGACCCATGATTTAAGGTTGGATAAATTTAACCTGTCTGCCCCATGATGGTGGAACAGGGTTTGGGGGGGATCAATGTCCAGGGTACACCCAAACACATGGCCCAGGGTAAACAAAGACACCATGCCGGGAGCAGGCATATGAAAATGCGTCATAAACATGCGTCGCAGATCGGTCCAGGGGCTGGGCTGGGCCTGCCAAAAAAACCCTGGAAACATTCCTTCTTCCGCCTCCCCCCATTGCAGAAGATCCTGCCGGGACCGGGAACCGAAATGAAACAGGTGGGGGCCTTTTCCATTGCATATGCTTTGTTCCCATGCCGTTGAGATCCGGGCCGAAAATGCCTGCCATGCATCTTTTCGCTCTTGATCGGTTTCCATTATCCAGACATGGGATTCAAGCGGTTTACCGGTTGACGCCGTCACCTGCCATCCCAGGGCCCAGGGCTGTCCAGTCAAAGGGTTATTTTTCACATGGATAAAAAAGGCCCGGGACATATTACGGGGGAAAAGCCGGGTCTTTTTTTTTATCAGAAAAATCTGATTTTTAAAAAAAGCGGCACATTGTCCTGAAATCCGGCGTTTCTGTTCTAAACTAAAGCCGGTTTCCACATCTTGGGGATCTTCCCTGTTGTCCGAAGATATCGTTTCAAATGCGGCATGAATTTGGGCCATGGTGACACATCCCATTTGCCGCAATTTCAACAATTCTCCAGGCGTTAATCCGGGCAAAAATTGGATATCTTCGGATTCAAGGGCAGTGTGATAACAGGATGAAAACCAGTCACAAGAGACACAATGGGACTGGAGCCTGTGATCTGCAGCAGCTGCCGGGCGGGACAAAAAAGAGTGAAAATTTTTAAGCAACATGGGAAATGCTGCCAGGTATGCCGTAAGATCAAACCCATCCTTTTGTATGCTTTTCCCGGAGGAATGGATGATAATAAATCCGGTTTTTGCCACCCTGGCTGATATACCATGGGATGTGATTATTTTTTTCAGAAGCCATGCAGAAAAGGCCACCTGCCATTTATGGTGATACCTGGGAGAAGGGCTGCTTTTGATATCACCGACTTCAATGATGACTCGTTTTTCTCCCTTTGCCTGTTTGACGGATAAGATCAGAAGATCGGGAACGCCAATCCCCTTCATGGTCACTCTGTCCGATTTCAACTTGTCCGAATCCAGCCTGGCCGGATACAAGTCGTTCGTCTTGAGCAGACAGTGTGAAAGAAAAACAGGAGCGGTTCGATCCTTGTCAAGGGAGGGGGGCTTTTCGATCAAAGCGTTCACCTGTTCCAGAAAGGCGTTAAACCGCAAATCATGGGAGCCTGTGGTTTCCATGGGAATAAGGGTTGCGCCCTGTTCTTTTAATCGTTTAAAGATCTGTTGTTCATGGCGGATTCCCCGTTCCCGGGAAAGGGGTCTGAACCTGTCATGGCTTGGCAGATCCCCACTTGAGATATCCTCGTTTAAAATATCGTTGTTTGGGGTAGTTGGGTTTGAAACCGGGGGTTCCAGGCCCAGGAATGTTAAACAAAACCGCCTTTGGCACTGGGCATGGAAAAAATAATCACTGACCATGGTGGCAGTAAGGGTGACCACCCGGTTCGAATTCAAACAGGGGCCCAGGTATTCATCTGTATGAAGAAAATGTTGCAGCGTTTCAGGGCCACCCATCCTGTTTTGTTCCCTCTCCAACAAAGACTCCCCGGCCATGATATCAATGGCACAGGGATATTTCGTCTCCTGAACAGCCGTCTCGAGGACAAGATTGGCCCTTTCACCCGCAACAATGGTGGATGACGTATCCAGATAATGGGCAAAGGTGCGGGCCACCCGATGGTCAAATAAAAAATCCGTCAATTCCTGTATGAGAAGATTCCTTGGCAGGGTTTTGCAGAACAGGTTTAACGGAACCAGGGATCTGAGTACTTTAACATGTCTTTTCACCCAGTCTTGAAACCCCTCTCTATCGACGGGAAGGGGTAACGCCTGAAAATTTATCCAGTGTGAGCATTCCACCCCCATCTCATCCGATGCCACCGCCATTTCTTCGTCAAACAAATTTTCCCGGATACTCCACTCCAGCATCAGGTTGCCCATGGACCCCATGAAGGTACGATAGTAAAACAAGGCCCGTTTACCGGGTACCACCTCAATGCCGTTTTCCAGAACCACCCGTTTTTCACCCTGTTTCATGGCGTCCTGGAACAGCTTTCGGGTCCGGGAAAAGAGGCAGGTGGTATCTTCGATTTCACCGGTCTTAAGGATATGCCCCATGGCCTCTGCCACTTCAAAAGAAACAGGAGGGCCCAGACCGATCCAGGCCAGTTGTTTTTCGTCCCGGCCAGCACAAGGCCTTGCCAGCACTTTTTTTTGTTCTCCTGTATCAATTTTTAGAATCCGCAGCAGCCTTCCGGCAAGAAAGACTTTGTCTCCCACCGTCATCTGGGCGACAATGGATTGAGGGATATCTGCAATGGCTTTGTCTGATACCTCCAGGATATACGCTTCTTCTGCTTCGGGAAAATTTCCCCAGATTTTATATTCAAACAAATGGTTGCGGTATTGCCATCCCCCACCAAACAGGCCGCGCAGTTTAGAGGGTGTCAGCCAGTGTTTGTTTTCCAGGGAGTCAAAAACAGCGGGCAGAAGGTCATGCCGGTCCGGGAAAAGCGATTGCACAGATGCCAGGGAGATCCTTTTTTTTTCATACAGACAGGAGATCACCTGCTGACTCAATACACTGGGCAAGGTTCTGGTGGCAGGAGATTCCATGATTCCCCTGCCGGCCAGATCAAGAAGGGCTAAAAATCTAATCACCTGATCCCCGGACCGCTCCCCGCAGCAAAGCCCCCAGAAATTAATCTCCTGTTCCCGACGATTGGCCCGGCCAATGCGCTGGAGAAAAGCAGCCACAGTTCCCGGAGGTTGATATAACAGGACGGCATCCACATCCCCCACATCAATGCCCAGTTCCAGTGTGGAGGTGGCAATGCACAGGGAATGGGATCTTTTACGAAACCGTTTCTCAGCTCTTTTTCGTTCCAGGGGCTTGAGATTGGAGTAATGCAGTTCTGAAACCCCTTGAAATCTTCCGTTCCTGTTGACAATGCCGAACACCCTGTCGCAGGCCACCCGGCTGTTGACAAAAATCAGTATTTTCCGGTACTGCCAGGTATCATACAGATCGTTGAGCAAGGCTGGAATCTCGGATTCCTCTTGTTTCATGTGCAGCAGGCGTGCCCTTATCTTTCGCTTAACACTTGTGATGACCGGCTGTGCGTTCTCCTGGAATCCAAAAAAATCAATAACTGATGCCACCCGGGCAATGGTGGCGGACATGGCTATTTTCTGGAGAGGCTGACCTTTTTTCCGTTCAAGGCGGTTGAAAAGATAGACCAGATGTCGACCCCGATAGTGGTGAATCAAGGAATGAACCTCATCAATGATCACAATTTTAACCCGGAATAAAAACGCCTTAAGGTCCGCATTGGCACTGCCAAGCATCACATCCAGGGATTCCGGGGTGGTGAACATGATATCCGGGCGCTTTCCGCCGGAACGCTTAGTATCGCCGGTTCGAACGGCAAGATTGAGCCCCAGGCGTTCTGTGATAATAGCGTCAAATCGCCGTTTCAAGTCCATGGCAAGGGCCCGGGTGGGGATGATATACAAAACCGCCGTCTCCCGGCCCGAACGGATCACCCGCTCCAGGCAGGGCGCCAGCACGGCCTCGCTTTTACCGGAACCCGTGGCCGCCTGCAGGATCACATCATGGCCCTGGAGGATGGGCGCAACAGCCGATCGCTGGGCGTTGTGCAAACCGGCAAACCCACCGTAAAAGGCACGAAAGGTATTGGGCAGTTGTAACAGCAGTGAGTCTGACATTAAAAGGACGTCATCAAGCCGGTGCCAGAACCTGGTGTTGCTGCTCAATATCCAGCAAATTCACGAGAAATTTGATTTTCAGACGGGCTTCAATGCCGGATAACCCGGATAGTTTCCGGTTCATCCGGGGTTGTATCGACTCAACAGGGGGCTTCCACTGGTAAGCACTGGCATGGATCTGAATCAGTTTATGGGTCATCACTTCCCATTCCGTTGGTGAAAGATCCTGCAGGGTGTGGATATGGATATTTTTCCAGTCCTTGCTATAGTTTTTCCTAAAATAGGGGATCGATATGGGAGCCGTTCCGTTCACCGCTTTTATCCTGACCCGGTCATAGTCCTCATCGGCAAGATGGGTAAAAAAATCATGGGTAAAGGCAAAAACCGGATAAAATCCCCGGGGGCTTGTTTCAGGATAAAAAATTTCATTGAGTGCCGCATAACTTTTGCTACGGCAGGTGATACGGGTTTGTAAAATGGATTCTCCTTCATCAAACAATACCAGCCATCCTTTGAACCCGATATTTTGGAACAGGTTTGCCAACCCCCGGACCATTGCAATGTACTGGCCTTGTTCATGGCAGGCCAAAGGTTTTTCTTTGTAAAAAGGAACCTGGCGATAATAAAAAATCGACCGCAGCCGCCATGCCGGGATATTTTTCCCCATGAGGGCATTTTTCAAGATCCAGGAAAATTCTCTGGGTTTGAATCTGGCATGTTTTTTCAGGGTTCTTTTTTGGGCGGGAATGGTCATATTTTTCTGGGCCATGGCCGTTAAAATCGCCTTGAACCGATGGGGGATCTCCTCAGGAATAAGATCTGTGCAGGTTTTCGGGTGATTTTCCGGCAACGCCAGCCACTGGGCCACACGGGTTTTCCAGACACGAACAAAGGACGTCTCTGCCTGGGGAAATTCCATGGCCGCCATCAATGCCCGGTAAACGCTCTTAAAATCATGAAACGGCACTTGTCTTGGATCAAGATTCACATAACTGACCACAAAATTCCGGGCCAGGGCCCGCTGCTTAATAAAATTCAGGCTGTGGGATTTGCCCTGCCCATAGGCACCACAAATACACAGATGGGATGGGGTCTCCCGGTCAAGGGCCTCAACACCTCTGTCAAAAGCAGTGTTCAGCTTTGTCTCACCCGTTGTGAGCAATTGCACACCCAAAGGGTCAAAAAGTCCTTCCCGCAATCGCTCCACTGCCCTGCGAAGTCTAAAATTGTCCAGGGAATCCAAGAAAACCTGAAAATCCAAATCATCCATTCTTAAGTGTCCTGTCTTATGCGTCCTGATCTTGTCTGTTCCGTCGGGCTTGGTCCTAACTTCGCCCACTTGTCATATTGATGGTTCGACGGGGTCAGGCTTGTGTTATTGTGCTTTTGACAACAGACTGTAATAACAAAGAAATTCAGCAAAAGCGTCAATAACGCAAGCCTGACCCCTCCTGGGTATTGGTCGAAACGATGATCAAGCCCGTTCCGTCTTATCATGCCCGGCCGTATGATGACCGGCACTAAGTATCCGACTTCTGAGGACTCTGGTTAATCATCCCAGGAGGGCGCCAGTTTTTCAATTTTTTCAGCCTCCATTTCCCGCTGGGTTTCCACCATCTGCCGTCCCATATCCATCTGTTCAGGGGAATGTCCCTGTTCAGCCATATCAAGGATATGGATTAATTGTTTAATAAACAGACGGACCTCGCTGATCACCCCCATTCTCTGCTGGCTGGCGCATATCTTTTCCATGAGCGCATCAGTGACGATTTCCGCTGTATCCCAGCGGTAGGAGAGGCCGTGAATGGTTCGCAAACACCTGCCAAGGGCAACCAGTTCATCTGTTTTAAGAGGGGTTTGATGGATATCCACCAGAACGCCCCGATAGTTGAGTTTTTTAGCGTCTCCAATGGAACGGATACGGCTCCACAACGCATCATAGGACTTAAATCCTTTTTCTGATATCAGCACATCGGGAATGATGGAAAAAAAGATGTGAAGATATTGAGAGGATTCGCTGTTATCAATGAGCAGGCGCACATTTTCATAGGCGGCATTACGAATGGAAGCACTCTGACCCACCACGGTTTCCATCTCATCCATGAGCAGGATTAACCCCTGATGGCCAATGTAACGTAAAAACAGGATCAAAGAGTTCATCAACTGTTTGCTGTTGGTTTTGTTTAGGAACTCATAGATTTGAAACGGTTTGAGTTCCCGTTTAGTCACCCTGCCCCCTTCAAACCAGTGCAGCAGCACTTCATGATCTGCCTCCTGTTTTTCTTTGTCTTCCAGGGCCTCCGGGGCAAACCGGTTATGGATAAGGGCACCCAAAGCATTGGCAAAATTAATATCCATGCCCTGCATATCCCTGAACGTCTCAGCCAGGGCAAGCCGGCCGGCAGTACCCTTTTGCCCTTGGACAGGTGTCAGGGCCAATTTTTCCAGCCATGCCGCCAGCAGATGCCGGATACCCGTTCCGGGGAAATCACCCTGAATCTGCCTTACAATGGTCTGGTAAACGGTTTCAAATTTATGAATGGGTACTTCCCGGGTGAGGACCACAAACGACACCGCAAACCCCTTTTTCATGGCCAAATGGCGGATCACAGACATAAAATGCGTTTTGCCGTCACCATAATCACCACTGATAAACCGAACCTTGGAGCCTCCCTGGCCAATGTAATGTTCCAGATCATCCTCAATAAAGGTGAGCCAGTTTTGTCGTCCCACCGTAAACAAAGGAACATAGTCAATGGGCACACTGCCCTTGCGAAGCTGTTCAATAATGGCCCGGGCCTGAAAGGGTTCTAATTGGGTGATGTCTTCTGGAAATATCATTGTGCTTATGCCTCTTGTTTATGGAAAGAAATAGTGGTGATCTGACGGAGCTCTCCCTGGCTGTCCAGGAGCCACAGGGATTTACCACGACTGGAGCTGAGTTTAAGCTCATACCCCGAGGATGTTCCACCGATACCCGCCTGGAAATACCGCCATATATCAACGGAAAACTGATCCAGACTGTATCCCTTGAATTTGCCTTTGTCCATATTCTGGAAAAACGCTTTGCTCTGCAAAGAAATGACATAGGCCAGATAAAAGTCTTGTATGGGAATAGAATGGGTAACGGTGGATGACTGGACGTCAATCAGTTCCTGGTAAACCCGATAAAGGGAATCAATAAAGTCCCGGGGATCATAGGGTCGATCATACAGCTGATGTTTCAGTTTTGAAACCATCGTTAAAATACGCCGGGGGTCAATGGATTTGAGCATTTTTTTATTGATGGTCGTGCACCGGCCACTAAAATCAATTTCACCGGTTATGCCTTTAAGAACCGTAAACTTGGGAAAATCAATATGGATGTCAAGGTCTGCTTCCCCACACAGCCGGGTCAAGTCTTCGATCAGTTCAATCCTGTACTGTTCCACCTTTTCATTGGCATATCGGCCCAGGGAATCAAAAATCGGCGCACAGTCGCTAACCTCTTCATCTGCTTTGATCTCCCGGGCCAGTTTGCTTTTCAGCAATTCATCCAGTCGGAGGAAGTCGTCCCTGCCAGCACACCGGATGCACAAATTGATAAAATCCGCTTTTTTCTGTTTTACATTAAGTGCTCGCTGATAGGGCTGAACGACCTGTTTTAAATCCGTTTGAATGGTTTCAAGGAAAATGGTATTTTCTGTCATGGGGTACCCTTTTTATTTTCCGGTGTTATATGGTTTTATATGAAAGTCGTGCGTTATGAGTTTTGAGTAGTGAGAAGTTATGCCTCCCTCAATACTCATACCTCACCTCTCATAACTTTCATGTTTTGTTGTGCCTGCCAAGGCATGGCTGTTATGAATGACAAACTATAGAATAGTTTGCAGAAATTTAATTTTTTGTCAATCCTTGGATTTTTTTAAGGGTTATGTTGCCGTGGCCATAAAAATCGCCCGAACCGGTGCAGGATAGCCTTCTACGGTTTTATCCGGATCATGGGGATCCAGAAAATCTTTCAGGCTTTCCGTCTGGATCCACGGGGTTTTCCGTTGCTCTTCCAGGGATGTCCGGGTGACATCCACACATCGGATGTCGGTGAAACCGGCCCGCAAAAGCCAGGATTCCATGACCAGAAGATCGGGGATAAAAAATACATTTCGCATTTTTGCATACCGGTCTCTCGGGAACAGACACATGTTTTGTTTTGTATCCATAATGAGATTTTCCAGCACCAGTTCTCCACCGGGTCTCATGGAATCACAAATATCCTTGAGCATTTGAACCGGTGATTTCCGATGATACAACACCCCCATGCAAAACACGGTATCAAAATAATTGTCCATTCGCGGGAGCTGGTCATGGGGAATGGGCAGGCAGAACACCCGGTCCTGCTTTAAAAATTTTTGCAGGGTAAGGTATTGAAAATAAAAAGTGCTTTGGGGTTCCAGGCCCAACACCATCAAAGGATTGTCTGCCGCCATTTTGAACATGTAATATCCGTTGCTGGAGCCGATATCCAGGATTTTACGTCCCTTAAGGCTGCCGATGTGAGATTTAAGTCTATCCCACTTCATCCAGGATTGCCACTCTGAATCGATCTCAATCCCAAACACACGAAACGGGCCTTTTCGCCAGGGACAAAATTGCTGAAGCCGGTCATGCAAAAAACGGTGTTCCTCCGGTGTCAGATCCCATGTCTCCCCAATGGTGATGGCCGGACTGTCAAGATCGATAGCAGATGGAACAAGGTCGGGGATGGTCTCCAGGATCTGTTGAAATTTTAAAAAATTTCCTTTGGCATGGTCCAGGAATGCTCTTTTTTCGGTTATAAGCGCCTTGAACGTGTTGTAATACCGGTCTATTCTCAGGTGATGCCGGTGAAGAAGAAGCGTTTCCATTTTACGGTCCTAAAGTTTGAAAGCGTTATTTTTTTATCGCAATCATTGAGGCAAAGTTAAACCATTTAAGCCAGATATCAATAGTGGTAAACCCTGCGCTTAATATCCTATTTTCATGAATTTCAAGGGTATCCGGGATGAGAACCTTTTCCAGGGCATCCCTTTTTTGGCTGATCTCAAGTTCGGAATATCCGTTTTCAAGTTTAAATCTCTTGTAAAACTGGGTTTGAAGATCATCCAGTTCTGTTGATGCATGAACAATTTTTTCCGTTAAAAGAAGAATACCGTTGGGATTCATGCCCTGATAAATTTTTTTAATAAGATCATCACGCTTGGCCGTGTCAAGGAATTGCAAGGTCAAGTTGATCAGCACCACTGAGGCATTTTTAATGTGAATATTTTCTAAATACCCGCAGACCAGATCAATGTTATGAGCCGTATCCTGTTTTTCCAGCCGAAGTTTATACTTTTCAATCATGGGTCTGGAACTGTCCACCGCCACCATGGAGAAGGGACGACCTTTTAATTGATCCAGGATCAATATCCCCAGATTTCCATGGGAGCAGCCCAGATCATAAATGCGACTGCCCGCCTGGTAATACTGGGCTGTCAGCTGTGATTGCCGGTCACAGCTTTCCCGGTAGAACGGCACGGATCGATGCAGCATATCATCAAAGACATCCGCCACTTGTTTGTTAAATTCAAAGGGGTTAACCCTGTTTTTTTTTTCTGCAAATACTCTGTCTTTTACCATCGTTGCTACCCGTAAAATAATTAGTGTTTGAACGAAAACTCACCCATCTGCTGCGTTGCTGCAAAACTCTGAAATCCTCATGTACATTAGTACACTCCGGTTTCAGAGTTTCTTACGCCTTGCATATGGGCAACTTTTCGTCCAAAC
>NZ_JAQYWD010000028.1 GCF_030145145.1 Desulfobacula sp. | reverse complement strand
TTGAACGGGTCAGGCTTGTTTTATTGTGCTTTTTATCAAAAATCGGTTCTTGAAGAGGCTAAAAGCGCAATAAAGCAAGCCTGACCCTAGCCTGATGTTTCATATTTAGAATTGCTGCTGGGTATGACAATTTGATTGCAAAATGGTGTCATCTATAATACGGTTTTACCATTACCTTTTATCGATATTAAGGGAACAGCAATTGCCTGGGCGTTTTTCCGTCCTTGGTGATAGGGCGGCGATGAACATCGCGAATGCCATTGAAATGATATGGAAAATTGGAGAAATCCGTCAATGAACAAGTCCTTGAAAGAAAAAGCGTTTGAAACCTTAGTAAAAAATAAATTCAATATGTATAACAGCCTGTTCTTGAACCTTCCGTTTCAAAACGTCACCAATATCGGAATGCTCATTCCCCTTCTGTATCATGGGTGCAGGAATGGGCTTGAATCAGGACGAACACCGGTGGAAATTCTGGAGTCCTTTTTCAAGGCGCACACCACCGTGGAAACCGAAAAAGAGAAAATTGATTTCATGTTTCGAGTGATTCAATATGTTGAACGACAGGTGGTTCTATATGACAGTGTGGAAGACGCCGCTTTCGGTCAATTGCTGTCCCTTGGCCACCATTTGTCACTTAAAACCTGCGGACACGTTGCTGCCGGCAAAAAACAGACGTCTGCACTGCTTGAACAATTGTCTGATTTCAGCGTTCGGATCGTATTTACCGCTCACCCGACCCAGTTTTATCCCCGCTCAGTCCTGGATATTATGACAAGTTTGCGATCCCTTATTACGGAAAATAATATGAATGAGATAGACTTTTTGCTTCAGCAATTGGGAATGACTTCCCTGATGAATGCAAAAAAACCCACACCGTTTGATGAAGCAAAAAATATCATTTATTTTCTGCGCACGGTTTATTATGAGGCAGTGGGGGAGTTGTATTCCCAGATTAAAAAAAATTTCCCGGGCAATGAATTTAACAATCCCAATATTATTCAGCTTGGATTCTGGCCGGGCGGGGATCGGGATGGGAATCCTTTTGTGACCTCAGAAACAACCGCCCAGGTAGCGGATGAACTTCGCATGACCTTGATGAAATGCTATTACCAGGACATCAAACACTTAGAGAAAAAACTGACCTTTAAGGACATAGCAGACTCGGTGGCAAGTTTGCGAGCCCGGCTTTATTCGACCATGTTTGATCCTTCACAGATCATTCCGGTGGAGGAGATCCTCAGCCCACTGAATCAGGTTAAAAAATTATTGACAGATAAGTTTAATGGCTTGTACACGGAAGAACTGGGGATCTTTATGGATAAAGTCAATATTTTTAAAACCCATTTTGCAACACTTGATATCCGGCAGAACCATATCGAGCATAAAAAAACCATTGAAAAAATTCTCAAGAATGAAAATTTGATCACTGACCATTTGGAAGAACTGTCAAAAGAGGCGTTGATATCAATTCTTGTCCATAAAAAAATTCAGGTTCATCCAGATCAATTCCAAGATGAACTTGTTAAGGATACGATTCGGACGATTTTACACATAAAGGCCATCCAGGGCAAGAATGGTGAGCAAGGCTGTAACCGCTATGTGATCAGCAACGCTGAAGACGTTTTCTCTGTTCTGTTTGTGTATGCACTGTTGAAATGGTGCTGCTGGGAAAAGGAGGCTGTCCCTGTTGATATCATTCCATTGTTTGAATCAATGGCGGGCATGATGAACGCTGAAGGGATTATGCAGGCGCTTTTTGAAATTCCGGAATACCGGTCTCACATCCGACATCGCGGGAACCTGCAAACCATTATGCTGGGGTTTTCTGACGGAACAAAGGATGGCGGGTATCTGCAGGCCAACTGGTCTATTTTTAAAACAAAAGAAGCTTTGTCTGCGCTTTGTGACCGATACCATATCAAGGTTATTTTTTTTGACGGCAGAGGGGGGCCCCCGGCCCGGGGCGGTGGAAAAACCCACCGATTCTATGCATCACAAAGCCATGGGATTGCCAATCATGCCATTCAATTGACCATTCAGGGCCAGACCATCACCAGCCTGTATGGAACCCGAACCCATTTTATCCATAATTGCGAACAACTGCTGACAGCCGGCCTGTCCCATGGGATGTCTGAAAAGCAGATCACCCTATCTGAAAAGTCACGGCAGGTTTTAGATAGACTGGCACAGTTGAGCTATGAAAAGTACACAGCCCTTAAAAATCACAAAATGTTTCTGCCCTATCTTGAGAACAAGAGCACCTTGAAATATTATGGTAAAGCCAATATCGGCAGTAGACCGGCCAAAAGAGGGAATAAAGAAAAACTGGAACTAAAGGATCTGAGGGCCATTTCGTTTGTTGGATCGTGGAGTCAGTTAAAGCAGAATGTCCCGGGGTATTTTGGTATCGGAACCGCTTTGAAAATTCTGTCAGATGATATGGGCCTGGGTGAATTACAGACCTTATATGAAGCGGTACCATTCTTCAAAACCTTGATTCTGAACAGCATGATGTCCATGTCAAAATGCTATTTTGAGTTAACGGCTTATATTTCCAAAGACGCTTCATATAAGGAGTTCTGGAACATTTTATTTGAAGAATATCAGTTGTCAAAACAAATGACCCTGCTTGTTTCCAACAGTCGCTTCCTCATGGAAGAAGAACCCGTATCACGGCGATCCATCCGCATCAGGGAAGACATTGTATTGCCGCTGCTGGTCATCCAGCAATACGCATTTCAGAAAATTGAACAAAAAACAGCCCAGACGTCAGCCTATGAAAAAATGATTCAACAGTCCTTGTATGGTAATATCAATGCAAGCAGGAATTCTGCCTGATCCCGATCATACCTTTGTTTTCTGTCCCGATTTGGGTTTTACATGGCTTTCCGCCCCATATTGATGCCAATGGATTCTGCACAATGAATAAGCTGAGAATCTATTGACACGCGTCTGACAATCCCGGCAAGGTCTTTCAAGTCCACAAGAATAATATCCGGCGTTTTCAGAGCCACCATGGTTCCAAATTTACCCAGGGCTGCCGCATCCACGGCATGACTGCCCAGCCGGGTACCCAGAACTCTGTCAAAAGAATTGGGGGACCCGCCCCTCTGGATATGACCCAGAACGGTTGTCCGCACTTCAAGATCAATCTTATTTTCTATCTGCTTGGCAAGATAGAACCCGACACCGCCTAATTTTTCAACCCCCTGAAGCCTGCCTTCGGCGGTTTCCGACTTAATGGTGTCACCGCCTTTCTGCTTTGCCCCTTCGGCAATCATGATAATGCTGAACGGGCTGCCGCCTTTTTTTCTGTATTGGATCTTTTTTATGACACTTTCAATTTTATATTCGATTTCAGGAATCAGAATAATGTGGGCACCGCCGGCAATACCCGCTTCAAGCGCTATCCAGCCGGCATTCCTGCCCATCACTTCCAGAATCATCACCCGGTGGTGGCTCCGGCCGGTGGTGTGAAGCCGGTCCATGGCGTCACAGGCAACCTGAACAGCAGTTTGAAACCCAAAGGTATAATCTGTCTTTTCAAGATCATTATCAATGGTTTTGGGAATTCCCACGACAGGAATGCCTTTTTTGAAAAATCGATACCCGATTTCAAGGGTTCCTTCACCGCCCACCACAAAGAGGCAATCAAGCTTTAGTGCTCTGAAGGTCTGAACCGCTTTATCGGAATAATCTGTGATTTTAATACTGCCGTCTGTATCCCGTTCCCTGTATTCAAAGGGGTTTCCTTTGTTGGTGGTCCCAAGGATGGTCCCCCCCAGTGTCAGGATATCTTTTGTTGATCTGGTGGTGAGTTTCTGGGTTTGCCCGGAGATAAGGCCTTCAAACCCGCCTTCAATACCGATAACCTCTGCATGGTACTGAATAATAGCGGCACGGGTAACCGCACGGATCACCGCATTGAGCCCGGAACAATCGCCGCCCCCTGTTAATATCCCTACGCGCTGTATCGCCATGAATATCCCTCTTTAAGTGGTCATCGTACTTTTTTTGAATAGGGTCTGTCCAGTGGTAATTCTTTCCACCGTTGTAAAACAAAAAAGCGGTTTTGTATAGAGAAAAGCGTTGCACAATTGCAGCGCCATCCTGCTGGAGGGAAAATCACCCATCCTTCACTCTAAACGGACAATACATCGCTTTTTCATATGCCAAAAATGAGGCTTTATGGTTGACAGCAAAAGAACAAAAGATTTATAACCAGAACAACAGACCTATTTCCAAAGGAAAAATTCTACGTTCACTATTATAAACGGACTCAATTATTTTTGCCTCACCTTTATTCAAGTTGATCTGGAGAGAAGATGGCGTATGTCGTGTGTGAGGCTTAAAAAACAAGGAGGAGATAAATGAACCAAATCGTTAAGAGAATCGTCTTCACAATTTCTACGATACTTTTTTTAATTTTCGGAACACAGGGTTTTGCAGGCACTTTAAAAGATACGGAATCGGCATCGCATTCTGACGCGGCATCCACCTATGATATTGTGGATACCTATACATATCCCGGTTTTCGTATTGTCCAATTTAACCTGGCCGTCCTGTCACATTATTCATATCTGTTGATCAGTGGGAACCAGGCCCTGGTCGTAGACCCGGGCAGGGATATCTTTACGTATCTGGATGTTGCACAAAAGGAAAACACGCAGATCAAAGGTATTTTGCTGACCCACAGCCATGCAGATTTTGTGGCCGGCCATACCGAACTTGCCAAAAAGGCCGGGTGTCCTGTTTATATCAGCGCAAAAGCAGATGCAGGATATCCTCACACACCATTAAAAGACGGTTCCATCATTTCCATTGGCAGCGCCGAGTTAACGGTCCTTGAAACACCGGGGCATACCCTGGATTGTACCACATCCATTGTTTCCAGCACGGTTGATGGGAAAAAACAGCAAGCCGCTTTTACAGGGGATACGCTTTTTGTGGGGAGCATTGGACGGCCCGATCTGATGGGGGGAACCATTTCTGCTGCCGCTCTGGCATCCATGTCATTTGATACCTGGCATAACAAGTTATCCAGGGTGGCGGACCAGGTGAGCATCTATCCCGCCCATGGTGCCGGGTCTTTGTGCGGTGCGCATTTAAGTGACGACCCGTTTTCAACCTTTGGTCGCGAACGGCAGACAAATCATTATTTAAAATTTTCCGCCCGGAGCGATTTTATCGCTGCCGTGCTTGAGGGGTTACCTGAAGCGCCCCAGTATTTCAAGTATAATGCAGCCTTGAACAAACGAGGCCCTGAATTGATCGACTGGAAGACCCCTCCTGAAACAATCAAGCCGGACCTGGGACTGACAGATCTGGCCAAGGCCTATATTGTAGATCTCAGGGATGCTGACCGCTATGCAAAAGGTCATATCCCCAATAGCGTCAACATTGCACTTCGGGGACGGCTGGAAACCTGGGTGGGTATCATGGTTCCCTGGGGGGCACCCCTTGTCCTTACCGGAAACCGGGAGGAAATTGATGAGGCCGCTTTTCGGTTGAATCGGGTCGGGTATGGCACCCGGGCTTTGTTGTTTGATGCCTGGGTCGCAGCGTCATTGCCCCTGAAAAGCGTGGATTTGATGGCCCCGCAAGCCCTGTATGACGCCATGAAAGCCGGAACTGCGCCCGTCATTGTTGACGTCCGTCTGCCAACTGAATGGATGGGACTGAGAATCGGTCAGGTTATTAATATGCCGTTAAATCATCTGGCACAATTGTCGAGTAAACTTGACCCGGCAGAACCCGTTGTGGCTGTCTGCAACTCAGCCTATCGTTCAAGTCTTGCCCTGGGCATCCTTGAGCAGAAAGGATTTGCAAACGTCACCAGCCTGAAAGGCGGCAGCCAGGCCTGGATTGATGCCGGATATCCTGTTTTTGGTTCAGACAGCCAAAAATCCCATACAATTCAAGGCACGGCTGCAAAAAAGGAAATCAAACTGCCCGGGAGGATGTCACCGGCAGAATTAAAAAGCCTGATCATGGATCTTCCCGGGACATTTGATCTGGTGGACATCCGTCCGCCGGATTTTTACAATGATTTCCATCTGCCGCAATCCCTTAATGTCGATCTTGCCGATCTTTTGGTGAATCCAGTTTATCTTGTGGGGGCAGGCCCCCTGATCATTGTGGATAGAGATGGCACCCTGTCCATGATGGCTGCCGGTATGCTGTTTAACAAAACCAAACGGGATATCAAGGCGTTGAGGGGCGGCCTGGAAGCCTATTGGAGTGAATCAGCGTTTCAAGGGGCGATCAACCAGACAACTCAAACACAAAAAATACCCTCTGTACCGGCTGCCGGACCCGCAATGAGCAATTCTCCGAAACCCATTGCCCCGGTTCAGCAACCGCCTGAAAAACCTAAAAAGAAAAGTGCGGGGTGCTGATCATGAATTCATCTGCCAAACCCTATATGAACCCCTATCTTGCCGGTGTCTGCCTGGGCCTTGTTTTGACCGGGTCCTTCCTGATTCTGGGTACCGGGCTGGGCGCTTCCTCGGGCATCGCCAGAATTGCCGCAGCAATCCAGGCATGGCTGCTGCCGGAGCATACAGCAAATACCCCCTATTTTGGCGCCTGGGGCAAATACCCCCTTGATTATTATCTGGTTTACATGTTTATCGGTACCATCATCGGCGGTCTTATTTCTGCTGTTGGACAAAAAAGACTCTCTTTTCAATTGGAAAAAGGCAAGCAGTGTTCTTCCTGGAAAAGAATCAGTTTCGCCTTAATCGGCGGCTTGATTGTGGGATATGCCAGCCGTCTTGCCCAGGGGTGTACCTCTGGGCAGGCACTTACCGGAGGGGCACTGCTGTTAACCGGCAGCCTGGTTTTTTTGATCTGCCTGTTTGCAAGCGGGTATGCGGTGGCATATGTTGTAAGGAGGCAATGGGATGATTGATACATTTTTTGGCCTCGGGCAACTGGATTCATCAAGGGCACTTTTCATGTCCCTGGTTATTGGCATTTTATTTGGGATTGTTCTGGAGCGTGCGGGATTTGGAAGTTCCCGGCGGCTTTCAGGGGTTTTTTATTTTAGGGACATGGCCGTCATCAAGGTGATGTTCACCGGCATGATTACGGCAATCATCGGGATTACCCTGAGCGTACGGTTTGGTCTGATATCTGAGCCGTCCATTTACCTGATGCCCACTTTATATAAGGCTCAGATTATCGGTGGGCTTCTTTTCGGGATCGGGTTTGTCACAGGGGGGTGGTGCCCGGGCACCGCAGCCGTGGGGGCCGCCTCGGGAAAATGGGATGCCGTTGTTTTTCTTGGGGGCGCCATTGGCGGCAGTATTTTTTTCAATGAAACCTACGCCTGGATAAAAGGGGTGTATGAAGCGGGAAATCCGCATATCGCATTTATTTATCAGTCCATTGGCATGCCAAAAGGCTGGTTTATACTGTTTTTTGTTCTTACAGGAATCCTGGTTTTCTGGTGTGTGGAACTGATTGAGAAAAAAAGGAATCAAACCCATAATTATTTACACTCTGATTTTTTAAAACAGTTTTCTTTTGTGCTGCTGGTTGCGGGATTTTCTGTTTTCATGTTCCTGGGCGATCCGTCTTCTGATGCAAAAACAACCGGGTCTCCGTCTCAGTCCGTGGACACATCAGAACAGGTCCTGTTAACCCAGATAGAGAATGCTCTGGATCATATGGACCCCGAAGACCTGGCTCGAAGATTAATGGCAGGCCCGCAAGACCTTGTTCTGGTGGATGTCAGGTCTGAACCGGAATTTTTAAAATTTCATATTAAAACAGCCCGCCATATCCCGTTAAAGGACCTTGTTCAGCAGCTTGAACCTTACCGAAACAAGGGGTTGATCGTGCTGTATTCAAACGGGATGACCCATCCGGCACAGGCCAGGGACGTCCTCGCCCGTCTGGGGTTCGGTAATGTCTATCTGCTCACGGACGGACTGGATGGATTTATCAAACGGTGTCTCAGACCCGTATCCCTTAGATCTGAACCAGTCCCGGAATCCGCAGCCCGGGAAATCAATCAGTGGCGACAGTTTTTTTTAACGTCTGCATCTGCCCCGGCAGGAAAAGCGTTCCTGGCAGGCGCGGCCCCATCGGGCCTGCCCCTTCCCGGTATCATTGATTCCCAGCGGCTGTCCTCTCTTTTGGGCATCCCTGACTTACGGGTAATAGATCTGCGCAGCCAGCCTGAATACAATACCCGCCATATCCCGGGGTCCCTGGCTTTAAATGTGGAAAGCTTGAGGGGCAACATCAAAGGGATACCCTCCTGTCTGCTGCCGGCGCCCTTGCTGGCCGGTCACCTGTCCCTGATGGGGATACAGCCAAGAACCCTTGTGGTGATGGTTTGCGGGGATAAGGTTCAGGATGCCACCCTGGCCGGGATGGCCCTGGAAAGACTTGGACATGCAAATTATGCAGTGCTTGCCGGGGGATTTTTACGGTGGAAAGCCATGGGACTGCCAACAGATACCCTACTGCCGCAAATAAAGATTACGCCCTACCCGGAGGCAGATAACGATCAATTCACAATTGATTATAAAACGGTATTATCCCATATGCAGAACAAAACAGCCCTCATTATAGATGTCAGGCCACAAGCCTATTATACTGGAGAGAAATCAGACGAAGCCCGCGCCGGTCACATTCCCGGGGCAGTCAACCGCCCATTTGACCTGGATACGGTTAAGTCGGCAGATGCTGTGGAATTCAAACCTGTTTCAGAACTCACAGGCGCTTATGAAAAGATCATCCCGTCAAAGGCGACACATGTCATTGTCCATTGCAGAACCGGGCATCAAGCCAGCCAGACGTTTTTTGTTCTGAAACACCTTCTCGGATACAGCCGGATCTTGTGGTATGATGCCGGCTGGACCGAGTGGGCATCCCGAATGGAGTTGCCGGTAAAAACCGGGATAACGCCATGATCGTTCATTTTTTATCTGTTGTTTTCGGCCTGATCCTGCTGGTCTGGAGCGCAGACCGGTTCGTGGAAGGCAGTGCTGTTACAGCAAAATACCTGGGCATGCCGCCGATTTTGATCGGAATGATCATCGTGGGGTTCGGCACATCCGCACCGGAAATGCTGGTTTCCGCATTGTCCGCTGCAAAGGGGAACCCCGGGATTGCTCTGGGGAATGCTTATGGGAGCAATATCTGCAATATGGCATTGATACTTGGCATTACCGCATTGATCAAACCCATTCATGTAAAATCGGAGATCCTTAAAAAAGAATTGCCCGTTCTGGCCATGGTAACGCTCATGGCAATTTTACAGCTCATGGACGGGGTTTTAACCCGCATCGAAGCGGGTATCCTCATCCTTTGTTTTACAGGACTTTTGGCCTGGAGTCTGTTTCAGAAAAAAATGGCGGCTTCGGATACCCTGGCGGTTGAAGTGGAAAATAAATTGGAACATCAGTCACTCTCCTCCAGGAAGGCTGTTGCTTTCGTTGTCATGGGGTTTGTTCTGTTAATTGTCAGTTCCCAGTTGCTGGTGACAGGATCTGTTGAGATTGCAAAATTTTTTGGGATCAGCGATCTGATGATCGGGTTGACCATCGTGGCTGTCGGAACTTCCCTTCCGGAACTGGCCTCCAGCATAATGGCAGCCAGAAGAAACGAACACGATATTGCCATTGGAAATATTATCGGATCAAATCTTTTCAATACCATGTCCGTGGTCGGAATTGCCGGGCTGATACACCCCATGTCGATTGATCCGGTATTTTTATCACGGGATCTGCCAGTGATGACAGGGTTGACGGTTTCCCTGTTTGTCATTGGGTACGGTTTCAAGGGAAGGCTCGGGAGGATCAACCGGTTTGAGGGCCTGGCCCTGTTGCTGTCCTATTTTTTTTATATGGGGTGGCTGATTGTTTCGCAAAGCACCACAGTTTAGAAAGCAGTCTTTCACGTGCTTCCCGTATCCAGATTAAGCTGCAGCAGTCCGCTTCCGGGTTGCACTGAATCGGCTTATACGACGTCACGGGAAAAATGGACGACCATGGGGCAATGAATCATCTGTGCAAAGGAATGGCCAGTTAACTTAAAGAGGTTAAAAGGGAGGAACCAACTATGGCGAATCTAATTCGGACGTCTGTTTTGCTGGTCGCGATGACAGCTCTGATGCTGGTTATCGGGCAGCTTCTGGGCGGTAATCAGGGAATGGTTATCGCACTGATACTGGCCGGGGTAATGAATTTTGTAAGTTATTGGTATTCTGATAAAATTGTATTGAAAATGTATCAGGCCCGGGAAATAAAACTGGAAGATGATCCGGATCTTTATGGTATTGTTAGCCGATTGGCCCAGCGGGCCGGTCTCCCCATGCCGAAACTATTTATCATCCCCCAGGACACCCCCAATGCGTTTGCCACCGGCAGGAACCCGGATCATGCGGTGGTTGCGGTGACAAAGGGGCTATTAAATCTCTTGGATGAACAAGAGATTACCGGTGTTTTGGCCCATGAACTGGCCCATGTTAAAAACAGGGATATCCTGATCGGTTCCATTGCTGCAACCATGGCCGGAGCCATCATGGTGCTGGCGTCCATGGCTCGATGGGGTGCCATTTTCGGAGGTGGGCGATCCAGTGATGATGAAAACGGCAGCGGTATTATCGGCCTGATAGTCTTGTCTATTATTGCCCCGGTGGCTGCAATGATTATTCAGATGGCCATATCCCGTTCCAGGGAATATTTGGCCGACAAGACAGGGGCGCAAGTTTCGGGAAATCCCGAGGGCCTGGCCCGGGCGCTTGAAAAACTGGGGGCCTATTCAAAACGGTTGCCCATGCAGTCAAATCCATCCACAGCCCATATATTCACGGTAAGTCCCCTGTCCGGCAGCAGCCTTATGACCCTTTTTTCTACCCATCCGCCTCTGGAAAACCGTATTGTGATGTTGCGAAGAGGTTCCGGCACTGGCGATAAAACATCTGTCTCAACACCCCGGGAGCAGAATCGTCAGTCTCAAGCAGAGGATTTCTGGGAGCGGCTGAGATAAAGAGGACAGGACTGCCGGCATGGACAAATAAAACAAGAAAAAGGGAGACGACAATGATCCAATATAAACGGGACAGACGGATATTATCTGTTTGGATAGGTGGTGTTTTGTTTTTGATGCTGTTGACGCTCAGCAATTGCGCTGAGGTGCCGGTAACCCATCGGCGGGGGCTGCATCTTGTGTCGAATTCGGAACTGAATACCATGAGCCTTCAGGAGTATGATAACGTAATCAAATCGTCTAAACTTTCCACAGATCAGGGCAAGATAGAAATGATCAGGCGGGTGGGAACCAGAATTGCAAAAGCGGCCGAGGCCTTTTTGGAAGAAACAGGGCAGGGTCAGAAAATCAAAGATTATCAGTGGGAGTTCAATGTCCTAGAGGACGAAAAAACCGCCAACGCGTGGTGTATGCCCGGCGGTAAGGTAGCGGTCTACACCGGCATCCTCCCATACACGCACAATGAGACCGGCCTCGCCGTCGTCATGGGCCATGAAGTGGCCCATGCACTGGCAGACCATGGGAACGAAAGGATGAGTCAGGGGTTGTTGACCCAGCTGGGAGGCCAGGCATTGTCAACGGCACTCAAGCAGAAACCCCAGCAGACCCAGGCCTTATTCATGGCCGTATTTGGGATGACCACAAATGTGGGTATTTTGCTTCCCTACAGCCGTCTCCATGAAAGGGAGGCCGATCGTATTGGACTGCTCATCATGGGACGGGCGGGGTATGACCCGCGGGAGGCCATCGGGTTCTGGGAGAGGATGGGGAAAACCGATCAGGCCAGACCACCGGAACTTTTATCGACGCATCCGGCACCGGATTCCCGTATTGCCGGTATTAGAGAAATCCTTCCGGAAGCGATTCAATACTATGATCAATCAAAGATGAAGGGAAAATAATTTTATTTTATAATGTATTGGAGATGAACGTATGGAAAAAATAAATATCGGCCAGCCGCTGTTTCTCCATTTGCCGAAACGCCTTGAAGGGCTGGAGGACCTGGCTGAAAACCTCTGGTGGAGCTGGAATCCTGGCGCAAGAATGCTCTTTAAAACCCTTGACCGGCAGGCCTGGAAGGAAAGCGGCCATAACCCGGACAAAATGCTCAGAGACTTTCCCCATGAACTTCTTGAAAAGGCCGGCTTTCAACCCGATTACCTGCGCAGATACGATGAAGTGATGACGGCGTTCCAAAATTATATGAAGCCCAGAGACTGCCAGATGCTGGGGCCTGTTTCATTGGACAAAAAATACGCCGTGGCTTATTTTTCAGCGGAATTCGGTCTCCACCGGTCCCTGCCGTTTTATGCCGGGGGCCTGGGGTTTCTGGCCGGAGATTTCATAAAAGAATGCAGCGATTTATGCGTTCCGCTCGTTGCTGTGGGGTTTATGTATCCGGAGGGGTATTTTCGGCAGCGGATACCGGATGACGGGTGGCAGGAAAATCTCATCGAATCCGTCAACCGCGAGGCAGCTCCCATTTCAAAAGTGATGACCAAGGAAGGGGAGCAACTTGTCATCAAGGTGCCATTGATCGATCCCATGATCCATGCCGCAGTCTGGAAGGTTGCTGTGGGACAGGTCTCCCTGTATTTGATGGATACGGATATTGAAGCCAATGATCCATGGAACCGGAAGATCTCTGCCCGGCTCTATACTGGAGATCTGGAGCTGCGCCTGCGCCAGGAAATTGTCTTGGGGCTGGGGGGTGCCCAAATGCTCAATGCATTGGGGATAGATCATTACCTTTTGCACCTGAACGAAGGCCATGCTGCTTTTGCACTTTTAGAACGCATCAGGGAAACGGTTGCAACCGGTAAAGATTTTTCAACAGCCTCAAAAAAGAATATTCATGCAACGATTTTTACGACACACACGCCGGTTCCTGCAGGTCATGATGTGTTTTCTTTTCAATTGATTGAAAAATATTTCCATTCCTACTGGCCCAGCCTGGGGCTTGATCGAGATGGATTTTTTCAATTGGGAATCCATCCGGAAAAACCGGAAGAGGGGTTTAACATGACGGCATTTGCCATGCGGCTGTCGGGTTGCCGGAATGCGGTGAGCAAAAGGCATGCCCAGGTCTCACAAAACATGTGGCAAAGCCTGTGGCCGGATGTCCCCGAAGATAAGGTTCCCATTGATTACGTGACCAATGGGGTCCACATACCCACCTGGATCGAACCGAAAATGAAATTGTTGCTGGACAAGTATATCGGGGTCCACTGGTTGGACAATCACGATGATCCGGCTATCTGGCAACATTTAAATAAGATTCCGGATATTGAGCTGTGGCAAACACACTATTGGCTCAAAATCAAACTCATTGATGCGATCCGGGAACGTGCCCGACTTCGATGGGCCGCAGGGGATGCCAGTACCTCCATTACCCTTACCGGCGGTGCGTTTCTGGACCCATCCGTGCTGACCATCGGATTTGCCCGGCGGTTTGCTACCTACAAAAGAGCGTTGTTGATCTTCAAGGATCTGGAACGGCTTAAAAAACATCTCAAGGACCGCTGGCGGCCCATACAAATTGTCTTTGCCGGTAAAGCCCATCCTGCAGACGATCCCGGTAAACGGCTTCTGCAGGACCTGATCAATCTGGCCCGGAACCCGCAACTGGAAGGCAGGATTGCCTTTGTCGAGGATTATGGCGAACAATTGGCCCAGTACCTGGTGCACGGCGTGGACATCTGGCTGAACAACCCCTTGCCGCCGTTTGAGGCCAGTGGAACCAGTGGTATGAAAGCCGGCCTGAATGGTGTGCCGCAGTTGAGCATACTGGATGGATGGTGGGAGGAAGGATTTAATGGTAATAACGGCTGGGGTATAGAACACGATAAAACATCCCCTGATCCCGATGGCAGCGATGCCGGCAGCTTATACGACACACTTGAACAGAAAATCATACCGATGTATTATAATCTGTCTGACAAAGGGATCCCCCATGAATGGGTGGGCCTGATGAAGGAAACCATGAAAAGCACGGCCATTGGATTCTCCGCTCGCCGGATGGTCAGGCAGTACATTGAGAAATTTTATTCCAAATGCATGGAAGATGCGTTGAAAGCGAAATATTGAAAACCATTCTTTTTTCCACGAATTCACCATGTTTAAAGGAGGAAAAATGAGTATTAAAAAGCAGTTTTTAAAAACGAAACCCATTTGCAAAATAAAATTCAGACTTTCCGGAAAAGAAACCCGGAATGCAAAACAGATATTTCTTGCTGGTGATTTCAACAGATGGGATCAAACAGTCACTCCCATGAAGGCCCTTAAAAACGGAGACTTTGTCGTTACGCTTGATCTTGAAACCGGCAGGGAATACCAATTCAGGTATCTTTTTGACGGTATTGTCTGGGGGAACGACCCTGGGGCGGACAGGTATAGTCACTCTCTTTATGGAAACTGCGACAATTCAGTCGTGAGCATATGACAGGCGGTTTCTTGGGAAAAAAGCAATGTGTTTTGTCCCTGCGTTATTCCACCTTGTAGGTTACCGTAATCATCCAGGGCGCATAATCTTCAGAGGTGGTTTTGAGTAATTGGACCACCCTTTCTTTGAACGTGTCTTCGATAATTTTGATCTGCCCCGGCCAAAGTTTGAATTTGATTCGCAAATAGCGCCATTGAGCATCACTGACCTCCTTTATCCCAAAGAGTTCCGGGGGAGTCAGAATGATAGATTTGTGCTGTTGATACATGGCGTTGGCAATGGCATGAACCGCTTGGGATATATTCTTTTCATTGAGCCGCTGGGGCAATTGAATGTCGACGTAGGCGCGGATACAGCCGCCTCGAAACTGGCTAATGACAGCAATATTTCTGTTGGGGATCAAAATTCGCTGGCCATGCAGGTTAATGAGTGCGGTAAATCTGAGTCCAATGATATCAATCCTGCCAATTTCATCGCCCAGCTTAACCACTTCTCCGATATTGAGGGCATCGGAAAAAATCAACGTGAGACCAATCACCAGATCCTGCACAAAGCCTTGCAGACCAAAACCGACAGCCAATCCGATAACGGTTGCACTGGCAAAATAAGTCGTCAAAGAAATTTTAAATTCGTGCAGTATCATGCCGACAGCCACAAAATAAATCGTAAACGTCACCGCGTTTATCAAAAGGGTAATGATGGTGGTAATTCGGGGATATCTTCGGGGCAGGTTCAGCTCGGCGGTTTCTTTGGGATCCAATTTCATGGTCAACAGGTATCGGCTGAACCGGCGGATGAGTTTGACGGTAAAATGTGCGGCCACGGTTAACCCGATGATCAAGAGAATTCTTATCAAGGGGTTGATATCTGCCAGGAAATTTGTCAGCTTCATTTTTTGATGCCAGTCCGATGGAAAAAATAATTGTTTTGAGTTTGATTTCATGCACGGTGCGCTGATCCTTTATAGCCGAGAACAACCCCGTTCGCAAGTTTTTTTTAATCAAAGTAGGCTTTGTAACACGGCGATCTATCCTTCAACCGGATGGGTTTCCTGATCTGAATCCAATACCCGTTTAATTCAAAATCAGAATGGCTGGTGATTTGTAATTATCCTTTTTTATTAATTTGTGGTAAGTATTTGCTGGATCTTTATCATAATTTACATCAGAATTACGGTTAATAGAGTGAGCTGGAAAACACGGACTGGTGTATCATTGATACACTATTTAAAAACTGCATTTTACATACCATAAGCAAAAGATAAAATATGTCCATTATACCGATATACGAAACTATTCTGGTTTTTTCTACGGCTGTCGTTATCATCGCCTACCATATAAACCTTTATATAAAGGTTCATCGGGATCCCTTGACAACAGCCATCGGGATTACAAATCACGCACGGCAAATGTGGGTCAATGGTATCATGAAAGACGGGAGAGACATCCTGGCGGTCCAGACGCTGCGCAATCAATTGATGGCGGCCACATTTTTAGCGTCTACGGCATTCCTTATCTGTCTTGGGTCCCTCAACGCTGCTTTTCGACCAGGGGTATTCAGTGAGGTTTCCCATGCGCTCAATGTGATGGGGACAAAAAATGAAGCGTTCTGGATGTTGACAGGCAGCCTGGTACTGGTTGCCGTCCTATACCGTCTGGATCGAGAGGCTTAACGGATGAGGGTGTCCGCATGGTTATAGGAGGTATGAATGACAAAAACATACGATTTTTCAGACTACGCAGACATGATAATTGTTTTGTCTGGAGCGGCAGGTCAGGGCATCAAGACAGTGGAACAGGTGCTGACCCGGCTTTTAAAAAAACAGGGGTTTAATGTTTTTTCCTGCAAAGAATATATGTCCAGAGTCCGGGGAGGCGTTAATTCCATTCAAATTCGAATATCACCCCAGAGAGTTGACGCCTGGGTTGACCGGATTGATATTTTGCTTCCTCTTTGCTCTGATCTGTCACGACTGGATCACCGAATCAGCAGCAAAACCATGATTATCGGAGAGAAAAACAAGATAACCACACAACGACCCGTTATCGATTTTTCATTTCAAGCGGTTGCAGCGGCTGCCGGAAATAAAAGATATTCCAACACGGTGGCATCCAGCCTGATTCTTTCATTGCTGGGTCTTGATCCTTTCCTGCTTGATACCTATCTGAGAAAAAAATTTGCCAAAAAATCGCAAAAGACGATTGATGAAAATATTGCAGCCATGAATATGGTGTTGGGCGCCTGGTATGCCGGTGCGCGAGGCTTTGCCACAACCTCTGGGGGCGGTTTTGCATTGATGGGTGAAGCCATGAGCCCTGCCGGTTGCTCTTGCCGTAAAAATGGCGAACCCTTCCCTGACGGTTATTGCCGAAGGGGGTGACGGTGATATGTACGGTGAAGGCGGCAATCATTTTCTTCACACCATTCGCCGGAATATCAATATTACCCATATTGTGCACAACAATATGGTTTACGGTCTGACAAAAGGACAGGCATCACCGACAAGCCAACCCGGGATGAAAACGGGTGTGCAGGTCAATGGGGTTGTCAATGAACCGTTCAATCCCCTGGCTGTCGCCATCTCTTTAGGCGCAGGGTTTGTGGCCCGGGCCTATTCAGGAGAAGGTGAACAGACAAAGGAACTGATTCAAATGGCCATTAACCATAAGGGGTATGCACTCGTTGATATACTGCATCCGTGTGTTTCGTTTAACCAGACAAATACGGTTAAATGGTATGAAGAGAACACGTGTACCATTGAGGCCCATGATGAAACAAATTGCAGTAAAGCATGGGAGATGGCGATGAAACCAGGGAAACTGGGTCTGGGAGTGTATTACAAAAAAGAAGGGAGCAAGACATTTACCGATTCTTTGCACTGTTATCAAAAGGATACATCGCCGCTTTACAAGCGCAAACGGGAACAAAAAAAGCTCACTGAACTGATTCATTCACGGATTTAAAGAATGACAAAGTGTTGCCCTTTGGCCATACCCGATATCACTGTATGGCGGGATTTGGGACAACACGGTCTGTTTATGGTACAATCAGCCAGAAAAAATGGCAGGATATTCTATTTCAGTACCTGGGTGAACCCGGTGCCTGAGTCAGGGGGGATCATTTAACGGGGTTATCCCTCAAGTTGTTTGGGCAATGCAATTGATGAAGATGCCAACAGTTTTATCCCCTCTGTATTTTCCACAAAAACCTGGAGGTGAGGAAATGGGATTTCTATGCCGGCCGTGTCCAGGGCTTTCTTGCTTTTTTCCGTGTATTCAAAGAGAAATGAAGCTTGTTGCGCAGGATTTTCAATCCAGAATCTCAACTGCAGATTAACGCTGCTGGCATCTAAATTTGTGACAACGACAACGGGAGGCGGTTCCGTCAAGATCCGGTCATCATTTTTGGGAAGTTCCAGTAAAATAGCCCTTGCCGTATCAATATTTTCTTTGTAAGCGATCCCCACGGGTATTTTTACCCGTATCCTGGGCGTTATGGTGTAATTGATAATCCGCTCCTGGGACATCCGCTGGTTGGGAACGACAACGGTTTCATTGTCAAAGGTTGTCAGAACAGTTGTCCGCAGACGGATCTGTGTAACCGTTGCCTGCAAGGTGCCCAGGGCAATCCAGTCACCTTCCCTGAAAGGTCTGTCAATGATGATGACAATCCCGGATATGATATTTCCCACGGTGTCCTTAGCCGCAAACGACAAGGCCAGACCCATTACCCCGACACCTGCCAGCAACGATTTGATGTTGATCTGTAACTGGTCTGCAATGGTCAGGATGGCAAATATATAAATTCCGGTCTTTGCCCCCCGAAGCAGTAAATTAATGGCCTGCCGCTCTATTTTTGCCCGGGTCAAGGTGGCGGTAAGGGCTTTTTGAACGATTTTGTTGGCCAGCCAGAACAAGAAAAACAGCAGCATTGCGCTGACCAGATTTGGAATATAGCTGATAATAAGGGTTGTTATTTTCTGGACATCAATGGTGGTCTGGATATTTGAAAACATCGGATTCCTTTCATCTGATTGGACGTTATATTCTTATGACATAATCTAATCGACTGAAATATTTTTCTTCTGGATCAATCCAGCCTTGGGGGCTGAGGGATGGAGAACTGGTTGGTTTTCAGCAGCACAAGGGTGCAGGCTTCCACCACTTCAATACCCGCCTGTTTTAATTGATCGTAGACGGCCTTGTTTTCCGTATCCGGATTAAAAATGACCCGTTTGGGCCCTAATTTGATGATATCTTTGATAATGGGCTCCTGTCGTGACGGACTCACATACAGGGTGACGGTATCAATTTTTTCCGGTATGTCTTCAAGATGTTGGTAAACTTTTCTCCCCTCTATGAGTGCATGCGTTGGTGCCACAGGTATGGGGGTGTGATGGTATTGGGCCAGCATGCGGATGGCCTTGTTTGAATATCGGTCTTGTTTCGGACTGGCGCCGATGACGGCAACTATTTCCATGGCAGGATTCCTTTTATGAATTTAAATCTTAATGGACGGTATCATTACATATTGTTTCCACATTTTCAACTTGATAACATATGAACCGGTCTTAATTTGTAAAGACAGGTATAAAGACAAACACGAAATTTCAAAAGGGTGGTCACACAATTATGGGGTTGTTTAATTTAGTGTCAGAATTTTCTCCCACCGGAGATCAGCCGGCGGCCATAGAGTATCTGTCAAAAGGGGTCCTGAATAATGAACCGCACCAGGTTCTTTTAGGGGTCACCGGGTCCGGCAAGACCTTTACCATGGCCAATGTCATTGCAAGGGTCGAAAAACCCAGCCTGATCATCGCGCCCAACAAAACCCTGGCAGCCCAGCTGTACAATGAATTCAAGGCACTTTTCCCGGATAATTGTGTGGAGTATTTTGTGTCTTATTATGATTATTATCAGCCGGAAGCCTATATCCCTTCAAGTGATACTTATATCCAGAAGGATTCATCCATCAATGAGGTCATTGACAAGATGCGCCATTCAGCCACGCGATCCGTTCTTGCCAGACGGGATGTGATCGTTGTGGCCTCTGTGTCCTGTATTTATGGCCTGGGTGCGCCGGAAGATTACCTGGCGTTACGGGTGACGTTGACCACGGATATGGAAATTTCCCGGGAACGGGTGTTGGAGAAGTTTGTCAATATCCAGTACACCCGGAATGATACGGATTTTCACCGGGGGACCTTCCGGGTCCGGGGGGACAGGGTGGAAATTTTCCCGGCCTATGAAGAAGACAAAGCCATTCGAATTGATTTTTTCGGAGATACCATTGAAGGTATTTCAGAAATTGATCCGTTAAAGGGGGATGTGCTCCAACACTTTGACCAGACCGTGATTTATCCGGCCTCCCATTATGTCACCCTGCAAAAGACTCGAAAAAGGGCCATGGAAGCCATTGTAGAAGAATTGAAAATCCGGCTTGACTATTTTTATAACAACAACAAACTTGTGGAAGCCCAGCGCCTGGACGAAAGAACCCGGTATGACCTGGAAATGCTGGCTGAAATCGGGTACTGCAACGGGATTGAAAATTATTCCCGGCACCTGACCGGTCGAAAACCCGGAGAGCCCCCCCCAACCCTCCTGGATTATATCGGAGAGGACTTTTTACTGTTCTTTGATGAAAGTCATATCTCTGTTTCTCAGCTGGGAGCCATGTACAAGGCCGACCGGTCCAGGAAAACAACCCTTGTGGAGCACGGGTTCCGACTGCCCTCCGCCATTGATAACCGGCCTCTTCAATTTGAAGAATTTAAGCAAAAAGTGCCCCAGGTGGTGTATGTGTCTGCCACGCCGGCAGACTATGAAATGGAAAAGGCGGGGGGCAAGGTTGCTGAACAGATCGTCCGGCCTACGGGACTGCTTGACCCTGTTGTGGAGATCCGGGGGGCCAAAAACCAGGTGGATGATCTGTATGAGGAAATCCTGAAACGGGTGGCGGCCAAGGAACGGGTCCTTGTCACCACCCTGACCAAGCGAATGGCGGAAGACCTGACCGATTACTATGCCGATCTGGGGGTGAAGGTAAAATATCTTCATTCTGATATTGGGACCATGGAGCGGATTGATATTATCCAGGATCTTCGAAGGGGCTTGTTTGATGTGCTCATCGGGATCAATCTGCTCAGAGAGGGCCTTGATATTCCCGAGGTCTCGCTTGTGGCCATTCTGGATGCAGACAAGGAAGGCTTTTTACGGTCTTTCCGCTCCTTTATCCAGATTTTCGGCCGGGCTGCCAGAAATGTATTTGGCCGGGTGATCATGTATGCGGACAAACACACCGCGTCCATGAAACGAGCCGTGTCAGAGACGAAGCGACGTCAAAAAATCCAGCGAGCCTATAATGAGACACATCATATCGTGCCCACCACCATCCAAAAAAATATTCATCTGCTGGATTATCCCTCCCAGGTGCCTGTCCTTGAAGGGACTGTGAATGAGGATATCCAGGCATATGAGGCCCAGGAATTGAATCTCGAGGATATTGTCAAAGACCTGGAATATAAAATGAAAATCGCCGCAGAAAACCTTGAGTTTGAACGGGCTGCAGAATACAGGGATAAAATTAAAGAATTGATGGATATCAAAGGGTTTTGACTCCCATGATCCGCTCCATACTTGAAAAATACCAGCAAACCCCTCCCAGCCCGGGGGTTTACCTGATGAAGGATGCCAAGGGCAGAACCATTTATGTGGGTAAAGCCAAAAATTTGAAAAAGCGGCTGTCCGCCTATTTTATAAAAAAAAACAATCATGATGCAAAAACACGGGCCTTAATTGAGATGATCAAGGATTTTGATATCATTATCACGTCTTCAGGTCATGAAGCCTTTATCCTTGAGTCAAACCTGATCAAAGAATATGCACCCAAGTATAATGTGATTCTCAAAGACGGGAAAAATTATCCGTTGCTCAGGATAGATATGAATGAACCCTATCCGGCCATCCAGCGGGTCAGAAACATAAAAAAAGATAATGCCCTTTATTTTGGGCCCTATTCATCCAGTCTCAGTGTGAACAGAACCCTGAAGCAGATTCAAAAAATATTTAAATTGAGAAAATGTAAAAATACCCAGTTTAAGAACCGGTCCCGGCCCTGCCTTAATTTTCAGATCAAAGCCTGTCTTGGCCTTTGCTGCAATGATGTCTCTGCTGTGGAATATAAAAAGCAGGTTCAGGATGCCATATTGTTTTTAAAGGGAAGATCACAGCAGGTGGTCAAAAAATTGAAGGCCCGCATGATGGCGCATTCTTCATGTCAAGAATATGAAAAGGCCGCTGAGCTCAGGGATGCCGTCAATGCCATTGAAAACATCATGGAAAAGCAGGTGGTGGTCAGTCCGGACATGAAAGACCGGGATATTTTTGCCGTTGCTGCGGGCAAGGGCCGGGCGGTGATTACGGTGATGATGGTTCGAGCCGGGTTTCTCATTGATACCGCACATTATCCCCTTGATCTGGGGTTTAAGGTGCCCGAAGAGATGCTGTCGGCCTTTCTGGAACCGTATTATCGGCATAGCGGATTTTTGCCGTCTTTTATTCTGTTGAGCCAAAAGATTGAAAATAAGGTGTTCCTGGAACAGCTGTTTACGGATAAAAAAGGAAAAAAGGTGAGCCTTCATGTCCCGGTCCGGGGGGAGAAAAAACGGCTGGTTGAAATGGCCCAGGTCAATGCCCACCGGGAACTTGAAAAAAGAGTGCTCAAGGAAGAAGCGGAACGGGCTACCCTTTCCATGCTCAAGGCGTTGTTGGGAATGGACGCATGGCCGTCCCGGATCGAATGCTTTGATAATTCCAACCTTTCAGGACAGGACCCGGTGTCTTCCATGGTGGTGTTTAAAGACGGCAGGCCCTATAAAGAGGGATATCGAAAATTTATTATCCGGGATCTTGATTTTCAGGATGACTACGCCTATATGTTTCAGGTACTGAGTCGGCGGTTTTCCAAAGGCCCCTCCCAAATGGCATATCCCGATCTTCTGGTGGTTGATGGCGGAAAAGGTCAGCTGGGAATGGCTTTGGCCGTCATAAAAGACCTGAAGATTGAAAATAGATTTATGGTGGCAGGGCTTGCAAAAAAGAATGCGGCAAAGGGAGAGGCATTTGATAAGATTTATATTCCCGGGCGATCCAATCCCTTAAATACCCGCCAGGCAACCAAGGCCTTGTACCTGTTACAGCAGATCAGGGATGAAGCCCACAGGTTTGCCATAACCTTTCAGAGACATCGTCGGGAAAAACGGGCAGGGCGTTCCATCCTGGATCATATTCCCGGTATCGGCCCAAAGAAAAAGAAGGTGTTGCTGATGCATTTCAAAGGGGTGGCCCGTATGAAGGCCGCTTCGGCTGAAGAAATTGCCGCACTTCCGGGAATGACGGTTGAACTGGCCAACACACTGATACAGGCTCTGGCACAAAAGAATTGATACCCTTATCCGGTGCAGGGTTTTCCAAAAAGAATTGAATTTTGTGATAAACGGGTGAAGAGGAAACCCGGTGAATCAGTATTTGAACTCAAACCCCTTTTTGAGAGAATAGGTTGCGGTGACATTGATGTACTGATTTTCTTTGTCACTGGATTCAGTCATAAAGTCCGGCTTGCTTGTCTTTTTATCATCAACCCTGCCCGTGAATATCTTGATGGTGGCGGCCCGTCTTAAAAATCCTTCAATGGAAAGGGTCATGGATGTCATTCTCTGGTTGATCTCGACCATTTCTTTGTTCAGTCCGGATTCTTTTTGCTTGCAGATGTTGATGGCATGTGGGATTTTTTCAAGGGTGTTAAACAGGTTTTTGACCGTGGCGACAACTTTTGTGTTATTCTTTTTTTGAATAACCGCCATTTCCCGGTTAATGGTGTCATAATCCATGGTATGGGTCGCAAGGATAAGCTGTTTGATGTGGGGTGCCAGGTCAGGATTTGAAAGGGTCAGTTTGATCAGTCGTTTTAATTCCAATTGCAGGGTGCCCATTAACAGGTTTTGCGTGTTTTTCAGGTTTGATTCTTTTTCGATCAACTCTTTCAGGGCGGTCGTTATCCCCTCTTTTTCCTTAAACAGGGTATGTCCAAAATGGATGATATTTTCTCCTGAGAAATACAAATGGGCCAGAGAAAGGCTGTTGGCCTCCAGTGTATTATTGGTGATCAGGCCCTTGTTTTTTTTAAAGATGAGGGTTGGTGAAGAAATTTTTGAATCAATCAGCTCTTTGGTAATGGTTACGGTGCCGTGTTCGGATATGATCTGTGAACGGCTGGCTGACTCAATATGGATGTCTTTTGATGCCCTTACACTGCTGCCGGCCCAGAGCGTTTTAAGGATCGCCTTATCATTGGTAATGATGTCGCCACCGTCAACAACATTGGCTTCAACCTTTCCATTGACCCGGATTTTGAAGCCATTACAGATCACACCGATTTTCATGCTGATGGGACAGGTATACTGGGTACCCACGTTTCCCGTAGAGTAGTCGAGTTTTTTTGTTTCTATCTCATCACTGATATCAATACCGACAAGCGCATTCTGGGCATTTCTTTCAAGGATGATAACGCCTGTTTTTGCGGCTTGTAACAGGTATCCCTTGGACTGTTCGATTTCAGACAGGTCATCTATCCGTTTTACGCCGGGTCCGACCTTGATGGCGAGTGGTTTTGCTTCTTCAACGGGGATGACGGTACCGTCAAAGGAGAGCCCTTGCCGCCCCTGTATTTCGTTGGTAATATAAAGCAGGTTATCACCGGCATTAATGATGGGGTAGTTGTTGAGTTCTTTGAAATCAATTACCCCGGTTTTTGAGAGTTTGCCCGGTGTATATTCATGAGCAAAAAAAGATTTGGCAATGGCACCATCAATACTTTCAGCGTAAGAAAGGCCCTTGACGAAAATTTCCAGTTCTGTTGGTGTCGCAATGGCTTCAAAGTTTCGGATGATAAGGGTTGCATCATCCGGGGGATTTTCTCTGGCATCCGTAAGACTGGCTTCAACCGTTTCCTGTTGGCCCTGTGGAATGTTTTTTTTCAACAATTCCATTAATTTAAAAACATATTCCCGGGGCTTGATATTAAATCGAGGCATCAACTGCAGGAGTGCCTTGTTAATCACTTCATCCGGATAGAGTTCCCGGTTGATTTTGACGTGCAGTATGGATGGATCAATCAGTCGGGAAATATACTTGAACAGGTTTGTTTCAAGAATATTTGCTTTTTCCTGTATCCTTTCAGGGGTGAGACCAGGTTCCGGATTCTGTTCAGATGTTATCTTCAATGATAGAAAACCTTGTTATTATGATAATTTTAAAATACCATACCTTTTTTTGTCATAAAAAAAAACCGTTTTCATCGGTTTTTTTAACTTTACACTTTGACTGGTAACGTATAGTACAGGATGCAGGATGAAAAATTTGTGTTTAGGAGAATAAAAATGACCGATCCGATGGATGACAATGAAGTTGACAATACGGATGAAATGAGTTTTGCCGAGCTTTTTGAATCATATGATTCTAAAAGCAGCCGTGAGTTGACCCAGGGGGATATGGTTGATGGAGAGATTATTTCCATTGGCAGTACCCGGGTATATGTTGATACGGGAACCAAAAGTGACGGTGTGGTGGAAAAAATAGAACTCTTGGATGAAAACGGGGACTTCCCTTACAAAACGGGGGATAAAATAAAATTGTATGTGGTCTCCTTAAGCGAGAGTGAAATCATTCTGTCCAAGGCACTCTCCGGCGCAGGAAAGGCCACAATGCTTGTGGACGCATCCCGGAACAGGACCCCTGTGGAAGGAAAAGTCATTGGTGTGATTAAAGGGGGATTCAGCGTGGACATATTGGGCAAAAGAGCCTTTTGTCCCGTCAGCCAGATGGATGTGAAATATGTGGAAAACCAGGAAGACTATGTTGGGCAGACCCATCATTTTTTAATTACCCGGTATGAAGAAGGCGGAAGAAATATTGTCATTTCAAGGCGGGACTTGTTGAATGAGGCGATTGAAGAAGCCCGGAAAGGGTTTTTTGAGCGGGTAAAAGAAGGAGATACGGTTCCGGGTATCGTCACCAAGTTGATGTCATATGGGGCATTTATTGAACTGATCCCCGGGGTTGAGGGGATGGCCCATATTTCAGAGCTGTCCTGGTCCCATATTGAAAAACCGGAAGAGATCCTTCAACCCGGCGATGCAGTGACGGTAAAATTATTAAAAATAGAATCCTCAAAAAAATCCGATGGCCTGAAGATTTCTTTGTCCTTGAAACAGACATCTGCCAACCCCTGGGACAGCATGGGAAGCACATTTAATACAGGAGATCAAGTATCCGGCCGAGTGGTCCGGCTCACCTCTTTTGGTGCATTTGTGGAAATTGTACCCGGTGTGGACGGCCTGGTTCATATCAGTGAAATGAGTCATACCAGAAGAGTCCTCAAGCCCGATGATGAGGTTCAGGTGGGAGACCGTATCCAGGCAGTAATCAAATCCATTGATATGGACAGCCGGAGAATTTCGTTAAGTATTAAGGATGCATTGGGGGACCCCTGGACTGGGGTTTCTGCCAAATATGAAATCGGTTCAATTGTAGAAGGGCACCTGGAAAAAAGAGAAAAATTCGGTCTTTTCATTACGCTTGAGCCCGGAGTGACGGGATTGATGCCATCCTCCCATATCAGCAATGCAACAAAACCGTCGGACTTTGAAACCTTAAAACCCGGAGATTCGGTTCAGGTAATGATTCAGGCCGTTGATGAGGAAAGCAGAAGACTTACCTTGACATCACCGGATCAAAAAGATACCGACAACTGGAAAAAATTTGCCGGCAGCAAAGATTCAAGCACCATGGGAACCATGGAGAGGCTGTTACGTGAGGCCATGAAAAATAAAAAATAATCTCCCGGTTTTCAGGAATATTGTTGAATAAAATGCCCCATCACTTGAATGGCCTGTCTTCCTTCGGAAAGATATTTGGCAAAATAGGGCCATACATGAAACATTCCTTCCCATATTTCCAGGCGGACCGTTGCGCCGACGGCTTGCAGTTTTTTTGCCAGGATTCTGGAATCATCAATCAAAACTTCATGTTCTCCCGTTTGAATCAGAAGGGGGGTTATCCCGGAAAACGTATTGTTAATGGGAGATATCAAGGGATTTGACAGGTCTTGATCCGTATAAAGACGGGCTGTTTTTTTCAAAACAGGCTGGCTGAGCAGGGGATCTTTTTCCCGGTTTTCATGGTGAGATGGATTTTTACACTCCAGGTCAATCCATGGTGAGATCAATACCGAGCATGCCGGCAAAGGGGCAGCCTGCTTCAGCAATCCGGACAAGAGGGCAAGGCCAAGGCCTGCCCCGGCAGAATCGCAAACCAGACTTATTCTATGGGGGGCCGGATAGGTTTCCACCAGCCAGTGATATACGGTTTTCACATCGGTAAGTCCCTCGGGGAATGGATGTTCAGGGGCCAGGCGGTAGTTGAAAAGTAACACTTTTGCCCTGGCAGCGGTTCCGATTCGTGAGGCAAGGTCTGTGTGGGAGGTGATGGAACCGGCAATATATCCCCCCCCGTGGACGTACAGGATAATTCGGTTTTCATTGTGGTCTGACGGTAACAGCCATTGTGCTTCAATGGCCTGGATATGAAACGGTTCAACCGTTACGGCCGGGTCCGGTTTAAAGGCAAGACTGCTTTTTTCAAGAAGGGTGCGATACCGCTCAACACCGATAGTCTCAAGGGTGGGGCATGATTTCAAATATCTGAAAATGGTGGATAAAATGTGTGATGTGGGTTTGTTCATAAGCATCGCTCCTCTACGAGCCGCCCAAACACGGAGTTTCCGGTCAGGCACCCGTTAAGAAAAGTTATCACAGTTTGACAAAAAACCAAACAGGTATAAGGAAAATAGATAAAAATGGAAAAGCAGCGCTTGATAACGAATGTTGATGGAGTATGGTTAACAGATCGGCTGTTTAAAACACATGAAGTAAAATAAAGAAATTGCTTTTTCCCCAAATATCTATTAATAACGTACGGTGTTTTTTATATTAAATTTTTGCCAGGCCCTTGGATTTTGTTCAAGATGCGGGCTCTCCTTCATGTCAATGGGTGGGCCTTTTTCTTTGTTGGCGTGACCGGGGGACCCTGGAATTAAAAAAAGGATTCAGAAAATGAAGAAAATATTTTTTTTGCTGCTCGCCCTTCTGGCTGCACCGGTGTTGGCCGGTGCATCAGGTGGAGGGACAGCGCACCCGGAACTAATTGATTTAACAAAAACCATATACGGGTACCTGGGGATCGGGCTTTTTGTGGCCGCGTATATGCTGGTGCCCCTTGAAAATACGATTCATCTGCGCAAGAGCAAACCCGTGCTCCTTGCCGCCGGTATTATCTGGGTCCTGGTTGCCCTTGCCTATATGAGCATCGGGGATACCCATACGGCCCACGAAGCCATTAAGGACAGTCTGCTGGAATATGCAGAACTGTTCCTTTTCCTGCTGGTCGCCATGACCTACATCAACTCCATGGAGGAGCGGAACGTTTTCCAGGCCTTGAGGGCATTTCTGGTTTCCAAGGGATTTTCCCTGAGGCTTTTGTTCTGGATCACCGGCCTTCTGGCCTTTGTTATTTCTCCTGTGGCAGATAACCTGACCACTGCGCTCCTCATGGGTGCGGTGATCATGTCTGTCGGGGGGGACAACAAGAAATTTGTTGCCCTGGCCTGCATCAATATCGTTATTGCGGCCAATGCTGGTGGTGCATTCTCTCCGTTTGGAGATATCACCACCCTGATGGTGTGGCAGAAGGGAAAAGTGGCCTTTTCCGAATTTTTTCATATTTTTATCCCGTCCCTGGTCAACTGGCTGGTGCCGGCCATCTGCATGAGCCTGGCCGTTGAAAAATCTTCGCCCAAGAAACTGGACGATAAAGTGGAGATGAAGTACGGCGCCAAGGTCGTGATCGCCCTTTTTCTGCTGACCATTATCACGGCGGTCAGCTTTCATAATTTTCTCCACCTTCCCCCGGCAGCCGGCATGATGCTGGGGCTTGGGTATCTGGGGTTTTTCAGTTACCACATCAAACGCAGAGAGGGGCGGCAGCTGTTTTATGACAATATCCTGGGTGCCCGGAAAAAGAGCACGGCAACCACATCCCTGTCGGTGCTTCAGGGCAAGACCTATCAAGAGATTACCGGGCTCATCAACGACCTGCCCACGCCTGCCTTTATCCTCAATCGGGATCATGTGATCACCCATTGGAACAAGGCCATGGAGGTTTTGACCGGTGATTCCGCCAAGGACAAGATCGGAACAAAAGATCAGTGGAAGCCGTTTTATTCAAAAGAGCGGCCCCTTCTTGCCGATATGGTTCTGGATGGTGGATCTAAGCACATGATTGACAAGTTTTACCCCGGTAAAATCATGGCCAACAATTTTCTTGAATCTGCCTATGATGTGTCGGATTTCAACCCTGCCATTGGGGAGAAAGGGATGTGGCGTTATTTTACTTCAGCGCCCCTCAAGGATGAGAATGGCCAGGTGGTGGGCGTCATCGAAACCATTGAAGATATGAACGAGTTCCAGGGGACCCGGAAAAGTTTTGACATCATGGAGAGAATTGCCCGGGCCGAGTGGGACACCCTGCTTTTCTTCTACGGGGTAACCCTCTGTGTTGGTGGTCTGGGGCAGTTCGGCTACCTGGGCCTGGTATCCAATTTCATGTACGGAGATCTCGGTCCCACAATCGCCAATTCCCTTGTGGGCGTTCTCTCGGCCATTGTTGATAATATCCCGGTCATGTTTGCGGTTCTTAAGATGGACCCGGTGATGTCCCATGGCCAGTGGCTGCTGGTGACCCTGACGGCGGGTGTGGGGGGAAGCCTTCTCTCCATCGGATCAGCCGCAGGTGTTGCCCTGATGGGAACGGCCCGGGGGGTCTATACCTTTGGTGTTCATCTCAAATGGATGCCGATTATAGCCCTGGGGTATATCGCCAGTATTTTTGTTCATCTCTTCATTAATGCCCATTATATGTAAGGGGATGGTGTTTGAACGAAAACTCACCCATCTGCTGCGTTGCCGCAAAATCTTGAAATCCTCATGTACTATAGTACACTCCGGTTTCAAGATTTCTCGCGCCTTGCATATGGGCAACTTTTCCCTCAAACACGGCGTTTCTGGTCAGGCACTATTATAGAAGATGAATATGGGCCATGGCCCTGCCAGCGGCAGGGCCATGGCTGTTTTTGGGCCATACCGCCCCGGTCTTAACCGGGCACAATCAAAGGGGGGCTGATTTTTCCAGGGGCCTTAATCCAGATCTGAAAAGTCAAAGTCCGGATATAATTTGTCACAGCAGGCGGGACAGATCCCGTGGGAAAACACAATGGTTGAGAAATAATCTTCCACCGGCACCCACTTGCCCTTTTCCATTCGAATGCTTTTACAATTTGCACAGATCGGGAGAACGTCCTTTGAGATGGTGTCTTTTTGGGCGAGGAAGTGCTGGATTTTTTTTCTAAATTCAATCCGTTTTGTGATATCCCGGACCACAACAATGGACCCCTTGAATGCGTTTGTATCGCTAAAAAAAGGGCTGCAGGCCAACTCCACGTGAACCGGCTGTTTGTTTTTATGGTGTATCTGTATTTCGTACCGGTTGGTTAATCCTTTTTTCCTGTTCAGTATCTGTTGCTGGACGATTTTATAACTGTCTTCAGTGGTGAAGCGTTTAATATTTTTTGCCAGTATGTCTTCACTTGAAAAGCCAATCATGTCACAGAAGGCCGGGTTGGTATAGGTAAAGTTTTGATTCTCATCCACGGTGAAAACACCCTCGGCAATATTTTCCGTAATGGTTCTGTATTGGTGTTCACTTTTTTCAAGCTGCTGTCGATATTGCCTGTTCTCCTGGACTAACCGTTTGTTTTCAAAAACTTTTTGAACGGTATGACGGATCATGTCAAGGTCTTCAATGGGTTTTGTAATGTAATCTTTAGCACCCATCCGGAGGGCTTTGATAACATCTTCTTTTCTGCCGGTACCGGATACCACAATCAATGGCGTATCCGGTTTGGCGTAAAGGATGGTTTTCATGACATCAAAGCCATTTTTCCCGGGCATTTTTAAATCCGTAATCACCAGATCAATGGGTTCGTTGAAAAAAATATCCAGGCCACGGTCACCATTTTCTGCCGTAAAGACAATATAGTCGTCATCTTCAAAAAAATAGGTCAGGCTGTCTCGAATGAAGATTTCGTCATCAATGATCAGTATCGTTTTCTGGTCTGTCATCACTGTTTCCGGAAAATTACAAATTTTTTTAGAGTTTAAAGGACGTTACCATACCATGCTTTTGAACAATGTTAAAGGGCTAAAATTAATTGTTTCATATCCCTTACAGCCTGTTCCATTCCTGTCAGGATCGCCCTTGCGACAATGCTGTGTCCAATGCTGAATTCGCTGAATTCGTGAAGTCCCGCAAACGCTTTAATCGTATTATAGCAAATGCCATGGCCGGCATTGACCTCAAGGTTTAACTTGGTCCCGATTTTTGCAGCATCAACGATTCTTGATAATTCTCTTGTTTTCTGGTCGCCTGTTGTTGCATCGCAAAAAGCCCCTGTATGGATCTCGATCATATCCGCATCTATTTTATGGGCCATTTTTATCTGGTCAAGATCCGGGTCAATAAAAATACAGACCGCAATGCCGGCATTTTTTAAGGTCGTTACCGCTTCCCGGACAGGGCTTTGATGGGTGATCAGGTCCAACCCCCCCTCAGTGGTTAATTCTTCTCTTTTTTCCGGAACAAGGGTGACGCAATCCGGTTTGATGTCCAGGGCAATTCCTAACATTTCAGGGGTAGCGGCCATTTCCAGTATCAGTTTGGATTGTACGATTTTTCTTAACAGCCGGACATCCCTTTCCTTGATATGCCGGCGATCTCCTCTTAAATGGACAACGATGCCATCCGCCCCTGCTGTTTCAGCCGCAACGGCAGCAGCTATGGGTTCGGGGTAGTTGATACCCCGGGCATTTCTTAACGTCGCCACATGGTCTACATTTACGGCAAGTCGAGCCATTTGTTCTCCTCCTCCACGGGTTAAAAAAAGGTTAAGTCTTTATTGGGTTCTATTTTTCGCAACAGCTCAAGGCTTTTGTCTTCCATTTGTTTTGCATCCGACACCCCGGTCTCGTGATCAAATCCCATCAGATGAAGGGTGCCATGGATCAGCAGCTGGGACAGTCTTTCAACCAGGCTGATGTTTGCCTCATCCGCTTCTTGTTGAGCGGTTTCACAAGAGATGACCACATCCCCCAGAAGACCGGGGGAAATATCTGCAAATTGACCTTCCTGCATGGGAAACGCCAGAACATTGGTGGGTTTGTCAATCCCCCTGTAAGTGTTGTTGAGCGCCTGGATGTGTGCATCGTCCGTAATTAAAATGGATATTTCATGGTCATCACAACCCAAGGCGTTTAAGATCTGTTTTGTCTTTTGGTGGATGATGGCCGTTGATAGTTTCTTTTTTTCCTGATTGTCGATCAGTATCTTTAGCAGTGCCATTTTTCTCTTTTCTCTTTTCCTGGGATTTGTCCGGGTATTCGATGCGGCTGTGATAAATACTGGTTAAAATATTATTAAAGCTTTTGGCAATCTGGTGAAGATCTTTTAACGTTAATTCGCATTCTTCCAGTTGCCCGTCAGCAAAAATATCGTTAATCAATTCTTTGACCCGTCCTTGAATCCTCGCGGGTGTTGGTCGTTCCAGTGCTCTAATAGCCGCTTCGACAACATCTGCCAGCATGACAATCCCGGCTTCCCGGGTTTGGGGCTTGGGTCCCGGGTATCTGAAATCCTCTTCTTTTGCCGTGGTATTGCCGCTTTTTAAGCTTTTTTGATAAAAGTATTTGATCAGGGAGGTGCCATGATGCTGAATAATGCCTTCGATGATATCATTCCCCAGTTTGTTTTTTTTTGCCAGCTCGATCCCTTTTTTCACATGCCCGATTAAAACAAGGGCCGACATGGACGGCGAAAGCTTGTCATGTCTGTTTTTACCGTCTGCCTGATTTTCAATAAAATACAGTGTTTTGCCCAGTTTGCCAATGTCATGGTAATATCCCATGACTTTTGCCCTCAGCGTGCTGGCGTCTACGGCAGATGCCGCCGCCTCCGCCAGGGTGGCGACAATGATGCTGTGGTTATAGGTCCCGGGAGCTTCGATCATGAGTCTTTTGATCAGGGGCTGGTCAAGGTTTGAAAATTCTAAGAGTTTAGAGTCTGTTGTATAATCAAAAAGAAGCTCAATCAAAGGGGTGAATCCGATGGTAATGATGGCCGAGAAAAGCCCCCCGCAAAAGGCCAGAACCACTTCTTTTGCCAGAATAATGATATCGGGCTGGGCCAGGGAATAAAACCCCAGGGAAATGGCCAGGATAACATTAAAGATGGCCAGTTTGAAGCCGGCAATAATAAAGGTTTTCCTTTCCTGCCGTTCTTTGATCCAATAGGCAGCGGTAATGCTGGATAAAAAGAAAAAGATAAAGACCTCAAAGCTGCCTGAAAATGCAAGGCTGGTGAGCAGGGAAAGGATGATGGTGAAAAATACGGCAATGTCAAATCCCAGGAACAGGCAGGTCAACATGGCCGCTGCCGGGATGGGGATGATCATGAAAAATGACATCCGGGAGATATCCCATGTCATTTCAGAATTTGTCGACTGGGCAATATAGATTGAAAATCTGGCAAAAGTGAGATACAGGGCAAGGCCCAGCACCAGAAAGAAGATGTGCTTATTATGATCTGTGCGCAATTTTTTGTGGTCCTTTAAAAACAGAACATACACCACCAGTATGGAAAAAAAAGTGATTAACGCTATCCCTGCACTGGAAATGAAAACCCCTTTTTCTTCCACCTGTTCCTGGAGGGCTAAAAGTTTGATCAATTGGGCGTGATCGACCCGTTCCCCTTCTCTTAAAATCATTTCACCGGATTTGATCTGATACAGAATCGGTTTGATCTGGTCTCCAGCCATCTGTATCCGTTTTTCCGTCTCGTTTTTATTTAAAGTGATATTGGGTTGCAGCAATCGTTGACACAGGTCAACGATCACGTCGGAAAGATCATGGTTGATGCCCTTTACTACGGGTTCACCTTCGATTCGAACCATGGTCTTCGCCTGATCCGGACCGTAATAGACTTTTAAATTATTGACGGTGCGCTCTTTTTCAGAGTCGATGGTTCGAAGAACAATGCCCTTGTTTGATTCTTTCAGTAAGATCTCTTTGTTTGCCACAACACCATTGGTCAGGATTTTATTCACTATGGTTTTGATCTTCCGGGCAATGTCAGGGGAGAATTGATGTTTGAATAAAACAGCATAGGCCTCTTTGCTGATTTCGATGCCCAGTTTTTCTTCAAACGCCGGTTTGGTGTCTAATACAGTTGCCAAAGTGGGGCTCGGTTCCTGGGGGTTTTCTTCTGATTTTTTGAATAATTCCCGGGGGATTTCTATGGCAGCATCAATGTTGGCCATCATTTTTTTTATCAGGTTGGCATCAAAATCATACACCATTTTAATGGCGGCACTCACTTCATCTTTCTTCAGGTTTGTTGATTCCGTGTCTTCAATAAAGAAATCTTTGGGTGCTTTGATATCCCTTTTTGCAATATCCCCGATACGATAGGAATAAGACAGTTTACTTTGTTTCGGGTAATGGGTAAAGGTAAAGATTACGGTGATAAGGACCAGCATCAACCACAAAACAGCTGGGTTTATCAAAAGAAATTGTTTTACCTGCTGGATATTGGTTTCAGTTTTGTTTTTTTTCATATGCATCTATAATGTTTGATACAAGTTTATGGCGAACAACATCATTCTTTGAAAAATATATAAATTCAATTCCCTTGATATGGGTTAAGATTTTTCTGGCTTCAATGAGGCCGGATTTTTTCCCGGACGGCAGATCAACCTGGGTGATATCACCGGTAACAATCGCTTTTGAACCATAACCGATCCGTGTTAAAAACATTTTCATTTGCTGGGAAGTGGTATTTTGTGCCTCATCCAGGATAATAAAGGCATTGTTTAATGTTCTGCCCCGCATAAATGCCAGCGGAGCGATTTCAATGATATCCTGTTCAATGAGGCCGTTTGCCCGTTCAAATTCCATCATGTCATAAAGGGCATCATACAAGGGCCGCAGATAGGGGGTGATTTTCTGGGCCAGGTCTCCGGGCAAAAAGCCCAGGGCTTCTCCTGCTTCTACGGCAGGCCGGGTTAACACAATTTTTTTAACTTCTCCTTTTGAGAATGCCGCCATTGCAAGGGCCATGGCCAGATAGGTTTTTCCCGTACCCGCAGGGCCGATGGCCATGAGGATGTCATTTTTCTGAATGGCCGCCACATAGTTTTGCTGGGAAAGATTCCGGGGGGTAATGGCTTTGTTTTTAACCGTTTTAAATACCGTGGTCAGAAAGATGTCTTTTAAACGGGCGGTTTTGTTGTTCTTCATGGTATTGATGGCAGCATCAATATCCGCTTCTTCAAATGAAAATTGGTTTTCCAACAGCTGATACATCTGGTTGACCAGTTGTTCGGCAAGATGAACATTTTCAGGATTGCCGTTCACCAGGATGGCATTTCCCCGGGTATGGATCTCAACGTTAAAGGCCTGGGAAATTTTGTCCAGGTTGGTGTTGTGATGCCCGAAAAGTTCCCTGGTATACGTCAGGTTTTGAAATGTTATATTTTTCATGGCCTATAGGGTGCAATTTATTTGTTTAAACGTCAATAAAAATCTTGACTAAAAAACGGGTTAATTGGTATTGGAAAGCCGGGGTTAATCAAAGCCAAAAGGGGAAACATGAACGCTTTTGATATTGCTGTGATTGTGATCGTTTCATTTTGTCTGATACGGGGACTTTTTAAGGGGTTGATTGGAGAGGTGTCCGGCACCATCGGCGTTGTGGCTGGGTTTTATGGCGCATATACCTATTATCCGCTGATCACCCCCTATGCTGAATCCTGGATTGCCAGTCCCGGTATCAGAAAATTGATTGTTTTTTTTCTTTTGTTCTGTGCAATTTTGGTCGCCATTGGTATTATTTCCATACTGATCCAGAAATTTTTGAATCTTGTTTTTTTAGGGTGGGTGGACAGAACCTTTGGCCTTGTTTTTGGGGCTGCCAAAGGACTATTGATTGTGTCGGTGCTGTTTATTATGATTACAACGTTTCTGCCAAAAGACTCACGCCTTTTAACCGGTTCAAAATTTTCGCCGGATGTTGCAAAAGTATCTAAAGCCATGACCGTGTTTGTCTCGAAAAATACCCGAAAAGATTTTATAAAACACCTGGAAGGAATTCAAAAAAATTGGCATCAATAGACCCCCTGCTGGAGATTGTCCGAACATTAAGAAGTGAAACCGGCTGTGTCTGGGACCGGAAGCAGACCCCTGAAACCATGTGGAAATGTCTTGTAGAAGAAGTGTATGAGCTGGAAGAGGCCATTGCCAAAAAAGACCTGCAAAATATTTGTGAGGAATTGGGCGATGTCCTGTTTCAGGTGGTGTTTATCCTGGAAATGTTTCAGGAGCAGCACGCCTTTACCTTTTCCGATGTTGTGGGCCAGGTGGCAAAAAAAATGATTCATCGTCATCCCCATGTATACGCGGATGCCAGTGTATCAACACCCGAAGAGGTGACCCAGCAGTGGGAATCCATCAAGGCCCTGGAAAACAAGGAAAAGGGTCTTACCCGGGCATCCGTACTGGATGCCGTTCCCAAGGGGATGCCATCATTGATTCGGGCTTTAAAAGTCTCCAGGTGTGCAGTAAAAGAAGGCTTTGACTGGGATACGATCCATGACGTGCTGGAGACTGCCAAAGATGAAATCGTTGAATTTGAAGCGGCTTTAAAATCCGGGGATAAAAACGAGGCCATGATGGAATTTGGAGATATCCTGTTTAGTCTCGTCAATGTGGCAAGAGTTGCAGATTTTCATCCGGAAATTGCCCTTGCGGTTTCCACGGCAAAATTTGAAGGCCGATTTAGAGCAATGGAAACCCGGTTAAAGGAGAAAAAGGTCAAACTGAAAGATCTTTCAAACAATCAAAAAGACCTGTTTTGGGAACAGGCCAAACAATCTTATGACAGATAATCTCCCCTCTGGAATTTAACGTATTCTGTTTGTGCGGTTACAATCGTCCGGGCGGCAATTTTTTTCAGGTTTGTGTCCGCATCGGTCAAACGCTCTGTCTCTTTTAACAGGGTACCGGCATCGTCCTTTATTTTTTCCAGAACCGGGGCAATACGCTTTAATGAGATGGTTGGGTTTTCAAGCTGTGAGGCGTATGAATCCAGCAATTCCAGGAGTTTGCCGGTTTTCCCTGAAACCACGTCTGAAGACGTTAGAATATTCAGGCCTTTAGCGGTGATTTCTCCTAAGGCATGGGGTGATGTCGATTCCATTTCAGGTGCCTCCGTTCTATCAAGGGCTTTGCCGAGGGCCGTCTCAAAGACGTCTGTTTTTTGATGATGCGAACCTTTGGGAGTCGGAGTGCCAAAAGATGGAGCGGATTCATTTGTCGGATTTATGTGGGTCATACTTACCTCCTTTTTACTTAGATACACTAATATGATGTAATAAGCAAAAGGTATGCCAGGGAAGGTGTAATTATTGGTCAGATGAAAAATTGTATAAAATCAGATACTTTCGTTCGTGTCACCGAAACGGCCATTTAAAAAAAAAGAATACCGGGAAAATATTTCTATTACGCCACCCCATTCATAAAAGATCCCACCATTTTTTCGGCAATGGTTTCCGCATTCATGGTGTATTGACCGGTTTCAACCTTTAATTTGATATCTGCCACATAGTTTTTTCTGTCAGCCGGGTCTGTCTCCATGGCTTTGGATATTTTTTGAAGATCTTTGGTTCGGTCAGAGAAGCTGATGGAGTCAGTCTTTGTTTCATTCACGACCTGATCCGCTGTTTTTTGGGATTTCAAATTTTGATTGGCAGCAGTGTTTGCCGGGTTGGTATAGGCTTGATTGATGTAATGGGGAGTAGAATTTGCTATTTTCATGATGTGTGTCTCCTTATAACTCCATATTGCTGTCCGCGACTTCTCTTGCCAATTCCGTCATTCGCTTGACAATGAATTTTGAATCTTCAACAGATAATATATGGGTTGCTTTTTGATTGTTCTCATCAATCACAGTATAGGTGAACTGAGTTTTATCTTTTGTGAAATTAATCTTTTTACCAAGTTCTTTTTCAATTTGACTGGTGATCTCTTCTTCGTTTTTTTCTTTCGGCCCTTCCGTAATAATCTTGTCCACAATATTTGCGGCAACCTTATCGATAATCGCCTTTCTTTTTCCTTCAGAGGAGAGGGTCACGCTGTCAGCAGACGGTTTGTTCATGGCGGCAGATTTGTTTCGGCTGAGTATTCTGCCCTGGCTCAGTTGCCGGGAGTAAACTTTCAGGACATTTTGTATCTGGTATGACGGTATCTGCATTTAATTTTCTCCTTAAAACTCATTATCGGTATGAGAAAATTAAAACTTTAATATTATTTTCAATCATCAAAGTTTCCCTTGGGACCCTTGTCAGTGTTGATATCTGTGGCTTTCTCCAATATTTTTTCTTTGGTCCAGTCCATTTCGGATTCAATTTTTTCAGCCTTGAAACCCGGATCATGGGAGTTGTTTTTTATAATTTCATCGATCACGATGGGGGCGGTATCTGTCGCGTTAAAAACCGTGGTGAGCAGACCAAACACAAAGGTCTCAACCCCCTTTGCCATTCTGTCCCGGATGTCTTTTGGCTGGGCCAGAAATTTGCTTTCAAAGGGAAGGTTCAATTTTTTAAAGTCCCCGCCTTTTAAATTATTGGCTTGGGCAAAGGCCTGCATTTCAGCCCATAACGTCTCTGAAACGCCCTGGTCGCTGTGTTTGATAAACTGACCCTTGTCCAGGATGGCGTTCCCGTAATCATTGACTTCAACCCCCCAGGAGATCATTTGCAGGGCCGTTGCCACATTGGCTTTGGTTGTCCGGGTTTTTGAGGCGATCTCCCGGAGCCTGTCGGAATTGTTCCCTGAGGTACCGTGCTGTGCCCCGGAAACTTTATATTTGGAAAGGGCCTCATGGATTTGTGCGGTCAACTCGACATTGATACCGGTATCACTGGCTTCAATGCCATGGGTGGTACCATTATTTAAGGCAATCCAGTTGGGAAAAATATTGTGGGCATTGAGTCCCTGGATAAGGAAACAGGCTTCTTGTGCCGTTGAAAGCCCCAGTTTGCCTTTTATTTCACCGACTTCTGTTTCAAGGCCGGCCCAGTCAGGAATATACGGATACAAAGCAAGGTTTGCCAGCAGGTTCTGCTCATCCGGCATATGGGAGGCATCAATGGCAATGGACGTAATTCCCGCGTCAAATAAGGACTGGATTTCAGTTTTAGCCGGGTCTATGTCTTCGGGGGTTTTTATCCCAAAATGATCGGCATGGATGGCCACGGGAATCGTAATTCCCAGTTCGTTCATGAAGGCATCTGTCTGTCGGGCAATATTCCATAAATTTACTGCGCAATAGGCCCCTGTCCCCCCTTCTGATCTGGCAATTTCAATGATAATGGCTGCATTGGCCCGTTGGGCAGCGGCCAGGGCACCCCGAATCACAAAAGCGTTACGCCCGTTGGCAGCAATGGTCATGCAGTTGCCCTTGCGCAACATGGCCAGATCAATATATTTTCCACTGACCAGCAGTGCTTTGGAGTGGGGAAACAGTGTCTTTACATTAGGGGGCCTGCCGATATCAAGTGCTTTTTCAAAATCTGAAGCGGTTATTTTTGAGTGTATCATGTCACCCTCCTTGATTTTCTGGGATTATGGTAAATGAAGATCTGTCATTTTTTACATGAAACCGGTTTAAAATCAAGATATATTGAAGAATGAATGAATGTTCATGTTTGTATTGTCCACATTGAATTAAAGTGATTTTAAAAACCAAAAAAATAAGATTCTATAACTATCTGTAAAATTAGATTAAATATTATATGGAGAAGGAGGTATCAATAATCATAATCCCCTTGACATTTATAAAAATCTTTTGTTAAATAATGAATCTTTATTCATTCATATTTAGGAAGGGTTGAACCGGTTTGCAGAAAAATAAAACGGAAAAATATCATAACATACTCAACAGTGCCGGGGCCGTGTTTGCGGAACTTGGATTCTACAAGGCAACCATCTCCCAGATAGCCGCCCAGGCCGGTGTAGCAGACGGAACCTTGTATTTGTATTTTAAAAATAAAGACGACATTTTATACCAGTTCATCACGTTTAAAACCACTGTTGTGTTTAAAAAAATGCATGCGGCCGTTGAAAAGGGTCGAAATGCCGAAGAGAAACTCCGTCGGCTAATTCACTGTCATCTTGAGGAATTTCAAAATGATAAAAACATGGCCATTATTTTCCAGTCAGAAGTCCGGTATTTAAGGGATATTGAGTTTCAGATTAAAGATATATCAAAAATGTATCTGGATCTTTTGTCAGATATCATTGAGCAGGGCCAGATTGAAGGCACCATTCGCCAGGACCTTTTTGTCGGTCTGGTGAAACGGTTTATTCTGGGTGCAGTCGAAGGGGTCATCAGTACCTGGGTGTCGGCTGATGGCAGGTATGATCTGGTTTCAATGGCAGATCCGCTGGTGGATCTTTACCTGACGGGTGTCAGGGGTCAGTGATGGGGTTTTAATGGTTTAATGAGATATAGCATTTGAATGACATAAATTTTTTGAATACTGTTTTTTACTTGACGTGTTCGGTCATGTTTATTAAAGCTTTTTGAGTTTTATTCATTACGCTTAAAAAAAATATTTGGGAGGTAAGAAGTATGTCTTCAATAATCGGGCCGGCAAGTTTCAAGTTTTTCGGGATATTTCCCGCGGCCATATTATCATTTGTGTTGCCTATCATCGGGGTAGGCGTGTTCACGTACATTATGGCCCGGCGGATTGCACCCCTGGTAAGGGCGAACCCGGATAACCGGTTTGATCAAATTGGACAGCGGGTCAAAAATCTTGTTGTTATCTGGCTGGGACAGATGCGGCAGCCCCGGTATATGCTGGCAGGCGTGCTGCATATCATGATCTTCGCCGGGTTCTTAATCCTGTCCATTCGGTCGACCTCACTGGTGATCATTGGTGTCTCGGATGGATTTGTACTCCCCGGGTTGGGGGGGGTGTTGGGCGATATCTATAATTTTGTTAAAGATTATGCCGCAACCCTTGTCCTTGTCGCGTGTATCATTGCCGCTGTCCGAAGGGGCATCTATAAACCCAAACGGTATGATGTTCCTGAAAAATACGGCCATGACCATACGGCAGAAGCGGTTTTTGTGTTGGGTATTATTGCCACCCTCATGATATCGGAAAGTCTTTATGAAGCCTCTGAGCTGGCATATGAATTTCAGCATACCGGGGTGGAACATTTTCTGGCGCCGTTGTCTCTGGTCTGGATTTTTAAAGGCATGCTGGCATCCGCGTCTCAAAATCTACTCCAGGGACTTCATATCTTCACCTATTTTGTTCATGATTTGACGTTTTTCTTCTTCCTTTGCTTTTTGCCTTTGGGAAAACATTTTCACGTCATCACCTCTATTTTTAATGTGTTTTTCATGCGGGTCAAAAAAGGCAATATCAAGCCGGTCATGCATGGGGTCTCTGATGATCGACTGGATGATCTTGAGTCCTTTGGTGTCAAAACCCTGGAAGATTTTACCTGGAAGCATATGCTGGATTTCTACTCGTGTGCGGATTGTGGCCGATGCTCTGATCAATGTCCTGCCAATGCAGTGGGCCGGCCCTTATCCCCCCGGTTTATCACCATCAAGGCCAGGGATTTGATCTTTAAGAATTATCCGTTTTCCGGAGAAATTTACAAGAGCAAATTATTGGTGGAAGATATTTATACGGAAGATGAAATCTGGTCCTGTACCACCTGCGGTGCCTGTGAAGAAGAGTGCCCGCTGGGAATCGAATATATTGATAAAATGGTTGACCTTCGACGGGGGATGGTGGATGAAGGCATGGTACCCCAGTCTCTGCAAAAACCGTTAAAAGCCCTTGAAAAACGGGGAAACCCCTATGGGAAAATGGAGAAAAAGCGGGCAGAATGGGCCAATGATAAAGAATTTAAAGCCAACTGGCAGATTAAAGACCTTGCCAAGGATGCAGCCGACACCCTCTATTTTGTAGACAGTATTACATCCTATGATGATAATATCCAGGAGATCGCCAGACGGACATCAATTATCCTCAACAAGGCCGGGGTTGATTTCGGTATCCTGGGTAAACTGGAAAAAGACAGTGGAAACGAAGTGTTGCGGTTTGGTGAAGAAATGCTGTACCAGGATCTGAAAGCCCAAAATACCGAGGCTATTTTGGAAACAGGGGTAAAACAGATCGTAACAGCAGATCCCCATGCCTATAATGCATTGAAAAATGATTATACGGGTCTGCCGCCGGTCAAGCATATCAGTCAGGTGGTTGCGGAGAAAATAGCCGCAGGGGAGCTTGACCTGAAGCCCTGTCAAAATCCGGATGCGGTGTATGTGTATCATGATCCCTGTTACCTGGGACGTCATAACGGGATATATGAAGATCCCCGACAGGCCCTTGATGCCATTGACGGGTTAACCCGGGTAGAGCTTGAAAAGAGCCGGGATCGATCCTTTTGCTGTGGCGGAGGGGGGCTGATGCTCTTCTATGAACCGGAAGAAGAAACAAGAATGGGCGTTTTAAGAGTGAATATGGCTGCTGAGGCCGGCGCAACGGTTATTGTGACGGCCTGTCCTTTCTGCCTGGTCAATATCCAGGATGCCATCAAGGTTGCAGGCAAAGAAGGAGAGATGGAAGCGTTGGATTTTACAGAACTCATTGAGCAGCATCTTGCTTAACAATAAATGTGTTACGGGTTTCTAAGGTTAAAAAACCTGTGACGATTACTTGATTTAAAGGAGACAATAATGGAGATTTTGGTATGTGTCAAGCGAGTGCCCGATACTGCTGAGAATGAATTTGAACTCAACAGTGCCGGAAATGATCTTGATCGAGATGACTTGGTTTATTCAGTGAATGAATGGGATAACTATGCGGTTGAAGAAGCGATTCAGATCGTGGATAACGTTGGCGGAAATGTGACGGTTATCACGGTGGGTGATGATGAATCCGAAGAAGTGCTGCGGCGTGAAATGGCAATGGGTGCCAATGACGGCATCCTCCTTTCCGATGATGCATTTGAGGCATCTGATGGGAAGGGAATTGCCACTATCCTTAAGGCAGAAATCGAAAAAGGCAACTACGACCTGATCATGACCGGGGCCCAGGCAGATGAAGGGGCCGGTCAGGTGGGGGGAATGGTGGCTGCCATGCTGGACATGCCCTACGCCTCATTGGTGAATAAAATTGAGGTCGGTGATGGTAAAATTATAGTGGGCAGAGAAATCGAGGGTGGAAACCAGGAAATGAATGAAATAGAACTGCCCTGTGTTCTTTCCATTCAGACGGGTATTAATGAACCCCGTTATGTGGGCATCCGCGGTATCAGAAAAGTGGCCAGTGTGGATATCCCTGTAAAGGGAGCAGGTGATCTCGGTATTGATGCCGGCAGTGTGGGTAATGCCGGCGCAAAAACCCGGAGAGTCGATTATTTTGTACCGGATATGGGGGATGGTGCGGAAATGCTTGAAGGCTCCACGGGTGAGATTATTGAAAAATTGATTGAGAAGCTTAAAGCAAAAGGAGGGCTCTAATCATGACACAAATTTTTGCATATATTCCATTTAACAACGGTGCTGCTGAAGACGTGGCATTGGAGTTCCCTTCAGCTGCCAAAAAAATTGATGAGAGTGCTTCTTTAACGGCTGTTGTCGTCGGATCAGGGGCTGATGTGGATGCCGTGGCCAACGAGATGACCAGCGTTTATTCAGAGGTTATTAAAATTAATCAGGCAGATTTTGCCTATCCCAATGCCGAAGTCATCAGGAAAGCCCTGGTGAATGTTATTCCGGCCGATGCTATTTTTCTTGTGCCCCACAATACTTTTGGAATGGATCTGGCACCCGGTCTTTCCGTTAAAATGGATTCATCCTATGCAGCAGATATTGTTGATTTTGAAGGGATCGACGGAACCGCCCTGAAAGCGGTTCGCCAGGAACTTGGCGGGGCTGTCAGTACCCATGTGACCATTGATATCGCTTCCGGCGCTGTCATCAGCATCAGACCCGGATCTTTTGCACCGGTTGAGGGGGGGGCTGCCGGCGGATCTATTATTGATAAATCCGGTGATGCCGGAGACCTGTCCTCAAAAAGAAAATTCCTTGAACTTGTTGCGGCAGAAGTGGGGGATGTCGATATTACCAAATCCGATGTACTGGTATCTGTTGGCCGGGGAATTGAGGATGAAGAAAATATTGAAATTGCCCAGGAACTGGCCGAAGCCATGAAATCGGTTGTGTCCTGTTCAAGGCCCATTGTTGATGCCAAATGGCTGGAAAAATCCCGCCAGGTCGGCACCTCCGGCCAGACGGTTAAACCCAAGGTATACATGGCCATGGGGATATCCGGTTCCTTCCAGCATATGGGCGGTGTAAAGGGCAATCCGTTCATCGTTGCCGTTAACAAGAACCCCAAAGCCCCTATTTTTCAGGTGGCGGACGTGGGTATTGTGGCAGATATCCTTGAGTTTATGCCGGAACTTACCGAAGCGATTAACGACCTTTAACGATCCATAAAAAGCGCATTAAAATAAGGGACCTGATCTAGGGAAAAGGTCCCTTATTTCATCAAGGGGACGGTGAGCCCGCCATCCATCAAAAACAGGACGGTGGCATCCCGGCCTTTTTCTTCCAGGGCCTTGTCAACAGCCGTCTGCAGGTCTTTAAACGGTTTGATGAATAATTTTGAAATGAGGTCTGGATCTACGTCCGTTACTCCCCACATTTGTGCCCAAAGTCCGATTTCAGCCATTTTAGCCGCTTTGTGATACCCTAAAACATATCCTCGTTTAATGGTTTCAAGGGCTGCTTCAGGCGTGTCACTGGACCCCAGGAGATCGGCAAAGGCCTTGCCGCCGATACCGCACCGGCATTTTGCCACCAGGATCATGATCCCGTCTTTTTTCAGGGCCAGCTTTGCATTGTCAATGCCTTTCTGGGCCTGGTACAGGTCAATATCCTGGGGAAATGTTACCACGGATACCACAATATCGGCTTTGGCCGTTAAAGGGGCTGCAAATACCTCGTTGGCCCGGGCAATGGCGGCATGAAAGGAATCATGAATGTGGCCGCAGCAGGCGGCATAAACATTATGGTGCTTGTCCAGGACTGTCATGATGGAGAAGATATCCTGTTTGACGGTTTTAATGGCATCCATCATATCTTCATGAACCGGGTTGCCGTCAAGGGCCAAAGCCCTGGCTTCGGGAACAAGGGCCAGCTTGTGGTTCTGCTCGATGGTGCCATACCCGGCAATCCCCGGTAAAAAGGATTTTCTTCCCCCGGTATACCCGGCAAAATAATGGGGCTCCACAGAAGAAATAATGATAATCTTGTCAGCTTCAACCCCGGCCTTGTTGACATACATATCTGTTCCATTGGTGGAGGTGCCCAGGAATACCAGGTCTTCGGTGGCCCTGGCATCATGAACAATAATCCGGTCCTTTATGTCGGGATAAAAAGAACCGAAAATCTGAAGATATTCCTCCGGTGACGGTCCCCTGTGGGCCCCGGTGGCAATAATGAAATTAAAATCCGTGTGTTGTAATTCATCAAAGATAAACCCGATAATTTTTTGTGTGGGGGTGGGTCTCGTGGCATCATTGACAATGACCAGCACCTTTTTTGCCCCCCTTAAAAATTCAATAAACGGTTTGCTGTTGATGGGCTGATGGATGGCCGTGAGAATGGTTTTGTCTTCATTATCGATGTTGACATCATTGGCTTCAAGAAAATCAACCTTGACAGCATCGCTGATGTCAACGGCCAGGGTACCCTCTTTCCCATAGGGAACATTAACCTTCATACCCGTTTCTCCCTTATCGTATGGGGCCCAGTTGATTGAGCGTGTCAATAAATGTATCAATTTCCGCCTGGAACAATGTCTTGTCCCCGGCCGGGATCTGGACGAGCTGAATTCTTTCCGGGTTGATATCGATGCTTTTGAAGGTATTGCGTAGGGTCTCAATGACCTTTTTGGCCCTCAGGTTGCCATCATGCCGGCAGTCACCGTCCGGACAGACCGCGGCCATCACCCCCCAGGCATTGTGAAGAAAGGGGGCCATGAGCAGGTGTGCGCCAAGACGTCCCCCGCACATGTTTACCAGGATTTCATACCCCTTGTCCCTGGTCTCGGATTCCGGGAGCAGGGATGCCTGAAGTTCGGGGTAATAGGACCAGTTACAGGCAAAAATGATGGCCTTGGCCGATTCATGGGTGTCTAAAAAGGTGGCGGCCCTCTCAATCAAATTGTCACTGTTGGTTCCAAAATCATTTTTAATTTTAGCGGCTCCTGCGGGACAGACATCAAGGCAGATACCACAGGACTGGCATTTGGTCGGATCCGTGGCAATCCCTTTCCCGTCATAGAACCGGGCATCATGGGGGCAGGATCCCACACAAATGAGACAGCGGGCGCAATTTAATTCGGTTGTCGAGGTGGTTCCAGGGCCTTTGAGCCCCATTTCAACAAGATCTTTTTTCGCATCAATAAAAATTTCAGTTAAGGGAACCCCTGAAGAACAGGCCGCTTCACATCGGCCACAAAAAAAACAGGAAAACATTTTATCTGCTGCTGATTCCGATGGTTCAACCTCTCCGGATAACAGTCCGAAAGCGGTAATGATTTTTGCCCTTGGGGCATCAGATTCCCAGCTGGTGTGCTTGAACATGGGGCAGTGTTCAAAACAATATCCGCATCGGATACAATTGGCCAGGGTGCTTTGCCATTTTTCAAGGTGTTTGAAGTCTTTTGTTTTTTTTTCCATGGGAGTCACCTTTTAGTTTAACTGTTCACAGAATATCTCAAGTTGGTTGCCGTCACCCAGTTCTCAGGTGCCTGGCTGAGTTTTCCAGGGTTCAGGATATTATGGGGATCGATGGCTTTTTTAATACTGGCTAAAAGCGTTAAGGAATCTGATTTCTCAAGCTTAAAGGATGCGGCTTTGGAAAGACCGATACCATGCTCAGCACTGGTCGTCCCATTAACAGACCGGACATAGTCGTAGACCTCTGTGATGGCTTGTTTTGCATCATCCCACTGATCTTTTCGTCTGGTGTCCATTAAAATCTTGGTGTGCATGCATCCGGAACCGCAATGACCGTAAGCCGTCATGACAATGTGGTGCCGATCCGCTATTTCATGGATTTTTTCGGCCATTTCCGCCATTTTTGAGTATGGAACGGCCATGTCATCGGCAAGGGCGGTGCTGGCCAGGTTGTCGTCATATTTAGAGAGTGCGGGAAAGAGTTTCTTCCGTCCCATAAATATTTTTTCCCTTTCTTTGGGATCATAGCTGGCGTATATATCCTGGCCGTTGTGTTGCTTACAGATGGCCTTCATCTTGTTGATTTCATAATCCACGGCTTCCTGTACCATGCCGTCTGCTTCAAAAATCAATGCCGCTGCCACCTCTTTAAGGCCCAGGTTCATGGTTTTATTGACCGCTTTGATGGCCACGGAATCCACCAGTTCCAGCATGGAGGGAACGGCACCGGCTGCCATAATGGACCCGATGGCATCACCGGCATCTTTAAGGGAGTCGAAATTGGCCACCCCCATGCACCTGAATTCCGGGATGGGCACAAAGCTTAGCGTGGCTTCCACCACGATGCCCAGGGTGCCTTCAGACCCCACCATGAGTTTGTGAAGCTGGTAACCCGAGGCTTCAACCCTGGTGCGGGCACCCAGATGGACCAGATCCCCATTTGCCAGAACCACTTGCATGCCAAGAACCGCATCCCGAGTGGCCCCATATTTTACAGACCGGACCCCACTGGCATTATTGGCTATTTCACCCCCAATGGTGGCAATTCGGCTGGATGCCGGTGTGGGCGGATAAAATACCCCGTATGGTTTTAAGGCCAGGTTCAGGTCATCGTCAACAACACCGGGCTCAACCCGGCAGTAGACATCCTTAAGATTGATTTCCAGAATTTTGTTCATTCGCTTCATGTCAAGGATAATGCCGCCCTGGATCGGAACGGTCTGACCGCACATTCCCGAACCGCCCCCCCGGGCCGTCACCGGGATCATATCCTGGTTTGCGTATCTCATGATGTCCTGCACCTGCCGGGTCGTTTCCGGCCTGACAATCGCCCAGGGCATGGCATGATGGACAGAAGAATCAGATCCATAAATATACAGGTCGGAAGGATCTGTTTTTATATTGTGTTCCCCCACAATGTTTTTTAATCGGGTTTCATCAATCTTTTTCATTCGGGTCCCCTTTTGATGAATCAATTATATGTACTAAATCATTTTTAGTGATACAAATTCAATACTTCCATAATGAGGTGAAAATTTCAATGGTAATCGAAGGTACAGGTACGATTATTTTGTAACTCAACTTGCCAAATCAATGCGAGAATGGTTATACTCTTTACGATTTTTTACAATTAAACAAACGCATTCAAAAAAGGATGTAACGATGACATATTCAGTAAAATTTTTGCCTTATAACGTAAGCGTTGAGGTTGATGATAAAGAGAGCCTGATCCGGGCGGCCATGGACGCGGGTGTTCACATTAACGCGTCCTGTGGCGGCGGCGGTGTCTGCGGTAAATGCAGGGTGTTGATTGAAGAGGGAATGGTTGAAGGGGGTATTTCAGAACATCTTAGCAGGGAAGACCAGGAAAAAGGGTATCGGCTGGCCTGTATGTCTGAAATTGTCTCTGATCTGGTGGTGAGAATTCCGGTTGAGTCCGAGATTGAAACCAGCCGGTTAAATGTCCATGCCGGCAACCGGCATACGGCAAAAATCATGTACTCCAATATTGATGAACTCCGGAAGGACGGGATGTTTGCCCCGCCAGTGGAAAAGATTTATCTGGAACTGGATTCGGCAACTGTTGAAGATAATCAGGCAGATGTGGCACGGATTATCAATTATCTTCGCCTTAAACATGATGAGCACCGCCTGACCATGGGCCTGGCATTGATCCGGAAAGTATCTGATATCCTCAGGGAAGGCGACTTTAAGGTCACAGTAACCATTGTCAGACCGGTCAGAAAAGATGGACAAAATGAGATCGTCAACATCGAACCCTTTGACACCAGGGATAGAAATTTTGCCATTGCAGTGGATATTGGAACCACCACGGTCTTTGGACAAGTCCTTGATCTGCAGACCGGTGAGGTCCTCGCCCAGCAAGGCGAATTCAACAGCCAGATCAGCTATGGTGAAGATGTGATTTCACGGATTATTTTTGCTGAAAAGGCTGATGGGCTTGACATTCTTCATCAACGCGTCATAGACACCATTAATAAGATTCTTGGGATGATTATTAAAAAAGCCGGTATCGGCAAACACGAGGTGACCACCATAACCCTTGCCGGAAACTCCACCATGACCCAATTGCTGTTAAAAATAAACCCCAGTTATATCCGTCGTGATCCCTATGTGCCGGCATCCATCATGTATCCGCCATTCCATGCTTCCGAGATCGGCATTGATCTGGCAGATCATACCATTGCCTTGATTTTTCCGGGGGTTTCCAGCTATGTGGGCGGTGATATCATCGCCGGTATCATGGCTTCCGGCATTTACAGAACCGATAAGCTGACCTTGTACATGGATATTGGGACCAATGCGGAAATCGCCATCGGTCATAAGGAGTGGATGGTCTGTACGGCAGCGTCCGCCGGCCCTGCCTTTGAAGGGGGCGGCGTAAAATTCGGCATGCGGGCCATCAAGGGCGCCATTGAGGATTTTTCCATTAATCCGGAAACCTATGAGCCCATGATCATCACCGTTGGCAATAAAAAGGCCAAAGGGATCTGTGGATCCGGTCTGATAACCCTTGCGGCAAAACTCCTGGAAACAGGTGTTATTGATTCCCGGGGCAGGTTCAACCGGACCCTTGGCACCCCGAGAATCCGTCAAACAGATGATATCTGGGAATATGTCATTGTTTATAAGGAAAATACCCAGATTGACCGGGATATTGCCATTACAGAACCGGATCTGGATAACCTGATCCGGGCCAAAGGCGCCATGTACGGTGCCGTATTGACCTTGCTGGAAGAAATAGGGCTGACCATAAACGATCTTGAGCGGATCATTCTTGCCGGTGGGTTTGGCAGTTATGTGGATCTGGAAAGTGCCATCACCATTGGTCTGCTGCCGGAAATCGAGCCGGATAAAGTCACGTATCTGGGGAACGGTTCTCTTCTGGGCTGCAAGATCAATTCGTTAACCAATGCGCTGCGCCGGGATGTGGCCAAGGTTGTCAATATGATGACAAACTTTGAATTGGCGTCAACCCCTTCCTATATGGATCATTATATGGGGGCCTTGTTCATGCCCCATACCAACCTTGATTATTTTCCAAAAGTCAAGGCACGCCTGGAGAGGTTGCATAAATGATGCAGAAAAAAAGGTTTGTTCGCACCGTCTGTGTTGACACCCCGAGCTTAACCGATAACACGGCAGATGACCAGCGGCTGGAAAAATCCCTTATGGATGAGTTGGGCGGGGAAGAGATTCGGGTGCCGTTACATGTCCTTAAGCATCTGCCGTCAAATTTAAGGTTATGGGCATTTCAGGCAAGGGCGGTTTTGTTTAAAGACCGTTATTCCTGGATACTGGTGGACCTTTTAGACCCCCTGTCAGCCACACCGGTCCTGGGAGTGGCCATTGATATCGGTACCACCAGAATTGTGATATCCCTGATGGATCTTGAATCAGGACAGGAGATCGGTGAAAAAGGGTTTGACAATCCCCAGGCCGTCATCGGGCCTGATGTCCTGGCAAGGATTCATTATTCTCATAAACATAACGGGCTTGCGGAATTGAATCACCTGGTGATTGAGGCGGTAAGTCAGCATATGGCTGCACTGTGCAAAGCGCACGGATACCGGAAACAAGATATTTATCTGGTTACCGCAGCCGGTAATACCGCCATGACCCATTTGTTTTTAGGGATTGAAGCGTTTGAGATGATCAAAGAACCGTATATCCCCTGTGTGAATATACCGGATACACAGTTGGCAAGGAACTTGAACCTTGATATCAATGAAAACGGGGTGGTATTTCTTTTCCCCAATATCGGCTCCTACTTCGGTGGCGATCTCATTGCCGGTATTCTTTACTCAGACCTTGACAGGAAAAAAGACCCCTGCATCCTTGTGGATGTTGGCACCAATGCGGAAATTGTTGTGGGAAACCAGGACTGGCTCATTGCCTGTGCCGGTGCTGCCGGGCCGGCCCTGGAGGGCGGTGTCAGTAAAATGGGCATGACCGCAAAGCCCGGGGTCATCGACAGGGTCTGGATTGATCCCGAATCCGGTGATCTTGCCATCCATACCCTGGACGGGGAAAAGCCCATCGGTATCTGCGGCTCCGGGATGATTGATCTGGCTGCGAGCCTGTTTTTATCCAAACGGATCGATATCCGGGGGAAATTTTCTAAACCAGCCTGTAAAAACCGGCTGTTGGAACAGGACGGGATCATGAGTTTCATCCTTGTGGATGAAACGCATTCTGCCACCGGGGAGCCCATCTGTTTAAGCCAGGTGGACCTGAATTCTTTGACCAGTTCAAAGGCCGCCATGTACACCATCCTGGAAGTGATTGTGAAAAATACCGCGGGATTGGATTTTGGAGATCTGCACACGTTTTATGTGGCAGGAACATTCGGCTCATTTATTAATCCCGTGTCGGCCATCTCCATTGGCATGCTTCCGGATATCCCGTTAGAAACCTTTGAGGTCCTTGAGAACAGCTCCCTTGGCGGTGCAAAAGTTTTGCTGAATACTCCCGGGGCCTTTGAACGGATCATGAAGATCCGGCAGTCCATTACCTATATCGAACTGAACGTCAACCAGGAATTTATGAATATGTTTTCAGGCGCCAAGTTTTACCCCCATACAGATGCATCCCGGTTTCCATCCCTGAAACATCAACCGTAAATAAGATCCGGTTGATATCGATTTTGATGAGAGTTATTTCCGAGTCCCTGACCCTATAGAAAATAGAAAGGATTTCAGGATGGACGCGTATTTGCAAAAACGATTCGGCACAATTGCCGTGGGAAGATAAGCAAAGGGTCTATCCCTTCCCGGGTGGATGAATACAAAGCGGTTTTCCTTAATATATTTCAGGTTGCGATACTGTAACCGAAAGGGCGGGGCTGTCCCTGGAAAAGGGGCCGCGGAATCGCAAAAAAATAAATTAATATCGTGGCTGTTTGTGAGCCCCGATTTCGCCCTGGGGCTTAAAATAGTTTGTGAAAAATTCGGGTATTTTAGTTTCAAACGCCATTTTTTCATTCGTAAAGGGATGTTTAAACTTGATGGAAAAAGCATGTAACCCCAAACGACCTTTCTCATTCTCACTATACTTTAAATCACCGACAATGGGATGTCCAAGTTCGGACAAGTGAACACGGATTTGATTTTTTTTACCCGTCAAAAGATCGATTTCCAGCAGACTATAGTTCTTAGAATCATTTTTTACCGTATATTTAGTCTTGGCAAACTTTCCGTCTTTCGGGTTCTCAACGGAATGCATCATATAATCTTCGCCTTCAGCAAGATAAGACTCAATGATGCCACTTTTTTTTGTTAAATTACCATGGACGATGGCCAGGTATTTTTTTTCTACATCGTCCCATTGGCTTGCCAGTTTTTCACGAATTTTGAAACTTTTAGCAAAGACCAATACGCCTGAGGTCTCACGATCCAGACGGTGTACAACAAATAGGTTGGCCTTTGTCCTTGGATTGCCTTTTCTAACGTAATTTATAAGCAGTTGATGAGCGGTCTGTTCTTTTTCGTACTTGGCTTTAACGCTTAAAAGACCTGAGCTCTTATCAATGACAATGATGTCCCGATCCTCATACAGAATACGGATGCCGGCAGGCACATATCTGGATCTTATTTTTATTTTTGATTTAATCACATTTGTTCCTAATATGAGAATTGCTGTTTTAGCTCACGGCATAAGGAAGATACGTGGAAGTATTATAAGATGAAGGACTCAAAGTCGACGAAAGAATGAACCCGACAGTTTTGAACCGGCTATTTTTTCTTTTTTTCTTTTTTTTCTAATTTTTTTTCCTTGGCAGATTTCAAGGGTTTCTTCTTTACCGCTTTTTTTGTATCTTGTGATTTGGACATTTGTCACCTCTTTTTTATTGCCTTCGATTTGTTAGTACATTATCATCTATCATGATCAAATACAAACAATAAGTCGGGCGATTCAGTTTATAAAAATGGGTTGTCCGGTTCTGGTGGATGATATTTGCGGATAGTTTAAATTAATTTGGTTCGGGGGACTTGATGGGGGATAGAAGGATATGGGTTGATGCAGATGCATGCCCTGTGGTGATAAAAAATATTTTGTTTAAAGTTGCCCAACGGGTTGGTATTTTTTTGACACTTGTCGCAAATCAGCAAATGTATATCCCCCGTTCAAAATGGATTTCACTGATTCAAGTGGCATCGGGATTTGATGAAGCAGACAATGAAATTGTAACCAGGGTACGCCCTGGTGACATTGTAATTACAAGTGATATCCCTTTGGCAGCCCAGGTATTGGAAAAAAGAGGCCACGCACTTAATCCCCGGGGGGAGTTGTATTCCAGGGATACCATTCGTGGCGTTCTTTTGATGAGAAATTTCAAAGATACCCTTCGATCAAGTGGTATTGAAACCGGTGGTCCACCGGCACTCAACCAGAAAAATCGGAACCTGTTTGCTGCAAACCTGGACAAACTATTGCTGAAAAAAATCGGTTCCTGAGTCACATGTAAAAAGGGTCAACCCTAAAAATTGAGTTAAAAGGAAAGAAACGGGCATGAAAAAAATAGTCGAGTGTGTACCGAATTTCAGTGAAGGCAGAAACAAAGAAACCATAGATGCCATAACCGATGCCATTGGGCAGACCCAGGACTGCCGGGTTCTGGATGTCGATTCCGGACACGCCACCAACAGAACCGTCTATACCTTTGTGGGATCCCCGGATGCGGTTCTGGAAGGGGCCTTGAACGCCGCCCGGGTGGCCAGGCAAAAAATCGATATGAGAACCCACCAGGGGGAACACCATCGCATGGGTGCCCTGGATGTCTGCCCGTTTATTCCTGTGGCGGGTGTGACCATGGAAGAGTGTGTTGAAATTTCCAGGGCATTTGGCAGGCGCGCGGCAGCGGAACTGGGTATTCCCATTTACCTGTATGAAGCATCCGCCACCCTTGATTATCGCAAAAAACTGCCCCAGATCAGGGAAGGGCAGTACGAAGGCATAAAAGACAGGATCCGTACCAAAGCGTGGCAGCCGGATTTCGGGCCGGGTGAATTTATCCCCGAGTGGGGGGCAACCGTAACCGGTGCCCGGTCTTTTCTGATTGCCTATAACGTCAATCTCTTATCCACCCCCAATCAGGCCCATAGGATTGCCCTGAATTTACGGGAGGACGGCCGCGGTCCGGCTGAACCCGGAAGACTCAAAGCGGTCAAGGGCATGGGATGGTATGTGGATGACTATAATCTTGCCCAGGTCACGGTTAACCTGGAGAATTATCACATTACCCCTCCCCATATGCTGTTTGAAGAAGTTAAAAAAGATGCAAAAAAATTGAAGGTGGCCGTTACCGGATCTGAAATTGTGGGGGTGGTCCCCCTGGAAGCCCTGCTCATGGCGGCGGCGTATTATATTGAACGAGAGAACCTTTTTGTCCTGGAGGAAGACCAGAAAGTGAGGCTGGCCATTGAGCGGCTGGGCCTGAATTCCGTTGCCCCGTTCAACCCAAAAGAAAAAATTATCGAGTATATCATTGCCGAAGAAAAAAAAGAGCCCCTGGCAGGCTTGACGGTGAGACAGTTTATTGAACAGGTGGCCTCAAGAAGTTCAGCGCCGGGCGGCGGTTCGGTCTCTGCGGCCATTGCAGCCATGGGTTCGGGGCTTGGCTCTATGGTGGCCAAACTGACCCTGGGGGTTCGTAAATTTGAAGCCCTTGATTCAAGGATGCGGGAACTGGTTCCTCCCCTGCATACGGCAGCCAACGCCCTGATTTCCATGATCGATGCGGATACCCATGCCTTTATTGACTATGTGGAAGCCCTTCGCCTGCCTGAAGATACCCCGGCGCAAAAGGAACAAAAGCGTGAAAAACTGCAGCAGGGCCTGAAAAAAGCCATTGATGTTCCCTTGACCACCATGACCCTTGCTGATGCTGCCTGGGAGGCCATGGCAGGGGTTGCCCGATATGGTAATATCGCATCCAGATCTGATGTTGAAGTGGGGGCAAAGGCCCTGGAAACCGGCATCTGGGGGGCGTATAAAAATGTCCTGATCAATATGGCGGACATCACCGACCAGCCGTTCAAAAAAAAGACCCTGAAACGGGCCGAAGATATAAACACAAGGGCAGGGCATCAATGTAAAAAGGTCCTGGAAATTCTGGAAACCCGTAAAGAATAAGGTAAATATTATGTTTTTTGTAGACAAACCATACATCTCTGACTTTTTAAAACAAACGCTCAGGGACAATGCCATCCCTGTCGTTGGTACCGATATCGCCAAAAATTTAGATCTTTACAGCGGAACACCCATGATCAGTGAAACCCAGGCGATAAAAAGGATTCAAGAGACAGTCAATCCGATCATCTATACAACATCTGAAAATTCAATCGGCTGGATATCCAGGCATTTGGCCTTCAGCCATCTGCCTGAAAAAATTGAGTTGTTCAAAAACAAAGTGAAATTTCGCGAGCTGATCAAGCCCCTTTTCCCAGATTTTTACTTTAAAGCGGTTCGGGTTGAGCAGTTGAAAAAGATTCAGTTTGACCAGATTCCACTACCCATTATCATCAAGCCTGCTGTGGGATTTTTCAGTATGGGGGTGTATAAGGTTTCCCATTACGAGGAGTGGGAAAGCACCATTGATGCCATCATTGCAGAAACAGACCAAATTAAGGATTTATACCCGGAAGCGGTATTAAACATCCATTCCTTTATTATTGAGCAGTGTATCAATGGCGATGAATTTGCAGTGGATGCCTATTATAATTCCATGGGTGAACCGGTTATTGTCGGCATTTTTAACCATACATTTTCTTCGGATACCGATGTCAGTGACAGGGTTTACAGTTCATCTAAAAAGATTATTGAAACCAACCTGGAAGAATTTACAGATTTTGTCGGAAAAATCGGCCGGCTGTCCGGCGTAAGAAATTTTCCCATACATATGGAATTGAGGCGGGACAAGGATGGAACATTAGTGCCCATAGAAGTCAACCCGATGCGGTTTGGCGGGTGGTGTACGACCCCGGATATCACCTGCCGGGCCTATGGATTTAATCCCTACCTGTATTATTATGCCCAAAAAAAACCAGATTGGCCTGAACGCCTCAAGGGGAAAGACGGCAAACTGTTCAGTATTATTGTATTGGACAATTCAACCGGCATTGACGGACAAGAGATCACATCATTTGATTATGAAAAATTGGTTTCAAATTTTGAAACGCCAATGGAATTAAGAAAAATTAATTATAAAACCTACCCTGTCTTTGGGTTTTTGTTTGCGGAAACCCGGGAAGACAATTTTATCGAGCTGAAACACATACTGGATTCAGACCTGAAGGAATATATAACCACCACAACTGTATAACGGATAGTGTACCTGGCTGAAATCAATTGACCGCACACTGCTGAAAAAGCATGAAAAAGTGACTTGCACAATTGGATTTCCACGCTTATTTTATACTCAACTTTCAACGTTGGCCATTATATTGGGGTGGCAGGCTTTCCTCATGGCACTATTTGTTCATCTGGTCATGAAAAACGGATAAAAAGCACCTTAAAAAAAGCATGCCCCCATCCAGTAGCGCCAAAGACCGAACGTTGAGTTTCATATATTAACGGTTACATCAAACAAGGAGTTGGATATGAAAAAAGTATGGTTTAAAAAGATGTTGGTATCTGTTTTGGCGGTTTGGGGTCTCACAATTGCATTTTTTTTAACGACAGCATCTGCCCATTGTCAGATACCCTGCGGAATTTATAATGATGCGGCAAGAGTAGACCAAATGCTGGAAGACACAGCCACGGTATTAAAATCGTGCAAATTGATCGCAACATTATCCGGTAAAACAGATGCACAATCCCAAAATCAACTGGTTCGCTGGGTAATGAATAAGGAAGTGCATGCCCAGCGAGTGATTGCCACCATCAGCGATTATTTTTTGACCCAGCGGGTTAAAACCAGTCAGACCGATTATGTGGAACGGCTGAAAAAACACCATGCCGTTATTGTTGCTGCCATGGCGGCCAAACAGAATGCCGATGAAAAATATGCACTGGCGCTTCAGAAAACCCTAGAAGCGTTAGCCCCATATTATTCCCATCATTAGCCGTTATCTGGGGGGTGATGTTTAACTTCATTCAAAGGATTTACACATCAAGTTTCCTTTTGACTTGACCCGTCAGTCTCCATGCCCTATACTTCTTTTCTGTTTGATATATGATTAAAACAATTGCAGCTCCCCGCCCGTTAGCTTGCAAAGCAGTGATAACACATTCGAATTTCGGATTCCGGCGGAGACTGTTAACTTTCCAAGAAATTTTTGTAGGAGGTTATTTATGGGTAAAGTAGGAGTTATTGGAGTCGGCCAAAGTTCCTTTGTTCGAGGCTACCCGGGTTCGATTAAAGAGCTGGCGTTTGAAGGATTCAGTGATGCTTTAAAAGATGCGCAGATCAAAACAACAGATATCAAAGCGTCTGTCGTTTGTTCTTCCCCGGAATATGATAAACAGCGTTCAGCAGCAGGCGTAATGGCAGAATATCTGGGGATGACCCCCCAGCCCACATTCTATGTGGAAACCCTGTGTTCTTCAAGCAGCACGGGCGTTAAGCTGGCGTATGCGCTCATTGAATCCGGGCTTCATGATGTGGTTGCCGTTGTTGGTTTCCAGAAGATGTCTGAAATTTCATCAGCTGAATCACAGGAAAGAATGGGTCGAGGGGCTGATATCCAGTGGGAAAGTCCGTTTGGGACAATGATGCCGGCCTATTATGCCATGTACGCCCAGGGCCATATGGCAAAATATGGGACTACGCCGGATGATCTGGCGCTTATCCGTGTAAAATCAGCTACATACGGTCAAATTAATGAAAAGGCAGTATACCGCAAACCCGTCACCTTTGAAATGTTCCATGATCCCAAAAGTCCCATGTCAAATCCTGTTGCAAGCCCCCTTCGGGTTGGGGATTGTTGTGCAAATGCTGATGGAAGTTCCTGTATTATCCTGGGAAATGAAGAAATGACGAAGCGGTTCGCCAAAAAACCGGTATGGATCAGGGGTATCGGCGCTGCATCCACCACGGTAAACCTTGCAGGCAGAGACGTTTTCTCAGGGCTCACAGCCGGTGAACTGGCAGGTGCTGAAGCATACAAAATGGCCGGCATTACACCACAGCACATTAATGTTGCCGAGGTCCATGACTGTTTTACCATCGCAGAGATGATGGCCTATGAAAATCTTGGCTTTGCAAAGCCGGGTGAGGGAAAAGACCTGATCAAGAGCAAGGAAACCTACAAAGAGGGAAGTATTCCTGTTAACGTAGACGGTGGACTGCTCTCAAAGGGCCATCCCATCGGCGCTACCGGTGGATCACAAATGAGAACGATCGTTCTCCAGTTGAGAGGCGAGGCAGGTGAAATGCAGGTAAAAGATCCTGAATTCGGATTGGTCCATAACATCGGTGGCGTGGGTCTGTATGGTAATGTCACCATTTTTGGGAGGTAGATAATGGGAAAAAGAGAAGTAGATGACAGGTTTAAAAAATTTGGAACAGTTAGTTTTACCTCCATTACAAAGGTGAACGATTTTGTAACCAAACTTGAAGAGGGTAAAGTCAGTGGAACCTGCTGCAAGGGATGTGGAAAAAAATATTTCCCCCCCAGAGCAGATTGTGCCGAATGCCTTTCAAGGGAAATGGACTGGTTTGATGTTGAAGGAAAGGGAATCCTCCGAACTTACAGCAAACTGGAATTTGCCCCCATTGGTTTTGAGGCGGATTTACCGTATTCAATCGCCCTTCTGGATTATGGCGATTACAAGGTCTTTGGCAGATTAGACAGTTCCATCCCTGACGATGAAGTAAAAGTCGGTATGGAGATGACAACAGCGACGAATGTCCTGTCAAACGGTCAACTGAATTATATCTTCAAAAAAGCATAACGTCTGATTTCAAACGATTAAGGGGCCGGTGCAGATAGTGATCTGCCCGGCCCTTTTTTTTGTCCCGGCATTCCAGGGCATGGGCGTTGGTCCGGATGTGGAGACATCCCTGTGTTTAAACCGACGCTTCAAAGAGAGATGCCATCATGTCCGTTAATTGGTCAACATGGTTTTTTTCTTCACGGATAATTTTTTTTAATCCCTTTAATACGGTTTCATCTTCAACAAACAATTCAAGCATTTCGTAAAACAGGATGGTATCTTTTTCAAAGCTGATAAAGGTTTCCAGGAGCTCTGAAGCCGTTGTTATGGTGTTGAAATCGACATCATCAAGGGAGAGGGTTTTTTCACCCATCATGTCCTGCAACGCCTGGGGAACCATTTTTTTCAGGTTGGCCTCATCCCTTTCCAGGTAAAGGCTGTTTTTCTGGTCAGCAAACCATTGTTCGTGGATGGCTTCTTCATCTGCCATCCATTTGAGAAGGGATTTGAGTTCGTTGTGCTGGATTTTTTGAATGGAACCGGTGTAGACGGCGGCCCCATTTTTTTCCATTTTTATGGCAACTTCGAGAAGATCATTCATCGTGAACATGGGTATATTTCCTTCTTTGGTTTTCGGTCCAGTCGATTCGGCTCATAAGGCCCTGGAGAATGTTGACATCCCTGGATGACAGTCCGGCTGCACCGAAGAGCCGCCTGAAACTTCTCAACACGTGATCCGGGTTTTGTTTGTCCAGGAAATCAATGCTCATGAGGCTGTCTTTCATATGGCGAAACAAATGTTCGATTTCTTCGCCTGTTGCAAGCCGTTTAGGGGACGGATCGGAACGCTTTTCTCCCTGATCGGATTTTAAAGATACTTCATATAACAGCACGGTCAGGGCATGGCTCAGGTTCATGGACGGATAGCCATCATGGGTTGGAATGGTGATAAAATGCTGGCAAAGGTTAAGATCTTTTGTCTCAAGTCCGGTATCCTCAGGACCCATCACCAGGGCGCAATGAACGTCCTGATGGGTATTTCTTAATTTTTCGGCGGCATCCGACGGGGTGAAAAAATTTTTACGGTATTTGCCAAACCGGCGGGTCGTGCCAAAGGCAATCTGTATATCGGAAAGAGCGGCCTGGAGCGTATCAAATATTAATGCGGTTTCAAGAACCGTGAACGCGCTCAAGGCCATTTTTTTTGCCAAAAGGGATTTGTAATGTTTGGTGGGATTCACCAGGCGAAGCCGGTTGAATCCAAAATTCATCATGGTCCTGCAGACAGAGCCGATATTAATGGGTCCCTGGGGTTCAACTAAAACGATGGAAAGGTTTTCTGGTGTCATTGATACTGTCTTTCTGTTATGTTTCTCGGGTATCCAGGAGCAGGGTGACCGGTCCGTGGTTGATCAGGGAAACCGCCATCATTGCCTGGAAAACACCTGATTTTGTCACCACGCCTGACCCGATGGCCCCATCGATAAAGGACTCATAAAGGGCCCTGGCTTTTTCAGGTGATGCGGCCTTAACAAAGGAGGGCCTTCGGCCTTTCCGGCAATCCCCCAGCAGGGTGAACTGGGATACGACCAGAAGTTCCCCTTTTACATCCTTAAGGGAAATGTTCATCTTGCCCTTGTCATCTTCAAATATCCGCAGGTTGATGATTTTTTCCACAAGGAACGCCACATCCTTTTGGGTATCTTCTTCCTGGACACCCAGCAATACCAGAAGTCCGCTGCCAATATGGGAAATCATGGTATCATCCACCGTTACATGGGCATTCTTTACCCGTTGAACCACTGCTTTCATTTGCTATCCTTTATTGCCTTACCCCAGCATTGCCGGATCCGGCCATTGGGTGTCAAATCCAAGTGCGTTTAATCTCTCAATGGCCTTGTCAACATGGTTGCCAGCTTCATTGACCCCATGGGAATCATCTCCGGGAACCACACGGATCCCCATTTCTTTTACCGTTTTAAGAATTGAGGATGTGATATACGGCTCTTTCTTCCCCCTTGTCAAGGGGCGCAGATTAAAATCCAGGACCAGGTTCAAGGATTTGATAAGCCTAAGGTTCCTGGTTATTTTTTGATCTATCCCTGGAATTAAAAGCCTTTTTTTGTACCCGGCATCATGAATCCGTATCAGATCAAAATGTCCGATAATAAATGGCTTAAGCGCCTTAATCATGCCGTATTGCAGGTCAAAGTATCTTGCATACATGGCTTCATACGAGCCAAACAGGGACAATGCCCTGTCATAGTCTTCCCTGGAATAATCAAAACAGATGTCATCCACATGGTGGACCGATCCCACAATATAATCCGGTTGAAATGTGGAGACCAATTGTTTGATATGATCCACATAACCTGTACAGGTTTCTGTTTCCATGCCGGCAAATATTTTGATGTGGGGGGCATATTTTTTTTTCAGTGCCGTCAGCTGTTGAAAGTAAGCTTCAAACCGTTTATACAGGTCGTCAGCCGTAAGATTGAGCTTTGTCTCATCCGGGTATAAAAATCGGTCATTGACCGGTGGGACATGTTCGGTAATCCCGACTTGTTTAAACCCAAGTTCGATATACCGTTGAATAATATCTTCCAGCAGATCCCGGGCATGACTGCAATACTGGCCACTGTGGCCACCGTGAAGTGAAATAAGATGTGTGTTCATAAAAAGGAAATTACCATCAAAGACAGGGTAAAATCAAGGGTTTCAAATAGACTCAAATCCATTGCCTGATTTTTTATCGCCCCTTCACAGATAAAATCGGGATTTTTTAGACACCCCTATCCCTGTCATTTGCCGGGTCTCTGGTGTCCGACAGCCGTGTGTCACAGCCGCTGGATCAGGTATAAAAACGTGGGAAACCGGCTCAGGGATTTTAATTTGTAAAAATCATACAGGACCTGCCGGGAGGGCGTGCCAAAGGTTAAGGGGGACAGGTAAACAGCGCCTTTGGGTTTTGTCCGGTGGACCTTGTCCCTGATCAGGGTCATTAACGCTGCAGTGTGAGACGCTGGAAGCGTTTCATCCATGACAAAGTTGCAGGTGATTTCCAGGTTGGGAACCGTGTCGTTGATGAACTGTATTTTTTCGAACGCCTGGCCCACCTTTCGGGTGGTGATGGGTTTGCCCAGCAAGTCCAGGGTTGCCTGGTCATAGGATTCAAGACCGATATTGATAAAGGTTTGGAAGGGAAGGTGCTTGAGCATTTCAAAAAGGATCGGGTCGGCATTTAATAATGAATCCACACATCCAAACATGAACAGGTAATGGTTTCTCATGTAAGAAGCGTGGAACCCAAACGCCTCATAGGCATCCTGCACGGCCTGAAGAATGACGTCACACGGTGAGTTTAATGCATCATGCTCCCCTAGAAACAAGGCATTGAAGTTGATCATATCCTTACCGTACAATTGTTTGAGACGGTTGATCTGGCCATGAATGTCCTGCCGGGATCGAACAGCGAATTTTTTTTTATTTTTCACTTTGCAAAACCGGCATTTATACAAACATCCGTCAGAAATATTCAAGGGAATAATATTATAGTCCACATGCCGGGCATCCGGGGGCATCACTGTTACCCGGGAACCGGATATGTCAAACAGGCTCCGGGCTTTTGTCTGCAGGCCTTCAGGGGTCTGCTGCTGTATGGCGGAAACCCATTGTGAAAATGGGTCCGGCATATCCGTATCCGATACTTGGGAAATGATGTGATGCCAGTTGTTGACAATCGTATTGATGTCGTTTTTTTTAAACGGGGTGCCGCCGAGCAGGGAATTGGTCGGATACATCAGGTTGGGCAGATAGTATTCACCCAGGGCCTCATAAACCCCTGAATACCCGCCAGTGGAATAATATACCCAGTCATTTCCCATGGTTCGTTTCAGCCATTCCGACGGATCGAGCCAGGTCCTTTTTTTTGATTTGGCATGCCGGATTTCATGATTGAGATTGAATTCAAAAATATACTCCCGGGTCTCAAGCCGTGAAAAAAGCCCATATTTTATTGGGAAACTGACCTTTGTATAGTCCCGGCTCCCCTGATGATTCAATTGGATTGAAAGATCCTGACCTTGAAAGGTGTGACGGGTTTCGTCTTTTGTTTTTAGTCCAATGGATGCCATATGTTTACCCCTGCTTTGTTTACAATCGAAATCAACATTTGGCAATGATTTTTTAAAAAATGGGAATTGCCGGTCAGACCTTGACGGTGCCGTATAAATTCATTATCAAAGGGAATTTCAGTTTGGGGAGTCTTTTTTTTGAAAATTCTTTTTCTTGAACCTTTTTTCGGCGGCTCTCATCAAGATTTTGCTCTGGGGTTTAAGACCCACTCCTGTCATGACGTTGACATTGTCTCACTTCCGGATAGATTCTGGAAATGGCGGATGAGAGGGGCGGCCCTTTATTTTGCCCACCACATCAAAGATTTTTCCTGCTATGACGTCATTATGACCACGGACATGATGGATTTGACGGATTTTTTGTCCCTTGCCGGAAACAATCTTCCCCCGGTCTTGATGTATTTTCATGAAAATCAATTGTCCTATCCATTGTCACCCCATGAAAAACGGGATTTTCACCTCGGGTTTACCAATATAATTTCTGCAGTTGCTGCAGATAAGGTTGTATTTAATTCAAAATTTCATTTTGCTGATTTTATGGTGGCGGCTAACCGCCTGGTCAAACAGATGCCGGATTTCAGGCCCAAATGGATGATGGACACCATCCGGGAGAAAACCCGGGTGGTGTATCCAGGGTGCTGGTTTGAAACCGGGGAGATGGATTTAACCCATGGGGATGTTGAACGACCGTTGATCATATGGAATCATCGGTGGGAATATGATAAAAATCCGGAATTCTTTTTTGATGCCCTGGGCCGATTGAAAGAAAAGAACATTTCGTTTTCCCTGGCCCTGTTGGGAGAACAGCTTGATTTGGTGCCACCGGTTTTTGATCAAGCCAGGGAACAATTCAAAGAGGAGATCGTGGTTTGCGGGTATGTTGAATCAAGGGAAGCGTATCAGTCCTGGTTAAACAAAGGGGCCATTGTTGTCAGTTGTGCAAACCAGGAGAATTTTGGTATTGCCGTTGTTGAGGCAGTCCGGTTCGGCTGTATCCCCGTGTTGCCGGACAGATTGTCTTATCCCGAAATCATGCCCAAAGCGGTTCACCCCCAGGTGTTGTATCAGACAAAAGAAGATCTGGTGGCGAAACTGGCGGACCGGCTGTTGAATTATGAAAAATATTTACCGCTGCAGAAAAGATTGTCCAGGGAGATGGCGCAGTTTTCTTGGCAGACTATCATAAACCAATATGATAACGCTTTGAAAAACTTGAAAACATACCCTTGACTAATAGAAATTTTATCGCTACATAGTAACTCTTTTATGGCGCTATTAATGTTGACTTTTTTGTTTCTGGAGTGCTTTTTTGCTGCAAACGCAATAAGAAATTCATGGTAGCAATATCATAGAAAACGATTTTTTTTGGAAGATAAGCTTCCATGGGAAGATCATCAAATAGGGTTGGGTTTTTTAAATAAATTAAACCGTTTTAATTTATATTTATCATAAATATTTGGATATATAATAATATGCAGCTTTCAAAACAACAAATTGATTACTGTATGGAGTGCGGGGTTTGTACAGGCAGTTGCCCTGTTGCCATGGATCTTGAAGGCTTTTCACCGCGTCAGATGATTAAACGGACATTGGATGAACCTGAAGAGGATATTCTTCAAAGCAAGGATATCTGGGCATGCCTCTCCTGTTCACGATGTTCGGACCGGTGTCCGGTTGAAATCGACTTCCCTGCATTTATCCGTACCTACCGTAATAAAGCAAGACAGGCAGAAAATGTTCCCAAATTGAGCCACCACGGCATGTTTCATACGATTACCAGCATTCAGGCCAAGGGCGTGAAACAAGACAGGATCGCATGGGCAAAACAGGCGGGAAAAATTTCTGAAAAAGGGGAGTACTTTTATTTTACCGGTTGTATCACTTATTATGATGTGGCATTTCAATATCTGGACCTGCACATGATTGAATCCGCTAAAAATAATCTGTTGCTGCTGAATAAACTGGGGATTGAACCGGTCATCAGCAATGACGAGTGCTGTTGCGGGCATGATGCCTTCTGGTGCGGGGATGATGATACCTTTTTAACCCTTGCCAGAAAAAATATTGAGACCATTGCAGCAACAGGGGCAAAAACCGTTATATTTGGCTGTCCGGAAGGATATGCCATGTTCCGGGAAGCCTATACGGATCAGCTGGGCCCATTGCCCTTTGAAATTGTTCATATCACAGAGTTCCTGGCAAAAGAGCTGCCTGGTGCAGACATTTCTTTTAAAACCGGCAGCACCCGGACAGTGACCTACCAGGACCCCTGTAGACTGGGACGGCGGTCCGGGGTGTATGATGCCCCCAGGGATTTGATTTCCCTTGTCCCCGGAACCCTTTTGTCAGAAATGGAGCATAACCGGGAAAATGCTGTCTGCTGTGGAACCACGGCCTGGATGGAATGTTCTACCTGTTCAAAGGTCATGCAGATAAAACGGCTCAAAGAGGCAGAAGCGGTCGGTGCCCAGACGATTATTACGGCATGTCCCAAATGCCAGATTCATCTGACATGTGCAACGAAAAATACAAATCATGATATTGATATCATAGACCTTGCCTCCTATCTGGCGGATAACATCGAGTAGCAGCAGGATACAAGGCATATATAAGAAACTGGAGTTCATCAATGGGAAAAAACAATCATAGTAACGGTTCGGTCATGGTTGTCGGTTCCGGTATTGCCGGGATGCAGGCGGCCCTTGATCTGGCAGATTCAGGTTATTTGGTTCACCTGATTGAAAAAGCCCCCTCCATCGGTGGGGTGATGGCACAGCTGGACAAGACATTTCCTACCAATGACTGTGCCATGTGAGTCATTTCACCTAAACTGGTCGAGGTCGGCCGGCATCTGAATATTCAACTTCACACCCTTTCCACGGTTCAACAGATTGATGGAGAGGCGGGTGATTTTACCGTCGTAATCAAACAAGCACCCAGGTATGTGGACATGGACAAGTGCATTGCCTGTGGAGAATGTGTGAAAAAATGTCCCGGGAAAACCCCGGACGAGTTTAATGAAGGGCTGGATAAGCGAAAAGCCATTTATGTGTCATATCCCCAGGCCGTGCCGTTAAAGTATGCCATTGATCCGTCACGGTGTTTGAAACTGCTCAAGGATAAATGCGGCACGTGTGAAAAGGTCTGTCCCACCGGGGCCATCAATTATGGTGATACGGAACAGATGCAGACCCTTCATGTGGGGTCGGTTATCCTGGCAGCCGGGTTTAAACCGTTTGATCCGTCAAAATTGGACAACCTTCAGTATTCAAATTTTCCCAATGTCGTTACCAGTATTGAGTTTGAACGAATTTTGTCTGCCGGCGGTCCCACCCTGGGCCATATCCAATGCTTTCCGGACAAGGCTGAGCCCAGAAAAATAGCCTGGCTCCAGTGTGTCGGATCAAGGGATCAGAACAAATGTGATAATAAATATTGCTCGTCTGTCTGCTGCATGTACGCCGTCAAAGAAGCCATGATGGCAAAGGATCATATTTCCGGTGAGTTTGAGGCCGCCATCTTTTTGATGGATATGAGAACCTATGGAAAGGATTTTGAAAAATACTATGAGCGGGCAAAAGATCAGGGTGTCCGGTTTGTCAGGTCCCGAATTCATACCATTACAGAGGATGATGACAAAAAACTCATTTGTACCTATGTGATGGAAGACGGGCGAAAGATCGAGGAAGTCTTTGACATGGTGGTCCTGTCCGTGGGAATGGAAACCCCTGCCGATCTTGCCCAGGCTGTCAAGGATATGGGTGTTGAGCTCAATGCCAATAATTTTGTTGTAACGTCCAGTTTTTCACCGGTGGAAACATCCCGTAAAGGCGTTTATGTGTGCGGCGCCCTCCAGGAGCCCAAAGATATTCCCCTGGCCGTCATGGAAGCCAGTGCAGCGGCCTGTGATGCCGGCACCAGCCTTTCCCCGTTTCGGGGGAGCCTGACCAAGGTCAAGGAATATCCGGCAGAAAGAGATGTTGTCAGCCAGGATCCGAGGATTGGTGTGTTTGTCTGCAATTGCGGGACCAATATCGGGGGGATCGTGGACGTTCCGTCGGTTGCTGAATATGCAAGGACCCTGCCCCATGTCGCCTTTGTGGAAGAGAACATGTTTACCTGTTCCCAGGATACCCAGGACAAGATGAAACAGGTGATTCAAGAGAACGACCTGAATCGCATCGTGGTGGCTGCGTGTACCCCGAGAACCCATGAACCGCTTTTCCAGGAAACCCTGAGGGATTCGGGTTTGAATAAATATCTCATTGAAATGGCCAACATCAGGAACCAGTGCTCCTGGGTGCATTCAAAAGAGCCCGAGCTGGCCACGATAAAAGCCAAAGATCTGGTCCGCATCGCCGTTACAAAGGTGGCTTTGATGCGGCCATTGCCCCAGCCATCCGTGGGCATTGTACAAAAAGGACTGGTGATTGGCGGCGGGGTGTCTGGCCTTACCGCAGCCCTCGGGCTTGCCCGGCAGGGATTCTTCACTACCCTGGTTGAAAAAAAAGAGGTGCTGGGCGGTAATGCCCTCAGCCTGAATTATACCTGGAATGGTGAATCCATTTCCGAGAACGTGAAGGCCCTGGTTCAAGAAGTCCAGGATCATGCATTGATTGATGTGTTTACCAGCACCCGGGTATCGGCAACATCCGGGTTTATTGGAAATTTTCAGACCACCCTTGCCACCGATGATAAAGAACAGGTCATCGATCATGGGGCCGTCATCATTACCACCGGTGCAACGGAAAGACAACCCACGGAATACCTGTATGGCGAAGATGAACGGATTTTGACCCATTTGGAACTTGATCGGAAAATGGCCAATGATAGCGATTTTGTCAAGACCACGAACACGGCTGTGTTCATTCAGTGTGTGGGGTCAAGGGAACCGGAACGAATGTATTGTTCAAAGGTTTGCTGTACCCATTCCGTAAAGTCTGCCGTTAAATTCAAAGACCTGAATCCTGATATGGAAGTGTATGTGATTTACAGGGATATCAGAACCTATGGACAAAGAGAAGAACTCTACGCGGAAGCCCGGGACAAAGGGGTGATCTTTATCCGGTATGCCTATGAGCATAAACCCGTGGTTGAAAAACAGGGCGCTGATCTTTGTGTGACGGTAAAAGATCATGTGCTTGACATGGATCTTGAGATTGGAACGGACCTGGTGGTCCTTGCCTCTGCCATTGTCCCCGAGGATAATGTGGCCCTGGCCCAGATGTTCAAGCTTTCCTTGAATGATGATCAGTTTTTCATGGAAGCCCATGCCAAACTCCGGCCGGTTGATTTTGCCACGGACGGTATCTTTTTAGCCGGGATGGCCCATTACCCGAAACCCATTGAAGAGAGCATCGCCCAGGCAAAGGCGGCTGTTTCCCGGGCCACGGTTGTGTTGTCCAAAGAAACGGTTACCGTTGATGGGGTGGTGTCCCAGGTGAATGAAGCCCTGTGCCGGGGATGTGGTGCCTGCGAAGAGACGTGTGCGTTCGGGGCGATTGCGGTAAATGAGCTGGACAGCGGGGTGAAAATTGCCACGGTTCAGCAGGCCCTTTGCAAGGGATGTGGTGCCTGTGCGGCTGCTTGTCCCACAGGGGCTGCCAGTGTTTTCCATTACGATAATGAGGTGCTGGCCATGGTTGAGGCAGCACTGGAACAATAGAAAGGATTGAAAATGTCAACGGATTTTAATCCACGGATTTTAACATTTGCCTGCAACTGGTGTTCCTATGCAGCAGCAGATCTTGCAGGCGTGAGTCGATTTCAGTATCCGCCGAATATGAGAATTGTCAGGGTAATGTGTTCAGGGGGGATCAATCCCAATTATATTTTGAAAGCCTTTGAAAAGGGGGCAGACGGGGTTCTGGTCTCGGGCTGACACATTGGGGACTGTCATTACCTGGATGGTAATGTAAAGGCACAAAAGATGTTTGGAATGACCAGTGAATTGTTACAGCTTCTGGGCATTGATCCGAAAAGAACCCGGTTAGCATGGATCTCTTCAGCTGAAGGGACAAAATTTGCCCAGGTGGCAAATGAATTTACTGAAACCATAAAAGCCTTAGGGCCTGCCAATATCAAACAGGTGGCCTGATGGTTGATAATATGAACGAGCGGTAACAGGAGGTAGATTGTGACAAAGGATATACTTGTCCTTGGCGGCGGAATTGCCGGTATCCAGTCCTCACTGGATCTGGCAGAGATGGGGTTCAAGGTCCACCTTGTGGAGAGCCTTCCTTCCATTGGCGGGAAAATGGCTCAGCTTGATAAGACATTTCCGACCAATGACTGTGCCATCTGAATACTTTCGCCCAAGATGCTGGATGTCGGTCGACATCCCAATATAAAACTTCTGGCGTATAGTGAGCTTGAACGACTAGAGGGTGATGCCGGGAATTTTACGGCAACCATCAGAAGAAAAGCAAGATATGTGGACGAAGATAAATGTACCGGGTGCGGTGCCTGTGCACAAGTTTGCCCCACCCCTGTCCTGGATTTATATAACGAAGGCCATGCAGAACGCAAAGCCATCTATTCTTGGTTTGCCCAGGGGATTCCCTCCACCCATGCCATTGATCCGGATCATTGCCGGGTGTTGAACGGGAAAAAATGTGGGATCTGCCAGAAAAAATGTGAGGCAGGTGCCATTGATTTTGATCAGACAGACGTCATTATTGACCTGCCCGTGGCGGCCGTTGTTGTGGCCACGGGGTATGATGTTTTTGATCCGTCCAGAATGCCTGAATATCGCTATAACCAGTTGGATAACGTGATCACTGCCATGGAATTTGAACGATTCCTGTCTGCCTCCGGGCCCACGGCCGGACACATCTATCGTCCGTCCGATCGAAAGGTAACGGCCACCATTGCTGAGCTTGAGAAAAAAGTGAAAAAATCTCAAAAAGCCCTGGATCGGTTTGAAAAGACGCATGGGAAAAAGAGCGATGAATTTTATGCGGCTTACACGGACGGCAGCCTGAAGCCCGGTGAAGACCTTGAAAAAGATCAGGATAAATGGGCTAAAAGGGTTGAAGCCCATCTTGAGAATGCCAACCCTCTTGCGGTTTTGAAAGAAAAAGCCAAAGGGTTTACCACTGCGAAGAAGATCGCCTTTATCCAATGCGTGGGATCAAGGGATTTGCGGTTTTATCCGTTTTGTTCCGGATATTGCTGCATGCATTCCATCAAGGAAGCCATTATTGCCCATGAACATGACAATGATACCCATACGGTGATTTTCGGGATGGATATCAGAGCGGTGGGAAAAGGGTTTGAAGAGTATAAGATCCGGGGCGGCAATAATTCCAATATTTCCTATAAGCGGTCCAGGGTGGCAGAGATCACCAGGAATCCGGATGAATGCCCGGTTCTGATTTATGAGGACACCCGGGAACAGAAGATTCAACGACAGGCCTTTGACCTGGTTGTGCTGGCCACTGCCTGTGGACCGGTAAAAGGGGCCCAGAAAATTGCCGATACACTAGGAATTGATCTGGATCGGTTTGGATTTTTTAAAACTGATCCTTCCAATCCCCTGGATACCTCCCGGGACGGAATCTATGTCTGCGGGTGTGCCCACAGCCCCATGGATATCCCTGAATCTGTTGCCCAGGCGAGTTCTGCTGCTGCAAGAGCAGCGCAGACCGTGATCAAAAAAAACGACCAAAAGGCATCATAAAGAAAGGTTGCCAAATATGAATACACATACTTTAACACCTTATGAAGCACCTCGAATCGGCGTATTCGTTTGTGACTGCGGTTCAAATATTGCCGGCCATCTGGATTGTCCTGACGTTGCTGAATACGCCAAAACCCTTCCCCATGTGGTGTATGTAAAGGAAAATCTTTACACCTGCTCGGAGGCCGGAATCGGGGAGATCAAAAAGGCCATAACCGAGCAGAACCTGACCCGGGTGGTGGTGGCATCCTGTTCACCCAGGACGCATCAGCCGTTGTTTTCAAGTTCCTGCGCTGAGGTTGGCCTTAATCCGTATCTGTTTGAGATGGTCAACATCCGGGACCAGTGTTCCTGGGTTCATATGGGAACAAGAGATGCCGCCACCCAAAAGGCGAAAGAATTGATCTGCATGGGCGTGGCCAAGAGTGCCGGACTGGAGGCCTTAAATGAGATTGAATCCTCCCTGATCCGGAAAATTCTGGTGATTGGCGGTGGCATTGCCGGGTTGTCTGCGGCCCAGGCCCTGGGAGATATGGGGCTGGACGTCATCCTGGTTGAAAAAACAGCCAGTCTTGGCGGTCTTCTGCAACAAGTACATCAACTGGATTCAGGGGTGATGGCAAAAGAGGCCCTTTCCCAGATCATTGATGATGTTCGATCCCAGTCTAATATTACCTGCTATACCAGTGCAACGGTGACGGAAACCGGTGGATATATCGGTAATTATGATGTCAAAATTGAAACCCAAACCGGCCTGGTTGAAGAACAGGTGGGGTGTATGGTGGTTGCCACCGGTGCGGTCCCGCTGATCCCGGAGGGGATACTTGGGTACGATGGTCGTCAGGTGATTTCATTAATGCAGCTGGAACAGCTGCTTCAACGAGATAAACTGGATGCGAAACGGGTGGTTTTTATCCAGTGTGCCGGGGCAAGAACCCCGGAACGAGAATATTGTTCAAGAATTTGCTGCATGATCGGCGTGAAAAATGCCATGCTCATCAAGGATAAATACCCCTTGACCGATGTGAGGGTCCTGTATCGGGACATGCAGATGTATGGCACCCATAAGGAGCAGATGCTCTGGGATGCCAGGGGCAAAGGCATTCGATTTGATGTGTACACCCCTGATAATCCCCCGGAAGTTGAAAATGGGAAAGTGACATTCTTTCAGGCGGTCACGGGGAAGACCCAGGAACTGGATGCCGATCTCGTTGTCCTGTCCACTCCCCTTGTGCCGAGAAATGATTCAGGGAAGCTGGCCAATATGCTGCGGGTGCCCACAGACCAGAATGGATTTTTTCTGGAAGCCCATGCAAAGCTTCGTCCCCTTGATTTTGCTGCAGATGGTATTTTTGTCTGCGGGTCCGGACGGTATCCTGCGACATCTACGGAAGCCCGAACCCAGGGGATTGGTGTTGCCTCAAGGGTGGCGGCCATTTTGTTCAAGGAAAAACTGGTGAAAAGTGCCATTGTGGCCCAGATCAACCCGGATGCCTGTGTGGGCTGCATGGCGTGTCTGCCCATGTGTCCGTATGAAGCCATTACCTATAACAGGGACAAGCGAATCTGTGAGGTCAATGAGGTGCTTTGTAAAGGATGTGGAAATTGTGCGGCTACCTGTCCATCTCACAGTGCCATGCTTCGGGGGTTTAAACCCCAGCAGCTGCTGGCACAGATTGGTGCGGCATAACCGTCAAAAAAAACAGGAACCCTATGAACGGTTGCTGAAAAAATAAACCAAACGTGTGGAAAATTTTAAATATATATAAGGAAAGAAGTCAATGAGCGACAATAATTTTGAGCCCGATATCATATGTTTTCTGTGTACCTGGTGAGCATATGCAGCTGCTGACCTGGCTGGGGTCAGTCGTATGCAGTACCCGGCAAATATTCGTATCATCCGGGTAATGTGCTCAGGGAGCGTGTCTCCCCATCATGTATTACGTGCCTTTCAACAAGGGGTTGACGGCGTTTTTGTGGGTGGCTGACATTTGAGCGAATGCAATTACCTGTATGGTAATTATTCTGCTGAAAAACGGGTAACGGTTCTTTCCCAGATGCTGAGTTTTTGCGGCGTTGAACAAGAGCGGCTTCGGGCCAGATGGGTATCCTCAGCCGAGGCACCTGAGTTTGTTGAGGAGATCAACGATTTTATTGATGCCCTTAAGAAAATTGGACCGTCACCATTAAAGAAAGATTCATCTAAAAATGTCGCTTAGCAGTTATTAAAAGGCATACAACAATATGATCGTCAGATTATTCTGGGCATCGCCATTAATTGTTAACCGAACAACTTATCATAGGTATGTTTATGATTGATAGAGTAAAAGAAAAAATAAACGAGCTTCTTTCAGAGGGGTCTGTAAAGGGGGTTGTCGCACTTGTAACAGCCAATGGCCATGTGGCACCCTGTTTGTTTCAAAAAGGGGACGACCTGGACACGCTTTGTCTGGGTGATACAGAAAAATCGGGGGATGCAAGGTATCCGCTGAACAGGGTTCTTTGCACCATTGCCAGACAGTATCCGGATGATGTGTTCGGGGTTCTGGTTCGGGGGTGTGATGAGAGAGGTCTTTATGGCCTTTACAGACTAAACCAGTTGGAACCGGATAAAGTGGTTCCCATCGGTATCCCCTGTCCTGAATCCCTTGCCCAGGCGTGCGAATGCAAAAAACCGTATCCGGATGACATTGTCGCAGGAGAAAAATTTGAGGGGATCTCTCAACAGGGTGTGGAAGATATGGACAACAAGGATCTGTCAACCCGGTTTTCTTTTTGGATGGATCAGTTTTCAAAGTGCGTAAAATGCTATGGTTGCCGGAATATCTGTCCCATGTGTTTTTGCAGGGAATGCAGCCTTGAATGTGAAGATCTGGTATCAAAAGGGGACCTTCCAGTGGATATCCCGGTGTTCCATTTGACCCGGGCCATGCATATGGCCGACCGGTGTATAGACTGCGGACTTTGTGAAGAAGCCTGTCCGTCTGATATTCCGTTACGACTTTTATATAAAAAGACAGCTGAGATTATGAATACTGAATTCGGATTTACATCCGGGATCAATAAAAATGAAAAATCACCCTTAAGCTTAATGGGTCCTGCACCTGAAAAGTAAGGGGTTACTATAAAGAGGAAAGATAATGGATTACAGGAATACGCTTACAACCTGCACCTATTGCGGATGTGGATGCAATTTTTTTCTTGAGTCCCTTGATGGCAAACTGACCGGTACCATTCCCTGTAAAACCAGCCCGGTAAATGAAGGCAAGCTTTGCATCAAGGGATGGAATGTCCATCAATTTGTTCAATCCGAGAGAAGATTGAAACAGCCATTGTTAAGAAAAAATGGGGAATTGACAGAGGTTTCCTGGGAAGAAGCCCTTGCGTTTACCGCATCAAAACTCAAGGAGATAAAAGAGGCCAACGGGTCTGATGCCATCGGGTTTTTTGCATCAGCCAAAGTGACCAATGAAGAAAATTATCTCATGCAGAAGTTTGCCAGGGCCGCCATCGGCACCAACAATGTTGATCATTGTGCCCGGCTCTGACATTCCTCCACCGTGGCAGGTCTTGCCGCAGCGTTTGGCAGTGGAGCAATGACAAATGCAGTGTCTGAACTTGAGTTGTCAGATACCATATTTATTATCGGATCCAACACCGCAACTTCCCATCCGTTGGTGGCCACCCGGATTTTCAGGGCCATTGAAAATGGGGGGAAAGTCATTGTTGCGGATCCAAGAAAAAATCAAATAGCCGATTTTGCCGAGCTTTATATCCAGCACAATCTTGGAACCGATGTGGCGTTATTAAACGGGATGATGCGGGTGATCCTGGATAAAAATCTTCAGGACGACACCTTTATTGCGGAAAATACAGAGGCGTTTCAAGCCTTTAAAGATGCTCTTGATGATTTCAGCGTTGAAGAGGCGTCCCAGATTACCGGTGTCTCTGTAGCGGATATAGAAACACTTGCCACACTCTATGCCGAAGCCGGCAGTGCTTCCATTGTGTATTGCATGGGCATTACCCAGCATACCACCGGGGTGGATAATGTAAAATCCCTGGCCAATCTGGCGATGCTCACGGGAAATATTGGAAAACTCGGATCAGGGGTCAATCCGCTTCGGGGGCAGAACAATGTGCAGGGTGCCTGTGATATGGGCGCACTTCCCAATGTATACACCGGATATCAACCCGTGACCCTTGGGCCTGCCAATAAAAAGTTTGCCCAGGCCTGGGGCGTGGATGAATTGCCCTCTAATATCGGTTTGACCCTTCCTGAAATGCTGTCAGGTATTGAAAAGGATGAAGTGAAAGCCCTGTGGATCATGGGTGAAAATCCGGTTGTGTCTGATCCGGATGCCAATCATGTGGTCAAAGCCCTGGAAAAAGTCGAACTGCTCATTGTCCAGGATATCTTTCTTACGCCCACGGCAAAACTGGCTGATGTGGTGCTGCCGGGAACATCCTTTGCAGAAAAAGACGGCACCTTTGCCAACACGGAAAGACGCGTAACACGGGTGAGAAAAGCGGTTGATCCGGTGGGAGACTCAAAACCGGATTGGGAGATCATTCAAGACATATCCAACCGGTTCGGGTTTGAAATGACGTATACGTCTCCCCAAGAAATCTTTGATGAAATCGCAAGCCTTACCCCGTCCTATGCGGGAATCAGCTATGACCGGCTTGAAGGACCCGGACTCCAGTGGCCCTGTCCCACCAAAGAACATCCGGGAACCCCGTTTCTGCACAAAGATGGGAAGTTTACCCGGGGAAAAGGATTATTCCATGCCATTGGTCACAAGCCGCCGAATGAAGTGGTGGATGATGAGTATCCGTTCTGGATGACCACAGGCCGGGTCTATGCCCATTACCATACCGGCACCATGACCCGGAATTCCGAATCCCTTGATTTTGAAGTGCGGGAAGGATTTCTTGAAATGAATCCTGCGGATGCCAAAACCCTGGACGTCTGCGATGGCAGTCAAGTTAAAATGGCCTCCCGAAGGGGTGAGATCCTGACAAAGATAATGATTACAGAGCGGGTCTCTCCGGGGCTTGTGTTCATGCCATTCCATTTTGAAGAGGCAAATGTCAACAAATTGACCAACCCGGCCTTTGATCCCATTGCCAAAATACCGGAATTCAAGGTGTGTGCGGTAAAACTCGAAAAAGCCTAACGTCTAAACGATCATCAGGCGGTTTTGTCCTTAAAACCGCCTGATACGCAATCCCCCCCCCCCTTTGCTCAACTCCCAACCTTTTTTGATTTTAATGCCGGATTAAACCAACGGCCGCAAGTTCTCATAAAGAGCGTCCCGTCCTTTGCTCAATGCTGTATTTAAAACAATGACATTAATATCATGGTCCGGGCAATACACAGCCGCTGCTGTCCGTCGGATAGCCCGGTTCCCGGTTGAACCAGCCGGTCTTTGACCATTAAGCCGCACGCATTGCAACTGGTCTGGGGCAGCAGCCGGCCAAAGCGTCAATAAGGTAAGTTTGACCCATTGACGGGCGACTATTGCGTTTTATAATGACAATTGCTGTAAACGATATGAAAAGTTTTGATGTCCCATGGATTTAACTGAGGAAAACAAAGGAGATAGTACCAATGGGTGAATTTAAAAATACCATGGAGGTCTTTAAATTATTGGAAAAAACCAATTGTCGAAAATGCAATAAACCCACTTGCTTAGCCTTTGCCGCGGCTGTGTTCCAGGGCCAGATCGCTTTGAGTGAGTGCCCGTTTATTGGTGAAGACATTCTGGAAGAATATGGTTCCAAAAAATTAGAATATGCGTCCACATTTGAGCAGGACTATATCAAGGTGATGCATCAGTTAAAAGACCGGATAAAACAGATCGATCTTGAATCCAGAGCTGAAAAGCTGGGGGGTAAATTTTCAAATGGCAGGCTCATCTTAAAAATTTTCGGCAAAGATTTCGGCATTGATAAAAATGGTGGAATCTCAACCGATATTCATGTCAATTCCTGGATCGCTCCACCGGTGCTAAATTTTGTATTGTCCAGCAAAGGGATACCCTTGACCGGATCATGGGTGCCTTTCAGAGAACTTGAAACATCCAAGGACTGGGCCCGGTTTTTTGAACATCAATGTGTGGGGGCGTTTAAACAGGTGGCCGATACAAATCCCTCTTTTTTCAAGGACATCATAAAGTTGTTTAACGGCCGGCCCGTTCAAAATCATTATGATGCAGATATTTCCCTGATGATATATCCATTGCCGCTGCTGCCCATGTTGATTTGCTACAATCATGCCGAAGACGGGCTGGAATCGGATCTAAATCTGTTTTTTGACAATACCGCAGATAAAAACCTGCCCATAGAAAATATTTATACTTTGTCCACCGGCCTTGCCAATATGTTTAAAAAATTGGCTAAAACCCATGGTTGAGTGTTTGCCGGCAATGAATTGAATCGTTGCTCGTGCTGCTGCCAGGATCTGCAACTGCTGATTAAATATAACCGGACCAGGTTGGCGGCGCATTCATAACTCATTGCAATCACCAGTGAAACCTTACCCACAGACTGTGGCCGCTGTATGGAAAACTGCCCGGTTAAAGCCAGGAATTTGACAGGCCGTGGGCGTTCCTTTTATCCGGTGTAACAGTTCTTTAGCGCCATGGTAACCATGAATGGCTTTGTCTGGAATTGAAATAGCGTAATCAAATGCCAAAAGGTTTTTTTTGTGAAATCATTTGAACCGTATTTCCTTTCGCTTTTTGCTTGCTTATGACTCAGAAACTAACGATGATTTATCGTGCACAACCAGTTTAGGGCTTGAGACCCATCCCATGGATGGATTTGATCACGAAGCAGTTAAAAAAGAATTTAATATTCCTGAGAAGTATTGGATACTATTGTTGTTGGCCGTTGGTTATAAACAGCCTGATGTGGAGTGCAGGTTTTTGCTTTACAAGCCCTTTAAGGGGCACAGAAATAAATGTCGAGCTTAGAGGCTGGAGAAAAATCCAGGATTGCAAGAAATTCAGCAAAAGTGTCAATAACGCAAGCCTAATCCCACCTGGGTATTGGCCGAAACCATGATCAAGCCCAAGAATGTTAACCCCCTTTTTTACAGCCATGCAGATATCTTCGTCAAAGTAAGCGGTGCGTTGTTCGAATTCAGTGAAGTCTTATAGCGTTTGGCACGCTCGCTTTTCGCTGCCATACGTGCGGTTTTCCCGCGTCGGGATCCTCAATCCTACTCACTCGCCTATCAATTACAAAAACAGGTTCAAGCTTTCCTGGGCAATCCTCTATTTGTCCACATATTTTGATCACTTGGTTCACATAATTGGATGTTACCATACACGTATTGGAACAATATAAAAAAGGAGCATTAAAATGAAAATTAACCCAGATGGATTTATTAAAAAGGGCGAAATGCCCGATGGTCCTCCTCCCAAAAAATAGAGCCAAGGATAGCCCTTAAACACCCTTTAAAAAGGAGTCGTAAAATGTATGTGATTCAGGATATTAAAAAGTTTGGCATAATGATGCAGGATATAAAAGAGCTTATCATATTGACAGCAATTATGCTGATTCTGTTACTTGTTGCCATGGGCTTTGCCCATTCCCTGGAAATGAGAGCAGAGGCATCTGAACAATTTTTCCAGCAGTTCGACACAGACAATGACGTGAGGGTTTCATTGGAAGAATTTTCCGGACCTGATGACCATTTTTTGGATCTTGACCAAGATGCCGATGGCTACATAGAAAAAAGCGAATTGTCTGAAACAAAATTTCAAAGACCGCCGTGCGATCTCTTTAAACATTTTGAAAAGGATCGCGAAAATAATCAACAATAAATTTAGGAGAATCTACAATGACAACTCATGCTCGTAAATCAATAGCGATGGCCTTAATGATGGCTGTGGCCTTGTTTGGAATTCTTATCAGCTTTAATTTGTATATGGCTCAATCATTTGCCCAGGGAGGAGGCAGAGAGCATCAAGGTCCCCCACCGGAAGCCTATACTGCCTGTGAAGGAAAATCTGTTGGAGATACTGCAGAATTTCAAAGCCCCTTCGGCGATACGGTGACAGGTACATGTGAAGCGGAAGGCGATCGTCTGGTCCTTCGTCCAGACAATCCGCCTGCCGACAGAAGACAGGGCCCCAAATGCGATTAGAATCATACTCTTTGTAGAGAATATAACGGGCAGCCTGTAAAACAGCAGGTGTGAGCCGGGTATCTGTCCGTTGAAATGTGTTAATAATGTGTGGATTAGATCCAGGGCTTGAATTATGGCTTTCAGGGGCAAATAATAGTATTTCCATGGGGACTTTATTCTAGTGGGTGCGCCTTTGGGGTCCCTGGCCTTCTTTTTGTATATTTCAAATCAGGCAAGGCCTATTTTGGGCCTGAGCTTGAATATAAATTTCATAAAAAAGGAGGAAAGCAATGCGTATGCGGTTTGAAATTGGAGATTAATTGAGATTAACTTTTTAATTCCAATAAATTTTTAAGGAGAATGAAATGAGTATTCAAGGACTTGGACAATCAAGTTTTGCTTACCAGTCCATGAACATGCGCGGAAACCAGAGTGCGGGTGGCAGTACGTTTGAGCCACCCAGCAGTGAGAGCATCATGAAAAACGATGATGCCAATCAGGATGGGGTATTGACCATTGATGAAACCCCCATGTCCGAAAGCATGTTTGCAGATGCGGATTCAGATTCAAGCGGTGATCTGAATTCCGACGAACTGGAAGAGGTTTTTTCCAATGGTCCGCCCCCAATGATGGGCGGCGGTCCTTCTCCAATGATGGGCGGTGGCCCACCCCCACCCTCTGGTGACGTGGGTAGCACAGAGGAGTCTGAATTGGAAGCCCTCCTTGCACAGGAGGATGCGGATGAAGATGGCAGCATCAGTGCCGAAGAAACCAGCCTGGCGACTGGAATCTTTTCACAACTGGACCTGAATCAGGATGGCATTCTGTCACAGGATGAAATTCAGCAGGGAATGGACGAACGTGAAGCCAGAATGAGCAGTTCTCAGGGGATGAGTCAGACAATCTTGACCCAAAACGCTGCGACCCAGGCCTATCATGATGCAATGACATCCATAATGACAGATTTGACCGGAAGTTATGACGATTCTGTTGTTAGTGGTTTTATGGGCGCCATTGCATAGTTTTTAAGCAAACCCCAAGGAGCGGTTGTAAAACCGCTCCTATTAGACCAGACCAACTTTTTTGGTGAGAAAATGGTGAACTGACCCGTATTGGGACTGTAAAACAAAAAGGCTGGGCACATTAACCGGCAATGATTGTTTTGGGAATAGTGATGATGATTTTCAGGCCGCCATCCTTTGAATTTTCTGCCCTGATTTCTCCATCATGAAGTTTAATGGCTCTGTCTGCAATGGCAAGGCCCACACCGGTACCACCGGTTTTTCTTCCTCGGTCTCCTTCTACCCTGTAAAATGGCTTGAAAAGATGGGGCAAATTTATCGAAGGAACGCCTGGGCCGTTGTCCTCAATGATCAGGATGACAGGATCTTTTTCTGAGTTTTTGGCTTCAATACTGATGTTCACGGTTGTACTTTCATTCGTATATCGAATGGCATTTCGAACGACATTTTCAATGTTTTCCAGTTGATCGGCATAGGATATTGAGGCGGATTTTCCATCTGAAATCCACTTTTCAATCAAGGGGGTTGAATAAAGATAAAGGAGTTGAGCAAGATTCTGTTGACGATTTTACTCCTGGTGCTTCATCCTTGCAGCAGGCCCGGTACTGGAAGTGAATGCTACCAGCAGGGCGATTCCCACAGATAATAAATTGATACTGCAGGTAAAAAAGAGAATCTTTAAAAAGAGATTTTTTCTTATTATGCTGGAGAGGTAGTTGTTCAGGAAAAGACCAGAGCAAAATTTCTTTGTTTGAGTGCTCATTATTTGTACACGTCTCCTTATACCCCTTCTTCCGGCAGGGCATAAATATATTTTAGACCACGGATACTTTGAATCCGCTCAATGCCCTGATATCTTGGTCCCATTTTTTTCCTGAGACTGCTCACATGAACATCAATGCTTCTGTCAAAAATATCCAGTTTCCTGCCCAGAACAGTTTCAGAAAGAACATCGCGATTGACCACATTACCGGCATTTTTCATGAGTTCATAAAGAAGTGTGAATTCAACTGCTGTGAACGAAACGGGTTTTTTACCTATCATCACCGTCCTTGGTCCAGGATTGAGGATAACATCTCCTATCTCAAGTGAGGGACTCTGCTGGGGTATATCTTCAGCGTCTGATCTTGTCTCAAATCGCCGCTGTACAGCACGAATCCTTGCCACAAGCTCTCTGGGATTAAACGGCTTTGGCAGATAGTCATCTGCTCCCATCTCCAGGCCTACAATCCGATCGACATCATCCCCCCTTGCCGTAAGCATAATAACGGGGATTTGAGATTTGGCACGAATATGGCGCAGGGTGTCGAACCCGCTCATCCCCGGCATCATTACATCTAAAACCACCAGATCATGGACTTGGCTGAGGGCAAGTGAAAGACCCTCTTCCGGGGTCTGAACCGCCTTGATATCAAATCCCTCAGGGGTCAGATAATCGCTTAACAGTTCACAGAGCTCTTCATCATCATCGATCACAAGAATACGGTTCATGGCTTTCTCTTAACTATTAAAAAAAACAATAAATACAGCTATATGGTTGTTTGCTTTATCCGGTTTTCATTATACACGAATACGATCATTTTGCATGTGAAGAAACGTAAAGTCATTTGGATCGGAATTTACAATTCTTAACCCTGGCTTAACTGTAACTTTACAGCAAGAGAAAAAAAAATTGGTTATATTCAGATCACTTTTCAAGATGAAAAGTGATCATGATCAAAAATTTTAACCAAAGAATAGAAGGCAGAAAAACAATAATGATGAAGGATTTAAAAAAAGAAAAAATTCGGGTGATACTAGGATCTAGGATTTTACCATGGATGACGAATAAACAAATCGTTTTTTTTTTACTGATTGCTTTGTTCCTTCATGTTTTTTCCCAGGGGGTGGCAGAGGCGTCTGAAGTCCAGAAAATAAGTCTGGTTGAGGCGATTGAGCTGGCCCTAAAAAACAATCAGGATTTGAAACTTGCAAAAAACAATGTTCAATACTCAATGCTTGCCCTTAAGAAGGAAAAAAACGATTATTTACCCCAAATAACCGGTATCGCAAATACAGCCCTGAATAATAACTATGGGCAATCAGGCTTAAACCACGACTATTATACCCAGGGAGCAGAAGTATTCTCCCAACTCAATCTTTTTAAAGGATTCGATGATAAGGCATCTCTTGAGAGTGCAGGTTATGATTTGTCTTCAGAGGAACACTCACAGACCAGGCAGGAGCAGCAAGTGATCTATGATACTGTGAGTGCATATATCGATGTTGCGCAACAACGCCAAAAAATTGAAGTGGCCCTGGAGAATCTGACAAACAACCTCCAGCAGGAGAAAGAGATCAAAGCCTTTCAAGAAGCCGGTAAAGTCCCGGCCACAGACCTTTACCAGCAGCAGGCTGAAACCGCTAAAGCCAGATTCGATTTGATCAGCGCTGAAAACACCTACAAAATCAGTAAGATGCAGCTAATTAAAACAATAGGTGTCTCAGTCCCGGGCGATATCGAGATTGAGATACCCAAAATCACGATTTCCACCATGATACCTGAAACAGATACTGATCGTCTCATACAGGCAGCTTTTCAAACCCGCCCAGATCTTCTTGCACTGGAGAAAAACGTTTCTGCAAAAAAAGCGAAGATAAAGGAGGCGGCATCCGGCAAATACCCGTCAGTGGATTTTAATGCCGGCATGGGAAGCCTGTATGACAACCGGTATGATGAAAATTTTGGGGATCAGTTCGGCGACGATAATCTATATTCTTACATAGGGGTCTCAGTCTTCCTGCCTATTTTTGACAGGCATCTGACCCGAACCCGAGTGAATCAGGCAAAAATAGACAAACAATCGGCAACTGTGACCCTGAAAAAATTGAAACAACAGATCCGTTTGGAGCTGGGTCAGGCAGTTGCCGACTACCAAACAGCATGTGAGTCGATCCTAGTGTCCAAATCCAGACTGTTTTATACCAACAAGTCCTTGGAATCCGTTTTTCAGCGGTACAAAATGGGTGCGGCCAATTTGACTGAATTAACCCAGATCCGGTCCGATCAAGTGGAAGCCCGGAATGACATGATCCAAGCGGAGGTGGATAAAATACTGAAAATCATTTCCATCTTTTTTTACAAAGGAGATCTTGGGTTATCCCATATTTTAAAGGAGGAATTGTCATGAAAGTTGTAAAAATAGGGCTAAAATTTTTAAAACCGACACTCATGGCCTGTGGCGTTCTTTTCATTATGCTTACCATTCACCAGTCTTTGGTCGCTTCTTCATATCGAGAGACGCCAAAAGCATCCCAATTCCAGATGGAAAAAATCAAAAGGGGCAGTATAGAAAACACGATTTCCTGTACCGGAACCCTTTCAGCTGTTGGAACCGTGGAGGTGGGAACACAGGTGTCCGGTACAATCAAAAAAGTATTGGTTGATTATAATGCCCGGGTGACAAAAGGACAAATCCTGGCAGAGCTTGATCTGGATACGTTTAATGCAGCGGTGGATGCAGCAAACGCTTCGGTTATCAAGGTTCGGGCACTCTACAAACAGGCCACAGCCGAATATGAAAGGAATCAGCCGTTGTACGAGCAGGGACATCTTTCAGCCCAGGAGATCCTCGTCTATGAGACTGAAAAGGAGACGGCAAGGGCGGAGCTTTTATCTGCACAGGCTGTTTTAAAAAAAGAAAAAATCAATCTCCGGAACGCCCAAATCAGATCTCCCATTAACGGTGTCGTCCTCCAACGGGATATCGAAGAGGGACAGACGGTGGCAGCCAGTTTAAGTACGCCAACCATTTTCATTATTGCAGAAAATCTGTCAAACATGGAGATCGGGGCAAGCGTTGATGAAAGTGATATCGGCATGGTAAAAAAGGGACAAAAGGCGATATTTACCGTTCAGTCCTATCCCGATGATCTCTTTTACGGAACCGTAACCCAAATACAGATGAATCCTACCGAGACTTCCAATGTAGTGACCTATACAGTAATTGTGGCTGCGCCAAACAAGAAGGGAAAACTGCTTCCGGGTATGACCGCTACAGCAGATTTTGTGGTGGAAAAGGCGGAAAACGAACTGTTGATTTCAAATGCTGCCCTGAATTTCAGGCTTGATGACCGCAATAAAAATGATGATCTCGGCATCTATGTGCTGGGTGGGGGAATCCCCAAACGCATTCTTGTTACCACCGGTATCACCGACGGCACAACTTCGGTGATAAAAGGTGAAAATTTAACCCCCGGGATCTCGGTCATCATCGGAAAAAATATTGAGAAGACCGAAAGTTCCAACGGGTTTTTGTCAAAAATTCTTCCAAAGCTCTCCGGAGGCGGTCGTGGGCCGAGAAGGTAGACGCAGGTTTAAATCAAAAGGGTTTATGGACAATCCATAAGTGGAGAAAAAATGAAAACAATACAACTCAAAAATATCAAAAAAACCTTTCACCTGGGCGGAGAAACCGTCCATGCACTGGATGGCATCTCTCTCACCGTTGACAGGGGGGATTTTCTCGCAATAATTGGTACATCCGGATCAGGGAAATCCACCCTCATGAACATCATCGGCTGCCTGGATCAAGCCGATCACGGGGAATATTTTCTGGAGGGATTAAAGGTGAGTCAAATGGACAAGAACGCTTTGTCCGACATTCGCAATCAAAGAATCGGCTTTGTGTTTCAAGGATACAACCTGCTTGCCAGAACAACAGCCCTGGAAAATGTGCAGCTGCCACTCCTCTATAGAAGGGGAAAACAAATACATCATCCTGACAAAAGAGCAAAAGAGGCGCTTGATATGGTCGGGCTTGCAAAACGAATCCTTCACGAACCCAACCAGCTTTCAGGTGGGCAACAGCAACGGGTTGCCATTGCCAGGGCTTTGGTGACAGATCCTGCCATTATTCTCGCAGATGAACCCACTGGTAACCTGGACAGCCGAACCACAGAAGAGATCCTTGCCCTGTTTCAAACGCTCAATGATGAAGGAATTACCATTGTTCTTGTAACCCATGAAATGGACGTGGCTGAGCATGCCAAACGTGTGATCGATATGAGGGACGGCCGCATCATAAATAATTATGAAATTGCACATCGACGATATGCGTCAATGTAAACATCCTGACACTATATCATATATGGGGCTTGATCATCGTTTCGGCCAATACCCCGTCGAACCATCAATTACGACAAGTGGGCGAAGTTAGATAATATGAGAAGGCTGATCCCTCCGACGAGTTGTGATATAATCACGCTCAAGTAAATCAATAACGCAGTCACCCGAAGGGCTGCAAAAAAGGAGGGACCAGCCATGGATAACAAAAATAATATCACAATTGGAATTGATTTGGGAGACAAATTTCATATAGCGGTAGTGTTTGACGGTGATGGTAATGAATTGGAAACCGCCAAGGTGATTAACACAAAAATCGGTGTGAGCAAATTTTTCAATCCGTACAAATACGCTAAAGTGGCCATGGAAGCCGGGACCCACTCTCCATGGATAAGCCGTTTGCTCACTGAAATGGGTTTAACCGTGTATGTAGGGAACCCCCGTAAACTAAGATTGATTTGGGACAGTACTGACAAATCCGATGCACGTGATGCCCGAATATTGGGCATGGTCTGCCGGGTAGAACCCAGACTTTTACATCCATTGTACCATCGTGGTAGCCAGGCACAAGCGGATCTGGCAACAATTAAATCCCGTGATATGCTGGTGAAGAGTCGCACCCAATTGATCAACCATGTAAGAGGACTTGTCAAGGCAAATGGTGACCGTTTGCCCAAATGCAGTACAGCAAGTTTTGCCAAACGTTGTGAATCTCTTGTGCCGTCTGAACTTCAACCGGCGCTGGGGTTCGTGTTTAAAACAATTTTTCATTTGACTGAACAGATAAAAGAACTTGACCGGCAGATTGAACAACTGAGCATCGAACAGTATCCGGAAACACAGTATTTAAGTCAAGTAACCGGTGTCGGTCCCATCACAGCCCTGTGTTTTGTATTGACTATTGAAGATCCCGTTCGGTTTGCTAAAAGCCGTCAAGTAGGACCTTTTTTAGG
>NZ_JAQYWD010000027.1 GCF_030145145.1 Desulfobacula sp. | reverse complement strand
GTAGGTTTGAAGCATTATATTTTCCTTTTTTGGATGCAGCTTAACCTACGATATTTTTACCCAAAAGTCAAGTAAAACCCTTTAAAATAAGGCTTTTTGAAGCTTAATGTCAGGAGCTCTGAATTTTATGTTTCCGTTTTGTTTACACTCTTTTAACCATTTGCCGATTGTAGACCGACCAACTCCTGACTCTCTTGCGATTTCATAATGGGGTTTGTTTCCCTGTAAAACCTTTTTTAACACAGCTTCTTTTAATTGGATAGAATATCCCATGTTTATCACCTCAATGCCCCCGATTTAATTTTTAATTGAGGCGACATCTATCCTGACACAGGGGGTCTACAGCCTGTTCAATGGCACGTGCTGTTACTTTACCATTTTTCATGTCGATTCTGGGCGTTATCGAATACAATATCCATGCGATTTTTTTCAACATGGCGTGAGAGTATCCTTTTTCCGCGCATAATTCGAGGAATTGCTCCCTGGCTTTTGAAAATGGCGCCGCACGATATCGGGCTACTGTTGTTGGCCTTTTGAATAAGATTTCAAACATGATGGACCTCCTTTTATATAGGGTTAAATGGAGACTCATCATTAAACGAAAACTTATGTGGCGCAATATAAGCTTATTTCTTTTTGGCTAAAGACATTCCACATGTTGCACCACATAAATTTAAACGCCACATAATGATACTTATGTGTTCAGCCACATAAGTATCAAAATGGTAAGCAGGAGGCCTTTTGGGGCACCCTTGAAGGTCGCTTGATGGCCATGCTGACCCGGGTAGATCCTTTAACTTTGGAATATCTCAATCACAGCAGTCAGGCCTGGATCGAGATGGAATATAACAAAACCAAGCATCGTGACATCGGCACGTCTCCTGTTCAACGCATGATTGAAAGCAAAGATGTTTCCCGGCCGGCACCGGGTGAAGAACAAATGCGGTTCGCCTTTACGGTCTGCGAATCCAGAAAGCAGCGAAAATCTGACGGTACCGTGTCCATAAACGGAATAAGGTTTGAGATTCCATCCCGATTCCACCATATCCCGCAATTGTATGTCTGTTTTACCAATTGGGATAAATCCATGGCCTGGCTCATGGACCAAAGAACAGGCAAAAAAATTGCGTCCATCTATCCCCAGGACAAAATCAAAAATGCTTCAGGAAAACGGAAGCTTAAATCCAGACCTGAACATACCGTCCTGCCGGATGAAACATTGAAAAAATCCGAGCCCGCATTATTAAGAAAACTGATGGCCGAGTATGCCCAAAGCGGCATGCCGCCAGCCTATCTTCCCAAAGGAGAATCATGAACAACAAACAACTTCTGGCCTATTACGGCCTTAAATGGAACCCCTTTTTGCCCAATATCCCTGTTGAAGCGTTGTGGCATCCTCCCCAGATGAACAGTTTTATTTTCCGTCTTGAGAACATGACCATGAATGGGGGCTTTGCTTTGATCAGTGGAGAACCCGGTCTTGGTAAATCCAAGACACTGCAGATCATTGCCCACCAGTTCAGTAAACTGGATGAGGTGATTGTAGGAGTGATGGAACGTCCCCAAAGCAGTGTCAGTGACTTTTACCGGGAAATGGGGGTTTTGTTCGGTGTCAATTTAAGCCCTGCCAACCGGTACGGTGGGTTCAAGGATCTTCGGGAGCGCTGGAAAAATCATGTAAAAACAACCTTGTTCCGGCCCATCCTGCTCATAGATGAAGCCCAGGAGATGCTCAGCGGATGTTTAAACGAATTGCGTTTGTTAAACAGCGTTGAATTTGACTCCCAAAATTTGTTGACCACCGTGATTTGCGGTGACGATCGACTTCCGGATCGGTTCAGAACAAGAACCCTGGTATCGCTGGGAAGTCGGATGCAGTTCCGGCTGAAACTGGACCCTTATACCCGTGACGATCTTCTGGATTATATGGGGCACTGTTTGAACCAGGCCGGTGCGCCGCACTTAATGACGAAAACCCTTATAAAAACTGTTGTAGACCATTGCGCCGGCAATTTACGGGTCCTGAACAACATGGCTGCAGAACTGCTGACCTCTGGGATTGAAAAAGAACTCAGCCAGCTGGATGAAAAACTTTTCATAGAAGTCTTTTCCAGGCAACCACCCAACAAGAAATCATAGGAGAATAATATGAGTATTTATGATGATCCTGACATTACATTGGAGGAAATCACCATGGAAATGGAATATCTTATCCGGGACATGATCCTCACCGGACTTAAAAGCGTGAGTATGGAATATCGGGCCTTCAGGCAGTTCCAAAAGGAAAAGCAGTCAGAAGATAGCCCTATAGACTGCGACGAACGGTTCTAAACAACATACGCCCGGACCTCAAAGTCCGGGCCCATCTCAATGGAAAGGATTTTATGGAAAATAGGCAATTACTTTAAAAACCGTTTCAGCCTGGCGGTCCTTGATGAAACAACCGGCAGGTGGCCTGTCTCATCTTCCCCTAAAAACATCCCCTATCTTAAAGCTGAAAATGCCGGCGGCAGACACATCCTGCTTAAACAAGATCCTGTCATCCAGCCTTACTATTTTCTCGCAGACGATTTGGATATTGATCTGCTCATCCGGCATCATAAATCCAGCCCAGATTTTTTTAAACCCGGAAGGATGGTTATAGAAACCTCCCCCGGCAATTATCAGGTCTGGATTCACAGTGCCCGCCCATTGAACCTTACTGAAAAACGGTATTGGCTGGATAAACTGCATAGTGATCCAGGTGCAGACCCCAAAAATCGATGGGGCAGATGCCCCGGGTTCAGAAACAGAAAAGCAAAGCACAGAATGGCTTCAGGACAATATCCACTGGCGAAACTCATATGGGTTGACTGGAGTCGTCAAGCGGACATCCCGAAAATTGAGTTGTCTTCACGTTCAAAAAGGCCTTTTCCCCATCAACCCCAGGGGGGAGTGTGTCATAACGATAATCTTACCCGATCCCTTTATAATAAGGGTAATGAATCTGCTACTGATTTTGCATATGCTTTGGCCCTTTATCGAAGAGGATTTACCAGAACTGAAATCTACAATCGTATTATAGAGGAAAGGCAGGATTGGAATAACCATGCCGGTTCTCGGAAAAGAACACAATATCTGAACAGGACGTTGCTTAAAGCTGAGGCAATTATCGGTTAAAATATGAGGCCTTCAATTTCATATAGCACCTTGATTTACCGTTCAAACTTGTCCATGGATTATCGTGATCGCTCTCAGAAATGGCGCGAGTCGTTTGGATGCAATATAGTTTGCTGCAGCCCATGCTACCTTCAATGCTTGTTGGACGGTTTCGTTATAAAATCTATCTCTTGGCCTTTTTATTTTTTTCTTTATTGCAATAACAGGTGAAGATAATAAACGAATAGCGTATTTTCGAGCATATCCGGTTGATGTGATGAATTCGTTTAAAATTAATGATTTTTGTTTTTTGTTTGCCTCTCGATACCTTGGGGCAACCTGCGCCAACAATTCAATTCTTCCTTGAAAACTCATTGATAGCCTCATCTTCCATCACCCTCCACATTATATTTTATAATACTTTGGGTAACATTATTCGTGAGGCAATAAAATCATTTTGGTTACATTTAAAATGAATCAATGCGCCTTTTGAAATATCAACATCGATTTCACGCAGTTGTTCGATTATTAAAGGTTGGGTAACCAGGCAACCATAGTTTTGATATAAAACGAATGATTGTAAACCCGCTCCGAAATGACCGTTTACATCTTTCGGTAATTTCGCCGTAATGAATTTCCCAGAAGGAGTTTTCCAGCGACCCCGCCTATAAAGGATATTCCAGTTGGTGAAGATAATATCCTGTACAACGAAATCCTTGTAATCAATCAGTTTGGATCCTGGCGGAAGGTTTTCAGGTTTTAACTCATGTTCTTCGTGAATTACAAGATGTCTGGTTTTGGATCGTTTTCCTCTTGGCGATGGGTTTATTTTTTTGGGTTTCTCTGTGTTCTTAACAAGGTTGGAGGGCTTGATTTTTGGCTTGGGTTTTTGGCCCTTCAATCTGGCGATCTCATCTTTTAATCCTTGAATCTCTTCTGCTTGGGTTTGAATTATTTCCAATAAAACAGCTGTAAATGGGGTGATTTCTTCTTCAGGTATTTGGGATATTAATTTTCTTGCACTCATGCATTATGCATTTAGCATAGTGCTTCAAGATTGTCTATAATTTTTTTTTTGCTACCCCTTACTTTTTGAGATCTTACAAGTCTGACTTGTAATATTCTGATTTTATTATAATATTTTTTTGTGGTGCCATAAAATATGAGTAAAAATAGCAGTTTCTGGCTATTTTTTCGAAAAGATGGGTTAGTATTTTTCATGATGATCATATATGTTGCGAGTTGCGCTGTATATAGCTGATTCTGCTTTTAGAACTTTTTTTTAAAATGGTCGGTTTATTAATGGCTTTGTGCCTTACAGTATTTTGCAACTATGCTATCAGAATACTATGTTTATAACACATTGATTTTATATACGATATGATGAAAATGGAAAAAAAATAGACCTTTTGAAACCGTTACAGTATTTGCATCTTATCAACCCTACCCAAATTGTGTCCGAGATTTGTTTCAATCACCATATGGACATCCAGACCTACTTTAAACCCTGGACCGACGCCGATAACAAGAAAGGCTTCGTCAACATTGGTTCCGAGGTTTCTTTTTGCGATTGTTGCATCAATAACGATATTCGGGTTGATTTTATTGATTGTTTTCCAGCAGGAATCGACAATTACTGGTATCTGTTGTTTTTGCCATGCCATAGTTAGGGAGGTGTCACTTCATTTTTTTGCTCGTGCTTTGGCCCACCACCCAATGGAACCACAAAAAATTCCCCTGGGTGGTGGGCCAAAGCTTGTAAAAGAGAATGGAAGTCAGCACTTGTTTTCTTGTTAGGCCCTTTATATGATTATCAGGCTTGCGTTATTGACGCTTTTGCTGAATTTCTTTGCTATTACAGTCTGTTGTCAAAAGCATGGACCCTGATAAAAGATCCAGCCTCCAATAACACAAGCCTGACCCCGTCGAACCATCAATTACGACAAGTGGGCGAAGTTAGGATCAAGCCCAAATAGTATTTCTCATGATCAATCTAAAAAGAAGGCTCGTATTCAAACCCAAATTCTTTCCAGCGTTTCCGTACCTGTTCCAACATATCCTTATCCAACAATACTGATTTGGGTTTATCCTCCCATTCGAACGGAGTGCATGCATCCATAATGATTCGAGAAACGATTTGTCTGGAGTCAATCGGAAGTGCTGGGTCTAAAGATGTCGAACGTCCTCGATTGATAATTTGGGTGCTTCGTTTGGGGTCATATCTTACTGAAAGGGACCATAATACCTGATCCCAGTCATCAGCTGCAATGTCATCTTCTACAACGATAACTCCCTTGAGTCCATAACTGCCTGTAGTTGTGGAGATAACGGCAGTACCTACCTGCATTGAATGGCCGGGATAAAGCTGTTGCACAGACACTACAGCCCAAAACCGACCGCTGGATGAAGCGGGGATATAAACTGATTTTATGCCGGGAATCTTCATTGTTTCCAGGTCTGCCCACAGGCTGGCAGTACGGTTTAATGATTGTATCATACAAACGTCATTAATCGGTCTTCCAACGATACACGCCCAAAAAATAGGGTTATTACGATGCAATACTCTTTTAACTTTTAGATAGGTTTTGAGTGTAGGCTCACCTGAATAATAACCGGTGTACTCCCCAAAAGGACCCTCCTCCATAAAATCATTCGGATCAATCTCCCCTTCCAGTGCAATTTCGGCGTGTGCCGGTAATGGCAGGCCTGTAAGATCGCTTTCAATTATGTCCAAAGGTTCTCCCCGTAACGCTCCCACGACATCGTACTCATCAGTTTGGAAGGGAATCATACTACTTCCAACCAGAAACAAAAGGGGATCGCCTCCAATAACAGCTATGGCAGGCATCTTTTTGTTCATTTCTTTGTATTTCCTGAGTGTTAGGTCCCCATGTTTCCCCTTTATCATCTGAACGCCACAACGATCATTATCATATAATTGCATTCTGTAAGTTCCAAGGTTTACCCATCCAGTGTCTGGGTCCTTGGTGATAAGATATACGGCTGTCCCGATGAATCTACCACCATCCAATTTATTAAAAAAAGGTACAGGGAAATCCAGCAAATTGATTTGATCGCCCTCAATAATATTTTCCATTATTGGACCACTATCAACCAATTTGGGTTTGATAAGCTCCTTTGTAGTTAAAAGCATCCACTCTCGGGCAAGATTGGACATGGAATATTGGCTCGGTTGGCGTAATGCTATTGCCATACGAGATGACGTAGTAAAAGCACTGGTAAACACTGGAATATCATAACCCTTTATATTTTCAAAAAGAAGACCTGCCCCCCCAGCCTCTTCATTTAATTTGGCCACGTGAGAAAGCTCTAAATTCCAATCCACTTCTGCACTAATTGTGTGCAACTCTCCTTTTTCTTTACACTTTGCCAAGAAATCGCGTAAATCGTTCATATTTGAATCCTTTGATGCCCCACACCCCCTTAATTTAAGGAGAGAGGATATTAAGAGCTACAAACTAATAGAAAATGAATCCCCAAATTAGTCAGCAGCTAAGTTAAAAAAATAGATTGTGCTCTAAATTTCAAACAATTGTTTCATTGTTAGCTCAGGAAATTTTATAAACCCTAAGCAAATCCCCATCCACTCTGAGTTTGTCTCCTGTTTGGATCTTTTGGGTAGCGTCTCCAGTTCCTACGACGGCCGGGAGACCATATTCCCGACTTACAATTACCGGGTGGGACAATGATCCTCCGCTATCACAGACCAGAGCCTTGATAATACCGAACAATGGTGTCCATGTAGCACTCGTCATAGGACATACCATGATCTCACCTTTTTTAATCTCGTCAAAATGTGTCTCATCCCAAATGACGCGCGCAACACCCTCAACAATACCAGGACTTCCAGCACCACCGACACACAAGGCGCCAACTTTCTCTGCATTTTCTTTCGGTTGTGAAATGCTCACTGATAGTGTCGGATCCAGTCGGAGCATTTCTGGTATTTGATTAGGATCGCCCAAAAAGGATGGAATTTCATCTTGTTTTTGTGTAAGAGCTTTATAACCTTCCCATTCTTTTTTGCGCTCGTTGATGAGTTGAATATAACGTCCTTTCTCTCTGTTCCCGAGAGTACTAATGATTTCGTCGGTAAAGAGCATAAAAATATCGTCAACTTTTTCAATGGCACCATCCTGTACCAATCTCTTGCCACATTCAATAAAACATCGTCTTCCAAATGCCATTCGTTTAAACTCACCATGCCAGGCTGATCCCTCACTCCAGTAATTGGCAGCACGAGAGCACACAAGCAGTTTTTCCATCAACCCCCTCTGAGCTTCGGGAATTTTACTCAGAAACTCTTTGGTCAATGAATCCCTTTCCTCTTTCTTTTTATCACGGTCTTCGTCAATTTTATGAACGCCGCCTACTTCCATATATCGTTTTATGTCTGCTACAAGTAATGCGGGTTTATCATACCATCCAGGCTCGCAGAATTCATACATACGTAGCAACTTCCACTTGTTGATTTCTAAAAATTTATCCATGGAATTCAGCCACTTTTTTCCCACCTCATCCTGTTCCAGCGCTTTCAAAACATCTTTATCAGACAGTTTGAAATATTTATCCAGCTTTAAATCCAAAGCGAGGCGGGCAAGGTCAGCAATTCCACTGTTGGATTGATAAAGAGGATTACCGGTGCTGATGGTCAATTTGGAATAGAGGGGATCAGTAGGTTCAAGGCCAGCTAAATCCCCTGCAAGCTGCTGGAAAAGTCCGGGCAGTGGTGTAATGGCGAACCATCCGTCAAAGTAATGAGCAATGCTTTTTATATGCAAGTCGATGATATCATGTATATGATCTATGAGCTCCTCCCGCGACAGTTGCTCTATATTCATCTTGGAGAAAGGGGCCATTAGCTCATCGAATTTAACAAACAGCTTATCAGCGTATCCGAAAGGATCTTCTATGATTTCAGCCATCTTTTCTCGATATTTGGCCTCGCGCTGCGGAATTTCTTCCGTCAATGGGATGCCTCGGGTTAGGTAACCATGGCCCTTGTATAATTTCCAGAAATAGCCCAAAGTAGTTGGAAGTGAATTTTTTCCACAACCCCGACGTATGCCATCGACCATGTATCCATACCAAAATTCACAATACAGGGGTGTCATGACTGGCTCAGTATGGGCTGGCGTACGCACCCAAACCGGATAGTGTTCCAGATCATAATCCGTAATTTCCCATGGCATTTGTGTTCTTCCGTAATGCATTTCGATCTCCTTTCTAAAAAAATTAAAACTAAGTTCCAACCCTTCATCTGTTCCGCTGTGGTATAGACCGGCTTGAATATCTAACTTTTTATATTACTACCTTTTTCCTCGGCCTTTACCTTGTTGAGAATATCCTCCTTCAGCACCTTTTTGTCTAACTTCATATCACTTACCAACGGCATTTCGTCTATTATTTCCATTCGTTCCGGAGTTTTATTGGCTGAAATCTGCTTAGTTTTAAAGAATGCCACCATTTCATCAAAACTGAATATCTCACCTTTTTTGACAACAACATAAGCACAAGCCCTTTCCCCCATTATTGGATCAGGATACCCTACAAGGGCTGCAGCCACGATTTTTGGATGTGTCGTAAGGATGCTTTCCACTTCAGTAGGGTAGATATTATATCCTCCTCGAATGATGCAATCCTTTTTCCGACCGACAACATACAGGTTCCCTTTCTCATCCTTTTTCGCTAGATCACCCATACAAAAAAAGCCGGTTCCCCAAGCTTCATTTGTCATGTCAGGATCTTTAAAGTAGCCGCCAACAGAGGTGGGTCCTCGAAAATAGACAGTTCCAACCTCTCCAACCCCGACTTCCTTCCCGTCGTCATCAAGCAATTTTACCTCATTGCCTGGATGAGGTTTCCCCACGGAAAACCGGCGTACTTCAAGAGAATCATCAACATCAACGCTTGCTACGGAACCGGCATCCATTCCACCGTAATGATTAATCACCATACAATTGAATTTCTTTTCCACATCATTTGCCACATGAGGCGGAAGGGGGGCGCCAGAAACCTGAAAAACGCGTAATGAACTTAAGTCATATTTGGTATAGTTTAGATTTTGAGCCATCATTGCCAACTGCGCGGGCACCATCATCGGTATGGTAATTTTCTCAGTTTCGATTAATTTGAACGCTTTTTCAGCATCAAAATGCTCCATGAGAACACCCGTTGCACCAACAAAAGGGTTAAATCGCAACAGGCCTCTTGCTGCGCCGGAAACCGGGCAAAGGGCCCCTACAACATCATCACCTGTCATTTTGATCTTAGACATGTGGGAAGGGGCGACGGATGTAGCAAGCGCCATGGGTGTTTGAGTTATTTTCGGGAAACCGGTGGTTCCAGAGGTGAGCCCGAGCCAACCCACCTCATCGAACCGGATTTGACGCTTTTTAAATTCTTCAATAGAATACTTCTCTTCAAGAGGTTCATTTAAAATCTCATCAATACTTATTGCTTTCTCAGGTGTTTCATCCCCACAAGTAAAAATGTACTTCAATTTCGGCAAATCGGAACGTATATCCTGAACCATTTCGTAGTAATCAAAATCTCTGAACTTCCAAACACTGACATAGCCTTTTGCTTCTGTAATCTTGAGTAAATATTCGATCTCTTTATGACGCAAAGTTCTTACAAGAGTAGAAGAAATGATCCCTACTTTTTCACAGGCTGCGAGAAGCAATACAACTTCGACTCGATTCGGCAGTTGGATCACAAGGATATCATCCTTCTCAAATCCCAATTTCACCAATTTCAGAGCGAGTCTGTCTATGGCCTGGTTTGCTTGAGCCCAGGTAAGTCTGTGGCCGGAATCATCCACAAGTGCAACCTTATCGCCATATTCCTTAGCATTGCGCTCATAAAGATCAGCGTAGGTAGTTTCCTTCCAATAACCTTTTTCTGTATATTCTTTGATCATATCATCGGTGAATCTTGTGGGCCTCATGGTATTCCTCCTTTGTTTATACTAATTAAATGTTAATAAATCATTTTTTCCAGAACGATCGATGACAATCAGGTTAAAGTTAAAGATTTTCAAATTTAGGCGACAAGGCCTTCTAATGATAATCCGTTATCAGTAAGTAAGCTCGCCAGCGTTTAGTTCTTTGTTTGTCATTCCATTAAGGGCTTCCACCAACGCAAAACCAAACTCTGAATCTTCGATCCAGGCATCAATTTCCACAACCTCAATTTCCGGTTTGCAGTTTTCCCTTAATTCTTTAGAAAATGCGCTGATGGCTTCAGGATCATCAAGGGGCCTTCCAGGCCCATCGATTCTCGACCATCCTTTTAAGGGAATCAGAAATTTAACGGGACCTTTGGATTTATTCAGTTTTTTGGCAATAATTCTCGCGCACTGTATAAGCTCATCCTTGCTTGAGCGAATTTGTAACCTCAGCTTATCAGGTTCAAACCTTTTTCGTACGTCATACTCCGGTTTGTATCTAGACCGGGACGGGGTAATAAAGTCTAATCCGCCTGGAGCAATGACTTGTGGAATACCCTTGCTACCTGCTGTTTCCAATCTTTGTGAACAAGCCTTACGGGTCCCCCCGATGATGCTATCCAGTATTCCGCCCGGCGAAAGGTCTATCACAGCATCAAAAAACCCCTCATCAATCAGTTCCTCCATAGCTGTGTCCCCCACCCCGGTCGCCATAAATACAATCACCTGATAATCCTGATCTTCCAAGAGTTTCTTAATATGCTGAACGCTTTTGGCACTGAGCATAAGTTCACACAATGCAATTGTTTTCTGTCTTTTCTCGGTTGTGCCGTTTTTGGATGCCAATGGTGCGGAGATTTCTGACATTGCGCAGATTGCGGCAATAGCCTGGCAAAGCAAGGATTTCAGCATTCTGTTTAGTCCGGCAATATCCGCAACAGTGTGCATCATCGTAATATCTTTCGTGCCGAAATACCTTGAAGCAAAACCCCGTGCGCCCGCATTGCTCGAAACCATGAATTTAGGTACTCCAAAAGGGAGTGATTTCATGATATCTGTCTCAATAAGAGTACCGCCTGCACCCCCGATACCGATGATCCCATCCAATTTTCCGGCATTGTAGAGTGCACAAGCTTCACTTATGGCGCCATCGGTTACCATCTTGTTAATTCTGGGCCTGTCAGGATTGCCCCAAATGTCATGGATATCTCCTCCACCCGCCTTAACAACCTGTTCACAGGTAATATCACCTTGAACAGCCGGTTTACTCCCGACACTCAAATCAACAACAATCGGCTTATAACCCCTCTGTACAATTTGATTCCTTGCAAAAAGCACCTCTTCTGCTTTGGAATCCAAAGTCCCTATTACTACTATCGTTTTAGTCATTACCGATACCTCAATGTTTCTGTGTATAAGTTTGTAGGGCTTATTTAATAGCCTTAAATTTTGCTGGGGAATAAGCGACTGCAGGCCATATCAAGAATTGTTTCAGTAGAGCTCTTTTTTTCTATAATGGCAGTGATTGGTCGAGCTTGTACGAGAAAAATATTGTCAGGAAATTCAAGCTCAACGTCCACAGCCCATTCTATGTCTAAAGGAACCCCATAATGCAATTCTGTATCTCTTGCGATTTTAGCCAATAATTTTACCTCTTCGGGTTCTAAGCACGGCAAAGATTGTTGATTTTCAGGAATTTCCATCTCTAAAATCCCTTTTTCTTTTATCACAATTTGCCTTGTTTTTTTGTTTATCTGTTGTTCAACTATTTCTAAAGTTTCTTTAGATACTGAAAAGATATCTACCTTTGATATTCCTTGAACAACACTTTCACCGGTTCCCCAGTTGCCCTCAATAACGATTTTCCCTCTATCCCCGGTATTTGGGTTAGCCGTGAATCCTACCCCTGCCGAACGTGATTTGGCCATCTTTTGTACTGCCACGCTAATCGAACCAGCAAAAAGTCCAAGACCATTATGGATACGATAAGAGATACAGCGTGGTGAAAAAGCACTGGCCCAACATTCCTTAATATTTTTAAATAGAGATTCCTTTCCTATAACATTAAGATAGGACTCATATTGACCAGCGAAGCTTGCTGTAGCAGAATCTTCAGCAACTCCGCTAGACCTAACAGCAACAGCAACATCACTTATCCCAAGCTTTTGACACAAGGAGTCATATGCATCTGATATAGCAGCCGATTGTTCTTCTGGTATTTCTCCTGCCAAAATAAAGCTTTGTAAATCATTTGCCATTTTGTTAAGCTCTTCCATTGTAGTTGGGTTAGAAATGGATTCATCAATATATTTTTTTATTTTTCCTGCAATATTTGTTGCATTTAAAAAAGTATCATAAACTTTCGTCGTAATCGCGAATCCTGGGGGAACCGGCACCCCAATCTTACACATTTCTCCCAAGTTGGCGCATTTGCCTCCGACAAGGGAAGTGTCGTTACGACCACATTCTTCAAAGAACTTTATCCATTCATTTCCATCAGTCATTTTTTATTTCTCCTCTTTAGATCATAATTTGGAATCTATTTTAATTTAATAAATAACTTAAATTTAATCATTTTATTATATCCCTATTTGCTTTTATAAAATCACAAATCAAGAGGAGTTGTTTTCTTAAATATTTCCCAAAATTCTTTATGCTTATTTTGCCATCCAAGTCCAAATTTACTGTCGTAAAATGGGCCAAATCTGTCGAGCCAGCGTGACCAAAAAAACTCCTGTTTTCCTTTGCTTTCAAAAATATCTATTAAAATATCTTCAATTTCGAAACATTTTTCTTTTGGAACATAACAAACGGCTCCTTCTTTGTAGGCACGTACAGTACTATCGAGGGATAATGCATGGGCCGTTAGCATTACGGACATCACTTTTTCCTTTTTAGCAATTGCCAAAAGGTCATAGCCTTTAACCCCCATTATATCCAAAATTGCCAAATCAAATTGTTCGTTTTCCAGAAGCGTTTTTGCCTTTTGGAATGTATCAGCCTTGGTTAATTCACACATTGGTAGTAAATCTTCCAAGGTGTCAAGTATGTCAGCTTCATCGTCTACGATAAGGAGTTTCTTTCCTTCTAAAGGACTAACAATTAGAACAGCCCCTAAGCTATCATCGATTTTTATACGTTGGCCGGTCTTAATTTTTAATGAACCATCAATAACATTGGTGATCACCGGAATGCCATACTCTCGTCCAAGAATTGCCGCATCTGACAGAATACCACCTCTATCAATGACGGCTCCTTTGATCAGAGGGAAAACAGGGCTCCAACTGGACCGGAATATTGGTGCAACTAAAATATCACCTTCCTGAATCTCACCCAACTGTTCGGCGGAAAGAATTACCCTTGCCGGTCCTTCAGCGATACCCATGGAAGCAATCTGCCCGCCCAAATTTACTTCATGTTTCGTATTGATTAAACTCGTCATCCCTATCGCAAGTTCTATTGCCATCGGATCCTTGGACTTAAGAAATAGATTGGCCGCTTGATCAGGATCAATCTTAGAAAAAAGGGGAGGAGGGATGATTTTTTTATTTTCTTCCCATTTAGTCTTACGGTTCCTTACAAGCGGTTTAAGACTACATGACTCTGGGTGAATTAATGCTTTATAGAGTTCTTCGGGGACGAGAAAAAAGATATCTTCAGCTCTTTCAATACATTCAACCTTAGAAATTTTGGTACCAATTTGCATTAAGACATGACGAGTTATTGCATGCTGGTAAACTTCACAATAGTAAATATGCTCTAATCGCCATATGGTAAATTGCTGTGCTATCCTTAAAAGAGTCTCGAACCAATCCCTTTGGTCTAAGGGGACTTTCTCAATCAACTCTTTTTCTACGTTTTCCCTTTCTTTTGCTTCTCTTTCGATCATCAAGTCGAGTTCAAAATCCGGACCTTTATTTAAATATTGCTGAATATGCACTATCGCAAGCGAGGGTTCTTCAACCCAAGTTGGTGTTATATAGTCTGACTCAATTAGGCATCTCCACCCATGGATATTTAGGAATTCAATGAGTTCCTTATTCCACAGCTGCCCGGATTCAGTCCTTTCCATTTGAGAAACAACTTCCTCAGGTTTATTTTCTATGAGAACATTGGCAAGGCCTAATTCGTTAGCCCTTTGAGACAGCCTGTGTAAGCCTTTTTCGACCAAGGAGGTTGAGGAGGTGGCATTTTGCAATCCAGTAAAAAGTTTTCGAAATAGGGGTTCTGATTCATCAATTCCCAACATGTTTTTGCAAAGATCAACGAATAAAAGATATGTTGTACCCAGCCCTTCCGAAAAATAGTATACTATTTCGTACATTTTCCGTGTAGCGCTCATTCTATCTCTGAAAAGTTGACTCATTTCGAACCAACTAGCATTATCGAAATCAAATTCTTTTGGTTTTTTGGTATAACCTATCAATTTTAATTTTGCTTCCGCCCAGAGCTGGTCATAATTTTGGATCAGATAGCCTAAAGCTGTTTTAAATTTAGCAGAACGCCTTTTGACTTCATCTTCCGATGCTGGCAGAGTCACTGTCATAAATCCATAACCGTTGTATGATCTGAAGGCTATACTATTTGCAGAGGGGATTGATATCTTGTAACAGGCGTAATTGGCTCCCCAATTGCTTGAATTCATAAAGACCCAGTCGAACATGGGCGTGCGAGGTCTCCCAGGAGGGGTATCGGCTGCACAATAAATCCAATAATCTGTCTTGTCTAAGTCTAATTTTTCATCATACATAAAAGTGGTATAATTGTCTTTTAACATATTCTAATCATCCCCCATATTTTTATCTAGCTCATTAAAAACAGTCTATTATTTTCAATTTATTAAATAAATTATTATATTGATTAAAGATTTATATTATTTAGCCCTTCCAAAACTTTTTCCGGTGTAAACGGCGTTGAATAAAGCCTTACACCTACAGCGTCGTATACGGCATTGGCAATGGCTGCCAGGATGGCGGACACATAGCCTTCACCAACCTCCTTGGTCCGGTAAGGTTTCCCGACCTGGTAACGTTCCGTGATCACGTCGATGTGTTCTGAGTCCGCAATATTACAGATGGAGGGCATCCGGTAATCCAGCCAGCTCGGATTCAGGGTACGACCTTTCTCCATCATTATTTCTTCCATAAAGGCATGACCCAGGGCCATGGATACCTGACCGTCAATCTGCCCTTCCACCAGAAGGGGGTTGATGGGAAATCCACAGTCATGAGCGGTCACGGCCTTCAGCAGACGGATGTTCCCCGTCTCAGTATCCACCTCCACTTCAGCTGTCTGGGCGTCAAAGGCATAGTTTTCAGTCCATCTTCCCTTTGTCGTTGCAAGACTCGGGTGGAAAGGTTCATCCCGCATCGTACGCCAATGCCCATTTCCAATGACAGGATCCCCCCTATGTTTCAGAATGCTTAAAGCCACAAGTTTTTCATATGATAATGAACGTTCCGGCTGGCCGGATATATAGATGCGTTTGTTCTGGAATGTCAGGTCTTCAATGTCGGCTTTGAGTTCTTCGGCAGCCAGCGTCATCAATTTTTGACGGACGTCACCGGCTGCCTCACGGGCGGCATTACCAGTTACATAGGCATTGCCGCTGATCCACACCCCAATGTCCACGGGGGTGGTTTCAGTATCGGCCGCAAACACCTGAACCTCTTCCATGGGGATTTTAAGTTCTTCAGCAACAATCTGGCACAGGATGGTTTCTGCTCCCTGTCCGATATCCAGGGCACCGGTCAGCAGGGAGACACTGCCGTCATCGTTCATTTTTACAATGACAGACGAACTGTTGGGGTAAATCAATGATCCCCCGAAGTAGGCACTGACCCCAATACCAATGCCTTTCTGATATCGTCCTTTTTTTTCAGTTCGGGTGCTCCCGAATTTTGCTGTAAAATCCGTGTGCTTGGCAATATCCAGAATGCAATCCGTGAGACCGCAATTATGCACATTATCTCCATTGGGCAGCATTTCACCTGAAACCCGTGCATTTTTCAGACGAATGTCAATGGGGCTGATGCCCAGTTCAGCCGCAATCATGTCCAGTTGAGATTCCACTGCAAATCGCATCTGGGGCGCACCATGCCCCCTTTGCGGAGATCGAATCGGGTTGTTGGTATAAACGGAGTATCCTTCATATTTCATATGGGGAATTCGATAGGGAGCCATTGCAAACCCCCACACCAGAAAAATGACGACCACGCCGCTGCCGCGATAGCCTCCTGAATTATTGATGGTTTTGAATTGCTGTGCCACGATGGTACCGTCTTTTTTAACACCGGTTTTTACCGTTACAATCATGGGTTGACCGTGACGATAGGCAGTGAATATCTCTTCCCGGGTGGCAATGATCTCCACGGGTCTGGACGTTTTCATGGATAGAAGCGCTGCACAGAATTCATGGGTGTATAGATCTATCTTCCCTCCAAAGGCACCCCCGACATAGGCTTTTTTCACCCTTACGGATGATTGTGGAAGTCCCAGGGTTCTGGCGATTTTTGCCCGTTTGATGAACGGGCCCTGGGACGATGTCCACACATTCAACTTTCCGTCTGCCTCAAAGCTGGCCACAGTGGCGTGGGGCTCAAGGAATCCGTGGGTCCTCAGATGGCTTTCAAACCGGTCCTCCCTCACATAGTCAGCCTCTTGAAACCCTGCTTCCACATCACCCCAGCCCGAAGTCGTTTTACCGCCGATATTGACCAGATCCTCTTTTACTTTGGGATGAGAAGGATGAATTTCCGGTGCCCCCGGCATCATGGCGTCTTCAGGATCAAAGACCGCAGGCAGAGGTTCATATGTCACTTTTATTAACCTCAGTGCTTCGTCCGCGGCATACACATCCGTGGCTGCCACTGCAGCAACTTCTTCACCAATAAATCGAACCTTGTCCATTGCCAGGGGATATTGATCCGCTGGATAACGAGGTGTTTCAACAAAGCCATGTTTTATGCCCAGGGTATCTTTACCGGTAATCACGGCTTTTACACCCGGCACCGCCAAGGCAAGGCGGGTGTCAATGTCCAGGATCCGTGCATGGGCATGAGGGCTTCTGAGTATCCTTCCAACCAACTGTCCCTTTAGTTTTATGTCAACTGTGTAGATTGCTTTGCCTGTTACCTTGTCCGGACCATCCTTTCTCAACATTCGTTTTCCGACATAATCCAACTCACTCATTTTCATGCTCCTTTAGGTGTTGTCTCTATTCAGCTTTGCAGCATGCTGCACAGACTCCATTATTTTATTGTATCCCGTACAGCGGCATAGATGGCCTCCCAGGCTCTCCATGATGTCCTCTTTGCTGGGATCAGGATTTCTTTTTAATAGATCCGTAGAGGCCATCACCATACCAGATGTACAAAAGCCGCATTGTACGGCCCCTTTTTCGAGAAAAGCTTCTTGGACCGGTGTCAGATCACCATTAATAGATTGTCCCTCAATGGTTTCGATTTTTTTATGTTCGCATTCAACTGCCAGCATCAGGCAGGCCAATATCGGTTCTCCTTCCAGCAATACGGTGCAGGAGCCACATTCACCCGTACCGCATCCTTCTTTAGTCCCCGTCAACCCCAAATTATTGCGTAATACGTCCAGCAGTGTTTCCTGACACTCAACTGCCAGCTCATACGTTTCCTCATTAACTGTCAGTTCAATGATTCTTTTTTTATGCGTTGTTGTCATCCTTACCCCTCCTTGTTACTTTGATCAGTGAGTCCTTTTACAGCATCGTTAAGGGCCTGCCTTGATTGAGTTTTCAAGCACTCGGTTAGATAGCTTTTTGAATACCCATGGTGGGATATTATTTTTAAAGACCTGGCAACTTTTTGTGAAACTGTGTTTATGTTCTCTTGGGACAAGCTTTTTCCTGCCAGCCAGTCTTCGGCTTCCAATGCTCTCTGGGGTCCCCCAAAGATTGCTCCCACTGAAATTCTCACCTGTTTACAGGTTTTAAGGTCTTTTTCTGCTTCTAAAAAAACCCCGACATTTACAACTGCAAATTCAATGGTTTCCCTTACGGTAAATTTTGCAAATCCACTCCCGGACAAGCCCTGTGTTTCCGGTACAATAATCTTTGTGATAATTTGATCCGGTTTTAGTGATAAGGGTTTAAGGGAGTCGTTGGTATAAACGTCTTCGATTTTTATTTCTCGCTCACCATTTGAATCTGCAATAATCACCCTTGCATCAAGACAAAAAAGTGCCGGCGCAATATCAGACATGAAGGTGGCCCAGCACTTTTTCCCTTTAGGAGCGAAATAGCATTCTTTTCCGCCGCGCTTCAAACAAGGCTCTGTAAATTGAAACGTATGCGTTTGGTTCAGGTAAAGGCATCGAGTTTCCTGGCAGATATTACCACCGAGCGTCCCCATATTTCTTATTTCACGGGTGGCAACTTTTTGGGCCGCCAGCGCTAACAAAGGCGCCTTTTCCCGGATTTCATAAGAAAGCGTGATTGTTGTCAAAGACATCTTGGCATCTATAATCAATTTACCGTCTTCATCAATTTGGGGAGTAGCCGATGGCAAGCCTTTCAGGCTTATAAGGACCTCTGGAGAACAAAGTTTATATTTCATTCTTGGGAAAAGGTCCGTACCACCTGATAAAAGTTTGGTGCCCTCACCGGAACCCAGGAGGACCACCGCTTCTTCTATTGATTTGGGGCTTTCAAGCGTGAATTTTGGTAAATACATAATAATTCCTTTATTTACAGGATAGGTTATTCGGAAACTATCTGAAGACAAAGCAAAAGATATGCCACCCGGCGGTCTGGCTTAACCCTCTAAAAATAGGGCATTTTGGGGATGTCAACGGGCGGTTATTGAGGCAGGTGCCTCTTTGAAGGAAACACTGCTGCCTCTTTTGGGGTTACTGATTTTTAAACAACTGGCTGTCGAGGCCGGTTTGATTCACCAGCCGCTGAAGCGACGTCCGGCGCATGCCCATGGTCTTTGCGGCATTTGTGATATTGCCTTTATGAAAAATAAGGCACTGAGTCAGATATTCTTTCGTAAAGTTCTGCAGGACATCCTGCTTCATTTCCTGATAGCTTATTTTCTTTTTAAGGAGATCAGAGTAATTAAAACAAACCTGATCTTTTTCAACCCGGGCCGGGAATAAACCGTCAATGGATAAGGTGTTATTTTCCGCCAGAACAATCGCCCGCTGCATGGCATTTTCCAATTCACGGATATTGCCCGGCCAGTCGTAGGCAACAATCGTTTCCAGAACTTCATCTGGAAGAAAAAGCGTATCAAAATTGAGCTTTGCTGTATACCATTTCAGGAAATGTCTTGCTAGTAAGGGGATATCCTCCCGCCTTTCTCTTAAAGCCGGCAAAGACAGTGTGATAATATTTAAGCGATAAAACAAATCTTCTCTGAACTCACCTTTTGAAACCATGTCCTCCAGATTGCGATTGGTAGCAGCAATAATACGGGTGTCGACTTTAATCATTTCTGTGGAACCTAATTTTACAAAAGCTTTGTCTTGAACGACCCTTAACAATTTTCCCTGCAAATCCAATGGCACTTCCCCAATTTCATCCAGGAACAATGTGCCTTTGTCCGCCCTTTTAAAATATCCTTCGCGGTCGGCATGTGCACCGGTATAAGCACCTTTAACGTGACCGAAAAGTTCGCTTTCCAATATATTACCTGATAATGCAGCACAGTCCGCCACAACAAAGGGGTGTTTTTTTCGTTTACTCCTGGCATGAATCGCTTTTGCAACAAACCCCTTTCCCGTTCCGCTTTCTCCCTGGATAAGGATATTAGAGTCTACAGGGGACACTTTTTCAATGACCCGCATGACCTTATTCATGGCTGAAGAATTTCCAATGACTATGGGTTTTTCATTGGTCTTTGTGAGTTGGCTTTTGAGTTCTTTGATTTCTTGCTGCAACGATTTTATTTTAACAATTTTATCGATTGCGTGCAGCAGTTCATCTTTGTCAAAGGGTTTGGTAAGATAATCAAAGGCGCCGTATTTCATTGATTTTATAGCAGTTTCCACTGTAGCATAACCTGTCATGATGATGACTTCTATAGATTGTCTTTGCGTCTTTATTTTTTTCAACAGCTGGATACCGTCCATCCCGGGCATCCGGATATCCACAAGTAACAGATCGAACCCTGTTCTTTGGTTTTGCAGCAGTGACAAAGCACTTGAACTGTCGGAAGCACCAATCACATTATATCCCTGCCTGGATAAAAGCCGGATGCAGCGTTTACGAACGGAATCTTCGTCATCTACAACTAAAATTTTAAAATTCTCAGTCATGACTATTCTCCGATTTATACTCGGGTAAACTGGGAAGCAAAACATAAAAAATAGCACCGGTTTTCCCTTTGCCATTTTCAAAGGTCATATTCCCTCCCTGTTCTTCGACAATCCGTTTGCTAACAGCAAGTCCAAGTCCGGTTCCTTTACCCCCTTCCTTGGTTGTAAAAAAAGAGTCAAAAATCATGTCTTTGTGATCACTGGAAATGCCGGGTCCGGTATCTGCAATTGACATTCGGATCCATGGATTTTGTTCTCCGATATCCAATACTTCGGTGGTAATAATTATTTGTCCCCCCATTGGCATGGCATCACAGGCATTTTTAACCAGATTCATTACTACCTGTTGAAGACTGTTTGAGTTTCCCCATACCGAGGGTAATTTTTCATAATAGTTTTTGATGAAATTTATATTTTCAATTTCTGCCTGACGCTGGACAAGGATAAGGGAGGCTTCAATAAGTTTATTCAGATTTAAGGGTTTGCGTCCTTCCGGCTTGCGACGTGAAAAATCAAGTAATTTTCTGGTTATGTTTCTGCAGCGGCGGGCGTCATTTTCAATACCTAAAAGTTCCTCTCTGGCCATTTTAAGATCCAGCTCACCTTTTTCAATATCCTCTATAAGCATTTGAACAGAAATGATTAGTCCGCCAAGTGGATTATTTATTTCATGCGCTACTTCACTGGCAAGCGTTCCTATTAAAGACATTTTTTCAGACTGAAACAACTCTTCTTTTAATTTCTGAGTTTCAGAGATATCCGTTACTGCAGTTACAATGCCCGACACCCGGCTCCCTTTTAGAGGTGAACTCCCCACAAAAAAAGGAATTCTTTTACCGGATTTAGAAATAAAACTGGTTTCAAAAGTCGCTTTTACTTTGGAATCTGTTGGTGAATCGATTAAATTTTGAAATATTGGTCGGTCTTCAATTGTCACAATTTTTGTATAGTGTTCGCCTAAAAGGTCATCAGGTTCATACCCTAAAAAATTGGCCAGTTGTTTGTTAACAAACTCAATATTGCCCTCAAAGTTTATGATTTGAATTCCATCGTTCAGGGACTCGATGAGGCTGTCGTTAAACTCTTTCAACCGGGCCATTTCAGTGTCAATCCGTTGTTTTTCCCTTTCTCTGGTTAGATCCCGTGCCACTCCGACCATGGCAATAGGCTTGTCTTTATCATTTTTAAGGGGCACACACCTCACATGTGCCGGAAAATGCCTGCCGGATTTTGTTTTAAGGATTATCTCTCCGTTAAAGGTTTGATTGTTTTTAATTTGTTTTAAAATGTCTGGTGTTTTTGCCCCTAGGATGACAATATGCTGATTCAGCACTTCATGGGCTTTAAATTCGAACATCTGCTCTGAATACCGGTTAAAAAAAACCAGGTATCCGTCCAGGTTTGTTATCACAATGGACTCTATAATATTTTCAAGAACGTTTTCAACAAACTCTTTGGTCGTCTTTCTCATGCCCAGAATGAGTTGGTTCCAGTTGAGATCGCTGCCTTCAGGCAGTTTTGATCTCTGGGGACTCTGATCCGTAAATTTCATTGATCCTTCTTTGTTCAACCGGTTATCATGTATCAAGTTTAATCCTGTCGTCAATAATCGAGCCCATTTTATAATAGCGACTTACACGCTGATTAAATTTCTACTCAACTTTCGGAGTTGGTCATTTTTATATGGGGTCAGGCTTTTTTTATGGCACTTTTTACCCGCCTGGTTATGAAATAGTGATAAAAAGTACAATAAAAAAAGCCTGACCCCGTCGATGAAAGCTAACGTCCGAAAGTTGAGATTTCTATAAACCGGATCGTTGTAAAATAGCAAGGGCAGATGTGGTGCCTGGATCGGAAACTTTTTCCGGGGTGGGAAAAAAAGAGTGCCCCCAGGCGTTGTTTTCCCGGACGGATTCTGAAAAACCGTGTATCCAAACCGCCAGTCACTAGATAGCCATTGAATTTTACAACATTTATGATATGGATAGCCAGGCAATACAAAAGGCTGAAAATAAATTTAAGACCGCACTGGAAAATGAATCGCATGAAACGAAAACTGTTGTGTAATAAAGACCAAAAAGCATTAATGGATGTGGCGGTGGGAATTCAACCCGCGGATCTGGTGGTTTCCAACTGCCGGATGTTAAATGTGTATACCGGCGAGATCATAGCGGATCATGCCATCTGCATCAAGGACAAATGGATCGCCTGTATCACAAGAGATGCAGACTCCCGGACAGGGCCGGATACGCAAATCATTGATGCCCGGGGCATGACGGTCATACCCGGGTTGATTGACGGCCATACCCACCTGGGCAATTATTTTTCTGCCAGCGAATTCTTGACGTATGCCATGGCCGGCGGTACCACCTGCCTGGTGACGGAAGCACTGGAGACGGCCTTTCCCATTACCGGGATCGACGGCATCATGGATTTTATGGATTCCTACCAGGACCAGCCCATCAAGGTTTTCGCCACAGCACCCATGGTGGTTTCCCCCAGCAAAAACGTCGGCAGGATCTCTGCGGCGGAAATGGCGGTATTGTTAAACCGGGATGACGTGCTGGGCCTGGGAGAGGTCTACTGGCAGTCGGTCTTCCATGAGCCGGACGCGGTTCTGCCCTTTATGAACCAGGCCCTGGCGCTGGGAAAGACCGTGGAGGGCCATTCTGCCGGTGCAAAGGGGGGAAAACTGGCCGCCTATGTGGGGACCGGGGTGTCCTCCTGTCATGAACCCATTGATATGGCCCAGACCCTGGAACGATTAAGGATGGGGCTCTATGTCATGGTCCGGGAAGGGGGGATTCGAGCGGATCTTGAAACAATTTCCCCCCTAAAGGACGAGGGGGTGGATCTGAGGCGGCTGATCCTGGTAACCGACAGTGTGTCCCCGGAATTTCTCCTGGAAAAAGGCACCATGGAATATGTGGCCCAGAAAGCCATTGACCTGGGATTTAACCCTGTGGATGTCGTCAGAATGGTGACATTGAACGTGGCTGAGCATTTTGGGATGGATCATATGGTGGGGGGGATTGCACCGGGACGGTTTGCCGACCTGTGTATCATCCCCGATATCCGGCACATCGCACCGCTATGGGTGATCAGCAATGGACGCGTTGTTGCCAGGGAGGGAAAATGTGTTGTTTCGCCAAGGGTCCATGGGTATTCAAAGAAAAGCCTGAACACGGTGAACCTGGAAAAAATCTTTTCTGCCGAGGATTTTATGATATCCGCGCCCCCGGGATTGGAACAGGTGGATGTGCGGATCATTGAAAAACTGACCCCTTTGGTCACCCGGGAAACCATACGGTCCATGCCGGTGGTTGACGGCCGAATCCCGGCGGATATTGAAACGGATACGATCAAGATTGCGGCCCTGGATCGGGTCACTGGATCAAACAACTGCTTTACCGGCCTGGTTTCAGGGGTGGGCATGACACAGGGGGCCATTGCCTCCAGTGGCTCCTGGGACACCCGGGATATCACGGTTATGGGTGCAGATGAAACAGATATGGCCCTGGCCGTGAACCGGATCACAGAATTACAGGGAGGGGCCGTTGTCACAGCCCGGGGCCGGGTGGTGGCGGAACTGCCCATGCCCATTATGGGACTGATGTCGGACCTTCCCGTGGAAAAGGTTGCCCAAAAGACGAACCAGGTGAACCAGGCAGCCAAAGACCTGGGATGTATTTTTGAAGATCCCCTCTTGTCCCTGGTGACCAGTACCAGTACGGCCATTCCCTATTTAAGGATCTGTGAGCTAGGGCTTTTCAACCTGAAAGACGGGAAAACGCGGGGGCTTTTTGTCCGGGGAGATGGCATGGCGCATAACAACGAATGAAACAGGATCTGTCAGTTGAGATGAGACAAAGGAAGGCATGCAACAACCCAATCGTAACATATTGATGGCCCGCACCACCGGCGGCTTTATCCTTGTGAGCATGATGATGGGGATCCTCATGGTACTCAGCCTCACGGCAATGACCCTGAACCAAAGTACCTTCATGGAAACCCGGATCAGCGCAAATCATGCATCAACCATCCACACGGCGTTTGGACAACAGGCGGCCAGGGCCTATGCCGTCTGGCAGTTGAAAAATGATCCGGACTGGCGAACAGCAGCCAATGGAGAGCCGTTTGTCTTTGACGGGAAGACCTATACCCTCAAGGCGCTCACCTGTTCCCTTGGGGGGTATGAAGATGTTGTGATGGTCAGTGCAGGCCTGTTGGGGGGAACACAGGTTGAACAGGTGGGGATCAGGATTGCCCAGCCCCCGGACTTCCTCTCGGTCTATTTTGCGGATTCGGGCAATTCCTGCATTCGTAAGATTAATCTGGCCACCGGCATCATCACCACCCTGGCCGGCCAGGGAACCAGAATCGGCGATACCGGAGACGGCGGTCCGGCCATTGATGCCCTGCTCTCAAGGGCTGCGGGCGTGGTGGGTGACCTTGACGGCAATGTCATTATTGCAGACACGGGGAACAATCGAATTCGACGGGTGGATGCCATAACAGGCATCATCTCCCCTCTGGTGAACCGTACCGGCACAGTCGGTACCTTAGGGGACAATGGCCCGGCCCTGGATGCACAGATCAAAAGCCCCCAGGCCATGGACCTTGATGGAAACGGCCATCTTTTTTTTACGGAAGTCCTCAACTCCTGTATCCGTCGCGTGGATGCCACCACCGGCATCATCACCACGGTTGCCGGCATTTGCGGCACGCTGGGCTACACGGGTGACGGCGGCCTGGCCACGGCCGCAACAATGAAAAAACCCGAGGGGGTGACCGTGGATTCTTCGGGCAATGTCTTTATCTCAGATACGGGCAACAACTGCATCCGAAGGGTGGATGCCACCACCGGCATCATCACCACCCTCATCACCGGGCTCCAAACACCGGGGACCATCACGGCTGACAGCCAGGACAACCTCTTTATAGCAGATACGGGAAATGCTGTTATTCGAAAAATCGATGCTGCCACGGGCACGCTGACAACGGTGGCAGGGATTGTCGGGTCACTCGGGTATAACGGGGACAATATCCCGGCCACCCTGGCAATGATCAAATTATCCGCAGGCGCCCTGGGCTTTGCCAACGGTGACATCTACATTTCAGACACGGGCAACAACCGCATCCGAAGGGTGGACGGGGCCACCGGGATTATCACCACCCTAGCCGGAAACGGTTTGATCGGGTTTTCAGGTGACGGCGGACCTGCGGTGGATGCAATGCTCAAGGGCCCCCAGAACATTCACTACGCCCCGACAACCCCGGAGCCCGTCTTTACCATTGTGGAGGAAATTTATTAAATAATGCCTTTTTTGCCCTGCCCACCGCCTGTAAAAAACCGTGTCAAAATCAGGGGATTCCTCATGATGGACCTGATGATCGTGATTCTTTTGATGGCCATTGCCATCGGCCCCATGATCTCTTCATTTTTCCCATCATTTGCTGCCATGGCCGACCAGCACCGCAGGGCAGTGATGACGGCAGGGGCCCAGGGAACCCTGAACCGGCTGACCGGGCTGTCCTACGCTACCCTGTACCCCCACATGGGGTACCCGACTTCGCTTGCCGCTGTCCTAGGCGGACCGGCCACTGCCCAGGAAACCGTCAGTTTTAACGGCCAGACGTATGTACCGGAGGTGAGCATCACGGATGCCAGCAGCGGTATTGGTGGTCTGATAAAAATTTCAGTCACCCTGGACACCATTGTCTTTAAAACCCTGAAGGCAGATTTTTAAATGAACAACCGGTTGCGTCGGAAAACATCATGGCTGAAACCGGTCGGGTTTCCAGGCCCCGGCCTTGTCCCGGCATCCTGTTCAAGGGGAATTACCCTGCTGGAGCTGATGATCGTCATTATGATCATTGGTATTTTAGGCATGGCGAGCTTTGCCACCGTCAACACTTGGACGCTGGACCGGCGACTGTTCCGTGCCTGCCAAATCATGGTCTCGGGGGTCGAATACGCGGCATCCCTTTCCAGGCGCTACCAGCGACCGTTTAAGCTGACCCTTTCAACGGCAAACAACAGCTTCGCGATCGTGGACACGGCCCCGTACCCCAATGCAGTGCCCCCCTTGCAACTGAACAATACCCCGCCGGTCAATGCCGACGGCGTGGTCCTTCACCCGCTGACAAACAGCTGGTATACCATTGACTTTGACACCGTGCCGGGCCTGGAAACCGTGACGATTCTGTCCGGACCGGTCAAACTGACCTTTGATGGGGTCGGAAACGAACGGATTGCCGATGTTGACTATGTGATAGCCGCCGGCAGCCAGACCCGGACCATCCGGGTGAGCGGTATCAGCGGCCATATCACCATTCAATGATCCGTCGGGAACCCAAGGCAAAAACAGGGGTTTTCTTTTATCGGAAAAAATGATATATTACAGCCGATTTTGAAACCACAGGATCCGTCCTGTGGTTTTCTGTTTAATAAAATAAGGAAACCAACCAACCATGATTTGCACAAGTGACATCACCCTGGCCTATGGCAAGAGGGTCCTGTTCAAAGACGTTAATATAAAGTTTACACCGGGCAATTGTTACGGACTCATCGGCGCCAACGGTGCGGGGAAATCCACCTTTTTAAAAATCCTTGCCAAGGATATCGAAGCGGACTCGGGAGATGTTTTTGTGGGCGCCCGGGAGCGCATCGCCATGTTACGACAGGACCACTTTGCCTTTGACGAGGACACGGTTTTAAACACGGTGATCATGGGCCATGAAAAGCTGTACAATACCATGCGCCAGCGGGATGCCCTTTATGCCAAACCGGATTTCTCCGAGGCCGACGGCATTAAATCCGGGGAGCTTGAAATCGAATTCGGGGAGATGAACGGCTATGAAGCCGAGTCGGAAGCCGGCGTACTCCTGAACAGCCTGGGGATTTTCGAAGCCGCCCACGGAAAGCGAATGAAGGAACTGGAAGGCGGAGAAAAAGTGCGGGTCCTCCTTGCCCAGGCCCTGTTCGGAAACCCGGACGTCCTGCTGCTGGATGAGCCCACCAACAACCTGGACATCCGGTCCATTGCCTGGCTGGAGGACTTTCTCTACCGGTTCAAAAACACGGTCATTGTGGTCTCCCATGATCGCCATTTCATGAACCAGGTGTGCACCCACATTGCTGACATTGACTTTAACAAAATATCAGTATACGCAGGCAACTACGATTTCTGGTACCAGGCCAGTCAACTGAACCTGAAGCAGCGACAGGCGGACAACAAACGAACCACGGACCGGGCCAATGACCTGAAGGCCTTTATCCAGCGGTTCAGTTCCAATGCCTCCAAATCCAAGCAGGCCACCTCCCGGAAAAAACTCCTGGAAAAACTCACCATTGAAGACATGCCGGTATCCTCCAGAAAATATCCTTTTATCAGCTTTCAGCCGGAACGTGCCTGTGGCAATGTCATCCTGGAAGTCAACGGACTCACCAAGACCATTGATGGAGAAAAGGTATTGAACAACGTGAGTTTTGTTGTGAACAACGGGGATAAAATCGCCTTTTTGGGTACAAACAGCCTGGCCAAGACCACCCTCTTCCAGATCCTGGCCGGAGAGATGGCACCGGACAGCGGTAGTTTTAATTGGGGCGTCACCATTTCCCATTCCTATTTTCCCAAAGAACACGGCGCGTTTTTCACTGGTGACCAAAACCTCATCGACTGGCTCCTGCAGTTTGCGCCTCCCAAAGAAGGAGAAAGCTTTGCCCGGACCTTCCTGGGGCGGATGCTCTTTTCCGGGGAAGAGGCCTTGAAAAAGATCAATATCCTGTCGGGGGGGGAACGGGTCCGCTGCATGCTCTCCCGGATGATGCTGGCCGGATCCAATGTCCTGATACTGGATGAACCCACCAATCACCTGGACCTGGAATCCATCACCGCCTTAAATGACAGCCTGGTCAAATACCCGGAGGTGATCCTGTTCACCTCCCATGACCACGAGTTCGTGAATACCGTGGTCAACCGGATCATCGAGATCACCCCCGGTGGCGTCATTGATCAGCTCATGAGCTTTGACGAATATCTGGCCAATACGGAAGTGGCTAAAATCCGGGAGATGTTGGCCCAAAAGGCGGCAGCATAAAGCCACATTTTTAAAGGCCCCCCATTACACCCGGCGCCAGGGGGTTATTTTTTTGGCGGCTAGTAATGGGGCGGCTGTTCATCTGCCGGTGCAGCACTTCCCGGGACGAATTCCGAGACCGCTTTCAGCTGCTTGACCAGGGTATTAACGATGAAACCGAGTCTTTCGATCTCCTGCTGCTGTTCGTAAAGGACATCGTTCAGGTCTTTGATGGTCTTTTCCTGAAAGGCAATCTTTATTTCAATTTTCACCAGGCGGTCTTCATTCATTTTCAATTTTTCTCCAGACACATAAATTGGGGTCATCAACAAATGAGGTCAGGCCATCTTTATTATTTTTTTCCCGGCTGAGCACGGGATAATGATCGCCTTCACCCCAAAAAAAGCCTGACCTTGTTCCCTCCTATCCTACACCAAAACCATGCCGGAAGACAGGAAAAGAACACCACTTCTCATGATAAAACGCAATAGTGTTTGCCTCTCAAATCAAAACTGTGATAAATAAGAGCTCAACTTTCGGAGTTGGCCATTTTTACATGGGGTCAGGCTTTCCTTATGGCACTTTTTACCTGTCTGGTTATGAAATAGTGATAAAAAGCACCATAAAAAAAGCCTGACCCCGTCGATTAAAGCTAACGTCCGAAAGTTGAGATAAGAACTTTTAAATTCAACACTAACTGCAAGGATAAACAGATAAATGGACGCAGACATTAAAAAGGGACATTTTATTGAATCAATTATCACAGAAGATATAAACAACAATAAAAACCAGGGAAAGGTCGTCACCCGTTTTCCACCGGAACCCAACGGATATCTTCATATCGGCCATGCTAAATCCATTTGTCTGAATTTCAATATGGCCGGCAAGTTTAATGGCAGGTGCAATTTACGGTTTGATGATTCCAATCCCACAAAAGAAAAGCAGGTCTATATTGATTCCATCAAATCAACGGTCAATTGGCTGGGATTTGACTATGGCACCCCCTTGTTTGCCTCGGACTATTTTGACCGACTCCATGATTTTGCCGTCCAGCTGATCAAAAAAGGCAAAGCCTATGTGTGCAGCCTGACGGCCGACGATATTCGGGAATACCGCGGCACCTTGACCGAACCGGGCAAAAACAGCCCTTACCGGGACAGATCAGTACAAGAAAACCTGGACCTGTTCGGCCGGATGAAAGCGGGTGAGTTTGGTGAAGGCGAGCATACCCTCCGGGCCAAAATAGACATGACCTCCCCCAATATCAACCTCAGGGATCCCATCATTTACCGGGTGAAAAAAGCCTCCCATCCCAGGACCGGGGATCAATGGTGCATCTATCCCATGTATGATTTTACCCATTGTCTTTCCGATGCCCTGGAAGGCATCACCCATTCGTTGTGCAGCCTTGAATTTCAGGATCACAGGCCTTTGTATGACTGGATCCTGGACGAGCTTGAAACCCCCTGCCACCCCCAGCAGATTGAATTTGCCCGGATGAACATCACCTTTACCGTGTTGAGCAAACGGAAACTGCAGCGACTGGTGGAAGAAAACCATGTCCAGGGCTGGGACGACCCCAGACTGCCCACCCTGGAAGGAATGAAAAGACGGGGCTATACCCCTTCGGCCATCCGGCAGTTCTGTGATATTATCGGCGTTTCCAAAAAAGACAGCCGCATTGATATGGGGCTGTTGGAAAGTTGTTTACGGGATGACCTGAACGAAACAGCCCCCCGGGTCATGGGCGTATTAAAGCCCCTAAAGGTCACCATTGAAAATTATCCCCAGGATCGGACTGAAGAGCTGGTGGCCAAAAACCATCCCCAGAAACAGGAAATGGGCACCCGAACCATCACCTTTTCCCGGGAAATTTATGTGGAACAGGATGATTTCATGGAGGCGCCCCCGAAAAAATTCTTCCGCCTGGGCCCCGGCCGGGAAGTCCGGTTGCGGTATGCCTATCTTGTGACCTGCAAACAGGTGATCAAAGACCCTGATGGTAAGGTAACCGAACTGATCTGCACCTATGACCCGGCCACCAAAGGGGGCAATGCCCCGGACGGCCGGAAAGTCAAAGGCACGATTCACTGGGTCAATGCAGCAGATGCCATTGATGCCCGTGTCAATCTCTATGACCGGCTGTTTAAAGATGAAAACCCGGAACAAAACAAACAGGATTTTATTGAAAACTTAAATCCCGATTCCCTGGAAACCCTGGCATCCTGCAAGCTGGAGAAAAGCCTGGGGGAGGCAGCCCCTGAAACCGTGTACCAGTTTGAACGGCTGGGATACTTTTGCCTGGATTCAGCGCACCAAGGCTCAACAGACATCCTTGGGGATCACCCTGTATTTAACCGGACCGTGACCTTGAGGGATGCCTGGGCAAAACTGAAAAAAAAATAACAGGAACCAGTGGCATTTCAGGGGGTGAGCAGCCGGGCCAGGGCCCGGTTTTCCAGGACAGCGGCCATGGCATTTTTCCCGGTGGCCAGGCGGATGCGCACCACACCGGGGGTCAGCTGTTGGGTGACAAAGCCGGTGACATGTTCACAGATGACCTGGGGGGATCGGGTATCGGCGGTATCCGCGGTCTGATAATCCGGGAGGGTTTCCACCAGTTTCCAATTGTCCGGATCGGTCTTGTCCAGCGCAAAGGACACATACTCTTTCACATCGCCCCCGCCCTCGTTCACCAGGCCGTCCCCATCGGTATCGGCATCCGGGATCCCATCGCTGCCGGCTGCCCGGGTGTTGTCGACCAGGTCCAGGATCCGCTCTGCCACGATCAACTGATCATGCTCGGCCGCATCATCGCCAGGCATCTGGATCTCATCGGTACCCGCAACGAAACTGACCATCCGGGCCATGGCAAAATACGCGGTCCCGTTGGTCTGGGAATGATCATCGGCAAACTGCATGGACCGGGTGAGCGTGCCGAAAATTTGTGTCAAACCGGTCATGAGAATGCCTAATATCATCACTGCGATCATCACTTCCACAAGGGTCATACCGGCAATCGAGCCATAACAAAAAATTTTCCGGCAGGATCGGTGAATGGGGCCGGATCGATAAGGGCTGTGTGAAAAAGGATGCATTTCAAGGGGATATAGAAAGGTCTATTCCACTCGCCAGGTGGTTCCCCGGGGGCCATCCTCCAGGACAATGTTCCGGCGTTGCAGCTGGTCCCGGATCTCATCCGCCCGGGAAAAATCCTTGTTCGCCCGGGCATCTGCCCGCTGCTGGATCAAGTCTTCGATTTCCAGGGGATCAATGGCCTGGTCGGCCATGCCCTTTTCTTTTTTATCGGTGAAATAGGTATGGGGGTCCAGTAGAAATATCCCCAGGATCCGGGAGATGGCCCGAATATCGGTATAAACGAGGGTTAAGGATTTCAGGACATCGTCATCCGGCCTGTCATGAACATCATCCAGCAGCCGGTTCCCTTTTTTGACGGCATCAAACACATCGCCCAGGGCCTTTGCTGAATTGAAATCATCGTTCATGGCATGGGAAAAATCATCCCACAACGCGCCCGTTTGAGACCCGTCACCGGTTACACCGGCGTTTTCCAGTCGTTCAAGAAAGGCATAAATCCGGTCCAGCCCCATGGAAACCTCTCTCATGGAATCTTCACTGTAATCAATGGGGCTGCGATAATGATTGGACAACAGGAACATGCGGATCACCTCAGGGGGATACGTGTCCAGCACTTCCTTGATCATGGTGAAATTGCCCAGGGATTTTGACATTTTTTCATTGTTAATGTCCACAAACCCGTTGTGAATCCAGTATTTGACAAATTGCCGGCCAAAGACCGCCTCACTCTGGGCGATCTCGTTTTCATGGTGGGGGAAGATCAGGTCTTTGCCGCCCCCATGGATATCAAATCCTTCCCCAAGGTATTCATAGCTCATGGCCGAACACTCGATATGCCAGCCCGGCCGGCCGTTGCCCCAGGGGCTTTCCCAGAAAGGCTCCCCCGGCTTTGCCGGTTTCCACACGGTAAAATCCAGGGGGTTTTTCTTTTGTTCATCCACGGCGATTCTTGACCCGGCCCGCATGTCCTCGGGATTCCGGCCGGACAATTTACCATATTCCTTAAAGCCATCAATGGAAAAATAAACCCCGGCCCCGTCGACAAAATAGGCTTTGCCCCGGTCAATGAGCATCCGGATAAAATTAATAATATGCGGAATATGCTCGGTGGCCTTGGGTTCAACACTGGGCCGCAACACATTGAGGGCATCCATTTCCGCGTGGAATTCATCAATATATTTTTCCGTAATGGCTGAACACGCTTCCCCCAGCTCATTGGATTTTTTAATGATCTTATCATCCACATCTGTAAAGTTTCTCACATAGGTAACCGCATACCCCAGCCGGGTCAACCATCTGAAAATCGTATCAAACACCACAACGGAACGGGCATGACCGATATGGCTGGTATCGTATACAGTGGGACCGCAGACGTACATTTTGACTCGCCCTTTTGTCAAGGGGACAAATTCTTCTTTTTTACCATGCAAGGTATTATATACTTTTAAACCCATTCTATTTTTCCTGTTCTATTCGTTCCCATTATAGGTTTCCCTGGTGTCTGGTTTGGGGATGGCGGTGACCAATACCGTGCACTGGGCGGCAATGCCCTGCTCTTTTCCAACAAACCCCAGTTTTTCAGTGGTGGTGGCCTTTACATTCACCAGGTGGGACGCCATTTTCAACGCCCGGGCAATATTTTCTTCCATTTGCCGCTTGTAGGGACTGATCCGGGGAACCTGGGCAAACACAATGCAATCCATATTGGCTACGGCATATCCTTCACTGGCCAGCAATGCCGCACACGTTTCCAGCAGGATCATACTGGAAATGCCTTTATAGGCAGGATTTGTATCCGGGAAATGATCGCCGATATCCCCCTGTCCTGCCGCACCCAGAATCGCATCACACACGGCATGAACCAACACGTCGGCATCGGAATGACCGGCCAGGCCCCGGTGAAAGTCAATATGGACACCACCGATGATCAACTTCCGGCCCGATACCAGCCGGTGAACATCATATCCGGAACCGATTTTAACCTCAGGTATTTCCATATCCTGTCCGTTTGCCTTTCATTGATGCCTGTGTCCTAAAAAAAGTGAAGCATAATATAGTCACTTTCCATTGAAAAGTCAAAACCTGTGTCCGGCATAATAACGGCCCGGGAAAAGAGGCCAGGACAGGCGGCCGTCAAAACAGGGGACGGTTGCAGATTTTATTCCTCTGGGCCCGGCCGGAAAAAAAACCGGTATTGATTTTTCATTTGCTTGGCACGATACATGGCTTTGTCAGCCATATTGATTAATTCATTCACATCGGTTGAATCATCCGGGAAGATACTGACACCAAGGCTTGAAGAAATATAGTCAATGGTATGATGGTTGATGTGGTAGGGGGCGGACAACAGGGATACAATTTTTTGGGCCACGGTTTCAGGCTGAAAACTCAAATGTGTATCAATAAGAATGATAAACTCATCGCCCCCCATCCGTGCAATAAAATCTGTTTTTCTCAGGGATGTTTTTAACCGGTTGGCAATCTCCTTGAGCAGCGCGTCACCCGCTTCATGGCCCAGGGTATCATTCACCCGTTTGAATCGATCAATATCGAGAAAAAACAGGGCGATTTTGTTGTTTTCCCGGTTTGATCGCTGCTGGCAGCGATCAAAATAGTCATAAAATGCTTTTCGATTGTTCAGGCCGGTCAGTGCATCATGGGAAGCCGTATAGATCAGCTCTTCTTCAACTTTTTTTCGTTTGTCAATATCCCTTACCACCGACCGGAATCCGATCTTTTTGCCCCCAATTCCCGTCATGATGGATACGGAGACGCCAACATGCCTGACGGACCTGTCCTTTCGAACCATTCGATAGGTCAGTTCCGTCAAATATCCACCCGAGTGATACGTCTGGGTTAAGACGTTCATCACCCGATCTTTATCTTTAGGATAAAGCATGTCAATGCTGTTCATCCCCAGCAATACCTGGCCGGTATACCCGGTAATTTTGCACATGCCCTCGTTGGCAAACGTGAACAAACCGGTTTTGTCCACTTCACAATATCCATCCTCAATACTGGCCAATATGGTTTTGTGCTTTTTCTCACTCTCCAATAAGGCTTCATTGGCGCGTTTCCGCTCGATGGCCAGGGCCACCTGTTCTGATACGGACACAAAAATATCATGATCCGACAGGGAGTACTGATTTTTATCGGTATAACTCTGGGTTGCCATTACCCCGATCACGTCGCCTTTTATCTTTAAGGGTACACCGAGCCATGCCTGGGGCGTAACCCCCAGACAGGCTTCCAGATCAATGGACCCATCGCCTTTAATCGATTTATCCTGTGTTATAAATACCGGATTTTCAGAAACAATGACCGCCCGTGTCAGGGATCCTTTTTTCAGGCTGATATCCGATAAAAAAGGCGGTGCATCCCCTTGATTGTCCACGAGATAGGGAAAGGACACAAGGTCTTTTTTTTGATCATAGGTGGCGATAAAAAAATTATTGACCGCCATGACCCCCTTCAGGGCTTGATGGATCTCCCGGTAGAGGTCAACCAGGCTTTCGGTTGTATTGATGGCATTGGAAATTTTAAAAATGGCTTTATTGATATTTTCAGAATGGATTCTCTGTTGAATTTCCAGTTCCAGCTGGTAGTTCCTGATTTCAGCATCTGCGGTCATTTGATTGGAGACAAACATGGCCTTTTCCAGGCTTTTATTGGTATCAATCAGACGTTGACTTTTTTCATGAAGTTCTGCCTCCAGTTTTTTTCTTTTGGCGGTTTCCGATTCAAAAAACCGAATTTTTTCTTCTAATTCTTCATAAGCCGGTTTATGCGTCATCTTGAGCCTCTTGGTTCAATGCACTATCAACGGGAAAGACCCCACAAATCCTGTCATCCATTCAACATCAAAAATTTGAGTAAGCATATTATTAATACATCTCCGGCGATTATTCAATAACGGATTCTCTTTGGAAAAAATTTTAACCGTTAAAGGGGTTTAAATTACCGTAAAATCATGTAAGATAATCTGGATTTACAGGTGAACACATTATTCGATCAAGGGAGGAAACCCATGATACTTGTTACCGCGAATCAAATGCAGGATATGGACCGACAGACCATCGAATCTTTTGGCATTCCCGGACGCGTTTTAATGGAAACCGCAGGACGGGGCGCCTTTGATTTTCTGATTAGAAAATTTGGTCTGCTTCACGCAAAGAAAATTGCCGTGATGGCCGGCCGGGGAAATAATGGCGGAGATGGATTTGTCATGGCACGGTTATTAATGGAAAAGGGCATTCCCGTCACTGTTTTTTTATTGTCGCCCAAGCATAAGGTCGCCGGAGATGCAAAAAACAATATGGATCTTGTTGAAAAACTATGTGATCGATCCCCGGCCTGTTCCCTCATTGAAATACCGGATGCCGAGGCGTTTGAACACCATAAAACAAAGATGCTTCATCATGATTTTTTCATTGACGCCCTGTTGGGAACCGGTCTGAATTCAGCGGTCCGGGGAATTTTCAAGGCAGCCATTGAATTGATGAATGCCTCCCCAAATCCCGTTTTTTCAGTGGATATTCCTTCAGGCCTTCATTCGGATACAGGTCAGCCCCAGGGGGTTGCGGTGAAGGCCGATGCCACGGCCACGTTTGCCGCCGCCAAGCGGGGCCAGATTCTCTATCCGGGACAGACCTACACCGGTGATCTTGCGGTCATTGATATTGGTATTCCCCATTTCATTGCCCGGGAAAAAAATATTTCCCTCTCCGTGATGGAAAAAAAGGATATTGCAGCCTGGTTTCATCCCCGGGGGTTCCAGACCCACAAAGGCAGTTACGGTCATCTGCTGGTGATTGCCGGTTCAGTGGGAAAAACCGGCGCTGCAGCCCTTTGCGCCAATGCGGCCATGCGGTGCGGAACCGGACTGGTCACCCTGGGGGTGGCCCAGAGCCTCAATCCCATCATGGAATCCCTGGTCTTAGAACCCATGACCTGCCCGTTACCGGAACGGGAAAAAGGGTATTTATCCGATCATTGTCTGGCGGAGATTCAAACCCTTTTAACGGGGAAACAGGCCCTGGCACTGGGTCCGGGTCTCGGCACCCGGGCGGGCACCCGGCAACTGGTCCAGGCCCTCATTCAAACCAGTGAGGTCCCCCTGATTCTGGATGCGGATGCCCTCAACGGGATTGCAGATACCCCAGATGTGTTGAACGAGAAAAAAGTCCCGGCCGTCATCACCCCCCACCCCGGTGAAATGGCAAGGCTGTGTGGGGTAACCGTCTCAGAAATCCAGGCAGACAGGATCGGCAGGGCCTCAAAATTTGCCAGGGCATTTGATACCCTTGTGGTGCTGAAAGGCGCCCAGACCATTGTCAGCCTTCCCGATGGCCGATCCTATGTCTGTCCCACCGGGAATCCCGGCATGGCCTGTGGCGGAATGGGAGATGTACTGACCGGTATGATCGCCGGCTTCTGTGCCCAGGGATTCTCCCCGGAACAGGCCAGCCTTGCCGGTGTTTACATCCATGGGTTGTGTGCGGATCATCTGTCCCGGGACATGGGGCGGTTCGGGTTCCTGGCCACTGATATGGTCCAGCGTATTCCCCGGACCATTCATCAGGATCTGTTGTGAACCCCCTGACGTCAACAAGTGCCCAACAGACCCTTGAACTGGGAGAGGCGGTGGGCAAAGGCATTTCCCAAGGGGTGTCCATCGCCCTGATCGGTGATCTGGGCGCCGGCAAGACCACCTTTGTCCAGGGACTTGCCAAAGGACTGGGTATCAGTGAAAAAACCTATATCACAAGTCCGACCTACACCCTTATCAATGAGTATCCGGCCCAGACCTTAACCCTCTGCCACCTGGACCTTTACCGGCTCGGATCTGTGGAGGAACTGGAATACATCGGGTTTGATGACCTGGTGGATGACACCCATGTTATCGTGGTAGAGTGGCCCGGGATCCTGGCGGAGATTTCCTTTCAATTTGATCTTGAAATACGGTTTACATTTGATGACCACTATAACCGAAAAATATCTGTTTTTGCCTCTGGACAATCGGGAACAAATCTGTTAAGCAGATTGTTTCCATAATTTAACCTATTTACTCTATCGGAGTTGTTATGGCTTTACGCGTACAAAAATATGGTGGGACGTCTGTTGCAGACATTGAACATATCAACCGGGTGGCAGACCGGGTCCAGAAATCCCAGGACCAGGGCGACCAGATCGTGGTGGTCCTGTCGGCCATGTCAGGTGTGACCGACAGTCTTATCCGTCTTGCCGAACAAGCCTCAAAAACACCTGACAAAAGAGAACTGGATGTCCTGTTGGCCACGGGTGAACAGACAACGGCAGCACTGCTGGCCATGATCCTCAAATCCAGGGGATACAAGGCAAAATCGTTTCTTGGATTCCAGGCCGGCATTCAGACAAACAAAATTTCAGGCAAGGCCAGAATTATGGATATTAACGGCACCAACATCCTCCATGCCCTGGCCGACGGCCACATTGCAGTGGTTGCCGGTTTCCAGGGTGCGGACGAAGACGGTGCCATCACCACCCTTGGCCGGGGCGGCTCAGACACGTCGGCCGTGGCCATTGCATCCGCCCTGAAAGCCGATGTCTGTGAAATTTTTACCGATGTAGACGGTGTGTACACCACTGACCCGAGAATTTGCAGCAGTGCCAGAAAAATCGACAGAATATCCTATGAAGAAATGCTTGAAATGGCCATATTGGGTGCCAAGGTACTTCAAATCCGTTCCGTTGAATTTGCCAAAAAATATAATGTCCCTGTGCATGTCCGGTCATCATTTAATGAGGAGAAAGGAACCATGGTCGTCAATGAGAGTTCAGATATGGAAAGTGTGGTGGTATCCGGTATTACCTGTGATATGAATGAGGCAAGAATCACCTTTAAAAAGGTGCCGGATCAGCCCGGTATTTCCGCAAAAATATTTTCTCCCCTGGCCCAGGCAGAGATTGGTGTGGATATGATTATCCAGAACACCCGCTCGGGGGGTGAAACCGATTTGACCTTTACGGTTACCAAAGATGACTTTGAACGGGCCAGGGAAATTTCAGAACGGGTGGGAAAAGAGGTGGGGGCCCATGAAATTCTGACGGCAGTTGAGATTGCCAAGGTATCGGTGATCGGACTGGGAATGAAAAGTCATTCCGGTGTAGCCGCCACCATGTTTCAGGCCCTGGCATCGGAGAATATCAACATCCGGTTAATCAGTACGTCCGAAATCAGAATTTCCTGCGTCATCCTGGCAAAATATGCTGAACTTGCAGTGAGAACCCTCCACTCGGCATTTGGACTGGACAAAGAAAAATAACCCCGGAAATAATGGCACCGGTTAAGGCTGGCGCAAGGCGACTTCAATCTCTTGAATAACGGTTTGGGCTGCCCCGGCAGGGTCCTGGGCATCCCGTATGGGCCGGCCGATGACAATCAGGTCACTGCCCAGGGCAACGGCCTGCCCCGGGGTGGTAATCCTTTTTTGATCATCTTGTTCCACCAGGCTCCATGCCGGCCGGATCCCCGGTGTGACCGCCAGGAAGTCTCGTCCAAACTGCTGTTTGATCTGCTGGACTTCCCGGCCGGAACACACCACCCCGCTGCACCCGGCTTCATAGGCCATCCGGGCCCGGTGCAGGACCAGAAGGCGGGGATCCTGTACAAACCGGTCTTTAAATCCGGCGGCCTCAAGGGTTTCCCGGTCATTATCCGTCAACAGGGTCACCCCCAGAACCCGGGTGTCCCCTTTTGCCCCTTCAACGGCGCGTTCCAGCATGGCCGCCGAAGAAGAACAATGGACCGTGACCAGATCCACCCCCAGGTCTGCCACCCGTGCCATGGCCCGGTGAACCGTGGCAGAGATATCATGCAGTTTCAGGTCCAGAAATATTTTGGCCCCACTGTGTTTTCGGATCATCCGGACCACGGACGGACCCTGGTCAATGAACAGTTCCAGCCCGATTTTAAACATCCCCACCCATCCATCCAGAAGTTTCACATAGGCTTTTGCCTCCTTTAAGGAAGAAAAATCCAATGGAAACACAATATAATCCTTACCGTGTTTGTGCATATCAATATCCTTTTTTAACCGCTAATAACTGCTATGCCCTGACGGCACAACCAATAACGAAAATGGTATTATGCCGCCCCCGACGGGCGATGGGATCGGCCCCGGACCGTCAGCGGCCCATTTGCCCTACCGGTCTAAAGCGCAGGAACTGCGGGCAGGTGTGTCCTCAAACAGCCTGCGCTTCTTAACGCCCGGCAGGGCAAATGGGCGGATCGCCTTTGGGTCCGAACGGGCCGATCCCATGGCCCGTCGGGGGCTCTGATGTCGCATTTTTATATAAAAATTCCCTGCATCTTTTTACCCTCCCAACACAGAGGGGGGCTTGAGCGCCTTATCCGCCTTAAAGTTTCCCCAGATTCTCAAGGTCAAGAATCACTTTGTATTCTGATGAATCCAGGTCTCTTACAACCCTGAACCCCAGGTTCCTGGCCAGGTTGAGCATGGGGGAATTGGTGGTGATCACCGGTCCCCAAACCTGCTCAAGGCCGTATTGCCGGGCACAGACCAGGGCATGGTGGAGCAGTTTTTTCCCCAGGCCTTTTCCGTGATACGCATCCGCCAGGACAATGGCAAATTCGCCGTGTTTACCATCGGGCAAAAAGATAATACGGGACACCCCCACAAGTTTTCTGTCCGCTGAAGTTCCGGAAAACGCCATCAGGGCGATTTCCCTGTCATAATCAATCTGGCTCAATTTAATGAGCATGGACCTGGACATCTCTTTAATGGGGGAAAAAAATCTTAAATACACGGTTTCCGGGGACAGTTCATCAAACAGATCAATCATCTGCTGGGCATCACTGGGACGGACAGGCCGGACAAAAAGAGATTCATCCCCCCGGATCCGGACAACGGTTTCCTGCCAGTAGGGATAGGGGCTGATGATCAGATGGGCTGGCGATTTCAACCGGGTTTTCTCCACGATCACACGGCCACCGGCGGCCATCATTTGCCCCGCTTTTACGTGCACCGGGTTGATATCAATGGCTGCTATCTCCGGAAAATCCGTCACCAGCCGGCTCAACCGGATCAGGATTTCTTCAAGCTCTGCCATGTCCAGTCGTTCAATCTTCCGATACCCGGCAAACACTTTTGAAATCCGTGTCTCTTCCAGGGCGGTTCGGGCCAGCTGCCGGTTCAGGGGGGGAAATGCCATGGACACATCCTTGAACACATCCGTCATGATACCGCCCAGGCCAAACCGGATCACCGGGCCAAACGCAGGATGGCGCTGGGCACTGATGGTCAACTCATAATCCGGGATACCCACTGTCCGGCTGGCCACTACAGGAATGCCATAGGCGGCCACCAGGTCTTTTGCCAGGAGGTCCGGCAGATGTCCCCCCCGGATCTTTAGCCCCTGTTGAATAATCTCCCGGGCCCTCACCCGGTTGACATTCAGGCGTGTGTCTGTCCGGTAGGGAATTTCCTGAAGCGTTTCTATATTTTTCCCATACTGATACAGGTTTACAAAGGCCCGGACGGCCCGTTCAGGGGTTTCATAACTCACCATGCCGGCCTGGTTGAAAATCGCCCGGGACCGATCAACGTCCAACCCCCCCATCCAGGAGGTAAACACGGGGCAGGGACTGGTTTTCAACAGCAGGGCCAATTCCTTTGCCAGGGGTTCGGAATCATAGGTGCCCACGGGAGAACTCAACAGCAACAGGCCATCAATCTCCGGGGCATTCATGCACAGGGCAGCCGTCTGAAGATAATGGGTGTCGGATGCGCTTCTGGACAGATCAATGGGATTGGTTTGGCTCCATTTTTTTTTCAATACATTTTCAAGGTCACCAAGGGTTTTCTCAGACAGGTCTGCCGGCTTAAGCCCGTGCCGGGCCAGGGCATCCTGGGCCATCACCCCGATCCCGCTGCCATTGGAAACAATGGCCAGTCTCGACCCCCGGGGACGTTTCTGCTTTGCCAGAAACTGGGCACAATCAAACAATTCTTCAAGTTCACTGACCCGCAGGATCCCTGCCCGCTTGAAAGCCGCCTCATAAATATCATCTTCACAAGGGAGGATATGGGGACCGGACCGGTCTGATTTCAATGCGATAATGGGTTTGACCCGGGAGACAGCCCGGGCCGCACTCATGAAATTTCGAATATCCACCAGCCGTTCCACGTACATGACAATACTCTCCACCTCGTATAACGACCCGAGGAAATCCAACATATCGGCAAAACAGACATCCTGCATGGATCCCAGGTTTACAAAATGGGAAAATCCAACATTTTCCCGCAGGGCCATATCCAGGACAGACGAGCAGACCGCACCGCTCTGGGATAAAAAAGCAATTTTACCGGGCAGGGGGATCCGATGCATGATACTGGTGTTCATTCCCCGGGCCGTGTTCACGATGCCGACACTGTCCGGACCAATGACCCTCAGTCCTGTTCTTTGGGAGATCTCCCGGATCTGTTCGGTTATTTTTTTTTCCGGATCCCGGGAGAGACTGTCCCCGGCTGAAATAATCACGGCGCCCCCCATCCGTTTGCGGCTGCAGGCCTCAAGAATATCCGGGACCGAGGCAATGGGGGTGGCAATCACGGCCAGGTCCACTGCCTGGGGAAGATCCGCAACATCCGCCCAGGTCTGAATCCCCTGTACACCCGCATGCTTTGGATTCACCGGGAAAATTTCTCCGGCAAATCCTCCGGCCATGAGGTTTTCCATGATCACTGCGCCCACACTGCCTTTCCTGGGGCTGGCCCCGACCACGGCAATGGATTGAGGCGTCATGACCCGGTTTAAATTCAACGTACTCATGGGTTATATCTCCTGTTCCTCTGGTGCGTATGCCGGTTCCGGCAATTGTTTTGCCGGGATAAACAGGCGTTTCATATCTTCAAGGATCATGTAAAGGCAAGGCACCATCACAAGGGTAATAAAGGTGGCAAACAAAATGCCGAACCCAAGGGAAATGGCCATGGGGATCATAAATCTTGCCTGGCGGGAGGTCTCCAGGATAATCGGCCCCAACCCGCCGCAGGTGGTCAACGTGGTCAGCAAAATCGGCCGGAATCTCTGAATCCCTGCGGCATGAACCGCATACAGCACCGGCACCCCCTGGCGATACCGTCGGTTGGCAAAATCAATCAACACCAGCGAATCATTCACCACCACCCCGGACATGGCCACCAGCCCGAACAAACTCATGACGGAAAGGGAATACCCCATGATCAGGTGACCGGCAATGGCCCCAATCATCCCGAAAGGGATACAGAACATAATGATAAACGGTTGCAGATAGCTCTTAAACGGGATGGCCAAAAGGGCAAAAATACAGAGCAATGCAAGTCCCAGGCCCTTTAGCAGGGCCGAGACACTTTCCCGGAGATCTGCCTGACGGCCCTTAAAACTAACCGACAACCCGGGATATTTGCCCAGCAGCGCCGGCAGGATATCCTTTTTCAGATCTGTTACAATATTTTCCGCCTGGGAAGGGGGCCGGACATTGGCGGTAACGGAAATTTCGCGTTTCCCATTGGTTCTTATGATCGTTGTATAGGCCCTGCCGGCAAGGGTATCTACGGCATTGCGCAGCAGAATCTCCCCGGCCGGTGCCTGGAGCACCAGGTCTTCAAACGTGGCTTCAGACATGCGTTCTGTCGCCGGTAACCGGACCCGGACCGTGACCTCACTTCTTCCCCGCTGGTTTTTCACGGCCGCGACCCCCTGAAAGGCATGACGGATCTGGTTGGCCACTTCCCGGGAGGTGAGTCCCATTTGTTTGCCTGCCGGGCTCACGGTGATATCAAATTGTTTTTTCCCCTTGGCAGATCCGTCATCAATATCATGGACAATGGGATATTCGGACAGGCTTTGGGCAAGGTCTTCCCCTGCCCGGTCCAGATACGCCTTGTTTCGGTGACTCAAGCTGACGGTGAGATTTTTCCCGGAACCCGGCCCCCCTCGGTTGGACTCAAAGGTAAGGGTCTCAACCCCGGGAAGGACCCCTGTCTTTTGTCGCCATAGATGGGTGACCTGGGAGGTATTCAAGGGTCGTACATCCGGATCGGTCAGATAAATTCTGACCCGGACCCGGTTATCACTGACCTGGGAAAAAATACCCGTGGACAGATCCTGATCGCCATTGTCAGCCACCACCTGCTGGGCCATTTGAACCAATTGCTGTTCAACAGCGGTCAAGCTCCGGGCGGGGGATCCATAGGGCAGGAACGCTTCACAAAACGCATAATCAGACTCCACCTTGGGAAACATCTCCATGCCCATGCGACCGGAAGACACATAACCGGCCGAGATCAGGAGCAATGCAATCCCCAGGGAAATAACTGCATAGCGATGATGCAGCAGCCAGAACAACACCCCGCCGTATTTCTTTTTGACAAAGGCTTCAAAGGCTTTGCTGAACCGTTCCTGCCATTTTTCAAGATAATTCAGGGGAAAAAATAAGGGCCGGCGGCTTTTATGACTTAAATGGGCCGGCAAAATATACAGGCTCTCAATCAAAGAGACCCCGAACACGGCAATCACCACAATGGGAATGGTTTTAAACACCTTTCCCATAAAGCCCGGCACAAACAGCAACGGGACAAAGGCCACCATATTGGTAATCACACTAAAGACCACGGGCATGGCAATGCTCCGGGTTCCCTGTATGGCCGCCGTTAGAAACGGCAGTCCCTGACGTCGACAAAAATAAATGTTCTCCCCCACCACCACCGCATCATCCACCACAATTCCCAGGGTCACAATAAACGCAAACATGCTGATCATATTAATGGAAAACATCGTGGGGGATAAAAAAAGAAAAGACCCTAAAAAAGAGATGGGGATCCCCAGACTGACCCAGAAGGCCAGCCGGATTTCAAGGAACAGGGCCAGGAAAAAAAAGACCAGCCCCAGCCCGAAATAGCCATTCCGCAGCAACAGATCCGCTCTCTGGGCAAAGATTTTGGATAAATCCCTTAAAACGGTGAGGCTGACCCCCTCGGGCAATGACCGATTGATGCGCTGGATCACGGCTTTGCCTGCCGTTGCCACCTGGGTCGGCGTCTGATCCCCCACCCGGTAGACCTCTATGATGACGGCCCGCTTGCCATTAAAGGACGCCCAATTGTCCGTATCTTCAAAACCCTCGGTCACGGTTGCCATATCTTCCAGCAATACACTGGATCCGTCTTCCAGGGTAATGATCGGAAGCCTGGCATATTGCCTGGCATAGTCTTTGCGGTCCCTGATCCGCAGAAGGATATCGCCCCCCCGGGTTTTGATGCTGCCGCCCCCCAGTTCCACCGATGCCCTGGAGATGATAATGGCCACATCCTGAAGGGTAATGCCGAACCGCCGCAGGGTCTGCTGGGAAATTTCCACTTGAATCTCCCGGTCCCGAACCCCTTCCAGTTCCACCTGGGTGATGCCCTCATCCATGAGCAGCTCATCCCGGATCTGGTCGGCCAGGGCCCGCAGGGTTGTTTCCAACGCGTCCCCGTACAGGGCCACCCGGAGGACTTCGCGTTTCCTGGCGGCGATCATCACCTGGGGATCTTCGGATTCATCCGGAAAGGTATTGATGCGGTCCACCTCACTTTTAATCTCCTGCCACAGCCGATTGATATCGGTTCCTTCCAGGGCTTCGATGCTGATAAACGCCACCCCCTCACTGGCCGTGGCCGTCACTTCATCAATGCCTTCCAGGTCCTGCACCGCCTCCTCAATGGCACGGATAATACCATTTTCCACCTCTTCGGGACTGGCACCGGGATAGGCCACAGAAATGGTCACCCGGTCAAGGCTGAATTCCGGAAACACCTCCTGGGTGATGCTAAACCCCATAAACAGTCCGCCCACCAGCAGTACGGCCATGACCAGGTTGGCGGCCACGGTATTGCCGGCCATCCAGGCAATGGGGCCTCGAAATTTCCGGGGATCCGCACCCTGGGTCATGGGCGGCCTCCGGATGCCGACTGCAGGGCCATTCCTTTCACCGGTGCCGGCAGATCCGATGTGATCACGGCATCCCCGGTACGAATACCGGTATTGACATACACCACCCCGTCTTCTTTCCAGGCAAGGCCCACCGCTCTGATTTCAAGGACCCCGGAACGGTACACCCACACCGTGTTCCCGTCTCTGAGCAGGGATCGGGGTAAGGAAAAGACATTTTCCAGGCGGGGTCCCATGATCCGGACATCCACATGATCCGCCAGCAGAAGGGGCGGTCGCTTGTCTGTCCCCTTTAAGCCCAGGGGATCGGCCACCAGGATAATGACCCCGGCCATCCGGCTTTTGTCGGTTATTTTCCCGGTGGTTCGAACCACCTTGCCCTTCCAGGTCTGTTGCGAGTACTGGGAATGAATAATGGCCTCACTGCCGGTTGTTTCATTGATCCTGAGGGCGGCCAGCCGGTCCGGCGGCACCACGGCTTCAACCTGGTATGCATCCACATCCACCAGGGTGGCCAGGGTGCCCTGGGCAGGCACGAGGGACCCTGAATCCACCTGTTTTTCAAGGATAAGGGCATTAAACGGCACCCGGACCCGGGTCCGGGACAGGTTCAACCGGGCTTGTTCAAGGTCTGCCCGGGCACTCTCCACCACCGCATTTGCCTGGACCAGCTGGGGCTTGCGCAACGCCAGATCTGTTCCCGTCATCTCCACCGGGGAAACCTCATTAATCAATTTGAGCTCCTCTTTTGCGATGAGCTGGCTGCCTCTTTCAATGGCCAGGTCTGACAGGGCCTTATTCACAGCACTCTGGGCTTTTTGAACCGCTATTTGATAATCTGAATCTTCCAGCCGCAGAAGGGTCTCTCCCTTTTTCATCAACCCGCCCTGGACAAACTTTTCAGAAATGGACACCACTTCTCCGGACACTTGGGCTTTTAATATGATTTCCTTGTCCGGCATGACCTTCCCCATGACCGTAACATAACTTTGATAATTCCCCGGTTCCAGGGTAAGGGTCTCTACCACGGCAGCCTGCCGAAGGGGCGGTTTTCGTTTGAGTGTCACTTCCCTTGACTTGAAATAATTAAATCCTGCCACCCCTGCTAGGATCAGGCAGACCGGCACGGCAATGCGAATCAGCAGACGGAGTGCAGACCCTTTTGTTTTACGCTCACTCATCTTAATTCAGCCACCTTTTCATCTATTCAACCCCTATCTTACGTCTCGAATGTATTTCAATTCAGGAACCATTGTCCATCCCAGGGACCGGTAAAGTTTGATCTGCTCTTTGACCAGCGTTGCCCGCTCCCCCACCAATTGTCTTTCCAGCCGTTCAATGCTGGTCCAGGCAATGAGATAGGCCAGATAACTGCTTTTACCATTCTGGTATTGGACCCTGGCATCTTTCAAGGTCAGGCGAACCACCTCAAGTTCTTCTTCCAGTAATCGGATATAGGTTGCCTGTTTCTGGAGCGTCACCAAAAGGTCTTCCACCTCAAAGATGGCCTGGGCTATCGTCCGGGCATAAACGGATACGGTTTCGTCAACCACGGCTTGAACCCGGTCCAGCTCAGCCCGTCGCAGTCCCCCATCCACCAGGGGACCGGCAATGCTGGCGGCCAGGGTGGCCACCCAGTTTTGGAACAACAGATCCAGAGTCCCACTGGAAAACAGGGCCTGGGCCGTCAGGTTAAACGTGGGTAAAAGATCTGCCCTGGCGGCGGTCACCTCCCAAAGTGCTGAAGACAATCGCATTCTGGCCGCCTGTATATCGGGCCGGTTTTTCAGCAGTTCCGATGGAATCCCCACCCGGGGAAGGGGCACCGGTTCCGGCAGAAGGGGGGTGGTTACCTGAAGGGGATCCACCTGTGTTTTCCCGGACAAAAAGGCCAGGTGGTTTAACAACAGTCGTTCCTGCTTTTCCAGCAGGGGGACCTGGGAACTGGCCTCGGCCAGGGCTTCCCTCTGCTGGGACACATCCAGGGCATTTGCCTTTCCATTAACAAAGCGTAAGCGTTGCAGTTTCAACAGGGTCTGGTTGATCTGGATCTGGTGGTCCAGGATGCGGTTCTTGTTCCGGACGGAAATGATATCAACCCAGGTTTCGGCTATCCCGGCCGTCACTTCCAGGGCAGCCGTTCTGAATGCCAGTTCGGCAGCCTTTAAACTGGCCATTCGGGCCTGTTTACCCGCGGCGGTTTCCCCCCAGACGTCTGCCGTATAGGACCCGCTCAAGGTCCCCTGCCAGGAATGGGTGTCATCAAAAACCGCACGTTTACCGCCCTGTTTCACCTGGGTGCCGCGTTTCTGGCCACCCGCCGAGAACCCCAGATCTGGGAAAAAAGCAGCATTCTCTTTTTTAACCAGGGCTTCGGCCTGGGCCGTTTTTGCCGCCAGGGTCGTTAAATCAAAATTATTGTTCAGGGCATCCTGAATCAAGGCATTGAGCTCATCACTGCCAAAGATTTGCCACCAGCTCTCCATGGTTTCAGTGCCGCCTTGATCCATGGAAAAATGGTCGGGTATTATTATGGGAAGCGGGGGGCGGGGTTCGGGTTCAAGGGTTTTACAACCGGAAAACAACAGTATACTGGCCAGAACAACCCAAAAAACAGATCTCATCGGTCCTCTTTCCATCAAGGTTTAAAAAGTCTAAATTAAGCCTTCAGCAGGAATATAGCAATAGTGATTTTAACGGTAACCTGTGTTTTTTTAACCGCTGCCCAACATCCATGGAAAAAGACAATGGATATGGATTAACCGATTTTAATGGGAGGATGGTGTAACCACCAGCAGAAGGCTGGTACAAAGATAAATCCGGCGGGAGTCGGGGGGGACTGCGGAGAAAATTGTCAGTTGACGATCATAAAACGATCCGGTTTAATCCGGTTGAACGATATATTTGGCGTTGTCTATTATCCGGGGGGTGATAAGGACCACGAGTTCACTTTTGGCTTTATTGGTAACGGTCCGCCCGAACAGGTTCCCCAGCAACGGGATATCCCCGAGAATCGGTACCTGCTGCCGGGTGTGGGTATCAATGTCCTCAATGAGGCCGCCGATGAAAATGGTTTCACCGTCCCGGGCCACCAGCCAGGTGGACACCGAGGTGGAACTCACCACTGGAATATCATTTTCAAGTTTTGCCGTGTTAATGGTGGGCATGACATTTAACAGGATATTGTTGTCCTGATCAATGTGGGGGGTAATTTCAAGAATCACACCGGTGTTGATGAACTGAACCGATTCCGTTGAAATGCCCTGGTTGCTGGTGGTGACCTTATACCCCTGTTGGCCCCCCACCTGGACCCGGGCCGACCGGCCGTTTATGGCCAGAATCTTGGGGGTGGAAACCGTATTCACCGTTGTTTTTTCCTTGAGGGCATCAATGGCCATGGAGATATAATGGTCGCTGCCCACCCGGGAAAAAAGGTTGGCAAACCCCCCTTTTCCAACAAGGCCCACCGGCGACGTGTTTGGGCCATCCGGAAGAATGGCGCTGGAAAACCCGTTGGTGGCCATATTCACATCCCCCCAGATACTTTTCCAGTCCACCCCATAGGACATGTCATCGGTGAGGGTCACCTCCAGAATCCGGGCCTCAATCAACACCTGTTTGGGCACAGCATCCAGGAAGTTGAGCACCCGCTCAATTTTCTGAACATTCTCCCGGGTGTCCTCCACAAAGATGGACTTGGTGGCGTCATGGACTTCAACGGGCTGAAGTCCGGGCAAGGCGTTCAAGGTCTCCTTGATCTTTTCCATGTCCACATAATTCAATTTAAAAATCCGGGTTTCAAACACCCGGGGATCTGTTTTGTCGGCTGTCGGGTGAAGATCGGTTTTAAACACATGAAAGGTATGACCGTCCTTTTTAGCCGTAAACCCCCCGGCCAGGGCAATGGTGGAGATGGCCTCTTCCAGGGTCGTATCAAAGATATGCAGGGTAATGGGGCCTTTGACCTCCGAGGACAGCACCATATTGGTCTTGAACTCCATGGCCAGGGAGGAAAACGCATCCCGGATATCCATGTCCCTGAAACTCAGTGACACCGGATGGGTATTTTCCTGGAGCGGCCATTGACGTTCCTCACAAAAGAGGGGACAGGACATCGTCACCAGGAAAACGGCAATGATCAACGAGCAGACAGATGGTTTAATCATATTTTAGAATCTCTAAAGTTATTTTTCCCCGGGTGGAGGCAATCTTGACTTCTTTTTCGGAAATGGAGATCACCTGATATCCGTTAATACGGTCTCCGATGCGGAAAAATGAATGGTTGATGATGGCCACGGACCGGCTGCCATGCAGGATAGCCCCCTTAAACGCCAGGGCAGTTTTGATGGCATCCCGTTCCTGGTTTGACAGGGGTGTTTCTTTTTCAGTCCTGCTTTGGGAGGCCTCTTTTGGGGGTGAAGCCTTTTGAGATGATGCCATTTCCATGGCCCTGGGCACCTGGAAAATATCCCGGATGGACGGCTGAAAGACCTTCGTTGGTTTTCCGTTGGGGGGGATGGCCATGACCACGGTATCCGATGTTTTGATATCCGGCCCCTGTTCCGGTCCATCCAACGCCTGGATGCCCTGAACCGGCGGGCCAGGCAGGGAAGGCCTGCTTTTCGGTGGTGCTTTGAAAAAAGTGACATAGGCGGTGATCACAAAAATCAGGGAAACCACCCCCATGGCCACCTGCTTTATTTTTTTTTGTTCACGCATGGCCAAGGGCTCTCATTTCAGTAATATCCCGCAATCACAATCCTTCCTGGAATACATTGGCCATTAATTCCATCCGGCAGACACCCTGTTTTTCAGATGTTGTGATCCGGATGGATTCGATAATGACCAACCGGTTCAAGGTTTCAACATCATGCACCAGGTGATACAATGCAAGAAATTTGCCTTCCAGGATAAGGTGAAGGGGAATGCGCTGATACCGGGAAATCTTTTCCGGGGGTTTATGGCTGAACTGGGTCAAAACAATATTTCGCTGGTTGATCTGCTCATGAATCACGGTTAGCAGATCCCCGACCCCGGCAGTACGGGGAATTCTCTGGTTCAGACGGGTCAATATGGCCTGGCTGTCCGCCAGCACCCCCTGGAGAAGGGTCAGATTATTTTCCACGATTGTCAAATCCGTTGTTTGTTTAGACAGCAGGTGACGTTTCAATTGAATGTCTTTCTGGCCGGATTCATAAGCCTGATAGATAAAAAAAACACCCAGGATCACTGTGACCATCAAAACCAGACCCGCACCCAGGTCCAGATGTTTAATTTGAAGGGTCATTGTCAGAGAGTCCCCTCATTGTTGCGGATATCTTAAACCGGACGGCGCCTGGGAATTCAGCACCTGCAGTGGCTGCAGCAGGGAGTGTCCCGTCGGTGTTATGGGCATTTCCCAGAACCACTTGCCGGATCCGGGGCGTCTGGGAGAGACGGTTTAAAAACAGACCCAGAGAATGATGATTCCATGACGTCCCCTCACATTCCAGCCTGGCAGTGTCGGATTTTTCCGGGTCCTGTTGTATGGAAAGCGCTGTGATCCATGTTTCATCGTTCAAACAACTGGAAAACGTCCCCATGATGTCAAAAAACAGCTGCCCCCGGACCAGGGCGGAAAGGGACCGGTTTTTTTCCTGAATGGCCTGAATTTGATCCTGCAACTGACGGATGGTCATCATCTTTGAAGCGACCGGGTCCCTGCCGGCACTCACCTGGGACGGTCCTTGTTTTTTCTGGACGGCCATCCATTGGTGCAGGACCCCATAGCTGATCCCCAGGAAAAAAATCACCAGCATCAGGCATTTTGCCCAGAACCGGATATGGCGAAACCGCGTGGTTTTTTCCAATACATCCCACGGCATCATGTTGATGTCGATTAAAGCCATGGAATTTTCCTCATGGCCAGCCCCAGGACGGGACAGAACCCGGCTGCCTGGTCCGGGGTCAATGATGCCATTTGTCTGGCCGATTCAATCCTGTCCCCCATATCCGCCTGGACAGCCGGAATATTGAGCCATTTCTCAACATAGGCATCCAGCCCCTTGATCAGACAAGCAAATCCGTAAAAATAGACCTGGCCGATGTCATGAACATTTTCCTTTGTGCGGGCATACCCCAGGACTTTATGAAATTCAAACACCAGCTCCTCAATGGCCGGGGCAAGGATACGGGCCACAATCCGGGCGATCTTTTCATCCCCCGGATGATCCGCCCCCTCGGAAATGCCATAGGTCTGGAGCAGGTCAACAGCACTGGTGACCTTGTCACTGAGCCCCAGGGTTTGATTCACCTTATCCACCAAAGCGTCCTTTCCCCAGGAAAACTTGCTGAACGCATACATCCGGTCCTGGTTTATCACCTGTAAAAAGGATTGCTGGTGCCCCACATAACAGACAATGCAGGGCTTTTCCAAAGGCTCAAATAAAAAATGGTGCAACCGGATCAGAGAAATGGGACTGAAATCAACCGCATCAATGGAGAAACCGGCCTGCCGACAGGTGGTCAAGAGTTCCAGCACCTCCTGCCGTTTGGCTGCCACAAGGGTGGCGATGTGATGATGGGCGGATGCCGTGGGGCTAAGGGAGGGGTAGTCAATCACCGCATCTTCAATGGGATAGGGTAGATTTTTCCCGGCCTCCAGGAGGATGGCCTCATCCAGGCTCTCATCGTTCTTTACACGAACCTCCACGGGGAAACAAAGGGCCTGGTCCAGGGGCAGGTGGATCACGGCCCGTTTACCGGAAAACCCCCTGGCACGTTTCAGCGTCTGCAACCCGGACAACAGATTCAACTTGTCCCGGGAACCGTCCCCCTGTTTCCCGGGATCCAGCGGCTGCCGGAAAATGGCCCGGATGCCCACCCGGTCTTTTAAGGGCTGTAATTGAAGGGCAGAAACGTGTTGTCTGTCAAAATCAATGGCAATGGGATATTTTTTCAACAGAAAGCCCTAAAGGTTGGTATGGGCCCCGTCATTGGCAATCAAATTGCCGGTTTTGACATAAAACAGCCAGCCGGTGGCACTGGTGGCGGTTTTGACGAGAATACTGGTCTCTGTAATATTGCAGACCACATCATTTTTGTCATTGAACGGATTGGTGGGCAGGGACCCGCCCTTTAAATAGGGTCCGAATGGGGCAGTGGTGGCATTGTAGGCCACTGCCACCTTGCCGGTGGCATCGGTATACTGGGTCAGCTGCTCCACAAAGGCTAGGGCCGAATCGTCGGCATTGCCAAGAGCAGCACCGGTGTTTTTCGTCCCCCCCGGGTAAACATTGTTGTGCTGGAGGTAATACAGCTCAATGGCATTTCTCAAGGCTGAAATATTGGTGGCCAGGGTGCTTTCCTTGGCATCCTGTGTGGATACCGTTATCTGGGGAACAATGATCATGGCCAGAATCCCCAATACCATCACGACAATTAAAATTTCAATGAGGGTAAATCCTTTTTGTTTCCAGATGCATAGTGTCCCAAACATACAATTTTTCATGCGCTCACTCTCCTCACAAAATGAAACATTTCCCGTATCGACTTTATTTCTTTATTTCTTTATTTCTTTATTTCTTTATTTCTTATGACCCTGCTTTCTCTTACACCACAAAAACACCGGCAACGCAAGGACTTAATGCAAACAAACCCTTTTCGCCAGGCCACCCCCTGTCACTTGACCGCACCGGCCAGTCGGAACATGGGCAGGATAACCGCTGATACAATCATCCACACGGCCCCCCCCATAAACACCAGGGCCAACGGCTCAATCAGGGAAGTCAGCCGTTTAAAGTCCTGTTCAATTTCCTGTTCATAGAACCGGGCCAGCCGGACCATGACCAGGGGCAGCTTGCCCACTTCTTCCCCAATGGCTATCACCTGTTTCACGGAATCCTGGATATGGCGATTTGCTGAAAATCCCAGGGAAAAATTCTGGCCCCGCTCGATATTGTCCGAAATCTTGTCTACAAAGGCCTTGTAATGTTGGTTGGTCATTGATTTTGCAGCAATGGACAATGCTTCTTTGAGGGACACCCCGCTGTCCAACATATTCCCGAGGATGCGAAGAAACAGCCCGGTATAAATATTATGGCTGATCTTTGATACAATGGGCAGATGGATGAGCAGCCAGTCCATGTGGGACCGCCCCGTTGAAGACGACAGATACCGGTGCAGGGCCACGCCCCCGCCCACAAGCACCAGGATACCGGCCCACCAATACTCATGCAATCCCCGGCTGAGGGCCATCATGGCCCGGGTGGAAAACGGCAGGAGATCGATTTTATTCTCAAAAAAAACCATGAATTTCGGCAGGATCCCCACCAGAACAAACAGGGTCACCACCAGGGCCAGGCAGCACAGCACCATGGGATAAATCAGGGCCGTCTTCACCTGGTCGAACACGCCCTGGTTTTTCTCCTGGATTTCAATGACATTGGCCAGGACCCGGACCAGGAATCCGCCGCTTTCACCGGATCGGATAATATTGACATACACCGGTTTAAATATACCGGGATGCGCTGCCATGGCATCGGAAAGCTGTTGACCATCTTCAATGGTATCCTTCATGGTGAGCAGAACAGACTTGAACCCGGCATGGGGGGTCTGATGGGCAATGGTTTCAATGGATTTGCTCACCGAAATGCCCACTTCCAGCATCATGGACAGCTGGGTGAGAAAAAAAATAATCTCCTTGGGTTTAACTGAAACACGGGAATGCCGTTGCTTTGATTTGACGGGTGCAATTTTTTTTTGAATGGCAATGGCCATGAATCAGTCTTCTTCTATCAGGGTAACCCGTTGAATTTCTTCAATGGTGGTGTGGCCCTGGATGACTTTTTTAAACCCGTCAGCCCGCAGGGACGTATGGTGAATGCTCTTGAGATATGCCTTGATCCGGTCAATGGTGGGATTGGTCAAAATCAGCCGCTGGAGTTCATCGTCATTTTCAAGGATCTCATGGATCCCGATGCGGCCCTTGAAACCGGAATCCAGGCAGTCGGAACAGCCCTTGCCCCGGAAAAATTTTGCCGTGTCGGTTTCCGCCAGGCCCAGGGTTTTCAAAGCCGCTTTGGGGGGATAATAGTCGGTTTTACAGCTGGGACAGATGGACCGCACCAGCCGTTGCCCAATGGAGGCCAGCAGGGCCGAAGAGATGAGATAGGGTTCAATCCCCATTTCCAGCAGCCGGGTGATGGCACTGGGGCTGTCATTGGTATGGAGGGTCGTCAGGACCAGATGACCGGTCAAGGAGGCCTGAATGGCAATTTCTGCGGTTTCCCGGTTCCGGATTTCCCCCAGAAGGATGACATCCGGATCCTGGCGCAGCACATGCTTGAGAATCTTAGCAAAGGAAAGGCCGATGGCAGAATTCACAGCGGTCTGATTCACGCCCTCCAGCTGGTACTCCACCGGATCTTCAATGGCCACAATATTTTTATCCGGGGTATTGAGCATGCTGGTGCCGGCGTACAAGGTGGTGGTTTTCCCACTGCCGGTGGGACCGCAGACAATGATCAGGCCATAGGCCTGTCTGACCAGGTGTTTGAACCGTGTCAACAGCATCGGATCAAATCCCAGGCGGTTAATATCCAGAATAATTTTACTCCGGTCAAGGATACGGATGACCAGCTTTTCACCAAAATATCCGGGCATGGAAGAAAATCTCAAATCCACCGGATGGCCGTCCACCTTCACCTGAAGCCTGCCGTCCTGGGGCATCCGACGTTCCGAGATATCCAGGTTGGCCATAATTTTAAGCCGGGACACGACCGCTGAATGCCGTTCCATGGGATGGGTCATCAATTCATACAGCACGCCGTCAATCCGGGCCCTGACCCTGAAATACTGCTGCTGGGGTTCAATGTGGATATCACTGGCATTGGAACGGATGGCCTTGAGGAGAATCAGGTTGGTCAGGTTTATGACCGGGCTGCCTTCGGCCATTTCGGCAATTTCCCGTATGGAAGATTCCACAGCCGTTTCCACAACATCAAGCTCGCCGTCTTCCAGGCTGGACATGACATCTTCAATGTCCACCTCTCCCTGGTAGCACTCTGAAATGGCCGCCTGAATGTCTTCGGTTCTTGAAAGCACCAATTGGATGTCCAGACCGGTGATTTCAGAGATCTTGTCCTGCTTGAAAAAATCATAGGGATCACTGGTGGCCAGGGTCAGGACATTATGGACCTTGAACATGGGAATGACATTATATTGAAGGGCTTTGGGCTTGGGGAGGACATGGACGATGGCGGGATCCACCAATCCCTTGCGAATCCAGACATGGGGGATGCCCAACTGTTCGCCCAAGGTCTGGTTCAGCTCCTCTTCGGTAATGATGTTCTCTTCCACCAACAGATGGCCCAGGCTCTGGCCGGACTGCTTCTGCACCTGAAGCAGCTGGTACAGCTGTTCCGGTGTCAATTTCCCTTTGAGGATCAGCATCTCGCCAAGCTTCATCCGCTTGGGAATGATCTGTTTTTTTATGGCCATGGGGTGAATTGCCGATAAAAAACCGGCCCTTTATGAACTGCCATGTACTTTTGCCATCACTTTAAACCGGTTGATCAATCTGACACAGATCAGGATATCCCGGCACACTTCGTTCAGATTGGAAAGGCTCAGATTCCCCCCCTTTGTCTGAAGCTGGGTCTGCATGTCCACCATCAGTTCCAATGCCCGGCTGTCAAGAAAAGAAACCCGGGTAAAATCCACAACCATTTCCATCACCTCCCGTTTGAGCAGTCCGTTAAACAGTGTTTCAAGCTGGTCACAATTTTTATGGGTCAAAGAGGTCTGGGGGGACAGGACGGTGCGTCCATTAATATTTCGAATGGTAATATCCCGGACGGCACCACTGGATGCAACAGCTGTCATCAAAGGCCCCCTGCTGAAAAATAGTCATAAACGGTTTCAAGAATTCTGGCAGGACTGAAGGGTTTTTGAATCAGCACGGTATCGCACAGCTGTTCGGTCCACACCTGATCCTCGGGATGAATTCTGGCCGTGACCATGATGGTCAGAAACGGCCGCTGCTGTTTTAAGGGGTCCGTCATCAGGCAAAAGGTTTTGCCGTCAAGTTTGGGCATGTTGATATCGGATATCACCGCATCCGGTGATTCCTTGTGAACCAGATCAAGCCCTTCCTGTCCGTTTTTGGCTGCCAGCACCCGAAATCCGGCATTTTTGAATTTCAACTCCAGAATCCGTCGAATATGGACTTCATCATCCACGATCAAAATGGTTCTGTTGGCGTTATCCAATACTCACATTCCCTTTTGGCAGGGTGACAATAAAATGACTGCCCTGTTCGGGCTCACTTTCAACCTCGATCATCCCATTGTGATTTTTGATAATTTCAGCCGTAATGGCCAGCCCCAGGCCATTACCAACCTGTTCAGCCACCTGGTTGTTTTCAGATCGGTAGAACTTTTCAAAAATATGGGGCAGATCCTGCTGGCTGATACCGAATCCCGTGTCTTTAATTTCAAACACAATGGTTTCAGGGGTTTCCCGGATGGTAACGCTCACTGATCCGGATTCCGGTGTGTATTTCACGGCATTGCCCATGACGTTGATCAATGCGGATTTGAGCATTTCCTTGTCTCCGGAAAGGGACGGCATATTGTCCGGCAGAAGGGTCTTTAAGGCAATACTTTTTTCCCGGGCAACCGCTTCAACGGAATCCAGACAGCTTTCCAAAAGCCACTGGACCTTCACGATCTCCTGTTTCATGGTCACCTGACCGATCTCGGTTTCGGCCAGCTTTAAAATACTCTTGATCAGTCGATCCAGCCGGTTGGTCTCATCATTGATGGTATTGAAAAATTCTTTCTGCATCTCCAGGTCACTGATTTCCCCTTCCATCATCATTTCATTGTAGGCTTTTATATTGGTGAGGGGTGTTCGCAACTCATGGGCAATATGGTTGACAAAATCCTGTCGGGACTTTTCAGATTCTTTTTCCCTGGAAACGTTGACCACCTTTATCAAGCGGGCAAACAGGGCCCCGTCCGGATCGGTTAATGACTGGGATGTGGCCTGGTAAAACTGACCGGGTTGACCCTCGGGAAAGACAACTTCAAGGCGTGCCATACCATGGTCCTGATCCATCAGGTGCTGCTGCTGGATAAAGGCGATGAACGCGTCATGACCCTGAATATCTGAAATGGGGTGATGCAGAATATTTTCTCGATCCATGCCCAGGAGGGTTAACAGATAATCATTGATAAAAAACACGGTATCCTTGATATCCACCATGAGAATACCAAAATCAAGGCGGTTAAAAATATCAAACATTTGATGATTTTCATACTCTAGCACTTTTAGTTTGGCCGTCAGCTGCTGGGCTTCCTGTTCTGCCCAAGACAGGCGGTCATGGGTGGTCTTAAAAAAGGTTTCCAGTTCACCCACAATGGCCTGAACATTGCCCTGTTGGGGCGCTGTCGCGGCAAGATCCGTTGCCGTATTGATTTTTTCAAGGGGTTTTAACAATAAAAAAAACCAATAGTATCCAAAGACCAGGGCCATGAGAATAAAAACCACCAACTGGAATGGGATCATAAAATTTTCCAGGGTGAAAAAGGTGTCGTCCGCCTGAACCTTTCCGAGCCGGACCACCACTTTTGGACTCCCATTTTTATAAATCGGCCGGGAAAACTCGATGCAGGGGGTGCCATCGGACAGGATGAAATCCTGCATTAAAAAACCGGGACTGAGCAATGAGCTGAGCGCAACGGTCCTGGGTATGTTGTTTTGAATATCCTCCAGGAAAAATGAAATAATGGGGGTGTCTTTGTTTTTGTCTTGAATTACCACATAGTCAAATTTCCGACTGGATAAGAGATGGGACAGTTCCCGGTAAAAAAGATGCTTGTCGACATCCTCGCCTGTGCCATTATAGGCAAGGCCCACCAGTTTTACCAGGGATTGGCCGCTGGCCCTGATCTGGTGAGTCTCTTTTCCCACCTGGTATTTAAACCGGGCATAGGCGGTCATGACGATACCGATGAGCAGCAAGGCAAAGAGCAGCAGTATCATATTTTTTTTATATCTCATGGGCAAACAAGGCTCCGCAGTGTCATTTACATCCGATACACGCATGCAACAACTTGAAATAACACCCTATATATTGCAAACAAACCGGTTTCCACCCGCTTTCAGGTCAGGTTTCCCGGCAAACATCCTGTTGTTGAATCCTTTCCAGGGCATCCCGCAACGGAAAGGGTTTCCCGGTATGATAGCCCTGGGCATAATCAATTCCCCCCCGGCGCAAAAAATCAAGAATTTTTTCATTTTCCACAAATTCAGCAATGGTTTTGATTTTCAAATGCTTTGAAATGGTGGCAATGGACGTCACCATCACCTGGGCCAGGGTATCGGTGTGCAAGTGTTGCACAAACATGCCGTCAATCTTTAAAAAAGATATGGGCAGCTGCTTCAAATATGCGAAAGAGCTGTATCCTGAACCAAAATCATCCAGGGAAATGGCAAACCCCATGCGGGTTATCTGGTCCATCACATGGATGACCCGATCAAAATTCCGGATGGCCACCGTTTCCGTGATTTCAAAGTTGAGCCAGGATGCCGGGAACGGCAGTTGGGACAAAAACGAAAGAAAATATTTTAAAAACACCTCGTCCTGCAGGGACTGGCCTGAAAGATTAACGGCCCAGCTGATATTGACAGCGGATAGAAAGGGTTCTGACGCTTTCAGAAGTCTGCAGGTCTCTTCAAGAACCCATTGATCGATAAAGGGCATTTTGTTATACCGTTCTGCTGCCGGTAAAAACTGACCCGGCGCTATTATATTTCCTTTTTCATCTTTTAACCGGATCAGTATTTCATAATGCATCCGCCCCCCCTGCAGGGGGACGACCGGCTGACAGAAAAGAACAAATTGACGATTCTCCACCAGGGTTTCGATCTGGGTGGCCGTGCGGGCCTGGGTCTGCTTTTCAGCTAATCTGCTATCCCCTTCCGTGTAAACACTGATAGTGTCCCCCCCCCTTTCCCGGGACGACTGAACCGCAATTTCCGCTTTGGCAATGACGTCGGATATTTCCTTGATGGGCCAGGCGATAGGGACCATACCGATTCGCACCTTAATATGGATACGGGTATCCTGGAACATGAATTGCTGCCGGCTAAACTGCTTTCTGATCCGCTCCAACACCTCTTGACCATGCGCCACACTGTGAAGGTCAAACAGGATCACGGCAAATTCATCTCCTTTGATCCTGGCCAGAAAATCCTGATCTCTGAAATGGGTTTTTAAAACAACGGCCACCTGTTTCAGGACGTCATCACCGGCTGCCATCCCATAGGCATCATTTAATAATTTGAATTGATCGATATTGAACAGACTGACGGCAGCGGCCCGCCTGATCTGGGAAGGATCAGACACCAGCTCTTCCAGTTTTTTTTCAAAACCAACCCGGTTGGCCAGACCGGTCAAGTCGTCCAGGTCTGAATGGATAATTTTCCTGACCCGCCGGGCCGTCACTTCCATCAGTTTCTGGTCTCCGGTGACAAACGCCCGCCCCCCCCGCCTGCGAAGGCACCCGATAAGGCCCATGGCCTGAAGATCGGAATTCAAAACCGGAAAAACCATCATCACCTCTGCCGACAATACACTTGCACTTGAGTCCTGGATGATGTTCCCGTGTTTGTTGACAACCATGGGCTGACCGGTTTTCTTGATGGTTTCAAACAAGGGGGTTACCCAATTTCGGATGTGGGTTTCATTGTCAATGTCCCCGGTCCTCCCGGCCATGTGGAAAAACCAGTACCCCATGTCCGGAAGCCATAAACAGGCGGCCTCCACATCCATGAATTCCGTCATCTCCTTGACCAGATCCCCAAGGCTTTCTTCGCTGGTCTCCGTTTCGTTGTTTGGGTTCTCCGTCTGGTAAAGAAAATTCAGTTCTTCATAGCGCTGGGACAACTCTTGAACCATGTTGTCGTTTTCCATGCGCAGGTTATACTGGGAACAGATGCAGGCGACCACATCGGAAAAATAATCTTGAAACATATCGGCTCTGGAAAATTCCGGGGTGCCCCGGGCAACAAGTCCGATGAAATACAGTTCCCCGTCAATATATTCCAGATCAAGGTCTTGGATAAGGGTAAGGCGATTTTCAGGACAACCTGCGCTGATCCTCTCAGATAAGCTCCCGGGATGAAGGGGCGTGTCTTTTAACCGGCCAAGCAGCCCCTCCATGGGATCGCCATCGTCACCACCGGCCTGCCAAAGGGGTTGATAATGCTCATCAATGATCGCGCAAACCAGGTCCGATCCCAGCACCGACCGCAGCATACGAACATAGGGGGCCATATTCTGATGGTTAAAATCAATGGCGTGTTTCATTTATTGAGTACCAACGCTTTGCCAAGCCTTTTCAGTCAAATCATATGGTGAATCCATCACGACTATTTTTTCGAAATCGCTCTATCTTGATCAGAACCTCCGACAAAAGTCAAGGTGAAATCCTTCTACCTGTTCGGTTTTAACCATTCAGCGATGTTTATCGGAACGGATGCCGCAGCACTGCCCAGCTGAACCATAGTCCAAATCGTTCACCAGAAGAAAAATTCTTTGTGATGTCCCCGGACAATGGGCTTGCATTATCGCCATAATGAGAATGGCTGTTCTCCCTATTCTTAACTTTACAAATCCTGAAAGGATTGATACAAAATTCAGACAATGAAACCGAACAAACACATATTGACCATGCTGGTGGAAAATGAACCCGGTGTAACCGCCAGAATCACAGGGCTTTTTGCCGGCCGGGGGTACAATATTGAAACCATTTGCGGGGCCCCCACCGCCAATCCGAAAATGTCCAGGATCACCATTACCACCACCGCCAATCCCCTCCAATTAGCGAACTGCATGAAGCAGATCCGGCGCCTGGTGAATGTCATCAAGTTGCGGGACATGACCGGAGAAGCGGCTGTAAAACGGGAAATGGCCCTTGTTTGTGTTACCATAACACCGGAAACCCGGGATGCCGTCACCCGGATTGTCACCGACTGCCAGGGTCGAATAATGGATGCCGGTGCCCACAATTGTATTTTCGAAGTCACCGGTAACGAAGAGACCATTGATGTGCTGCTGGAGAAACTGGCCCCCTTTGGCATTAAAAAGCTGGCAAGATCCGGGGTATTGGCCCTCTATAAGGACCCAGACCCAGACCCAAAATAAAAAAATGCAGTATGAGTTGAAACTTGTGGCCCATTAATGATATCTAAAGACTGAATTTATATAATATGGGGGCAAACCATTCCAGGATGACATACCAGAGAATCGAACACATTGCCGCAGGTCAATTTAAAACCGGCAAAGCCGAAACAACGATATACCAGGCATATCTTGGCACCTGCCTGGGGGTTGCTCTGTATGACCCGTCAACAAAGATCGGTGGTATGATCCATATTCTGCTGCCGGAACCCCCGGGAATTGTCAGTGCGCTTTTTCCGGAAAAATATGCATCCACCGGTGTTCCCATGCTCATCACAGATCTGATAGAACTGGGGGCAACCCCGGAAAATTTAAAGGCCAGCATTGCCGGGGGCGCCTTGATGGGGCCTGTCAGCCAACAGGACATCAACCTTGATATTGGAGGAAGATCCGCTGAAATTGCCGTCTCTATTCTGAAAACCCTGGGGATTGAAACCATCCGATCGGAAACCGGCGGATTTTTTACCTGTACCCTTGAATTAAACATGGCCACCGGTGAAACCGTTATCAGCCCGGCCTGGGAAAATACCGGTCAAGTGGCGAGCCATTTTACGGCACCGTCACTGGCGGATATTTTAGATACCATTGAAAAATTAAAGCCCATTCCCCAAACCGCATTAAAAATACTCCGGCTGTTTCAGTCCGGTCAATACCAGATTGAAGACATCACAGATGAACTGGCCCGGGATCAGGTACTTTCCGGACAAACCTTGAAACTGTGCAATTCCGCTTTGTTTGCCGGAAGGGTCAGCATCGAAACCTTGAAAGATGCCGTGCTTCTTTTGGGAGAGAGCATGTTGATCAAGTCTGTGATCACTGCAGCCCTGAATAATTATTATGGCCAAACCGGAAATTCAGGGTATTCCCTGTGTAAAGGCGGTCTTTTTTTCCATGCCGTAGGGGTGGCCACCACGGCTGAAAAAATTGCCGAAAAACTGGCGGAACGATCCGGCAAGCCCGTTATAAAATTAGCCTACACCGCAGGATTGCTCCATGATATCGGCAAAGTCATCCTGGATCAAAACGTGGCAGACAGTTCCCCGCTTTTTTTCCGGCGGTTACACCAGGAAAATCAGAGCTTTACCGATCTTGAAAAAAAATTACTGGGCATTACCCATGGCGAGGCCGGGGCTATCCTGGCCAGAAAATGGCACTTTTCCAATGGATTATCCGAAGCCATTCAATTTCATCATACACCGGAAACGGCAAAAGAAAACCCGGATCTTACCTATATCATCTATCTGGCGGATCTGATCATGGAAAAATTTAATGCCGGATTTGACATGGAAAAAATGCAGACCCAAAGCCTTGAGAAGACCCTTGATCATCTGGGGTTTACCCTGGGGGATCTGCCGGAACTGGTGGATGCCATTCCCATCACTGACTTGAACAAGGATGCGGCTTTAGCGCCGAAACTATAGCCCAGTGACACTTTCAGACAAACATATGCACCTCAAGGCCCTTCCCGGTGTTGATCATCTGCTGGAACTTACAAAAAAAAAGGCCCCTTTCCGTGACATCCCCAGGCGCGTGATACTGGAGTCGCTGAGAAACGCCCTGGACCATACAAGACAGGCCATTCTGGCAGATCGTGACCCCTGTATGACCGATGACACCCTCCTTGACAGGGCATACCGCCTGGCAACACAAAAAATTCGATCCCGGCTTGTCCCGGTGATCAATGCAACGGGTGTGGTTCTCCATACCAACCTGGGCCGGGCCCTGCTGTGCGAGGATGCATTGGACAATATCCAGACCATTGCGCAGTCCTATTCCAACCTTGAGTTGAACATTGGCACCGGCAAAAGGGGCATTCGATATGAAGCCGTGGAGGATCTGATCTGTGAGTTGACCGGTGCCCAAAGCGCCATTGTGGTCAACAATAATGCCGGTGCCGTCTTACTGGCCTTGAACACCATCGCCCAAGATACCCAGGTGGTGGTATCCCGGGGGGAACTGGTTGAAATCGGCGGATCTTTTCGGATACCCGACGTGATGTCAAAAAGCGGGTGTATTTTAAAGGAAGTGGGCACCACAAACCGAACCCACCTGAAGGATTACGAAACCGCCATATCAGATAACACCGGACTTTTTTTAAAGGTTCATGCCAGTAACTACAGCATCCAGGGATTTACGGCCAGTGTTGCCCTGAAAGATCTGGTGGTCCTGGGGAAGGCAAAAACCATACCGGTCATGGAAGACCTGGGATCGGGAACCCTGATTGATTTCTCCCCCTACGGACTCCCTGCGGAAACCACTGTGGCAGACTCGGTCAGCACCGGCGCAGATGTGGTCACCTTCAGTGGCGACAAGCTGCTGGGAGGGCCCCAGGCCGGCATCATTGTCGGACAGAAACAGACCATTGATCGCATCAAAACCAATCCGATAACCCGGGCCCTGAGAATTGATAAACTCACCCTTGCCGCCCTGGAATCCACCTTAAAACTTTACAGGGATGAAGAAAGGGCTGTCCGGGAAATCCCCACCCTGAGAATGCTGACCATTTCCTTTGAGGATATTTGTAAAAAGGCGGACCGGTTGTTCAACATCCTCCAAAAGGATATCAAGGCCGATGTTGAGATGGATATGGCAGACATGACTTCCAGACCCGGCGGCGGATCATTTCCGGATTTGACTCTTCCCACCCGGTGTATTACCCTCCGCCCCAGACACATGTCCGTTTCCAAACTTGAAACCGGCATGCGGGAGTCAACGCCTGCCATTATTGCCCGGATTGAAGACAATAAATATATTCTGGATCCCAGAACCATTCAAAGCGGCCAGGAAGACATAATTTCATCCACCTTAACCCAGATACTGAAAAAAAAATGACCATCAAATTCTCTTCAAAAGAAATTCACTTTCTAAAAACTGATTCTGATGATTTTACCATCACGCCACCTGAAACGTATCTGAGCGATCTTCTGTTGGAAAAAACAACGCCCATAACCGTTGTTGAGACCAAACTCGCCCAGGCAAAAAAAACAGGCAAAAAATTTTTATGTGCCGTCCTTGAAATGACGTCAACCACATCTGATGCTGTTCTGGAAAAAGGGGCAGATGTTTTTGAAGCGACCTTTAACGCGTTTTGGGACCCCCAGAAAGGCCTCTGGGAACCCTTGAGCCAGACATCTTTTGTCCTGGTATTCTGGGACCAGGGGAATGGAAAAAAAGCGTCCCACCGCCTTGTGTCGTTCAAAGAAAAATTATCTGTTGCCCTTAAAACAACCGTCCTGATGGGGGCGGCCATATTTCCCCATCATGATTTTTCAGAACCGCAAACCATTGCCAATGCCGTTAAAGCATTTGATCACGCCGCATTTTTCGGACCGGACACCCTGATTTACTTTGATGCCACCTCCCTGAATATCAGTGCAGATCGACTGTATCAGCAGGGCCAGTATGACAGGGCCATCGCAGAATATAAAAAAGGCCTGGACCTGGCCCCCACGGACATTAACCTGATCAACAGCCTCGGGGTGTGTTTCGGTGTCATGGACAACCTGGACCAGGCAAAACTCGAATTTAAACGCGCCCTGGCAATCACCCCCAATGAAGTGCTGGTGGTGTATAACATGGGCCTTCTTTACCAGATTAACGGGGAAATGAACAAGGCCATCCAGCAGTTGCGCAACGCCCATGACATTGATGACGCAATATTTGAAGTTGAACTTCTCCTGGGGCATCTCTTGTTTAAAAATGGACAGCCGGACCCGGCCATGCCCCATCTTGAAACGGCCAGCCGGATAAATCCAAAATCAGGATCAGCGTTCAGGATGAAAGGGGAAATTTATCTGGCAAAAAACCTGCCTGAAAAAGCCGGACATGAATTCAACACCGCCATCAAACTGAATCCGGGTGATGCCATCTCGTTGTCCGGATATGCCGTTGCCATGGCACACCAGGATAAAAACCTGGGCATCGCGGTCAGCTTTGCAAAAAACAGTATTGCCCTTCAACCGGACAACCACCTGTTCAAGGAACGACTGAAAGCTATCCTGGAAAAAATCGAAGGGCATACGCCCCTTCCGGAAGAGACCATCAAATCAGCATAATATGGCCTGGGGAAAAAGCAAATACCCATGAAAACCCTGATTCAACAATCGGTTGACGACAGTATCGCAGCCAAAAAAAAATTTTTTGCCGGACACATGGATGCCATCGAATCCTGTGCTGCCCGGATAGCCCGGGCCCTGGAAAACGGAAACAAACTCCTCTTGTTTGGCAATGGCGGCAGCGCAGCCGACTGCCAGCATATTGCCGCGGAATTTGTCAACCGATTCCAGATGGAAAGAAAACCCCTGCCTGCCATTGCCCTGACCACTGACACCTCTATTATTACCAGTATCGGCAATGATTATGCCTTTGAAGACATTTTTTTCAAACAAGTCCAGGCCCTGGGGAAAAAGGGAGATATTGCCCTGGGTATCTCAACCTCGGGCGCATCTCCCAACGTTGTCAAAGCCATGCAGGAAGCCCGGGAAATGGGACTTGTGGGCATCGGGTTCTCCGGCGCTTCCGGCCCCTTAAAAACCCTAGCCGACATCCCCTTTTGTGTGGATTCCGGCACCACCGCCAGGATACAGGAAGTCCATATCCTGCTGGCCCACATCCTGTGCGACCTGACAGAAAGGATTCTTTTCAATGGGGAATGATTATAAACCGCTGGCGTATGGGAACCTGAAAACCTATTCCATCCATGACAGGTACAGCAAAGTAGACATGCGGGATTTTTCAACCCCCTGGAAAAAAGGCAGTCAATTTTCAGCCTTCCTGGACAGTCTGCCTTCCATCCTGGCCGGCAATGATCTTCGCTCGGTTATCGCGGCCATCAGCCGTGCGGTTAAACATAAGCGTCCGGTCTGCTTTGCCATGGGCGGCCATGTGATAAAAACAGGCATGTCCCCCATTGTCATTGACCTGATGGAAAAAAAAATTTTTACCCTGCTGGCCATGAACGGGTCCGGTATTATCCATGACCTTGAAACCGCCATGATGGGAAGGACCTCGGAAGATGTTGACCAGTCCCTTGGCAACGGCAGTTTCGGTATGGCCAGAGAAACCTCAGCCTTTCTCAACCAGGCCATAAAAAATGCAAAAACACACGGTATGGGACTGGGGCGGGCTGTGGGGGAACTTATCCTGGCAGAAAACCTTCCCCACAAAGCATTAAGCTTGACCGCCACGGGTGCTGCCCTTGACATACCGGTCACTGTTCATGTGGCCATTGGCACCGATATCATCCACATGCACCCTGACTTTGATGCGTCGGCCTGTGGTGCTGCATCCCATGATGACTTTAAGCGGTTTGCCGCAACCATTGCCGATCTGGAAAACGGCGTATTTATCAATGCCGGATCTGCTGTTATCCTGCCGGAAGTATTTCTCAAGGCGGTCACCCTGGTCAGGAACCTGGGTCATCAGCTGGATGCGGTGACAACGGTCAACCTTGATTTTATCCGCCAGTACCGACCCATGACCAATGTCGTAAATCGTCCCACCCTTGGCAAGGGAAAAGGATTCAGCATTATCGGGCATCATGAAATCCTCATCCCCCTCATTGCAGCAGGCGTCATAGAATCCGTATAAAAAACCAGCCCTTCTCATTATGGCTGAACTTAGCGCGCTATCGCGCGAGCGTTTAGCATTTAGCCATAATGAGAATGGCGGATAAAAAAAATACAGCCTTGAAAATCTTTGATTTTATCCTTATATTGGTTTGTTTATTTAACTGGAAATACATGAGGTCAGAAACTATGCCAATATATGAATACAAATGCAATGCCTGCGGTAATCGATTTGAAACCCTTGTGATGGGTAGCAGCACACCAGAATGCCCGTCGTGTGACAGTCCGGATCTGGCAAGATTGATGTCTGCCTGCGGGTTTGTTTCAAAATCATCCGGGCCGGGTGGAGAAACCCGGGTTAAATCCTCAGCATCATCTTCTTCGTGTGCCGGATGCTCCTCCACCAGTTGTTCTTCCTGCGGGGTGGGATAAACGGCCATGAAAAAAACCGTATGGATTGGTACCAGAGGCAGCCAGCTGGCGCTGTGGCAGGCCAATTTTATAAAATCAGAAATCCAGCACCTTTTTCCTGATCTTACCGTTGAATTAAAGGTCATTAAAACAACCGGTGATAGAATCACGGACCGCCCCCTTGCCATGATTGGGGGAAAAGGATTGTTTGTCAAGGAAATCGAAACAGCGCTATTGAACAAGGAGATTGACCTGGCCGTCCACAGCATGAAGGACATGCCGGGGGAACTTCCAAAAGGGCTGACCATCGGTGCCATCCCGGAAAGAGAAAATCCCTTTGATGCCCTAATTTCCAGGGACCACCGCCGACTGGCCGATTATGAAACCGGGGCGAAAATCGGTACGTCAAGTCTCCGGCGGGCCTCCCAGATCAAACATATCCGGCCGGATGTAACCATTGTTTCCATCCGGGGCAATTTGGACACCCGGATCAAAAAATTAGACGCGGGGGAGTATGATGCCATTGTTCTGGCAGCAGCCGGTCTTCGGCGCCTGGGACAGGCGAACCGGATCACCGAATACCTGGATGAAACCACCATGATACCGGCGGTTGGACAGGGCGCCCTCTGTATCGAAACCCGACAACACGATGACACGATCGCCCCTATCATGGCGAAACTTGACCATTCTGACACCCATATCTGTGTGACGGGAGAGCGGGCTTTTTTAAGACGGATAGAAGGTTCCTGTCATATCCCGGTGGCCTGTTTTGGTAAAATAACGGATCAGGGGGTGATGCTCACCGCAGTGGTGGCATCGGAAGACGGCAGAGAGCTGATTCGAGAACAACTGATTTCCCCGTTGGATCAGATGGAAAATGCCGGTCAGGTACTGGCTGACAAGGTCCTTGAAAAAGGGGGAAAAAAAATATTGGAGCGGTTGAATTCAAATGACGGATAAAACGGGCACAGTATATCTGATTGGCGCCGGTCCGGGTGATCCGGGCCTTTTGACCCTTAAGGCAAAAGAGTGTATCGAAACGGCAGATGTGGTGGTGTATGATTACCTGGCATCTCCTTTCTTCTTGAATTATGCGGGAAAAGACGCCCAGATAATTTATGTGGGGAAAAAGGGAGGGGATCACACCCTTACCCAGGAAAAAATCAACCGGCTGCTGGTGGACAAGGCAAAACAGGGGTTGAATGTGGCCCGGCTGAAAGGCGGTGATCCCTTTGTGTTTGGCCGGGGGGGAGAAGAAGCCCAGATGCTGCTGCACCATGGCGTATCCTATGAAGTGATCCCCGGTGTTACCTCGGCAATTGCAGCGCCGGCTTATGCCGGAATTCCGGTCACCCACAGGGACCATACCTCGTTTGTCTCCTTTATTACCGGCCATGAAAACCCCGCCAAACAAAACACCAGTATGCAATGGGATGTCTTTGCAAAATCCCATGCCACCCTTGTTTTTTTGATGGGGGTTAAAAATCTAGACCATATTGTAACAAATCTCATGGACCATGGCAAACCATCGGACACCCCTGTGGCCCTTATCCAATGGGGAACGACAGCCCGGCAGCAGACCGTCACCGGCACCCTTAAAACCATTGTTGAAGCCGTTCGCCAGGCCCGCCTCACATCACCGGCCGTTATTATTATTGGCCAGGTGGTCTCTTTGCGGGATGAACTGGCATGGTTTGATAAAAGACCCCTGTTTGGAAAACGGATTGTGATTACCCGGGCCCGGGCCCAGGCCAGCGATCTGGTAACAAAGCTGTCCAAGCTGGGGGCCCTTTGCATTGAAATTCCAACGATTCAAATTGATCCCCCCCGGGACATGGCCCCTTTAACCGCATCCATTGAACATATCAAGCAGTATGACTGGCTGGTTTTTACCAGTGTCAATGGGGTAAAATTCTTTTTTGATACCCTGTTTGATATGGGCAAAGACGTGAGGGTTCTGGGACACCTTCAATTCGCCTGTATCGGTCCTGTGACCCGGGACCGGCTGAAAGATTACGGAATTATCAGTGATATCCTGCCGGAAACCTACCGCGCAGAAAGTGTGGTTGATGCATTTTCAGGAATCGAAATAAACGGTAAAAAAGTGTTGCTTCCCCGGGCAAAAAAAGCCAGAACCATCCTGCCGGATGCGTTAAGAAAAATGGGGGCCCGGGTGGATGAAGTGATTGCCTATGAAACCCGGCTCGCTGATGAACGTCGACAGGAACTGATCGCTCTGCTGGAAGACAATGCGATTGATGCCATCACCTTCACCAGTTCTTCCACTGTATCCAATTTCATGTCCCAGCTTGAATCCACGGATGCAAAAAAACTGTTAACAAATGTTGTGACCGCCAGTATCGGCCCGATCACGTCCGACACCGCAAGATCACTTGGTATTGAACCGGACATTGAAGCCAAAGCGTATACCATTCAGGGACTCGTGGATTCTTTGTCAGCCTATTATGAAGGCCATTAAAAATGATTGCCGGAAACCGTACTATTAATTATCTTCGTATCTCCGTCACGGACCGATGCAACTTCAGGTGTCGATACTGTGTTCCCGCTTCACCCTTTCATGTGATCGAACATGAACGAATCGCCCGGTATGAAGAGATCCTCAGGATTACCAACCTGGCCTGTGAACTGGGCATAACAAAAGTCAGGATCACTGGCGGCGAACCGTTTGTCAGAAAGGACATCTTTTTATTCCTGGAAAAACTGTGCGCCATTGACAGTTTGAAAGATATTTCCATTACCACGAATGGATCATTGCTGACCCGTAAAAAAATAAAAAACTTGATCTCACTGGGGATCAAACGCCTCAACATCAGCCTGGACACCCTGAATCCCGTTAAATTTGCAGAAATAACGGGTCGGGATAGATTTGACCAGGTCTGGGAATCCATTCTGGCGGCCCATGAATTGGGGATATCCCCCATAAAACTCAACACCGTTATTTTAAGGGGCATTAATGATGATGAGATTGAAAAAATTACCGCCCTGACATTAACGTACCCGTTTCACATCCGGTTCATCGAATACATGCCCATGGGAAACTCTGCCGTGGAAAAACAACAGCAGATATTAACCGATGAGATCAAGGAAAGAATCGAATCTAAATTTGGTACGCTTATGCCGGTGGAACGAACGATCAATGATGGCCCGGCAAAAAAATTTCACATTAACGGTGCAAAGGGCATTGTCGGCTTTATCACCCCCATCAGTTCACATTTCTGCAGTACGTGCAACCGGCTGAGGCTGACATCAAGGGGCACATTAAGGCCCTGCCTGCTCAACAACTATGAAAAAGACATTATCACTCCCCTTCGAAACGGGGCCTCTGATGATGAATTAAAAGACATTATTCTGGCTGCACTGAAAAAGAAACCCTCGTTTCACGGGTTAACGGATCAGTCGGTCAAAGACATGCCCATCAGTCATATGACGTCCATTGGGGGATAATTATTTGTCTTTTTCCACCTGGAGCAGCCGGGAGGCCTCCTTGTTTGACCCCAGCAGGATGGACAGCCATTTGGTGGATTCCCTTCCTCCCAGGGCGATTTTAACGGCCATGGTCAAGGGAACCGACAACAGCATCCCCACCGGTCCCAGTACCCATCCCCAAAACGCCAGGGAAAGGAAGACCACCAGGGTGGACAGTCCGATTCCCTGCCCCATGACCTTGGGTTCAATCACACTTCCCACGAATATATTGATTATTACAAACCCCGCTGCAGCCCCTGCCGCAGCCAGAGGTCCCAACTGGATCAGGGTCAGAAGAACGGCGGGAACAGCCGCAATAATGGAGCCGATATTGGGAATATAATTCAACAAAAAAGCAACCACCCCCCACATGACCGGAAAATCCACGCCCTGAACGGCCAGCCAGATGGCAATGCTGATGCCGGTCCCAAGGCTGGTGAGGGTTTTTAACCCCAGATACCGGTTCACCCCCGAGATAATTTCAGCATATTTTTCAAGATCTGTATTTTTATCGTTGAAAATTGCCCGCACTTTATTGGGAAACCCAGCGGCTTCCAAGAGGATAAAAATAAAGGTTAAAAACACAAAAAACGTATTGGTCAGAACCCCTCCCAGTCCGTTCAGGGTATTGGCGACAAGTTTCAGAATACGGCTGGGGTTAAATAATTCTGCCAGTCTGTCGGTTTCAAGATCAATCCCGTGACGTGACAAGAGTTGTAAGCTGTCAAAGGTCACGGTCTTTAATCGCTCCTGATAAAAGGGAATATTCCGTGAAAAATCGGCAATGGAGGACGACACCAGACTCACCAGAAGCGTTTGGATGACGATCACGCCCAGCATGAGTATAAGAATACCCAGCAGACTGGGCAGGCCTTTTTTCTGCATCCAGAACAATGGCGGTGCGCAGATAATCGAGAGAAATACAGCCAATAAAAACGGTACAACCACCATGGTGGCCGATTTCATTCCGGCAACAACAATAACAAATGCCGCAAACTGAATTAAGGGATTCGTGCGATAAACCATGACGTCCATAATGATTTCACCTTTTAGATTCCTTTATTTAAATCTTTTGTAGTCAACCTCAATGGTAAAGTCAAGGTGTTGAAACAATATCCAGCAATTCTGCGGTCCTTAACTGATTGTTATAAACTCAACTTTCGGACTTTAGCTTTAATGGACGGGGTCAGGCTTTTTTTATTGTACTTTTTATCACTATTTCATAACCAGACGGGTAAAAAGTGCCATAAGGAAAGCCTGACCCCATATAAAATGACCAACTCCGAAAGTTGAGTTATAAAAATAAATATTGACTTGCAGCGGTCACTATCGATATGGTCAATTGAATATAATTGATTCAAATGTAGTATTTCAATTCGCAGGATGTTCATTTGTAAAAACCGGTACGTTACAGGTACCCTAACCCAAAGGAGATCCCATGGAAAGAAGACAATTCCTACAAAAAGCAGCCATTGGCACTGTGGCCGCGGTTACCACCAGTGGTATCATTCAAGCACCTGCTGTCCACGCCCAGAAACGAATCAAATGGAAAATGGTCACCACCTGGCCGCCGAAACTGCCCTATCTTCAAGATGCTGCTGAGCTGCTGGCAAAAAAAGTCGACCTCATGACCGGGGGTCTGTTTAAAATTAAAGTATTTGCCGGCGGAGAGCTTGTGCCGCCGCTACAGACCTTTGATGCAGTCAGCAAGGGGACCACGGTCCAGGCCGGTTCCGGGGTCGGATATTACCAGGCTGGCAAAGCACCGGCAGCCCAATGGTTTGCGGCGGTTCCCTTTGGCCTTAACGGGTCGGGCATGGCTGCCTGGTATGAGTTTGGCGGCGGACTTAAGCTATGGGAAGAGGTATATGCCCCTTTTAATGTCATTCCCAGACCCGGTGGTTCCACGGGTCCCCAGATGGCAGGATGGTTCAACAAAAAAATAGAAACCGTGGATGATTTCAAGGGTCTTAAAATGAGAATCCCGGGCTTGGGCGGAAAGGTCATGGCAACGCTGGGGTCAACGGTGATCCTCTGCCCTGCCAGTGAAATCTTCACCAATCTGGAGCGGGGCGTTATTGACGCCACAGAATGGATCGGCCCTCTCCATGACCAATTAATGGGGTTCTATAAAGTGGCCAAATACTATTATTATCCCGGCTGGCATGAACCCGGCCCCTTTGTGGAATTTATCTTTAACAAACAAGCCTATGAAGCGTTACCACTGGAATACCAGGCGATTTTAGATGCCGCCTGCACCCAGATCAACAACTGGACGACCCAGGGGTTTAATGCCGGCAACGGCCAGGCCCTGGAAGAATTAATCACCCAGCACAACGTCAAGCTGATGAGACTTCCGGACCCGGTGCTGGCAGATCTCAAATCCCATGCCAAAGACGCTGTTTCAGATATTGCCGCTAGTGACCCCATGGCCCGAAAGGTAAATGAGAGTTTTGAGCGTTTCAAGAAAATTATCGGTCCCTGGGGAGAAGTCTCTGAGAAGCCTTATTACAATGCCCTGGCTGATCGATATCCGTTAACCGGTTCATAATCGCAACCAATGGCTGTTCCTGTACCGGAGAATTCCGTTACAGGAACAACCGGTAAACGGTGATGAAATCACTCAACCATATACAAAAAAGGATTATCACCATGGGGACAGGGTCATGTCTGGCAAAAATTATCAAAACAATTGATACATTAAACGAGTGGATCGGTAAAGGGGTTTCCTGGGTTGTCATCCTTCTTGTTGCCGTGGTGTTTGTTGATGTGGTCATGCGGTATGCCTTTAATACCAGTTTTGTCTTTACCCAGGAACTTGAATGGCATCTGTTTGGATTCATTTTCCTGATGGGCGCGGGCTATACCCTTTTATATGACCAGCATGTCCGGGTGGATGTCGTTTATCAGCGCCTTTCTGAAAAAGCACAGGCCTGGGTGAATGTGCTGGGATGTATTTTTTTTCTATTTCCCGGTGCTGTTTTGATCATCTATGTGTCCACCGTTTTCACCTGGGAATCATTGAAATTCATGGAAGGCTCCCCCGACCCGGGTGGCATCCCGCTGAGATTTATATTAAAAGGCTGCATCCCCCTGGGGTTTGTATTTTTTTTCCTCCAGGGAATCTCCATGTTCGTTCGCAATCTGAATATTATTCTGGGCCACCGGCCAAATGAGAATCAGGAGATGTTAAACTAATGGGATCTGAATATCTGGCCGGCTGGATGTTTCTGGCACTGACCATTTTGCTCATGGCAGGCTTTCCGGTCGCCTGTACCCTCATGGGCACGGCTATCTTCTTCGGGTTCCTGGGATCTGGTCTGGATTTTTTCGAGCTCTTGCCATTGAGAATATGGGGTTCTGTTAAAAATGTTGTTCTCATCGCTGTTCCCCTGTTTGTCTTTATGGGAGTGACCCTTGAAAAATCAGGGCTGGCCGAAGAATTACTGGAAACTATGGGCCTGCTGTTTCGACGGGTTCGAGGGGGCCTGGCCATCAGTACTGTTTTCGTGGGCGCGCTTCTGGGGGCATCCACAGGCATTGTGGGCGCCACCGTTGTCACCATGGGACTTTTAGCGGTTCCCACCATGCTGCGCCATGGGTACCAGCCGGAACTGGCCACCGGAACGGTGTGTGCATCCGGAACCCTGGGACAGATCATTCCACCGTCCATTGTTCTGGTGCTGCTGGCCACCATTGTTCAGATTCCGGTGGGCGATCTGTTCATGGCATCTTTACTGCCGGGCATCATGCTGGTCATGCTCTATATGGTCTATATTTTAATCATTTCCATGGCAAAACCGGAAATCGCACCACCGGTATCCATCGAGGGGGAACACGATCTAACCAAACAACAATTGATAAAACGAGCGCTTCGTGCTTTATTTCCCCCCCTTTTTCTGATCACAGCTGTTCTGGGGTCCATCTTTGCCGGGATTGCCTCACCAACGGAAGCCGCTTCCGTTGGATGTGTGGGTGCCGTCATTCTGGCAGTGTGGAACCGCCGGTTCAACCTTTCTATCCTTAAGGAAGTCTCGGCCACCACAACCCGGCTGACCTGTATGGTCTTTATTATCCTGATTGGTGCCAATGCCTTTGGATTGACCTTTCGTGAACTGGAAGGCGATGAGCTGATTCGGCGGTTTTTATTTGATATTGCCGGGGACTACAACAAATGGGTGGTACTGGCCATTGTTATGGGCGTTATTTTTCTGGTGGGATTTGTTTTGGATTTTATTGAAATCATTTTTATCCATGTGCCGGTCCTGGTGCCGATCCTGGTGGATGATTTTGGATTCGACCCCCTCTGGATCTGTGTGCTCCTGGCGATTAATCTGCAAACCTCCTTTATGACACCCCCTTTTGGGTTTTCCCTTTTTTACTTGAAAGCCGTGACACCTCCCCAGGTGACCACGGGTCACATTTACAGGGGCATTATTCCCTTTGTTCTGATCCAGCTGGCAGGCCTTTTTGTGGTCGCATTCTGGCCGCAAATAGCCACGTGGCTGCCCACAATCGTGTACACACGGTAAAAACGAAACACGATCACAACAGCTAAATATGACACATCAGGGCGGTATCAGGCTTGCTTTATAGCACTTTTAGCCTCTTCAAGAACCCATTTTAATAACGGCCATGCCCTGGCGGGCAGATCGAATCATGAAAAATCTTTTCACCACAGAGACCACAGAGGTTTCCTCTCTGTGTCCCCTGTGATCTCTGTGGTGATATTCTTTTTCATATAAAAAAGCACAATAAAACTGTCCTGATCCATTCACGCAAATACCAAATTGAGAATTGCTAATACAAAAATGATTGACTTTCTCGGGCGTGCAACTTAAAAAGAAGTGGATGAAAACAATACACAAATATGTCAATAGAGATCTGACAATTTCGAAATCACTGATAGAGCGGCTGAAGCATAACGAAATTATCGCCAGAAAATTTCATGAAATTGAAATGAGTATTTTAACCATTTTAAATTTCCAGGATTTCATTGAAAAGTTGTTATACGAAATCAGTTCAAAATTTTCTATTCCCTATACCTGGATCTCAATTATTGAAGAAAGCAGTATTTCAAAATACCTTCATGATATTCAAACCTCAAATACCTTAAAAACTGCCACGGCATTTTTATCAAAAAAAGAATTCTCCGAGATCACCCGAAACAGACTCAAACCCCTGCTGTCCAATAAAGACATCAATCGATTCCGTTCGTTAATCCCTGAGGCATCCGAATATGACATCAGTTCCATTGCCATTGCCCCCATCACCCTGGATGGGGAAATTGTCGGGAGCTTTAACCAGGCCGACAAAGATATCAACCGGTTTGAACCGGGCATTGATGCCTCCTTGTTGGAACAACTGGCGGTTAAAGTCTCCTTATGTCTGTCCAATGTGACAGCACATGAAAAATTAAAATTTCTGGCCTTTCATGATCCATTGACCGGACTGTTAAACCGAGGGGTTATGGAACGCGTGCTTGAAAGGGAATTTCAGCGATCCAAACGATATCATATTGACCTGACGATTCTCTTTCTGGATCTGGATGATTTTAAATCCATCAACGACACGTTCGGCCATGACAAGGGAGATTTGGCATTATGTCATACGGCAGATTGCCTGAACAGTTTAAAGCGGGAGTCTGATGTGGTCGCGCGGTTTGCCGGGGATGAATTTGTGGTCATCCTGCCGTCCACCAGTAAACGCCAGGCGGAAGCCTATATCACCCGGGTAAAAAATAAATTAACCAACCACCCCTTAACCGACGAAAATGCGGCTATTTCCGTCAAATTAAGCCATGGGCTTGCTTCGGTTTTTGAAAAAGGCATGGACTCTTCGGCCATACTTTTAAAGGCTGCAGACAAACGGCTTTACCAGGCCAAACAAACCAAACGACACACGTAAAAATCCCCGGCCAGGACAACCTTGCCGGGGATTTGATCTTTTAAGCAACTAGAGAAAAATCAATCGAAAATCAATTCGATCTGTACCATGGGGGCCACATCCCCTTTTCTGGGACCCAGCTTGGTAATCCGGGTATACCCCCCCTGTCTTGAATTAAATTTATCTGATACTTCATTAAACAAGGTGTGAACAACATCTTTTTCCCGAATCACTGCAAACGCCTGTCTCCGGGCATGTAAATCCCCTCTTTTTGCAAGGGTGACCATTTTATCGGCAATGGACCGCAGTCCTTTCGCTTTGGCTTCGGTTGTTTTTATTTTATCGTGTTTGAACAGGGAAGTTACCATGTTTCTGAACATAGCCTTTCGATGGCTTGAGGTCCTGTTTAATTTTAACACTGATTTTCTATGTTTCATGGAATATTATTCTCCTTCCTGATTGTTCTCATCTTCTGGCGGTTCAAACCCTTCTAGATCCATGCCCAATGAGAGATCCATGGACGTCAGGACTTCCTTTATCTCATTTAAGGATTTTCGACCAAAATTTTTGGTTTTTAGCATTTCGCCATCCGTTTTTTGAACCAGTTGATAAATGGTATGGATTCGAGCATTTTTCAAACAATTGGAACTTCTGACAGATAATTCAAGCTCGTCCACAGATCTGTAAATATTCTCGTTAAGGCCGATATCAGCGTCATCGGAATTTTCATCAACATGATCGGGTTCCATGTCTTCATCAAAATTGATAAATGCCGTCATTTGCTCTTTAAGTATTTTTGCAGCATATGCAACCGAATCATCCGGTGATACCGAACCATCTGTCCAGACTTCAAGTGTCAGCTTATCATAGTCGGTTTTATGTCCAATCCGGGACGTCCCCACAACATATTTCACACTCTTGATGGGAGAAAACACACTGTCAATGGGAATGGTTCCAACGGGTGCCTCCTCATCCTTGTTCGCTGAAGAAAGGGCATACCCTTTCCCGGTTTTCACGACCATGGTCATATTAAGTACACCGTTTTTAGAAATAGTGGCAATATGCTGTTCCGGGTTCAGCACCTCAACCCTGCCATCCGGACTGACAATATCGGCCCCTGTGGCTTCACACTCTCCACTAAGGCTTAATGTTAATATTTTGTCATCGGTATCTTCAACCCTGAGTTTTAGCTCTTTCAGGTTTAAAATGATTTCGGAAACATCTTCTCTCACATCAGATATCACACTATATTCATGAAGAGCATCATCGAATTTGACCGATACTATGGCTGCGCCATATATGGACGAAAGAATAATACGCCGCAGAGAGTTCCCGATGGTGATACCGTATCCCCGTTCAAGGGGTTCACATACAAATTTACCATATGTTGAAGTTGTGGTAACGTCAAGCTTCTCCGGCTTGATCATCTCTCGCCAGTTCACATATGCAAGTTTTTCAGATGACATTCATATCTCCTGAATAAATATTTGGACAAACCCTGTCAAAGGTCTGCCTACTTTGAATAAAGCTCTACGATCAATTGTTCCTGAATCGGAAGCGTGATGTCTTCCCGGGCAGGTATCCCCACCACTTGACCCTTGAATTTCTCTTTATCGATCTCCAGCCACTGGGGAATACCGCGTCTGACAATGGCATCCAGGGAATCGGAAATGGCTTGAATTTTTTGACTTTTCTCCCGCAGTTCCACCACATCCCCTTTTTTGACCTGGTAAGAGGGAATATTCACTTTTTTACCATTGACCGTAAAATGATTGTGACGGACAAAATGTCGTCCTTGGGTTCTGGAATTAACAAATCCCATTCTAAATACAGAATTGTCCAGGCGAGTTTCCAGGAGGGACAATAGGTTTGTACCGGTGATCCCCTTTTGTCGATCCGCTCGTTTGAAAGAAATTCTAAACTGTTTTTCTGATATCCCGTACAACCGTCTGACTTTCTGTTTTTCTCTCAGCTGGATACCGTAATCTGATAATTTACTTCTTCTCTGGCCATGCTGACCAGGGGGATATCCTCTTCTATCATAACTGCATTTATCTGAAAAGCATCGATCGCCTTTCAAAAAAAGTTTCATATTTTCGCGTCTGCATTGTCGGCAAACAGAACCTCTATAACGTGACAATGTTTCTCTCCTTTATCAAACAAGTATTCTTATACTCTTCTTCTTTTGGGCGGACGGCATCCATTATGGGGAATCGGCGTAACATCCTTGATCATGGATATAATGAATCCAAGGGAATGCAATGCCCGTAAGGCTGATTCTCGGCCCGGTCCCGGACCTTTAACATATACACCGATATTTTTCATGCCGTGTTCCATTGCTCTTGCCCCTGCATCTTCTGCAACCAGTTTTGCGGCAAAAGGCGTACTTTTTCTTGACCCCTTAAACCCCTGCATGCCGGCGCTGGACCATGAAATGGTATTTCCGTTTTCATCGGCAATGGTGACAATTGTATTATTAAAAGTGGATTGGATGTGCACAATACCTGTAGAAATATTCTTTCTTACCTTTTTTTTGGATACAACTTTTTTTGACTTTTTTGCCATAATTACTAGTACCTTTTTAGATTATCCTACTTTTTCTTTTTAACTGCGGTCCTTTTTGGACCTTTTCTCGTTCTGGCGTTAGTGCTGGTTCTCTGACCACGACAGGGAAGGCCCTTACGATGACGTAACCCTCTGTAACATCCCAAATCCATGAGTCGTTTAATGTTCATGGAAACGTCGCTTCTCAGTTCACCCTCAACTTTGAACTCCGCATCAATGACATTACGAATGTCATTCACCTGTTCTTCAGTCAGATCATTTGATTTCGTGGTGGGGTTAATACCTGTTTTTTCAAGAATCAATTTTGATCTGCTTGACCCTATACCATAGATATAGGTCAATGCAATCCATGCATGCTTATTTTTTGGTAAGTCTACTCCTGCGATACGTGCCAAATTTCTATCCCCCTATCCCTGCCTCTGTTTGTGGCGTTTGTTAATACAAATCACTCTTATGACACCCCGTCTTTTGATCACTTTACAATCTCTACATATTTTTTTTACAGATGCTCTCACTTTCATCTATTAACTCCTAACCTAAGATTTTCTTATGAAATTAAAATCTTGTCATTATTTATATCTATATGTTATTCTTCCCCGGCTCAAATCATAAGGTGATATTTCTACGGTCACCCGGTCCCCTGGCAAGATTTTAATGAAATGCATTCTCATTTTGCCTGAAATATGCGCAAGCAGAACATGCTTGTTTTCGAGCTCAACTCTGAACATGGCATTGGGCAGTGTTTCAAGTACTTTCCCGTCAACTTTGATGGGTTCTTCTTTCGCCATAGTGTTATCAGTCTCCTTAAATATTGAACGGTTAAATCAGGATCTGCCTTTGATTCTTTTTGTACCGGACCTTCCCAGAAATCCATCATAATTACCGGTAATCAAATGGGATTCGATCTGGGAAATGGTATCAATTGCCACCCCTACAACAATCAACAGGGCAGTGCCCCCAAAATAAAACGGGATATTAAACTTGCTCATCAAAAAAGTTGGCAGGACACACACAGCAGACACATACAAAGCGCCGCCCACGGTAATTCGGGTTAACACCCTGTCAATGTATTCAGCAGTGCGCTTACCCGGCCTGATACCGGGAATATATCCCCCATTTTTTTTCATATTTTCTGCCACATCTTCCGGATTAAACTGGACAGCCGTATAGAAAAAACAAAAGAAAATAATAAATCCAATATACAAAAGATAATACCAAATTGTTCCCGGGCTGAACATGGCGGCCACCGTCTTCATGAGCGGCAGATTAATAAATTGAGCCAGGGTCGTGGGAAACATGATAATAGAGGAAGCAAAAATAGGGGGTATCACACCGGCTGTATTAATTTTTAACGGCAGATGCGACGTTTGACCCCCATACATCTTACGCCCCACTACCCGTTTGGCGTAATGCACGGGTATCCGGCGCTGGGCCTGTTCCATATAAATGATCGCACTAATAACAACGACCATGAGAACCACCAGGATAATGATGGCAAAAACACCCATTTCACCGGTTGTCATGAGTCTAACGGTGTTTCCCATGGCCGATGGCATCCGAGCCACAATACCGGCAAAAATGATCAGGGAAATACCATTTCCAATCCCTCTTTCCGTAATCTGCTCACCCAGCCACATGATAAATGAGGTACCGGCTGTCAAGGTGATAATGGTCACCAGTCGGAACCCCCATCCGGCATAGGGCACAATGGCGATTCCAGCAGGAGACGTCATGGATTCCAGACCGACACTGATGCCCAGTCCCTGAATAATGCTCAGGACAACGGTTCCGTATCGTGTATACTGGGTTTTCTTTTTACGACCGGCATCACCCTCTTTTTTTAATTGTTCCAGGTGCGGTACAACCACAGTCATCAGTTCTAAAATAATAGAAGCACTGATATAAGGCATAATCCCTAATGCGAAAATGGAAAGTCTTTCCAATGCACCGCCTGAGAACATATTGAACATGGAAAACAACGTTCCTTCAGCTGAAGCAAAAAAAGAAGCCAGCGCTGCACCGTTTACCCCGGGTGTGGGAACATGAATACCGACACGGTAAACAAACAATAAAGCGAGTGTAATAAAAATCTTTCTTTTAAGTTCAGGAAGTTTAAATAGATTCTGGTAGCTGTTCTCGATCATTTATTGGTTCCTTAAATCACGTCTCATTGTGTTACTCGATGGTTCCACCGGCAGATTCGATTTTTTCTTTTGCAGTTTTGGAAACAAGAATATTTTTCAAGGAAAATTTCTTTGTTGTTTCGCCCTGACCCAGAAGTTTAACACCATCCAGACGACCCTTTACCATCCCGGCAGTTCTTAAGGCATCTATATCAATGGTAGCGCCATCTTCAAACCGATCCAAATCGCTCACATTTAAAACCGCATTATTGGTTTTAAAAATATTAAAAAATCCTCTTTTGGGAAGTCTTCGGTATATCGGCATTTGCCCGCCTTCAAACCCAGGCCTTACACTACCGCCGGATCTCGATTTAAGTCCTTTATGACCCCGGGTACTTGTTTTCCCCATTCCTGATCCCGGACCCCGACCTACTTTTTTTCGATTTTTTCTAGACCCTGGTGCCGGTGTTAAATCATGAAGCTGCATATTACACCTCCTCTACTTTCAAAAGGTGGGACACTTTTTTTACCTGTCCCAGGATAACCGGATCCATCGTATGCTCCACCGTATGATGCATTCTTCTGATCCCCAGGGAGCGAATAATCCGGCGCTGTTTTGACGGTCTCCCAATCGTACTTCGTATTTGTGTGATTCTAATTTTATCAGCCATTTTTCACAACCTCTTATATATCTTCAGGTCTAAGACCCCGACGTTTTGCCACATCTTGTTTTGTACAAAGCGACTGAAGTCCTGCCATTGTCGCTCTCACAATATTCTGGGTGTTGTGCGTCCCAATACATTTGGTCAGGATATCCGTCACGCCGACAGCTTCGAGAACCGCACGGATCCCACCCCCTGCAATCAACCCCGTACCGGGGGACGCCGGTTTAAGCAACACACGGCCTGCGCCTGCTTTCCCCACAACCTGAAAAGGAACAGTACCATTCAGTAAAGAAATTTTGACCATATTTCTTTTTGCTTTTTCCATGCCTTTTTTAATGGCTTCGGGGACTTCTTTTGCTTTTCCCAGACCGTACCCCACACTGCCCTCACCGTCACCCACAACAACCAATGCGCTGAAGGTAAAATTTCTACCCCCTTTTACTACTTTTGCCACGCGATTGATCCTGACGACTTTATCTATTAATCCAGTATCTTCCATCTGCTGTCTTGCCAAAGGTGTTCCTCCTTAATTAGAAAATCAATCCGGCTTCACGAGCTCCGTCGGAAAGCGCTTTGATGCGACCATGATATAAAAATCCGTTCCGATCAAGGACGATTTTAGTAATCCCTTTATCAAACGCTCTCTTACCGATAAGGCTTCCAACTGCCTTTGCAATATCAACCTTTTTGCCCTCTACCTTATTTTCAATAAATTCTTTGTCAAGGGTAGATGCAGATACCAGAGTAATCTTTTGTGTATCATCAATAATCTGGGCATAGATATGTTTTGCACTTCTGAATACACTCAATCTTGGGCGATCCTGATTACCAAAAATATTTTTCCTGATTCGTTTTTTTCTTTTCAGCCTTGATACAAGCCTTGGTGATGTATTTGCCATAATCTTTATATTCCCGCCTTTTAATCTTTACCTGCAGTCTTGCCTGCTTTTCTTATAATTCTTTCGTCTGCATACATAATGCCTTTGCCTTTATAAGGCTCTGGTGGTCTAATGTCTCTGATGTTTGCTGCCACCTGACCAATCACTTCTTTATCAATGCCTGACAGATTAATTTGGGTGTTTTTTTCAACACTGGCTGAAATTCCTTTGGGCAGGTTGAATTCTACCGGATTGGAATAGCCAACATTGAGGATAAGATTACTTCCATTAACTTCTGCACGATACCCAATACCGTTCAGCAGCAATTTTTTTTCATACCCGGTGGTCACACCGGTCACCATATTCGAAATCAAGGATCTGAACAATCCCTGCAAAGCCACTTTTTTTCTGTCGCTTGTATCTGTTTTTACTTCAACAACATCGTTGTTGATTTCAAGTGCGATAGCCGGATGCAATTGACGTTCCAAATTACCTTTGGGTCCTTTGACTGAAACCATATCCCCCTTCAGGGAAAATTGGACCTTATCTGGAAGCTGAATCGGCTGTTTTCCTATTCTAGACATAACTTACTCCTAAAAAACTACCATACGTTACAAAGAATTTCACCGCCGACATTCGCCTCTCTGGCCTGTTTGTCCGTCATCAACCCTTTGGAAGTTGAAACAATTGATATGCCCAGGCCATTTAAAACCGGCTTAATTTGTTTTGATTTACTGTAAACCCTGCAGGAGGGTTTACTCACCCGAACAATACCAAAGATGGTATGCTCACCTTCGGATGAATATTTTAGATAAACCCGCAACACCCCTTGTGTTTCATCCTCAAGGAATTTGTAATTCTTAATATATCCTTGATCTTTCAGCACCCGCACCATTTCCAATTTAATTTTTGATCCGGGGATATCCACTTTAGCAAACCCTACTTTACCACCATTTCTTATGATCGTGAGCATGTCTGCGATTGGATCACTAATTGCCATTATACCTCTCCTTAAAATCGGCTGATATTAATTTTATTTTATAAATTTGCTGATTACCAGCTTGATTTGGTAACGCCTGGCAGCTCGCCCTGTGATGCAAGCTTCCGAAAACAAATTCTGCAAATACCAGCTTTTCTAATAAATCCTCTTGGTCTTCCGCATAAAGGGCACCGGTTGTATGCACGTACTGAAAACTTTGGTTTTCTTTGCGCCTTTACGATTAAAGATTTTTTTGCCAAGCTTTCCTCCTTAAGATCCTTAATTTTTGAAAGGCATCCCAAAAAACTTCAGAAGCGCCTTGCCTTCCTCATTAGTTTTAGCTGTCGTTACGATTGTAATATTCAGACCTTTGATACTGTCGGTCTTATCATAGTCAATTTCAGGGAAGATAATGTGTTCTGTGATGCCCAGGCTGTAATTGCCCCTGCCATCAAACGCTTTTCCAGAGATTCCCCGAAAGTCCCTGACACGTGGTAAAGCAATATTCACAAGTCGGTTGAAGAAATCGAACATTTTTTCACGCCGCAAGGTAACCTTGCACCCGATGGGCAGGTCTGCCCGAAGCTTAAAATTTGCAATCGGTTTTTTTGCTCTTGTAATTATCGCTTTCTGACCAGCGATCAACGCCAGTTCTGAGGCTGCTGAATCAACGATCTTTGGATTTCTGACCGCTTCTCCCAGTCCCATGTTTAACACGATTTTCTCTAACTTCGGCACCTGAAATTTGTTGGTATAATTAAAGGTCTCGATGAGTTTGGGAATAATCTCGTTAGTGTATTTTTCCTTAAGAGTTGACATGTATTATCTCCGCCTTTGGTCTCAAGCATCTATCTGCTGATTGCATTTTTTGCAGATTCTGACCCGTTTTCCATCTTCTAACTGTTTCATTCCAATTCTGGTTGGTTTCACACATGCGTTGCACATTACCATAAGATTGGAAATCTGAATCGGCATGGTTTTTTCAACGATTCCCCCCTGGGGGTTTGCCTGGGTTGGTCTCTGATGAACTTTAACGACATTAATATTTTCTACAATGACACGGTTGGTTTTTTTCACAATTTTCAGTACTTTCCCGATTTTACCTTTATCTTTGCCGGTGAGCACTTTAACCTTATCATCTTTTTTAAGTCTTGTTTTCATGGTTTCCATCTATTTTTTCTCCATTAACCTGATCCTTAAAGCACATCAGGAGCCAGAGAGACAATTTTCATAAATCTTTTTGCCCTTAACTCTCTTGCTACCGGACCAAAGATACGCGTTCCAACCGGTTCGTTTGATTTTGTCAAAATAACGGCTGAATTATCATCAAACCGGATCATTGAGCCATCAGGTCTGGATATTTCCTTTTTGGTTCTGACAATCACTGCCTGCACAACGTCACCTTTGCTTACTTTTGCATTGGGGATGGCTTCCTTGACGGAACAAACGATAATGTCACCAATACCGGCATATCGTCTTTTAGATCCCCCCAATACCTTTATACAGTAAAGTTCCTTTGCACCGGAGTTGTCTGCCACAGTTAATCTGCTCTCACTCTGAATCATTTTTCAACTCCCTTAATCAAACAGCTTTTTTGACGATTTCACTGATTCTGAAACGTTTCAGCTTGCTCAAAGGTCTGGTTTCGATGATTTTAACCGTATCACCGATCCTGCATTCATTCATCTCATCATGTGCGTGGTATTTTTTATACTGTTTCATGAATTTTTTATAAACATTGTGCTGAACAAATCTTTCGACCTGAACCACAACAGATTTATCCATTTTGTCTGATACGATAAGACCGATCAGCTGTTTTTTATTTTTTCGAATATTTTCCATAATTGTATCTTCGCCAATTAGCTAATGTTTACATTCATTTCCTTGGATATGGTATAAAGCCTTGCAATATCCTTTTTGACATTTGAAAGGGTCGCAGTATTTTCAAGCTGACCGACATCGTTCTGAAACCGCAGATTAAACAGCTGCTTTTTCAATTCTGCCAGCTTATCTTTGATCTTGTCTGCCTCCAATTCTCTTATTTCACTAGCTTTCATTTTACCTGCTCCTTTCCACAAAACGCGTTTTCACGGAAAGTTTTCTGGCAGCCAGTTTCATGGCTTCTACGGCAACGTCCCTTGGGATACCTTCCATTTCATAAAGAATTCTACCCGGTTTGACTCTGGCCACCCAGGCATCCGTGGCGCCTTTTCCTTTACCCATTCGTACTTCAGCCGGTTTTTTTGTCACCGGATGATCCGGAAAAAAACGAATCCAGCTTTTACCGGCTCTTTTTGCATGACGGGTTAAGGCCACCCTTGCCGCTTCGATCTGTCTTGCATTCACATATCCGCATTCAGTTGCCTGGAGACCGAAGTCACCAAAGCTGAGCGTATTGCCTTTGTCTGGTGAACCTTTTGTTCTGCCACGGAACTGTTTACGAAATTTTACATTTTTTGGACTAAGCATGTTTGATCTCTCCTAATCACCTTTATTTTACCAAGGCTTGTTCACCAGGACTTAATACTTCACCTTTGAAAACAAAGGTCTTAATTCCAATGAGCCCATACGTTGTTTTTGCTTCAATAAACCCGTAATCAATATCCGCCCGTAAGGTGTGAAGTGGAATACGGCCTTCTTTGTACCACTCGGTCCTTGCCATTTCAGCACCGCCAAGTCGTCCGGCGCAGATAATTTTAATTCCCTTTGCACCGAACCGCATGGCAGAGGATACACTTCGTTTCATGGCTCGTCTAAAGGCAATTCGTCTCTCCAGCTGGAGAGCGATATTCTCCGCCACCAGCTGGGCATCAATTTCAGGACGTCTGACTTCCTGAATATCAATGAGCACCGAAGGCTTGAGCATTCGTTCAAGTTCTAATTTGAGAAGTGCTATCTCTGAACCTTTTTTCCCGATAATAATACCGGGTCTAGCGGCAAAGACCCTTAGTCGAATTTGCTTTGAAAACCGTTCGATTTCAATTTTAGAGATTCCGGCGTGATAGAGTTTCTTTTTCAAAAATTTTCGGACTTTGAAATCTTCTTCAACAAAAGAGGCATAATCTTTGTCCGCATACCATCGGGAATCCCAAGTCCTGATAATGCCTAATCTTAAACTGGTAGGATGTACTTTCTGGCCCAAGCTATATTCCTCCTATTTGTCCATTGCTTCGACAATGACAGTTAAATGACTGCTTCGTTTTAAAATTCTGGCTGCCCGTCCTCTGGCTCTCGGTCTGAACCGTTTCATGGTCGGACCAGAATCAACAAAAATATTTTTGACCACCAGTGTATCCACATCCAGTTCATTATTGTGCTCGGCATTTGCGACGGCTGACTGCAAAGTTTTATATATAATTCCTGCGGCTTTGAGGGGCATAAACTTTAAAATGGTCAGTGCCTGTCCGGCATTTTTCCCTTTTACTTCAACAATGGGCAACCTGAGTTTAAAAGGTGAAATTCTTGTATACCTTGTAGTTGCTTTAACTTCCATATCAATATCCTTTAATCAAACAAGAGATCATCTCTTGGATTTTTTATCTCCCGCATGACCCCAAAATGTCCGTGTAGGTGAAAACTCACCCAGTTTATGACCGACCATATTTTCTGAAACAAAGACCGGTATAAATTTTTTACCGTTGTGTACAGCAAATGTGACACCGACCATTTCCGGGAATATAGTGGATCTACGAGACCAGGTCTTGATAACTTTGTTGCGTGAGGAGGTCCCTGCTGCCAGCACTTTTTTTAACAACTGTGGTGCAATGTAGGGTCCTTTTTTCAATGATCTTGGCATAATTTATCCCCTATTTATTTTCTCTTAGCTCTTCTTTTAACAATAAACTGATCTGTTCTGGCATTCCTTCTGGTACGCTTCCCTTTTGTCGGCACGCCCCAGGGGGTACATGGTTGTCGACCACCAGAAGACCTGCCTTCGCCACCGCCCATGGGATGATCAACCGGGTTCATGGCGACCCCTCGAACAGAAGGTCGGATCCCCATCCATCTGGACCGCCCGGCTTTACCGATTTTAACGTCCCCATGCTTCTCGTTGCCCACTCTGCCCACCGTGGCTTTGCATTTGACGTGAATCATCCTCACCTCACCCGACGGCAGTAGCACCTGGGCATAGCTGCTTTCTTTTGCCATCAATCGCGCATAGGCACCGGCACTCCTGACAATCTGGCCGCCTTTGTTGGGTTTTAATTCAATGTTGTGAATTCGGGTACCCGTGGGAATATTTTCTAATGGCATGCAGTTACCCGGTTTTATATCCGCTTCCGGTCCGGTTTCAAGAATATCCCCCACAGTGACTTCCAACGGCGCAAGAATATATCTTTTTTCACCATCTGCATACACTAAAAGGGCGATTCGCGCACTACGGTTCGGGTCATATTCAATGGCCGATACCTTGGCCGGGATACCATCTTTATCTCGTTTAAAATCGATAATACGATACTTCTTTTTTGCCCCGCCACCTCTGTGCCTGGCCGTAATTCTTCCGTAGGAATTTCGACCTGCATGTTTGTTTACATTCTTAGTCAGTCGTCTTTCAGGCTTGGTTTTGGTAATTTCATCAAAAGAAAGGTATTCCTGAGAACGTCGTCCGGGAGATGTCGGTTTTGTCTTAATTATTATTGACATATATATACCTCTTTAAACACCTTCAAAAAAATCAATTCGTTGTCCTGGCATCAGGGTCACTATCGCTTTTTTCCAATCTTTTTTCTTGCCAAGGATTCTACCCCGCTGTTTTACTTTTCCTTTTACCTGAAGCGTTCTGACCTGCTTTACGCGGGTATTAAAACTCTTCTCAACAGCATCTTTGATTTCAACCCGGTTGGCGCTTCGGTCCACTTTAAGCGTCACCTGGTTATTCAATTCTTTTTGAAGGGTTGTTTTTTCGGTCACCACAGGGCCGCGAATAATGTCATAGTGTTTCATATTAACTCAACCTCCCCTCGATATTTTTAATGGTTGATTCCACAAGAAGAAGGTTCTTAAACTTTAAAATATCATACACATTCAGGCCTTCCGTTTTTATGACCTTTATATCTGAAACATTTCTGGAAGACAGCAATAAATTTGTGTCTTCTGCATCAGAAACGATCAACAGATCTGAAAGCGATAGTGTTTTGAGGACTTTGACAAGTGCCTGGGTCTTGATGTCTTCAAGATTGAAATCGTCAATCACATAAATAGTGTTGTCTTCCACTTTAGAACTTAATGCCATTTTAAGTGCCAGTTTTTTTACTTTTTTCGGCACTTTTATCGCATAAGATCTTTGGGATGGTCCAAATATAACCCCTCCGCCTTTTCTCAAAGGCGATTTTACACTACCGGCCCGGGCATTGCCGGTTCCTTTCTGCCTGAATAGCTTTTTAGTACTCCCTTTCACCATCCCACGGGTCTTACACGCAGCAGTCCCTTCCCGTTTTGCAACGAGCTGGGACCGAACGACCTGGTGAAGAACGCTAGTATTGATGGGGGTCTTGAAAATCTCATCCGAGAGATGAGTTTCAGACACTTTTTCACCTGCACTGTTTAATACATCTACAGTAGCCATATTCTTCCTCATAAATTTTGATCAGCTATGCATCACTGCGAAATCCGTGCAATACCCATAGCCGCATTTTAATCTTAACTGGAACTGATTTTACGAAACAAATTGATTAATCAGTTTTTTTAACTTCCAATATGCCTGTTTTAAACCCCGGTACCGGACCTTTGATCAACAGAAGATTGTCATCGTGTCGAATATCCACAATGGTAAGATTCTTTACTGTTTCTCTATTGGTGCCCATGTGACCCGGAAGTTTTTTGCCTTTAAACACTTTTCCCGGCCAGGCGCTGTTACCGATAGATCCGGGTTTTCTATGATTCCTGGACCCATGTGTCTCTGGTCCACGGCTAAATCCGTGCCGTTTAATCGTTCCCTGAAACCCTCGACCTTTGGAAATCCCGGAAACATTCACCTTGTCTCCAATGGAAAACATATTGATTTCCAGGGTGGTGCCGGCTTCAACCGTTTGGGCATCATCGGTTCTAAATTCTCTTAAAACTCGAAATCCTTTTTCCGTGGATTTTTTTAAATGTCCTGCAATGGGTTTGTTCAATTTTCCCACCGGTCGTTCATCAAATCCAAGCTGCAGGGCATTATACCCATCAGATTCTTTTGTTTTAACCTGGGTAACAACGCATGGTCCGACCTGCACAACAGTAACAGGAACAAGCTTTCCATCTGCGGAAAACACATTGGTCATTCCGATTTTTTTTCCAAGTAATGCACTCATAATTGGTTCCTGTTATTGGCCTATAATTTAATTTCCACATCCACGCCCGGCGATAGATCCAGTTTCATTAACGCATCTACTGTCTGCTGGGTGGGTTCCAGAATGTCCATCATTCTTTTATGGGTCCTGATTTCAAACTGTTCCCGGGATTTTTTATTCACATGGGGAGACCTCAAGACCGTAAATTTATTGATCCGTGTCGGAAGGGGAACCGGCCCCACGATTTTGGCGCCACTTTTCCTTGCGGTATCGACAATATCCACCGAAGATTGATCAAGAAGCTTATGATCATAGGCCTTGAGCCTGATTCTTATTTTTGTTTTCAACATGATAGATCGTTCGTCCTAACTTATTCTACAATTTCACCGATAACGCCGGCGCCAACGGTACGGCCACCTTCTCTGATGGCAAACCGGAGCTCTTTTTCCATGGCAATGGGGTTGATCAACTCCA
>NZ_JAQYWD010000059.1 GCF_030145145.1 Desulfobacula sp. | reverse complement strand
TGCTGGTGTCATATTTCAAAGACCTGGTGGTGGCAGAACGCAGTAATCGAAATCTTGTTTTTGAAAAATACGCCAGGATGGACAACAAGATCCCCAAGACCAATAACAACCCCTTGATTGACAAGATTGTTCAGATTGAGGAAAAATGGCAGGAAGAGTTAAACGTCAAGTATCCCGCAGTCTATAACCATATGTGCCGGGATATGAATGTGGCAGCTGACGGAAGTAATTTCAAGGTGTATCTTTCAAGCGAGCTGGAAACCTATAGTGACAATACCTTGAGCAGATATTACGAACATGTCAAACGAGCATTTGATGATGGGGAGAACCATTCGGTTGAAATGCTTCGACAGCTGGCCCAGAAAAGCGGGATAGACAGTCTTGAAAAATTGGAACAATTAATGCGGGCAGATGATAAGAGATGAAATGGAATACAGGAAAAATTTTAAGCAAAAGGGAAGCACTGACCCCGGATAAAATCGCCATTATTTTTGAAGATACCCCCGTGACCTACAGGGCGTTGAACCGGGAAGCCAACAGGGTGGCACATTTTTTTCAGGAAAAGGGCCTGGAAAAAGGCGATCGTATTGCCGTGAATCTTGTGAACTGCCCTGAGTTTCTGGCCTGCTATTTTGCGGCAGCCAAACTGGGACTGATATTTGTTCCCTTAAATTACCGGCTGGTCTCCCAGGAGTTGAAATATCAAATCAATCAATGCAATTGCCGGTTGCTTGTTTTTAATGATCAATTTTCAGAAAATATAGCGCCCATCCGACAGTCTCTGGATGTAACCCCGGAAAATTTTATTTGTGTGACCGGGCATACCGGTGAAAAGAATGTTCCCGCCTGGGCCGTGGATTATGGCAGTGCCATCAAACAATACCCTTCCCATGAACCCGTACCCGATGAGATCATTGATTTGGATGATCCCTTTGTGATTCTGTATACCTCCGGGGTTACCGGCAACCCGAAAGGGGCTGTCATTACCCATGCCCAGACCTATTTTAAATGTTTTCAGATCATCAATTATACCGATATGCGGCAGGATGATATCTTTCAGTCCCAGGCCCCTTTGTGTCATTCTGCAGGGCTTGCCGCCGTATCAACACCTGCCCTGTGCCGGGGTGCCACCCTTTTGATGCGGGCAAAATTTGATGCTGAAAAATTTGCATTGGATATTGAAACGTATAAGGCCACCATTGTGTTCAGCCTGACCACCATGATGCGTTTTGTCATGGACACGGATATCTTTGACACCGTGGATTTTAGCAGTGTGCGGTTTGCCTTTGGCGGGGGTGAAAAAACCCCCCAGTCATTTTTTGATGAATTGGATGAAAAAGGCCTGCACCTGCTCCCGGGATTCGGGCAGACTGAAAATTCAGCCATGGTGTTAATGCCCGAGAATGCCCCGAAAAGCAAACGAAAAGCAGCCGGGCTGCCCAATTTTTTTACTGAATTATGGATACAGAACGAAAAAGGAGAAAAACTGGGTCCCAATGAAATCGGTCATATCGTGGCCATGGGTCCGAATGTGATGAAAGAGTACTGGGACATGCCCGAAGAAACCCGAAACACTATCGTGAATGACGTATTGCATACGGGTGATCTTGGCTATCTTGATGGGGATGGATATCTCTATATTGTGGATCGGGCAAAAGATATGTATCGCAGCGGTGCGGAAAATGTGTACCCGGCAGAAGTAGAGTCTGTTTTGGTGGACCATCCAAAAATACAGAAAGTGGCCATCATCGGTGTGCCGGATGAAAAATGGGGTGAAACCGGAAAAGCGTTTATCGTCTGTCATCAGGGCGAGACCATCACCCAAAAAGAGGTGGTGTCGTTTTTAGATGGTAAGGTTGCCCGGTTTAAATTCCCCAGATCAATTCAACTGATTGATTCAATGCCGGTAACCGTGACAGGCAAGTTAAAAAAGGCGGTGTTAAAACAGCAGTTTACTTGATTCTTTTATCGGCTGATATCCCATTTAAAAATCAGGCAGTCTTGCTCGGATGACATAATTCAATAATTTCGGTGATATCCGCTATCTCGGAGAGATGCCGTATTTTATCGACGATCTTTTCGGCATTTGTTTTTGAAATGACCGGCAGGGCAAGATCCATAAATTTTTCCTTCATTTCCAGGAAGGTCAGCGGGTCCTCGGGTGAGCCTTTGGCCACTTTTATAAACCGTTCCAGCAGTTGACCCTGTTTTGTCATCACTTTTATGATGGTCTCAAATTTTTTTAAATTTGGGTTCAGCAGAACATTAATCCGTTCCCGGAAAGCAATGATGTCAGGATCGTTTATTTTTTCAAGGGTAAACATGTCCCGGTTGACCCGGCCTTCCATAAACGCCAGGGCAGCACATTGATACACACTGAATTTTCCTTCCAGTACTTTCCGGGGATTTTTATTGTTGACCACACTGAAGGGAAGTTCACCAAATTCTATCTGGATGGTGTGAACATCTGCTGCCGTTATCTGGTTTTCTTTTTTTATGGTTTCAATGGCCTGAATCGTTGAATGCGTTGCCAGCGCAGAGGCATAGGGCTTAAAGGCCACATTCGTGATATGATATGTTGTGCCAAGACCCTTTAAAATTTGACTGGTATCCGAGTGGGGTGCATACACATTTTTAAGGCCAAAGGTCCCTTCAAAAATTTCATGGCTGCTGTCAAAATTTCTTTTTGCCAGCGCAACGGACAATACGCCGTCCATTGCTGCTTTCCCTGCATGAAACGGTTTGCTCATCGTACCGAAGACCTCTCGTAACCCGGACACCTGGGTTCCGGTAATGCCAAAGGCATTGATGGTTTGTTCAACAGAAAGGCCCATGAGTTTTGCCGCACTGGCCGTGGCACTGAAACGACCAATGGTGGATGTGGCATGCCAGCCATGCTCATAGTGGGCCGATCCTGCCGCAGCCCCAATCCTTGCGGCTATTTCAAACCCAATGATAAATGCGGTGATCAGGTCCCTGCCGGAGGATTTTTTATATTCTCCCACGGAAATAACTGCCGGGGCAAGACATACGCTGGGATGGGTGCCTGAATCCTTATGGGTATCATCAAAATCCAGGGCATGGGACATGGTGCCGTTGGCCAGTGCTGCCCACATCAAGTTGGTTTTTACCCCTTTCCCCAGGATGGTGGCGTGGGCCTTCCCCCCGACAATATCAATAAAATCCAATAAGATATCACTGACCGGCTCCCGTGATCCGCCAAGGGTGACCCCTATCCAATCCAGAAGGCATAGCTTGGCATATCGATGGATGTCCCCGGGAATTGTCTCATAAGATGTGTCATGGATATATTCGGCAAACCGCTTTGTGATGGACATGATGATATCCTCCAGATTAAATTCAGGGTGCCGGAGTGTAAAGGTATTACATCCGGTTGTCTTGCGTGAGTCATACCACAACCCGGGAGAGAAGATCAAATGCTTCCTGGTGAAGTCCTGGGGCCGTGATTTAAACAGCGCGTAAAAAATAAGATTTTAAGCGGGGAACAAAATTTAACGATGGATATCCTCCCTGTGAATTTTAATCAATCAAAGTCATTGAAAAGTTGAAAAAACAGGGGGCCTTTGATATAGAAGTTGAGGGCGATGAGACAATGCCATCAGGCGGTACTTTTTTTAAGAAAACTGGTATTGCCGATAGAAATATGAGACTATTCTTGATTGCGGAAGTGAAGGCGTTGATATTGTGTTGGTGGTTATCATACTTGGAGATTGCAGATAGCGTAATAAACGCTATCTTTTTTTAATAAATTTCAAGGGACTAAAATGAAAATACATGAATATCAGGCAAAGGAACTTTTTAGACAATACAATATTCCTGTTGCTCAAAGCAGTGTGGCGTTTTCAAAAGAAGAGGCCCTGAAAGCTGCCATAGATCTTGGCGCTTTTCCCGTGGTCATTAAGGCGCAGATTCATGCCGGCGGAAGAGGGAAGGGGGGCGGTGTGAAGCTTGCTGCCAATCCGGATCAGGTATTGACCATTGCAGACCAGTTTCTTGGAATGAACCTGGTGACCCATCAGACAGGGCCTGAAGGAAGAATTGTTAGAAAGGTCCTGGTTGAAGCCGGACAGAGTATTGATAAAGAGTTTTATTTAAGTCTTCTGGTGGATCGGCAGACCGAAAAAATAGTGATTATGGCCAGCCAGGCAGGCGGTATTGATATTGAGGCGGTTGCGGAAAAAACACCTGAAAAGATCATTAAAGTATATGTGGATCCGCTGTTGGGCATCCAGGGGTATCAATTGCGTGAGGTGGGTTTCCGCCTGGGCTTTCCAGCACCTGCCATGAAGCAGCTGTACGGGCTGCTGTTTAATCTGTATACATTTTTTATGGAAAGTGATGCCTCCCTTGTGGAGATCAATCCGTTGATTCTGACATCTGTGGGAACGGTTCTGGCCCTGGATGCCAAAGTGGATTTTGATTCAAATGCGCTTTTCCGTCATAAAGATCTGCTGGCATTGCGGGATCTGGATGAAGAGGACCCCATGGAAGTGGAGGCCTCCAAGTACAATCTTAATTATGTCAACCTGACCGGTAATGTGGGCAATATCGTCAATGGTGCCGGGCTTGCCATGGCCACCATGGACATTATCAAGAATGCCGGTGCCACCCCTGCCAATTTTATGGATGTCGGTGGCGGTGCCAGCGCGGAACAGGTTGAAAATGCATTTCGGATTATCCTGGCCGATCCCAAGGTGAAAGCCATTTTAATTAATATTTTTGGCGGCATTTTGCGGTGCGATATTTTTGCCCGGGGTGTTGTGGATGCGGCCAAGAAAACCGGGGTGACCATTCCCGTGGTGATTCGTATGGAAGGCACAAATGTGGACCAGGGAAAGCAGATTCTAACCGATGCCGGACTCAATCTTACCTTTGCTTCTGATCTTTCCGATGCTGCTGCTAAAATTGCAGCCGCTGTTAACTGAAAGGAGATCCGCTGTGAGTATATTTGTAAATAAAGACACAAAGCTTTTAGTTCAGGGAATCACCGGAAAGGAAGGCAGTTTTCATGCAAGACATTGTGTGACGTATGGTACCAATGTTGTGGCAGGCATCACCCCGGGTAAAGGGGGCCAGAAAATGGATGATGTGCCGATTTTTGACATGGTCAGCCAGGCTGTGGCAGAGACGGGTGCCACGGCCAGTATGATTTTTGTCCCCCCCCCATTTGGTGCGGATGCGATTATAGAAGCAGCTGATGCCGGGATTGGACTGATCGTGACCATTACAGAAGGCATTCCCATTCTGGACATGCTAAAGGTGAAAAATTATCTTGCCACAAAGACCTGTCGCCTCATCGGACCCAATTGCCCGGGGATTATCACGCCGGATGAGTGCAAAATCGGCATCATGCCGGGGAAGATTCATAAAAAAGGGGGTATCGGCGTTGTATCAAGATCCGGAACCCTGACCTATGAGGTGGTGGATCAATTGACAAAGGCTGGAATGGGTCAGTCGACCTGCATTGGTATTGGCGGTGACCCTGTAAACGGGACGAACTTTATAGATGTGCTGGCCGCGTTTGAAGCCGATGATGAGACCACCGGGATCGTCATGGTGGGAGAGATCGGCGGAAGTGCAGAAGAGGAAGCTGCTGCCTATGTCCAGAAACATTTAACAAAACCAGTGGTTGGATTTATTGCCGGGTTAACGGCACCTCCCGGCAGACGGATGGGACATGCCGGGGCCATTATTTCAGGTACCAGCGGTACAGGTGCAGCAAAGATACAGGCATTCAGGGACAATGGTATTCATGTCTGTGAAAATCTAGGAAAAATTGGTCAGATATGTAAAGATGTATTTCGTGTAACTTAAAGGAGGTTGAATTGGATAGTTATAGTATTGAATCACATAAGAAAAAGAGCAGATTCCCTGCCAGGCTTGATTTTCTCCAGAGCGCTACCGGTCTTGTCCTGGGAGTGTTCGTGTGGGTGCATTTGCTGTTTGACAGCAGTATCATACTGGGGAAAGGGGCATATCATTTTGTGTCAAAAAATCTGGAGCTTGCTTTTCTGTCGGAGACAGGACATGGCTTTCCCATTGCCGTGTTTTTTGCCGCGCTCATTATTTTCACCATCTTTATCATCCATGCATTGCTGGGGGTCAGGAAGTTTCCCATTTCCTGGAAACAACATCGGATTTTAAGAGATCAAATGCAAATGCTGGACCATAGTGAAACATCGCTTTGGTATGTACAGGTGGTGACCGGGTTTCTCATGTTTTTTGTGGGATCGGTTCATCTGTATACCATGTTGACCAATCCCGCCGGTATTGGACCGTATCTGTCCGCGGACAGGATTGTGTCCGGTAATATGTGGCCCCTTTATCTGGTCCTGCTGGTTTGTGTGGTGCTGCATGGCAACATCGGTCTCTACAGGCTGTGCATGAAATGGGGATGGTTTGCCGGTAAAGATGCCCGAAAATCAAGACAGACCTTGCAGAAATTGAAAAACAGGGTCATCGTTTTCTACTTGACCATTGGTGTTCTTGCCTTATTGGTGTTTACTGTGATTGGTATCAATCACCGGGACAAGGTCGGAGAAAGATATATGGGACATGCCATGGCAGCCGAGGGGACACAAGACCTGGAAGAGTCTCAACCGGTTGAATCAGCCCAGGAAATGGAAGCGGCTGAGGTTGTTGAAGCGCCTGACGCTGTTGAGGCGCCCGAAGCCATTGAAGAGGCTGAAGTTGCAGAAGATCCCGACGTCTTAGAAGAGGCTGAAGCTGCAGAAGAGGCTGAAGACTTGGAAGCGGCCGAAGCGTTGGAAGAGACCCAACCTGTTGAACAATCTCATGAATAAGGGGACACCTAAATGAAAGTCATATATACAGATTCACTTGTAATCGGCGGTGGCCTGGCAGGACTGAGAGTTGCCATCGCGTCCATGCAGAGAGGCGTTGATACCATCGTCCTTTCTTTGATCCCTGCCAAAAGATCCCATTCTGCAGCAGCCCAGGGGGGTATGCAGGCAAGCCTTGGGGCATGCGTTAAAGGAGACGGGGATGATGAAGATGTCCATTTTGCAGACACGGTAAAGGGAAGTGACTGGGGATGCGATCAGCATGTGGCCCGGGCCTTTGTTAATACGGCTCCCAAAGCCATTCGCCAGCTGGCTGCCTGGGGTGTTCCCTGGTCAAGGGTCAGGCAGGGAGATCATGAGGTTGTCATTAATGGTAAAAAAGTCACCCTCACGGAAAAAGCAGACTCCCATGGACTGATCATGGCCCGGGACTTTGGCGGAACAAAGAAATGGCGAACCTGCTTTACCTCTGACGGTGCCGGTCATACCATGCTTTATGCCATGGATAACAAGGCCATCCAGATGGGTATCCCGGTCCATGAAAGAAAAGAAGCCCTGGCCCTGATCCATGAAGATGGGGTGTGCTATGGCGCCATTGTCAGGGACCTTATCACCGGGGAGTTGATCGCCTATGTGGCCAAGGCCACCACCATTGCCACCGGCGGTTATGGCAGACTTTATGCGATTACCACCAATTCGGTTGTTTCTGAAGGCATTGGCAATGCCATTGCCCTGGAAACAGGGATTGCCACCCTGGGGAATATGGAAGCCGTGCAGTTCCATCCCACGGCCATCGTACCGGTGGGGATTTTGACCACGGAAGGCTGCCGGGGGGATGGGGGGCTGCTGCTGGACAAGGACGAATATCGGTTTATGCCGGACTATGAGCCGGAAAAAAAGGAGCTGGCATCCCGGGATGTGGTGTCCAGGCGTATGACCGAACACATGAGAAAAGGCAAAGGGGTTCCCTCCCGTTACGGGGATCACCTGTGGCTGGATATCAGATTGCTGGGTCGCAAACATATTGAAAAGAATTTAAGGGAAGTCAAAGAAATCTGCGAATACTTCCTGGGAATTGATCCGGTGGAAGCGTTAATTCCAGTCAGACCCACCCAGCATTATTCCATGGGGGGTATCCGAACCAACGCCACCGGTGAAAGCCCGACACTACAGGGCCTTTTTGCTGCGGGTGAGGCAGCCTGTTGGGATATGCACGGGTTTAACCGCCTGGGCGGCAACTCTGTGGCTGAAACGGTTGTGGCAGGGATGATCGTCGGGGAATATGTGGCAGATTATTGCGGGGCAAATGCAGTCAATATCAGCACCACCACCATTCAACATTTCATGAAACGGGAAGAAAAGAAAATTACAGCGCTTCTGTTCAGGGATTTTGGTGAAAATCCGTTCCAGTTAAAGGCTGAAATGCAGAAGATCATGATGGATGATGTGGGAATTTTCAGAAATGCTGCCGATCTTGAAAAGGCTGTTGAAGAACTGAAGGTCTTAAACCAGCGGGCCAAGAGAATTGCCCTGAGAAATCGGATCAGCTCTTCCAACCCGGAACTGGTGGAGGCTATCCGTGTACCGAAAATGATCAAGCTTGCCCAGTGTGTGGCTTACGGGGCCCTGCTCAGAACGGAAAGCCGCGGTGCCCACTCCCGGGAAGATTATCCGGAAAGAAATGACAGGGACTGGTTAAAACGAACCCTGACCACATGGACGGATGCATCGGCTGACCTGCCGGAACTGACCTATGAAGACCTGGATGTGATGAAAATGGAATTGCCGCCGGGATCAAGGGGGTATGGGGTGGACAATACGTTCCATCACCCGGATACTGCCAAGCGGGAACAGGAAATTGAAGCACTTAAACGAGACAACCCAGGGGCAGATCGGTTTGAACTGCAGGAAATGTTGAATCCAATTACGATTCCAGATAAATTTAAAGGAAAAAATGAGCGTATCGGCAGGGGGTTTAAATAATGAACGACCAAGGAAGAATTTTAAAATTTCAGGTATTTAGATATAATCCCCAGAAAAAGGGTGACAAACCTCGTATGGTAACCTATGAGGTTACGGAAGCCCCGGGGATGACGGTTTTTATTGCGTTGAACGATATCCGTGAACATCAGGATCCGTCCTTTCAATTTGATTTTGTCTGTCGGGCCGGCATCTGTGGTTCCTGTGCCATGATCATTAATGGACAGCCCACCCTGGCGTGCCGAACCCTGACATCAACGTATGAAAACGGTGAGATTAAACTGTTGCCGCTACCGGGATTTGAACTGATCGGAGACCTTTCCGTTAACACGGGAAAATTCATGCGTGCCATGTCCGAACGAGTGGAATCCTGGATCCATGACGCCGATGCAGATGAGGTGGATTTCCATAGATTAGAAGAACGCATGGACCCGGATGTGGCCGACCAGATCTATGAGCTGGAGCGGTGTGTTGAATGCGGTTGCTGCGTGTCTGCCTGTGCCACCAAACGAATGCGGCCGGATTTCCTTTCAGCTGTGGGGTTTGTGCGGCTGGCCCGCTATGCACTGGACCCCAGGGATAAACGGTCTGATGAGGAATTCTATGAGATTATCGGCGATGATGACGGTGTGTTCGGCTGCATGACCCTTTTGGGATGTGAAGACTATTGCCCCAAAGATCTGCCTCACCAGACACAGATTGCTTATCTGAGAAGGAAGATGGCCCTGGTAAGATAGCCGCGGACATCACTCCAGGATAAGAAAGAGAAAACCAGGCAGCGGGCATAAAAATGCCCTGCTGCCTGTTGGTTTATAAAAGGTTAGAATAATATGACTGGGTTTATATATGAAACCATGTTTCCCCTGGGAGAAGATACCACCATGTATCGTCTGCTTACCCGGGAACATGTCAGGATAAAAACGTTTGAGGGAAATGAGGTTCTCATGGTGGAACCCCAGGCATTGACCCTGCTTGCCGCCAAGGCCTTTAAAGATGTGGCCCATCTGTATCGGTCAGCCCATCTTGAAAAACTGAAGATGGTGATGGAAGATCCCCAAAGCTCTGATAATGACCGGTATGTGGCGTTGGAACTCTTGAAAAATGCCGTCATTGCCGCGGGACGAGTGTACCCCATGTGCCAGGACACGGGAACGGCTATTGTTATGGCCAAAAAAGGGCAGCAGGTCTGGACCCGGACGGATGATGAGAAAGAGCTGTCAAAAGGGGTGTTTAAGGTGTATACAGAGAATTATCTGAGATATTCCCAGAATGCGCCCTTTACCATGTACGATGAAAAAAATACCAGGACCAATTTACCTGCCCAGATTGATATCGCTGCTGTCCAGGGGGATGCCTATCGGTTTTTGTTCATCGCAAAAGGGGGCGGGTCCGCCAACAAAACCGTGCTTTTCCAGATGGCAAAGACCCTGTTGAAGTCCGAGGAAACATTGCTTAATTTCATGGTGGAGAAAATGAAAGGCCTTGGCACATCGGGATGCCCCCCCTATTATATTGTCTTTGTCATTGGCGGTACGTCTGCGGAACTTAATCTGAAAACGGTAAAGCTGGCATCTGCCAGATACCTGGATTCACTTCCCACCAGGGGCAGTGCCACGGCCCATGCTTTCCGGGACATTGATCTTGAAAAAAAAGTATTGGTCCAGTCCCAGAAACTGGGTATCGGCAGCCAGTTCGGGGGCAAGTATTTTGCCCTTGATGTGAGAGTGATCCGCCTGCCACGGCACGGGGCATCCTGTCCCATTGGCTTGGGGGTGTCCTGCTCTGCCGATCGCCAGATCAAAGGAAAGATCACAAAGGCGGGCATCTTTCTGGAGCAGCTGGAAGAAAATCCAGTTCAATACCTGCCGAAAAAAGAACCTGAAATGAAAGCTGCGGTTCACATTGATCTGAACAGACCCATGGATGCCATTCGGGCGGAACTGTCCCGGTATCCGGTGGCCACAAGACTTTCCTTAACCGGGAAAATTATTGTGGCAAGGGATATGGCCCATGCAAAGTTCATGGAACGATTTGAAGCCGGAAAAGGTCTGCCGGATTACCTGAAAGATCATATTGTTTACTATGCCGGCCCTGCGAAACGACCGAAAAGAGAAGTATCTGGATCATTTGGCCCGACAACAGCCCTGAGAATGGATCCCTATGTGCCGATCTTCCAGAAAGAGAGGGCTTCCATGATCATGCTGGCCAAGGGGAATAGAACACGGCAGGTCACAAATTCCTGCAGAATAAACGGCGGGTTTTATCTGGGATCCATCGGCGGTCCGGCAGCTCGTATCGGCAAGGATTTCATTACCAAGGTTGAGATTATCGAGTATGAAGAGCTGGGTATGGAAGCGGTGTATATGATTACTGTAAAGGATTTCCCCGCATTTATTCTTATTGATGATAAAGGCAATGACTTCTACTCAGATTTTATGTAGTGTTTGAACGAAAATTCACCCATCTGCTGCGTTGCTGCAAAATCTTGAAATCCTCATGTACTTTAGTACACTCCGGTTTCAAGATTTCTTGCGCCTTGCATATGGGCAACTTTTCGTTTAAACACGGAGTTTCCGATCAGGCGCTATGTGATTTTTAGGTTTAACTTTAAAGAAAGACTGTTTTTCGTTCTTTTCTTTTAATCAACAGGCGGGGGGGCATGCACACACGAATTGAAACAGATACCATGGGAGAGGTTCACGTCCCGTTAGATAAATACTGGGGGGCACAGACCCAGCGGTCGATCAATAATTTTAAAATCGGAAGCCACAAGATGCCGGTGGCGGTCATCCGTGCCTTTGGGATATTGAAAAAAGCTGCGGCAATGGTCAATTATGATTTGAATGTGCTGTCCATGGAAAAACGAGAGGTCATTGTCCGGGTGTGTGACGAAATTATCAAGGGGACCCTGGACGATCATTTTCCCCTGAAGGTCTGGCAGACCGGATCCGGAACCCAGTCCAATATGAATGTAAATGAGGTGATTGCCAACCGGGCCCATGTCCTTCTGGGTAACACACTTGGAATAGGACAGCGAAGGGTTCATCCCAATGATGATGTCAACCGTTCCCAGTCTTCCAATGATACCTTTCCCACCGCCATGAATATCGCTGCCGTCAGCATGGTAAAATCGCATACCATCCCTAATTTAACGGCACTGAAACAGGCGTTGGAAAAAAAAGCACTGGCCTGGAAAGATATCGTCAAGATTGGCCGGACTCACCTGATGGATGCCACCCCCATGACCCTGGGCCAGGAGTTTTCAGGATATGCTGCCATGCTGGGTCATGGTCTCACTGCCCTGGACCATACCTTGGCCCACCTGTCCGAGCTGGCGCTGGGGGGAACAGCCGTGGGAACCGGTCTGAACACCCCTGTGGGCTATGACAGACGCGTCGCCCAAACCATTAGTGATCTGACCGGGTATCCCTTTGTTACCGCACCCAATAAATTTGAATCCATGGCAGCCCATGACGCCATTGTCACCACCCATGGGGTATTGAAAACCCTGGCCGGCAGTCTGATGAAAATCGCCAATGATATTGGATTGTTGGGCTCAGGGCCCAGATGCGGTGTCAGTGAACTGCTGCTGCCGGGAAATGAGCCCGGTTCTTCCATCATGCCGGGAAAAGTAAATCCCACCCAGACGGAAGCATTGACAATGGTGTGTGCCCAGGTCATGGGCAATGATGTCACCATCACCATTGGTGGATCAAACGGACATTTTGAACTCAATGTGTTTAAGCCGGTGATTATTTACAATTTTTTGGAATCTGCTCAACTGATGGGTGATGCTGCCCGATCTTTTAAAGATAAGTGTGTGGACGGAATGGAACCCAATCGTGAGAGGATTGCCAAATGCCTCCAGGAATCCCTCATGCTGGTGACGGCCTTAAATCCCCACATCGGCTATGAACAGGCGGCAAAGATTGCAAAAAAAGCTGAAAAAGAGAACAAAACCCTGAAACAGGCAGCCCTTGAGATGGGCATCGTCACCAATGACCAGTTTGATCGATGGGTGGATCCCGGAAAAATGATTGGAAAACCATCCTGAAAGCGGATATACTTTCCATTAGAACCATTAAAAAAGAGGAGATCAATGTCATGGACCATGATGTAACCGTGTTTAAGTCCTACCCGTTTAAAGTGGGTCAGAAAATCCGCATTGAGGGGTCAAGACGATCCGGTGACTGGGAAGTCATCGGCATAAGTGACAACAAAGTCAGTCTTCGTTGTCCGATTTCAAAAAAAGAAATGAGCTGGGCCCGGTTTTGCTATTTTAGTGAAGACAAACACATGCAATGGCCCAGTGACTGAGACGTGACCAGAGGATAAACCAGAATGAAAGTGATACTCTTGATGGCCGTTACGGCAGACGGGATGATTGCACGAAATTCCATGCAGTTGATCGACTGGACCGGTAAGGCAGACAAGCAATATTTTGTTCAGATCACCCGAGAAGCCGGGGCCATGATCATGGGCTCCAAAACATTTGATACCATTGGAACCGTATTGCCGGGCCGGAAAAATATTGTCATGACCCGGGATAAAAAAAGAAAAAGCCAGGACAAAGATTTGATTTTTACCGATCAGGCTCCCGGGCAGATTCTCTCAGATTTAGCGGCCCAGGGGTTTTCCTGTGTAACCCTTATTGGTGGATCCATGGTGAACACCTTGTTCCTGAAGGCGAACCTGATTGATGAACTTCACATCACCATGGTGCCAAGGCTCTTTGGGCGAGGGTTGTCCCTGTTTAGCGACAGTCTGGATACCCACCTGGAATTGATGGCGGTTAAAGAAATCGGGGAAGGCCATGTCCTATTGATATACAGGCTGCAAAAATAGAGCGATAAACTGGAGACATCATGCTGAACAAAAATGACCGTTCCAGGATCATTGTGCATATCCTTCGCCTTGGCGTAAAAGAATTCCTTGACAGCACAGGGTGGTTTGATTATTGAAATTTGAATGGCTTTGAATAAACATATAACCGATTCAGCAGCAGATTCAAAAAAAAAGACGCCCTTGTGGTTGAAAACACTTCCCGTGCGAATAATTATCCCTGTGGCATTTACAATCCTTCTCTTTATTTTGACCATTTTCCTCATCATCATTCCCCTTTTGGAAAAAAACATGATGAATGGGAAAAGGGAAGGGATCGTGCATTTGACAGAAAGTGCATGGAGCACATTGGATTTTTTTTATGTCAAAGCCCAAAACGGGTTGATGTCCCATGAATCGGCCAAGCATCAGGCCATCCAACAGCTGCAGCAATTAAAATACGGTCCTGAGCAGGAAGATTATTTCTGGATAAATGATATGACGCCCAGGATGATCATGCACCCCTACCGCCGGGATCTTGAGGGAAAGGACATCTCAGCGTTTAAAGATCCGGCCGGTAAGCGGCTGTTTGTCGAAATGGTGAACACCGTGAAAAAAAATGAAGCCGGATTTGTGGACTATCTTTGGCAGTGGAAGGGGGATGCCAATAAAATTGTTCCCAAAATCTCCTATGTAAAAGGGTTTGCCCCCTGGGGCTGGATTATCGGAACCGGTATCTATGTGGAAGATGTCCGACAGGAAATTTTCACCATCACCCGGCACTTAACCTATACCTGCTCGGCGATTTTAATGGTTTTTATTCTCTTGTCCGCTTATATCGTATGGCAGGGAACAAAGGCCCAGAAAGAACGGATAACGGCCCTGGCGCAATCGAAATTAAGGGAGAAGCAGCTCCTTCAGGCCGATAAAATGACCTCTTTAGGCATACTGGTGGCAGGGGTTGCCCATGAGATCAATAACCCGGCAACCGCTTTAATGCTCAATGCCCCCAACCTTAAAAAAGCCTGGGCAGCCTTCATCCCGGCCCTGGATGACTATTTCAAAATCCATAAGGATGTCCGGGTCTGTAATATGCCCTACCCGGACCTGTCCCGACGGATTGAGAGGATGCTGGCGGCAATGGAGGACAGTGCGGCACGGATCAAAAGAATCATCACCGATTTAACGGATTTTTCACGCCCTCCGGGCACAGACATGGATGCGGAAACGGATATTAATCTTGTGGTAACAAAATCACTGGATCTGACCCATTCCATATTGAAAAAAGCCACCCACCACCTGTCCGTTGATTTGGAAGCGGGAATGCCTAAAATTTTGGGCAACGCCCAGCGACTACAGCAGGTGATGATCAATATACTGGTGAATGCGGGTCAAGCCCTTGAAAATCCGGAACAGTTCATTCATGTCAAAACCGCATACCCCCCCGGGTCTCCCTTTGTGGAGATTGAGGTGATAGACAGTGGACCAGGGGTTCATCCCCATGACTTAAAAAAATTAAAAGAGCCGTTTTTTACCACCAAAAGGGACCATGGCGGCACGGGTCTCGGGCTTTCCATTTCCGAGAAAATTGTCTATGATCACAAAGGGATGATGGAGTTTGCTTCGGAAATTGGAAACGGGCTGGCCGTAAAGATCCTGCTGCCGGCCGGCAGGAAATAAAAGGATAACAGGACAGGACGCACGGATGACAGACGGACAACACACCATGGATCGCCCCATTCTTATTGTGGACGATGAACCGGAAATTCTTCTGGCAGTAGATACCTGCCTGAGAATGGCGGGTATGGACAATATCATCACCATCAGTGATGCCAGGGATGTCATCCGTCAGATGGAACGTCAGATTCCCTGCCTCATGATCCTGGATTTGAACATGCCCCATATCAACGGCCACCGTCTGCTTAAAATTGTGCGCAAGACCTATCCAAGAATTCCCGTGATTATTCTCACCGGCGCCATTGATGTGGATATCGCGGTGAACTGCATGAAAATCGGTGCCATGGATTATGTGCTGAAGCCGGTGGAGGAAACCCGGCTCCTGGCTGCCGTCAAACAGGCTCTGGCCTATGGGAATATGGGAAATAAACCCAAACATTCTCTGCCCAGCAATTTGTTCGCCCAGATTAAAAACCCAAAGGCATTTGCCCATATCATCACCCAGGACGAAAAGATGCATTCCATCTTTCACTATGTAGAGGCCATTGCGCCGTCTTCCCAGCCGGTGTTGATTTTCGGAGAAACCGGTGTGGGAAAAGAACTCATCGGCCAGTCCATCCATACCTTGAGCCGGAGAAAGGGAAAACTGGTGGTGGTCAATGTGGCGGGGCTGGATGATAATGTGTTTTCTGATACGCTTTTTGGTCATGTTCCCGGGGCCTTCACCGGCGCTGAAAAAATAAGGCCGGGACTCATCGAACAAGCTGCCGGGGGAACCCTGCTGCTGGATGAAATCGGAGACCTTGCCTTGTCCTCCCAGATCAAATTGCTCCGGCTGCTCCAGGAAAGGGAATACCTTCCTTTGGGGTCGGACAAGGTCAGCCACTCTGATGCCCGGATCATTGCCTCCACCAACCTGGATCTGTGGACCCTGGAGAAGAAAGGGACCTTCAGAAAAGATTTGATCTATCGCCTTTCCACCCATACCCTGACCCTGCCGCCGTTACGGGATCGTCTGCTGGACCTGCCGCTGCTGCTGGACCGGTTTATCTGCCAGGCAGCCAATGAACTGGATAAACCCATTCCGGAACTGCCCAAAACATTGATCGAGCAGATGGAAACCTATCCGTTTAAAGGCAATGTCAGGGAGCTCAAATCCATGGTGTATGATGCCATCTCCCGGTACCGGAAGGGGCCCATCACCGCTGACCTGTTCAAAGGCCTGGGCACAGCCGAATCAGGTGCCAAAGCCAGGGAGGACCGGTCGGGTTCGCTTCCCACCCTGAAGGAGGCCTCCCGGGAACTGGTGGAGAAGGCCATGAAACAGACCGGCGGCAACCAGTCTGCTGCCGCCGGAATCCTGGGCATCTCCCAGCAGGCCCTGAGCAAAAGACTGCAGAAATTAAAATATAGTAAAGATAACTAACTACCTCAACTGTGGATTAACGCTAAAGTCCGAAAGTTGAGTAACCATCTTATACAGAGAGATAAGAAGTGATTTTCTTCTCATCAATGGAACCCCGCACATCCTCGTGAATAAAATTACCAGACTCCATAACATAGAGTCGATCGGCAATATTTACCGTAAAGTTCAGCACTTGCTCAGAGACCACAATTGTCAGGTTGTGCATCACTTTAATTTGATTCAGCATTCTTGCCATGTCTTTAATAATGGAGGGCTGAATACCCTCTGTTGGTTCATCAAGAATCAATACTTTCGGTTCTGCCACCAGTGCCCGGGCAATTGCCAGCTGCTGCTGCTGCCCCCCGGAAAGGTTCCCGCCCTTGCGCGTGCTCATGTCAAACAAAACAGGAAACATATTGTAAGCGTTGGTTAGCAGTTCTTCTTTTTTATCCAGGGTATACTCCATGCCCGTTAGAATATTTTCTTCCACCGTAAGCGACGAGAAGATCTGCCTGCCCTGGGGCACATAAGCAACCCCGTTTTTCACCCGCATATACGTCGGCAGTTCTGTAATATCTTCATTGTTCAGCTCAATGTGACCGGATCGGGCCCGATTGATACCGATCAAACTTTTCATCAGTGTTGTCTTACCCATTCCATTGCGCCCCATAATAGCCACAATTTCACCTTGTTTTGCCTCAAAGCTGATGCCATGAATAATTTCACTCTGCCCATAGGCAACATATAAATTTTTTACGCTAAGCATTTTATTATCCTATCATTGGCAACCCTGTTATGCCTCATTGGATCAATGACCAAGGTAAACCTCAATTACTTTTTCATTGGTTTCAATATGTTCCATCGATCCTTCAGCAAGTACAGCCCCCTGGTGCAAAACCGTCACCCGGTGAGCGATTTCTCTTACAAAATTCATATCATGCTCAATGATCAGTACAGATCTTTCTTTACAGATTTTATTCAAAAGGTCACCCGTCTGCTGGCGTTCATCAACACTCATGCCGGCAACAGGCTCATCCAGTAATAATAATTCAGGATCTGCTATCAGCAGCATCCCTATTTCCAGCCACTGTTTCTGGCCATGACTAAGGACTTCTCCCAGCGTATCAAGCTGATCCTTAAGAAAAATCATATCTGCAATATCATGGACACGTTCCATCACTGCCTTATCCCGTTTGAAGGTCAGCGCCCCGAAGACACTTCTGCCCCGGGGAAAAGATATTTCAAGATTTTCAAACACTGTCAATGCCGGATAGATCGAAGGCGTTTGAAATTTTCTGCCCACACCCGCCTGTACAATCTTCTGCTCCGGCATTTGAGTCAGCTCATGCCCCAGAAAGTTTATGCTTCCTGCAGTCGGCCTGGTTTTTCCGCAGATGAGATCAAGCAAAGTCGTTTTACCCGCCCCATTGGGGCCAATGACCACATGCAAGGCGCCTTGTTCTACATATAATGAGACATCATTTACCGCCTTGAAACCATCGAAGGAAACGGTAAGTCCTTCAATTGAAAGTACAAAATCTTTTAATGTCATTTTTTAAGTTTCCTGGTTTTTTTATTCGATTCCAAAGACTGCTGGCATCCATTTTTTTTGTTGTCAGCTGACACCTGCCTGTTTTACGATCCGGAGGTCTTCAGCACCTGCTGAACGTTTCCTGAAGAGAGCCAACAGCCTGGGCCCATAATCTTCAACAATACCGGCAACCCCTCTTGGGAATACCATGGTAATTAAAACAAAAGTCGTCCCCATTAGGAACATCCATGACTCAGGGAATAATTCGGAAAAGAACGTACGCCCAAAGCAGACGATCAAGGTGCCGTATACCGCCCCGACCAATGACAACCGCCCGCCAAAAGCACAGAAGATAACCATGTAAATGGAGGGCTCAATTGTTACAAGTTTTGGCGACATAAACCCGACATTGAGTGCAAACATCGCACCACCAATTGAAGAAATGACACCGGAAAGACAAAAGATAAATATTTTGAAATCTGCCGCATCATATCCGGAAAACCGGACACGGTTTTCCATATCCCGCGTCGCTACCAGTAACCGTCCCAGTTTACTCTGCAGGATCAGCTTCCCGACGATGATCATTCCAAGAACCAGAGCGACGGTCAGAAAGTACAATATATATTGTGCCGAGTCTGTACGGATGTCCCACCCCAGACAGGTCCTCAAGTCAGTAATGCCGTTAATCCCCCCTGTCCACCCCTGGCGGGTCACAAAGAGAATCTCCATGATCCAGCAAAGTGCCTGGGTAATAATGGCAAAATATACACCACTAACCCGTCTTTTAAACATGGCAACACCAATGATGTAGGCAACGATGCCCGGCAAAACAAGGATCATCACCATTGTGATGGGAAAACTTTTAAATGGGTACCAGATATAGGGAAGTTCCGTGATCTGGTTCCAGTCCATAAAGTCCGGCAGCCCGATTGTAGAGAGGGCTTTTATCTGGTCAGATCCTGCTTCTTTGGCAATGTTTGCGGCGGCTTCAAGCTTGAGGAAAGCCGCCATTGCATATCCACCCAGCCCCCAGAACACGCCCTGCCCCAGGCTTAAAATTCCCCCATACCCCCAGCATAATACCAACCCCACGGCTGCAAAGGATAAACTCAGGTATTTAGCCACCATGTTTAACCTGAAGATATCAAAGATCAGCGGAAAGAAAACAAACAGAACCGCGGCTAAAATCAGGAAGGAGACGGTTTGGTCTTTGTTGCCGGTTAATTTATTGTTTAATAACGTGTTCATTATAAAATTCCTTATTTATTATTGTCACTAACGCCCATGCCCTGGCGGGCATAACAAAACATCAAAGTGATGAGAGGTGAGTAATGAATATTGAGGGAGGCATAACGTCTCACAACTCAAAACTCATAATGCACTACTTTCATATAAAAGGTCTGGCGTGTATCGTAAGGGGATACCATTATTGGCGAACCTTATTGGCAACTATCCCTTGTGGACGAATCATCAGGATACCCACAATGGCCAGCAGAACAAATACTTTGGCCAGAACCCCTGTCAGGAAGAACTCCAGTATGGACTGGGCCTGGGCAATGCCGAATGCCGAGAGTATGGTGCCGATGATACTTCCCGCACCGCCGAATACAACAACAATAAACGTATCCACAATATAGAGGGAGCCCGCTGATGGGGAAACCGAACCAATTGTTGTAAACGCTGCTCCAGCAATCCCTGCCAGTCCACATCCCAGAGCAAATGTCCAGCGGTCAACTTTTTTACTGTTAATTCCAACGGCAGTGGACATCTCACGATTTTGTACCGTTGCTCTCACCCTTAATCCCCACCGGGAGCGATACATCAGCAGGAGCACAATTGTCGTCATCAGAATGGACATCAGCAGCAAAAACAACCCGTTAATCGGAATGCTGATGGACTCAGTTGGAGACCATGATCCCATGAGCCATTCCGGCATGGTTGCGCTGTCCTCACGTGCGCCGAAGATTAATCGGAAAGACTGCTGCATCACCATACTGACCCCCCATGTGGCAAGCAGGGTATCCAGCGGTCTTTCATAAAGGTAGGAAACAATAAGCTTCTCTACAATATAGCCCAGTATAAAAGCGACAAAAAATGCCATCATTATGGCGATAAAGAAGTAATACGGCAATGCTGCCGGTATATATTTGGTGACAAGATCCGAAAGAAGAACAGTTGTATAGGCACCAGCGGTGAGAAATTCTCCGTGGGCCATATTGATGACTTTCATCTGCCCGAAAATAATTGCCAGTCCCAGGGCCATTAACAGAAATACAGAGAACAGACTAATTCCTGAGAATCCCTGCATCACAAAAATACTGGAAAGCTCATCACTGCTATAGTCTTTAAAGATATCAAGAAAAAACAATGTACCACTCAATGGGATTCCTCCTGTAGATGACTTTTCTTATAGATTAAAAGCCGGCGTTAAACTATCATGCCCCCTTCAAAAATTTGAAGAATAATATCAGGGGGCTTATAGAATATTGATAAGTTGATAAACTCGCTGAATCAGCTTGTTTTATTTGTAACCTTCCGGGAAGGGGTCCGGCATGATGAGGTCGTCCGACTCTGCGATAACCTTGAATTGACCATCTGCAAGCATCTGGCCAATTTTGGCCCGGGACCATAAGTGATGATTCTTTGCGATACGGACATAGCCTTCTGGTGCGGCTGCAAATTCAATGCCTTCGGAAGCAACCGCAAGCGTATCGATATCAAAGCTGCCGGCTTTTTCTACGGTGAATTTCCACAGCCAGGGTCCCAGATAAGCAGCCTGTGTAACATCACCGATCACTGAATCCTCACCCCACATCTTTTTAAATGCGGATACAAACGCTTGATTGTTTTCGTTTGGCAGACTCTGGAAGTATTTCATACACGCGTAGAAGCCTTCAACATTTTTGCCACCGATGCCTAAAATTTCGTCTTCTGTAGTTGAAATCGTCAGTAACAGCTTGCCTTTTTTGGCCAGTGCGGCACCGGTAATGCCGGCAGCATTCAGCTGTTTGTACCAGGATACGTTTGAACCGCCCACTACAATAGAGTAAATGCAGTCGGGTTTTTTAAGTTTTACTTTATTGATCAGGGAGTTGAAGTTTGTATGTCCCAGGGGATAATACTCTTCGCCCACAACTTTAGCGCCTTTAAGGTATCTTTCGATGTGGATACGGGCTATTTTATTACTGGTACGGGGCCAGATATAGTCAGAGCCGATGAGGAAGAATGTCCGGCAGCCTTGCTGGTAGGCCCAGTCAAGACCCCATATGATTTGCTGCGTCGCTTCCTGGCCGGTGTAGATAACATTCTTTGATGCCTCAAGGCCTTCATAAAATGTTGGGTAATACAGCATGCCGTTTTCTTTTTCAAAGATGGGCAAAACCGCCTTCCGGGATGCGGATGTCCAGCACCCAAAGACTGAAGCGACTTTATCTTTCACCAGAAGTTTTTTGGCTTTTTCAGCAAAAGTGGGCCAGTCACTGGCGCCATCTTCCTGAACAATTTTTATTTTACGCCCCAGGATGCCGCCCATGTCGTTGATCTGCTGGATTGCAAGACGCTCGGCCTCAACTGATCCAGTCTCAGAAATGGCCATGGTCCCTGTGATTGAGTGAAGCTGTCCAACGGTAACATAGTTGTCCGTAACGTCGATACCTGAGGTCACGACGGTCGAAGTCGGATATGTATCAAGCACTGGGTTTTTCCAGTCATCCGCTGCCATGGCGGATGTCCCTAGTGAGGCGATCAAGGCTGCCGTTGCCACTAAACTGCCCAGTACCCGATGAAAAACAGGTTTATTCATTATCTTTTTCCTTTTTCAATTCTATTTGAGTAACATAATGGTGAAATTCGTTCAGAAATACCGTGGTTTTGTTTATTTGGGCAGTGGCCCGAGTTTAACGCCTTCGGGATAGTACTTCCACCCATCACGAACCTTTATTTTATTATCCCAGGGCAGCTTATACTCTCCATTCGCCAGGTCTTTAACCCAGGTGAGGTAGTTTTCTTTCTCCCCGCCGGGTTTGCCCACGTACGCTCTGCAGCCAAGATTGAAGATGTTGTTTTCAAGCGCCCAGTTCTCCCGTGCTTTGTCCACAAGGCGCGGGAAGAGTTCTGCGGTAACAATTTCCCAGGGATTCCGATGCCCCTGCTGTATAACATTGCCGTCATAATTACATACGGTTCCCTCACCAAAGTAATAAAATACACCGTCATACCCGGCAAGGTTCACCGACATGGTATACATGAGGTTTTGCCAGGCATTGGTGCGGTTTGTCCAGATCCACTGATCATTCACCTGAGTGGAGTAACCTGAGATACGGATATAAACGTTACAGCCCTTATATGCCGCCTCCCGGGCAAGTTCGGGAAACATTCCATCATGGCAGATACAAACGGCCAGCTTTGACCCTTTAGGGCCATCACAAACCGGCATACCATAGTTTCCGGGCGACCATGGTTCGATGGGGACCCATGGCTGCAATTTTCGATAGTGCAAGGCAATTTCCCCATTGTTGTTGATGATAATCGCCGTATTGTAAGGCGGAACGGTTGGGTCTTCATTTCTTTCCATCAATGAAAATACCCCCCACACATCATTGCGGACACATGCCTCTTTAAATTGGGTGATTTCCGGGCTATCAATTGTCAGCAGCATCTCATCGTAGGTCCATATACTGGTGTTCAGTCCCTGTGTTGAATACTCCGGGAGCACAATAAGATCCAGGTCAGGATAGCCGGCCTTTGTCGAGTCAACTGTTTTACAAATCTGATCCACCTGTACCTGAATATCCTTTGGGCCTTTAATCACAGGGACTGGATATTGAATCATTGCAACCAAAAGAGCTTCTTCCCATGCACTCACACTTCCTGTACTTCCCATAATTTTTCTCCTTGCCGTATACCGGCATTTAAAATTAAACTTATTTTTAAACTTATCCTCACGACCCTAAAACAAAACGCCAACTCAATTCAAAACAAAAGACCTGTTCATGTTGCTGCTCCTTTCTTTTTTGATCTAACCCGTTTATACCATTCCGTGTCTTGCAAAATTTATAAAGCAATTGTTGATCCAATGTTCTATAAAATCCTATATATATTCATAATATACTGATATACTAATATATATTTATTTTATTGACTGCTTATGGAATAGAGAAATAGTGTAATCTAATTTAATTAAATTATATTAACTACAAAAATGAACTATCAATAATTACAAAAAAGTAATTTGAAAGAATTCGGAAATGGAATTTCCAGGTTTTTTTTGCGATGCATCTGGGGCCTGCTGAATCAAATCCTGAACACCAATAGATCATCCCAGGGAGCAATTGGTTGTCTGGATTCAAAATAACCTACAACAAAAATTGTATCTACAACAAAAGTTGTAGGCGGTCGTCTGTATATCTGTTGTGGCGAGCGTTTGCTCGGGCAAATATTTATTTTACAACTTTTGTTGTAGACGGCAGCATATTGTTTCGCAGCATTTTTTTATTAAAACATAATAAAAACAGTCGTATATATTTATTTTTATCTTCCGGCACAATGATTGCTTTTTATCATCCATGAACAGAAAATGAACAACAATCATTAAGTAAAGGAGAATTTCAAGATGAAGCAGATTAAAAACCTTGGCTGGCGCGTCACCATGGCAGGATTGGGGATCAACCTGGCACTGGGTATCCTCTATACCTGGAGTATTTTTAAAATGACCATCAAAGACTCCATTGTAGCCGGGGACGGTGTTTTTAACTGGAGTCTGGCGTCTTTGAACGATCCCTATGCGGTCTGCTGTCTGGTCTTTGCCTTTACCATGATTTTTGCCGGCCGCGTTCAAGACAGGATCAGTCCCAGAATTACCGCTGTCATCGGCGGCGTTCTTACTGGACTGGGATTGATTCTCATCTCATTTTCCACATCATGGATCAGTTGGATACTGGGTTTTGGCATCTTGACGGGGATGGGGCTCGGGTTTGGGTATGCCTCGGCCACACCGCCGGCCATTAAATGGTTTCCGTCCGCAAAAACCGGCATGATTGCCGGCATTGTCGTGGCCGGATTCGGACTGGCCTCGGTGTATATTGCGCCGCTGGCCATCTTTTTAATTGACCGGTTTGGACTGTCCCAGTCCATGCTGATTTTTGGGATTGCGTTTCTGGTCATTGTCTCTGCCCTTGCCCAATTCCTGGTAAATCCGCCGGAAGGGTATGTTCATCCGGCCACCTCCCAGAACAAAAAGACTGCAGCCGACAGCATGGTGAATTTTTCTCCCGGAGAAATGATGCGAACGGCAACCTTTTATAAGTTATGGATCATTTTTTGTATCGCTTCCGGGGCAGGCCTGATGATCATTGGCGGTGTGGCAGGCATGGCCAAACACGGAATGGGCCAGATGGCCTGGGTGGTGGTGGCATTGATGGCCGTGGGAAATGCATCCGGACGGGTGATTGCCGGAATCCTTTCCGACCGTATCGGACGGGCCAACACCCTGTTTATCATGTTGATTTTCCAGGCCAGTGTCATTTTCTCTCTTCTGTTTATTACACCGGCCCAGATAGCGCTTCTGGTGCTTGCCGCCATACTGATCGGGTTTAATTACGGCACCAATCTGTCTTTATTTCCTTCGGCCACCAAAGATTTTTTCGGTTTAAAGAATTTTGGGGTCAACTACGGCCTGGTGTTCAGTGCCTGGGGGGTGGGCGGATTTATTTTCCCCCGGGTGTCGCAAATGATTGTCGCGTATACGAACAGCCCCAGAATGGCCTATATCCTTGCTGCAGGACTGCTTCTCATCGGAGCCGTGGTGGCCTTGATGACCAAATCTCCTGTAATAGAAAAAGAAACAAAACCTGAATTTATTGCCACTCCCGTACCTGAAGAAACCTAATCCTTAATTCGCATTGCTTTCCCGGGGGTCTGCGCCCCCGGGAAAAAAAATAAAAAGCGCCCTTGATCGGAACCGCTTCACAGGAAAGGGCCGGTCTGAATCCCCAGGATTGTCAGATCGGTCCTTTTTTTATTTTCAATGATGTTATCCGTTTACAGATCACCCTGTTATTCTTTTCTTTGAATTTTTGGGATGTGAACGATAATCAAGCGGCGGATGAGATGATTCCCCCAGCCGTCAAGTGAACACGAGTGCAGAGGATCTGTCAAAACTGGTAAAAAAATTAAGGCAATTGATCCGTCGGGTCAAACGGTTCAGGGCAATCGCATGTAACTTTTTATGAATATCCCATACCCGTTCAGACCAGATTACCTTTCCTTCGCTGGATGGGCTATGTTGACAGGCTCTATGCCGGGCT
>NZ_JAQYWD010000058.1 GCF_030145145.1 Desulfobacula sp. | reverse complement strand
CCTGAGTCTCATTTAATCTGATATTTTTTCAGAATGGTCAATTTATTTTGAAAATTTCGTACTTCATTTGTTTAATTTAGCGCGCTGCTTAACATATCGCCTGTTAATAGTTGTAAGGCTTGAGATACTTTTATGTCTTTTTGAAGAGCCTCTATTATCTGTCCGACAACTGCAAGACGATCTATACACATCGAGGCGAGAGCACTGTTAAACTCGTTCCTAAAAAAATATTTATAGTATTCATAGGTTGAACAGTCAGAGGAAGCAGATTCATAGCAAGGCATCATCGTTGCTTTTAAATCTTCAACATTAAGAATTTTGTAAGCACTACTACCTTGGAATGCTCCAGCTAGAATATCACTGAAGTTAAATCCGTTATTAACTGAATCTTGCAAATTATCTATAAATCGCAAATCTTCACGAACAGCCATTTCCGATAGAGAATCCAACGCAATGTGCATACGTTCAATAGATGAGAGTGAGTCAAAATTATCAACACCAAATTCGTTTAAAAGATAAGTGGCGTTATTTGAGCGCGCAAGAAAACGTTCCCAAAGTATAAGGTCTGAATCAAACCTATCATCTGTTAAAATCAAATAATCTTCCAAAACATCGATAATTTCTCCACGCCCTAACGTCGAGAGAGGAGTCGTTTGAATTTTAAGCCGCAAAATGTTTACTAATTTGTCCATTTGTAATTTTCTATCAAATTGAACAGTCTTTTGAGCCTTGATCAAATTAGTCTTAATTGTATCAATTTCATTATTACGCATATACGAATATAACCACGAGTAGATTTGCCCATAAAGTAATATAGTGTTAACATTTTTATAAGCAGCGCTATTTGTAAGAATATCTGCAAAACCAATCTTTGCCCAGGAACTTGCCCATGCGCTCGATGGAATTCTTGATGCTAAAGATGTCGATGTTAATGCTAAAGAAAGAACGTTTGAGCTTAGCCCCGCCGTATTTTCAATCCAACTTCCGTCTCCATTCCAAAGTGCCCCTATGTTTTGACCGATACCATAAGCATTTACTCCCATTGAAAAAATGTCAAACCCACTTTGCATAACAAGATTCTTTATTTTTTCAATTTTAGCTGCGGAATCAAGGGTCCTATTGGCAGCCATTTCCTCAACTATGGCTGAATCTAATAGGATGTCTTGAATGGAGGTGTCGGAAATTTTAATAGCATCGTCTAATATTTCTCTGGCGCTCTTATCAAGAATTATAGCAGAAGCAAGGTCTTTGCTTATGACGTGCTTTAAAGATTGTTCGACAACAACATTTGCAATCTTACTTTCAAGCTCGAGTATAAATAAATTGTTTATAAAATCTTCTGATTCGGTTGCCTTAGTAGGATTATTACTGACGAAAAGAATTATAAAAAGCGCAGCGATTGATGAGCGTAACATTCTGAGTTCCTAATATTATCGGGTGTATTACAGCATAGTGATCGTGCCAAGTTCTATCAAGTGCTTTGAACTCGTAACTACTATTAAAACGAATGTTTCTTGTCAATGTTTATCTTAAAATGTTTGACGATTTGAGTCGCCTCAAAACTCAAAATCGATAGATACTATCTATGACTTATGACATCAGCCGTCTCTTTTTCTACCTTAAACAAAAAGCGTTGACTTCTTTTTCCAGTTCTCAGGGTGACTCAGAATCCGAGGGCGGGCTTTAGTATTCATAGGGCTCAGTACTGATAAACTTTTCGATAACCCCACATGTTGTGTATGATATTTTTTCAGTTTTGAAATTTCAAATCAAGTTTATAAGCCCTTGGTAATGCTGATAGCCATTCTTATAGATTAAAGTTGATAATATATCAAAAATATTTTGGCAGCTTCTGGAAAAATATTTTTCCAAGCCTGAACCAGAATCAACTTGGTCTCCAATATACAACAATGGAGTCTTATTCAATTTGATTTTCCCCATTCCCATATAATTGATTTTAAAGTCCAAGTATAAAAAAATTGTCTCTACCAAATGTGGTATTTGGAAAAAATTTAAAAAAACCGGACTGGTGAAAGAAGCGCTCAGTTAATTGGGAAATTTGACTCCTGTTCGATAATACCATTATTGTTGACCTTGGCATTACTCATTTCAGATAGAATAATATTATTTGAATGTAGGATGAATTATACTTTACGGACACAAATAGATTGAGATTTTAGAAAAATGTTTAATTAATCTGATTTTGTTTTAATCACAACTAAAGTGATATCGTCAGCAGGTTCAAGACCATCATGAAAACTATATAACTCTTCTATAACTGTATCCAAGATTTGTTTTGCTGGTAGGTGGGAACTCTTCTTAAGCAAATTATAGATGGGTTCTTTTCCAAACATTTGATCATCGCATCTCCTGGCTTCCCAGAGGCCATCTGTTCCGATTAATATAATCTGATCTTTTTTAAGTCCTTTTTCTGTCTCCTCCTGGTATTTAAAATCGGCATTCACACCCAGCGGAATTCCAGAACCTTTCAGTTCACTAAAAGAGTTTGTTTGAGCTTCAAATACGATGACAGGATCATGCCCGGCACGGACCCATCGCAAACATTGAGATGCTTGATCGATGATTAAATAGAAAAGCGTCATGAACTGACCAGAATTTTCCAAATCATTGGTGAGCTCATGGTTTACATCGCCCACAATTTCTGACAATGAACCCGGTTTCTTGGACCTCGATCTTAAAAGTGCCCTGGCCATTGACATGAATAGAGCAGAGCCGATCCCATGGCCGCTGACGTCACCGATAACGATGCCAGTCTTTTGTTCTCCGATGTTTAAAAAATCATAATAATCCCCACCTGTTTCTTCACAATAGATATTTTTACCCGCAATATCCAGGCCTGGCACCTGAGGATTCTTGCCTGGCAGCAAAATCTGTTGAATCTCCTGGGCAATTGAAATGGATTGCTTCAGTCTTTCTCTTTCTTTTAAGCCATCGGTCATAATATTCAGGGTTTCGCCGGCAAACCCAATCTCATCTTTGGCATAGATGGGTGTTTTAGCGTTTAAATCTCCTTTTATCACTCGGGTGAGCGCATGGGTGATACCTTTCATCGGCCGCATAATGGTTTTAAAAAAAATAAAGGACTATAGAGCGGCAATGACTACAAAGACCAGGCTTTCCATGGAAATAATGTTTTGAAGAAGGACCAGCATATCTGCATCACTCAATTCTCCTGCATCCTGAAGTGCCCGGAATTTGATAATTGTCAGATGAATAAAGGTGAGCGGAACAATAGATACAGCGGACACCAGGGCACCTAATCGCGCTTTAAGCCCAACCGCCCATAAACCGGTAACTTTGTTTAATCCGCCATCAGGGAAAAAAATTGGTATAAGATTACTCTGGTTTGCAAATTCAGTCCAGAAAAACGCCAGAGCAATGGTGATCAAACCTGTTGCCAGACTTACCTTGAGTATAGCTGGCATGCCCAGCCAAACATAAACAAGGGCGATGACCGCCCATGAGATAACATTGAAAAAAAGGATAAAATAGGGTTCATTCAGCAATCATATCGCCTCTCCTTGGGTAACGCTATTATTATTAATTTAAAAATCTTGCTCAATTCCTAATTATTTTATTTACAAACAGCGAGTTTTTTATTTGGATTCATCACGCTCGATAAAAATTAAAGGTTTACAAAAAGCTCGCACGCGAACTAACAATCCTTGTATAACGGATTGGTCTGATACCTGACCGGTTTGTTTCTTTGCGGCGCTCACGGATACGATTGTTACCCCCATCAAGCTAATTTAACCATTGGCTTCAAGGATGGCCTTTCACCTATATTTGATAATAAGGCGGACCATGCCAAACATCATATTTTCCCATTGCCAAATTTCTTTTTTGGGAATGATAGTAAGCTATTCAATAAATACTGAAATCGCCCGAAAGGATGATTTTCTGGGATGATTTTTTAAATCAGGACTAAAACGGACATATTGTAGTCATCAGTGCAGGAGGCCTATCTCTTTTGCCTTTTTAATCGCATGGATGCGATTATGGACATTGAATTTATTGTATATGTTTTTTGTATGGGTTTTAACCGTAGCCAGTGAGATAAAAAGCGCTTGGGTGATTTCTTTGTTTGTTAGTCCTGCAGCAATATGCTGTAAAACTTCCATCTCGCGATTGGTCAGCTGCTCAACCAATTCATCCTTGACATTGATAATGCTACTCAATCTGAATGCAGTAATGAGACTTTTTATATAGTTTGCTGAGACATCGGTTTTTATATCAAGGATTTTTTCTAACAACCTTTCCATAGGCACTCCCTGATCTAAGAAAATACGAACACAACCACCTGGTTCAGCAAGTTTAAGGCTTTCGTGTAGAGATTTTAAAGACCTTTCCTGTCTGTTTTTAGCTTTAAATGCTAACGCCTGGAAAATATAAAGTTCAATCAAATCATAAATTTTTTCCCCTTTCTCAGTGTATTCAATGAGCGATTGCAACAGTTTCAAAGCGTCATCGGGCCTGTCAATCGCAAGGAGTGCCCCGGCCAAGACGGCGAGAAAGGATCTGTTCCTCTCCGGAGCTCCTGCTAAATCCATGTCACGACCGCTGTCCATCCCCATTTCCTTAATCCACGTTTCGATAGCACCGGCTTCATTGGCAGCTGTCCATTGTCTGATTCTGTTTTTTTGATGTGCGATCTGAAGCCCGATCACAACAGGCGATTTGTGTATTACTTTCTCTACCTTGTTTAAGGCTTCCATACTTTTAAAAAATTTACCCTGCCCCTGCAGGATTCGCGATAAAACATTGTATGAATATACAAAATGATTGGCATTCATCCATTTATCCAGTTTTTGGATACTTTGATTTATATGCTGCAGCGCTTCCTTTAACCTGTTTTGCTCACACAATGCATCAGCCAGTCCTGCTTCCAGGCGTGCCATGTATCCAAATTCCTGCCCTCCTTTCTCAACAGCTTTGTTCAACGCCTTTTGATAAACGGCAACAGCCTTTGATATTTCCCCTCGCGCCTGGTGAACCAGAGCCAAATCTGTCAAGCCTGTTATGATGGTCCAGATATTGGCTATCTTGTCGCCCCTCTTGACCACTTCGGTAAAAGAGTTCTCTGCTTTACTCAACCAGCCGCATGCACGTTGGGACATTCCAAGACCCCAATGAACAACGCTGTGCACAAAATGATTAGTTTGGGACAGTTTTTTTTCTGCTGTTTGTGCAAATTGATCTGCCTTTAAGAATTCTCCCCGAATTACCGATATATAGGATCTTATGGCTGCTTTAGAGCCGATCAAATCCCTATCTTCAGCAGTCGATTTTCTTTTTTTGCCAAGCGTTTCTGCACCATTCAAAAGAGCTTCTGCTTTGTCCAGGTCCCCTGCAAATACCAGAATCCAAGCGTGATGGACACTGAACCAGGGACGCCGACTGACCACGTGTTCCGGAAGCATCTTAACCCATTTCAAAAGAAGGTTCATCTCCCCGCGGGTCAGCAGTTCGGTGGCATGCTGTTCTATTAACTGCGCGGCTGTTTCATAATTATTGACAGACAACGCGTGCTCAATCGCATCAACCAAAAACTCGTTTTGTGCAAACCATTCACAGGCCCGTTCATGCAGGGCGACCACATCATATTCGCCTGATTGTCCGGCACGGGCGAGCAATAGATCGGCAAACAGGTGATGATAGCGATACCAATTTCGTTTATTGTCAAGCGGAACAATAAAGAGATTCTCTTTTTCCAGATACTCCAGAATCTTCTGACTGTCTTTCCTTTTGGTAACAGCATTGCAAAGCGATTCTGACAATCGTTTTAAAATAGCAGTCTGATATAAAAATTGCCGGATATGTTCTGGCTGAAGGTTCAGGACCTCTTCTGTTAGATAGTCCACAATGTGGCGGTCATCACCGGCAAATGCGTAGATAGCGTCATCGATATTTTCACTATCCCGCATGGACAGTGCGGCAAGTTTTAACCCTGCAACCCATCCTTCCGTGAGGGATTCAAGCATTTGAATATGCTTGTTTGGAAGGTTAAGACTCATTATGTCATTAAACAGCACGAATGCATCTTCAAAAGAGAAGCAGAGATCAGACGCACGGAACTCGTTCAGCTCATTTTTTGCTCTGAGATTGGCCATGGGTATGGCCGGATCAATACGGGTGGAAACAACCAAATGCAGGTTCTCCGGCATATGGCTGATCACAAACGTGACTGCTTTATGGATCTGCTCTTGGCTTATGCAATGATAGTCCTCAAGAATCAAAACAGAGTCACCCGGTATCTCTATTATCTCCCGTATCAGGCTTGTCATTATCAATTCCAGGGGAGGCTGCTGAAGACTTTTGTTCAGGATGTCAGCTGTTTTTCCGATCGTTTCATGGACCGTTTGAAAAGCAGCTGAAACATATTGTATAAAACTTGTCAAATCATTATCGCCGCTGTCCAAGGATACAAATGCAACTCTATATTTTGTCTGGGCGGACCATTCGCTTAACAAGGTTGTTTTTCCAAAACCGGGCGGTGCTGATATAATCGTCAGTGTTTTATTTGCAATACCTTTGTTGAAACGATCTATTAATTCATCTCGAGGTACCAGGTCAGGCCCGGCTTTAGGGACGTAAAGTTTTGTAGATAACAGAGGATGTTTTTTAAATTGGGTTTTGATGACAGCAGTCTCCTGAATTGATCTTTTTCAGGGTTGATACACCGCTTTATGAATAAGCATCACTCCCTGTGTATTTTACCAATTTCTGTAGATTGGATATCAAATCAGGAAGTTTAGATCAATACGATTATCTTTTTCGTTCATTAACAGCTCCTTAATAATCATACTTAAATATCATCCTTTGGGGGGATGTTTCTATTCGCAATCCGGATTAATCTTCGTAAAAAAACAAAACCCAAGGATTGCTGCAATGACAAAACAATCACCATGGCATGGACCATCAACATACGAGATTGAAGTATATGGACGACTTGATAGAACTTGGTCAAACTGGTTTGAAGGACGTATTGTCGGATCGGAAAATGCCAAAACCAGATTAAGCATTGAAATTTCCGATCAATCGGCGCTCCTTGGCATTCTCAATCGTATCCACAACCTTGGTTTACCCTTGATTTCCGTTAACCGTATTAACAAGTAAAGGAAGGTCGAGATGTTAAAAACGTCATCAATTTCAAATAAAATGACCCGATCAATCGTTAATTTTTTTTTAAAGTCAGTTTACTTTGCTTGCATTCTGGTATTAAGAGTATCTCTCATTTTTATTATGACTCGACAGATTTCGGCTAAAAAATCAGCAGTAAACGGAAAAAAGGTTCGTGAACTGAAGATAGAGGCCACACCAATAAGTGTTGTGACCTTTGAGGTTATACCTTCCCAACTAAAGAACGTCGTGAAGTTTCCCGGCGTGGCTTCCCCATGGATTACCCTTGACGTAATGTCCCAGGTCAAAGGGGTTGCCGTTAAAAAAAATAGTGGAATCTGGCGGCTGGGTAAAAAAAGGAGATCTGCTGGCGATGATTGATCCGAGAGATTACCAGAACGAATACGCATCGGCAAAATCCGCACATGACTCTGCTTTGAAAACAAAAAAGCGAGTTACGGCATTGGCAAAAAAGAAGTTTGTTACTCAATCTCAGGTAGATGAGGCTGTTAAGGTTCACGGGGATCTATGAGGCATATTATGAACGACTATTTTCTGAGAATTCTGATCCGGCAGAGACAAGCAGAAATTTTAGCTGAAGTACGGAGCGCCCGACACTTGCAGCCGGTACGCTTCCGGGTAGGATCTGATAACAAATCGCTGCATAGATTTCGTTCGTTCATTCTAAGAGTAAATGCCCCATGGTTTTCGAGGCTCCAGAGGCTGCTGAAAGAATAATCTTATGAAATGGTCAGAAGTGATCATGTTGCGATCGACTGGCGGTAACGCAGAGGCACTGGCTAAAACCATGCAGGACCTGATGGCCGATGTTGTAAGAAGCGCCGGGAACGATGATATCAGGTTATTTCATGGGGAAAATATAGAGACCGATATTTGCATTGTTTTGTTTCACAATGAGGAAAAATCGAGAGCCGGGGAAAGCCCTTTAGGCCAACGTCTTGCTGCCGCATTGAAAGAACTCGGCCAAGTTTATTACACAGTTTGGAGACAGTGTTGATCTTAACTGGAAATATAAGGGCAAGACAACCTCTGGGGATTAAAACCCCAAAACAGAAAATACAGCGCCATAGGAGGAAAAAAATATGCCTTCAGTTCAAACCATCATAGAAGAATACAAAAAGAGGAATCTTACGGAACGCTTATATTTATTTTTACAGCATCCTGACCTCCGACAGGTATTTACGCAGATAGATAATGATGAAGTGGACACAGAATTTAAGCGTTTATTAAATTCGCAGCAGCGCTGCATGACGTCACATGTGTTTCTGTCATATTGTTTTTCCGGCTTGCATTTTTTTATCAAATCAATCTTTGGAAACAACATAAATGCAAAACGAAAGGAAGATTGATAAGGCAAATTCAATAGCGGCTTTATTGGGAATTTGGATTCCCGCTTAGTCACAAGGTTGTGCCAAGAAAAGGGATATCAAATGATGACAAAATTTTTTCAATTTCGAGTATTGGTCGTAAAGTCAAAGAACTTGTCGAAAATGAAACCACAATTGCATAACAAGTCAAATTAACTCGGACTGCCAAATGGGGGTAAATCAAATGGAAAATCACATTGATCCTTACTTAGAAAAGTACCTTGCCAAATACGACAAATGGTTAGGCAAGGGGCAAATATCGTATTCCTCAAGAGTGTTGCCAGTCTCAGAATCTTTGAACACCAAACAGTGGGTGCTCCCGACAGAGCAGGTGATGTCGATCCTTCGCGATGCAAAAACAGTGGCAGTTCAGAACTGTGCCTGCCGGACTCATTATAAGCGGTGTGATAAGCCCTTGGAGGTTTGCTTCCTTCTGAATGAATCGGGAGATAAGGCCGTATCCGATAAAAGCGCACGTTATGTTGATTTAATAGAGGCGGCCAATATTTTAACCAAAGCCAATCAAAGCGGACTGATTCATCTGAGCCTATACCGTCCGGATCATGAAATTTTTGCATTGTGCAGTTGCTGTCCATGTTGCTGCCATGACCTGCAGATCGTGAAGCTGTTTGAACGGAAAGATTTGCTGGTCCATTCGGAATATGTCGCCGTGACCGGTTCTGAGAACTGCATGCATTGTGGTGAATGTGTTGAGAGGTGCGCTTTCGGTGCCCGCGTCTTCGAAAATGAACAAATGAATTACAATGCGGATGCATGCATTGGCTGTGGTCTTTGTGTCACGGTTTGCCCTGTCGAGGCAACATCGATGGCACTGCGAAAGCCTGAATATTTATGACGACAAACTGAATAAACTATGAGCAGCAGGTAACCAGAAAATCATATTAAGTATTCATGAGGTTTAACATGGACATCCAGATATCCTTTAAAAAAACATTTTTACAAAAAATGGCTGGTTTTTTTTTGACAATAATACCGTTTTGTACAACTGTCATTTTAATACTGGTGTTCACATTCATTCTCACGTCAAAAATAAAAGCTAAAAAAGCTGAATTAGTTCAGCAGCAGTCTCATGGTGAACAATTGCAAAAATCGTTGACCAATGTTGTAACCATGAAGATTAAACCCACCATGATCAGAGACGTTATCAGCCTGCCCGGTGTTGCAAAGCCCTGGATTTCCCTTGAAGTCGTGGCTGAAATCCGGGGTAGAATAATTAATAAAAAGGTAAAGGAGGGACAACAGGTAAAAAAAGGAGATATTTTAGCCATCATCGATAAAAGGGATTACCGAAATGCATATAATAGCGCCCTGGCCTCATATGAGACAGCAAAAGCCAGTGAGAAACGGCTGGCCGCACTGGTAAAGAAAAAATTTGCCACACAATCCCAGCTTGATGATGCTGTTGCACGCCTTAAAACAACTAAAGCAAACTTTGACAACGCACGACTACGCCTGGACCGCTGCGCCATTTATTCTCCCATGGAAGGCATCATTGACACAATACATATCGAAAATGGATCGTTTTTGAATTCTGGTGACCCGGTTGCTAAAATACTTAGGATCGATAAACTCAAGGTTGAGGTCGGCATCCCTGAATCGGATGTAGATGCGGTTAGAAAACTGAATTCATTTGAAATGGTTATAGATGCTCTGGACGGGAAAAAATACACAGGATATTTCCATCACCTGCATAAAACAGCTGATTCGTTCGCCCGCTTATACACGCTTGAAATCCGAATAGAAAATCCAGAGATGAAGATTCTGCCTGATATGTTTGCACGGGTTAACATTGTTAAAACCCAAGATCCCGAAGGTTTGGCCGTCCCAATGTATGCCATAGTAAATCATAACAACCAAATTGGTATCTTTGTTGAAAAAGATGGAAACGTTCAATTCAGGCCTGTTCAAGCCGGATTTATGGCCGGATGGAAAACCCAGATAAAAAAAGGGGTAAAACCGAACGATCATGTGGTGGTGGTCGGCCACAGGTTTATAGAAAATGGGAATCAGGTAAATGTGACTAAAATTATCGATAACTTTGAGGAATTGTCCAGATGATTGTATCCGACGTTGCCATTAAAAACCGAATTTCGGTCCTGATACTTGCATTTATCATTATATTCATGGGCATTCGCTCGTATAAAATGCTGCCACGAGAAAACGAGCCGGATATCACCATCCCCTTTGTTTTTGTTCAGACAGATTACCGCGGTGTCTCTGCCATGGATATTGAAACCAGTATTACGCTTAAAATCGAAAAAAAACTAAAAGGATTAGACCGGGTTAAAAATATCAGCTCAATCAGTTCTCAAGGGGTGTCACAGATCAATATCGAATTTTTACCTGGCACAGATATTGATGAAGTTTTGACCAAAGTCAAAGATAAAGTAGATGAGGCAAAAAATGACCTGCCCGGTGACCTTGAAAACGATCCGGCAGTTTTTGAGGTCAATATTTCCGAAATGCCGATTGTGGTTTATTCACTTGCCGGCCCTGCAGAACCTGCTGTGCTCAAAAAACTGGCTGATGATCTAAAAGATGAAATCGAAGCGGTTCCCGGTGTGCTGGAGGTTGACGTCATCGGCGGCAGGGACAGGGAAATCCGGATTGAGATTGATCCGGATAAACTTGCCTATTTTCGGATACCCATCACATCTTTGCAACAGTCGATCGCCAGTGAAAATCAGAACACTTCAGGCGGAGCCATAACCTTGGGAGACGGACGTTATCAATTAAAAGTACCTGGAGAATTTGAAACACCGGAAGAGATCCTCACCCTTGTTGTTGCGACACATAAAGGGAATCCTATATATCTGAAAGACGTTGCTGCTGTAACTGACGGCATAAAAGAAGCAACATCAATATCCCGTCTTAACGGCGTTGATTCAATCACCATTTCGGTTAAAAAACGGGTGGGCGAGAATATCATATTTATTGCGGATAAAGTGGACGAAATTGTTAAAAATGCCCAGCATCGTTTTCCAAACAGCACAACGGTCACCAAATTAATGGATAAGGCAAAGGACATACGGATGATGGTGACCGATCTGGAAAACAATATCATATCAGGTTTGCTGCTGGTCATCGTGATCCTGTTTCTCTTTTTAGGCTTTCGCAATGCCATCCTGGTCGGACTCGCCATTCCATTTTCAATGTTCATCTCTTTTACGGTTCTCCAGGCCCTGGGTCATACACTCAATGTGGTCGTCCTTTTCTCCCTGACGCTTGCGTTAGGTATGCTGGTGGACAATGCAATTGTTATTATTGAAAATATATACCGGTATATTCAGCAGGGGGTGCCGAAAGTTGAGGCCGCCATAAAAGGTACAGAAGAGGTTGCATGGCCTGTTATCGGATCTACCATAACCACACTGGCTGGTTTTTTCCCGATGATTGCCTGGCCCGGTATTATGGGTGAGTTTATGAAGTATCTGCCTATTACGTTGATTATTACACTCTCTTCCTCTCTTTTTGTGGCCATGGTGATTAATCCTGCTTTATCTGTATTTTTTATGAAATCCAACAACGAAAAAAACAGGAACAAATTAAGTGCAGATGAAATCGAAAAAAAAGGTGAGAAGCCGATTGAAATCAAAGGACCTGTTTTAAAAGCTTATGTGAATGTATTAAGCACGGCATTGAATTATAAAATCACTGTCTTGGTTGGTGCAGTGGGGATTCTTATCATCTTAATAATGACATGGTTTCTGCAGGTAGGTATTGAAAAACCGATTGAACTTTTCCCACCGCTTGATCCGGGCTCGGCCTATGTTAACATTGATCCCTCAGTAGGCGCAGATCTGGATTACATTGATCGGACCATCAAAGAGATTGAAGCCGCCATCACCGGGAAAACCGCTCATGGCTATGAAAATGCTATGGTTCCTTTTGAAAAAGAGACCGCAAGGGGAGAGCGGTTCACGGCTCCCAGTGATATCAATAATATTGAACATATATACACCAAAGCGGTTCAGAATGCCGGCGGATCTACTTTTGACAATAATTTGCCCAATCATATTGGTCTTCAATTCTTAAGATTTGAAGACAGAAAATCCCCAACGAAAGAAGATCTTGAGGAAATCAGAAAACGAGTCTCTCATATTGCCGGGGTCAGCATTACTGTAGATGAGCAGCAGGGAGGGCCGCGCACAGGCCCACCCGTCAATATTGAAATATCAGGCAACAATTTTAAAATCTTAAGCAGACTTGCCTCACAGATTAAAGGTATCATTGAAACAATTCCCCATGTTAAAGATGTCAGGGATGACTACCAGGGCGGTTTTCCAAGCGTCCAGGTAAAAATTGATCGTCAAAAGACGGCTTTATTCGGCCTGACCACATCTGCGATTGGAAATGCTTTGAAAACGGCATACAACGGTCTGGAAGTTTCAACCTATTATGAAGGGGATGATGATTACGATATTACTGTGACCCTTCCAAAATCCGATAGAAAAGCGGCAGATGTTCTTCTCAAATTGATGATACCTGCGCCAGCCGGCCAAATAGTGCCTTTAACCACTCTTGCCAAAATTGAATATAGAAGCACCCTGGGGGATATTATACGCAAAAATCACAATCGTACGGTTACGGTAAAGGCCAATGTCGATGATACAAAAACCACTGGCACGGTTGCCCGGATGAAGGCAGAAAAACTATTTGAAAATCTTGATATCCCACCTGGGTATCAAATTAAATTTACCGGAGAAAAAGACGATCAAAAAGAATCTGAGGCATTTTTAACAAATGCATTCAAAATAGCATTGTTCCTGATATTCTTGATACTGGTGACGCTGTTTAATTCGGTTGTCCAGCCCATAATTATCCTTACATCGGTTATTCTTTCTTTGGGTGGTGCATTCTGGGGACTTGCCGTGATCAAATCACCATTTGGTATTATCATGGCCGGTGTGGGCGTAATTTCTTTGGCCGGGGTTGTAGTAAATAATGCCATCGTATTAATTGATTATACCAATAGACTTCGTAACAACGGTATGAATATGTTGGATGCTGTAATCTCAGCCGGCGCAACCCGCTTGAGACCGGTTCTGCTGACGGCGGTCACAACTATTTTGGGCCTGCTGCCCATGGTGACCGGTGTCAGTTATGATTTTCATGTCATGGCATTTTCTACAGTTTCCGAATCCAGCGAGTGGTGGCGATCAATGGCAATTATTGTCATCTTCGGACTTATGGTTGCCACTTTGTTAACATTGGTGGTTGTGCCTGTTCTTTACGCTTTGATTGAAGAATTGAAAACAGTCTACCTGAAAGCAACAGGCGGCCCCTTTTTTACATGGACCGGGCAAAGCACCAACAATCTGAAGAAAAGAGAAATATGAAGTTGACAGGTATTCATTTAAAAAATGATAAACCGGCAAAATTAATATACGAGGAGCTTATCCATGAACACCAAGTTATTCGGCCTTTCAATGATACTAATTTTAATTACCGGTTGTGCAAAGCCAGGAATAATCAATCAGGAATACAAGCCTGAGCAAACGATCCACTACACTCAAGTAGGGACCATTGAAAATATATCAGACTATATTGTCTACATGAATAAAGGAGACATTATCCCTCTGAGAATGACCTTGGACAGCCATTTAGTTGAGTTAGTCAGTGAAAAAATAGATCTTATTCTCAAGCAAAAGATATATTTCAGATTAAACAAACAGATAGATATGACCGCTAAAAGCATCTCGTCTATGAGCATGGCGAATAAAGAAAAATTGGCTAAAAACATAATGATTTATCTCAGCCCAGATGCCAAAAGATGGGTGCAGTATACCGATTTTAAATCTGTTGAAAAAATTATAGGGATAAAAGGGGGTGCTGTTTCTTTTGGTATGGGGATGGATAAAAAAGAAGGTATAAAAATATTCCTGAACATTAAAACAACTATGATATAGGGTGGTTAGTGTTCACGCATGCACAAAGCGTGGTATGAATTTACTACAATTCCAATAGAATATCATAAAACAAAAGAAAGGATTAACAACAATGAAGCTTCAATTTATACTCATTCACCTAAAATACTATAATATCAGGTCATAAGGGCGAAAAGGCAGTACGATGGGTGAGAAAATAAAAAATGATACAGTCGCATCTAAAAACGGAACTGACAAATACCGCTTCGGTTATACTCACGAGGAATTAGAGCGTCTAAAGTATCAGCATCAAGTCTGGACCAAAGAAAACCAACGCTTCCTCTCCCGGGCTGGATTTAGAACCGGTGGAACTCTTGTTGATCTCGGTTGTGGCCCGGGATATACAACTTTCGATTTGGCACAAATTGTCGGATCGGAGGGGAAAGTTATTGCCGTAGATCGAGATGGAGAACGCTCACTCCCGCTATTGAAGGCACAAGCCAAATCCTTATGTCTTTCTAATATTGAGACAATAACAGCCAACCTGGAAACATTTGATCTCCAAGAAGAAAGCGTGGATGGTGTTTACGGCCGGTGGGTGCTAATGTATCTCCCCGAGGAAAAGGTGAGGTCGTTGATTGGTCGTATGGCAAAGTGGCTTCGGCCCGGAGGCGTTTGTGCGCTCACCGAGTTATGTAATTTCCGTCATATTTATGTTCACCCTAAAAGCCAACATTTACCTGAAATAGCAGAGGCTCTTATCAAAGCCGTAACGGGCGGATCTGGCTGCAACCCGGAAATTGGTAACGATCTTCCAGGATTACTCCGCTCTGCCGGACTAAACGTGGAGATTAAGGTCACCGTTAAAGCAGTTCGAGCAACCACACAGGAATGGCTCTGGCCAGATGCACTGTTCCGTGATCATTTACCTGTCCTCGTGAAAGAAGGTTTCCTTGCTAACAGCGTATCTGAAAAGTTTCTCGCAGAGTGGGAGGCACGTTCAAAAGACCCTGACACATTTTTTTTCGGTTCGCCAATGATGGAGGTTATAGGGAGACACCCATAATCGCAATTGATTCAACTGTGATTAGAAGCCGAACCATTGAGTTCAATTCTTGTAATTATAATGCAGTAGGAGGAAACATGAAGAAATATCATATTTCATTGATGGAAAAAAATGACGTCCAGGAGTCGGCAAGAGTGCTGAGCATTGCCATGCTTGATGCCAGTCTCCATATGGCTGTTCTGCTGGGCAAAGGTGAAAATGAACGCCGGGAAATTGAAAAAATGTTTAAAGGACTTTTTACCCAGTTGCCCGGGATTATTTTTCTGGCAAAGGAGAAAGAGCAAATTGTCGGGGTGATGCGGATGAAGTCATGCGAGGGGTTTAAACCGGTGGACGATCCCAAAGACCCGGAAGATGAAAGTGATATTGAATGGCGCAAGGCTGTCTGGCATACAGAGTGGGCGCGTCACGAACCCAAAAATCAACACTGGCATCTTGGGCCGATTGGCGTGCTGCCCTCTCATCAGGGGCAGGGTATCGGCTCCATGTTAATGAAACGTTTCTGCATGGAAGCGGATGCCTGCAGGGCAGACGCATACCTTGAAACCGATGTGGATAAAAATGTACGGTTTTATGAAAAATTCGGTTTCAAAGTCATTTCGGAATCTGACATATTCAATGTTAAAAACCGATACATGCTGCGGCCTTCACAGTTTTAGATGGCTTTTCATCATTGCTTTGGCAAGATAAATGATAGCTGGAAAAAAGAAATCTCAGTAAAGATGTATTTCGGATATATTCAAGAAACAATGACAAAATAGTGGGAGAAATAAAATGAACCCGCATCAAGAAGAAATAACGAAACAGATCTCAAGCCTGTCAGGGCTTCTCAGTATGATACCGGCAGATGATAAGATTATAGTTCATGGCAGCCCGGCCCAAAATGATATGATTATTTCAGACTGGCTTGACGAAATCAGATCCACTTTTTTAAAGTTATCAATTGAGATCAGCAAAGAGCTTGATATTCCGCTGCAGTAAAAGATCGAAGTTGTACTTATCATATCGAAGGTAATCTTCATTTTTAAAATGGGTTCACACTCATATGAAATGCAGAAAAATATCGCAAATTAAAAGAGGAGCCTAACAAGTAAAAATGACCGATAACAATACACAAAAGAAGTTTTTCGGAATTATGAGTTTCTTTATTAAATTGTTTCAAATCATCCTTTATGTACCGTTACAAATCATCTTCATTCCTTTTGCTGTTATTGGACTAATCGTTGGGATTTACAAAGGAATGGAAAAAAGCAAAAAACTGGGTGTCTCCTTCTCGGCAATTAAAGCGCTTCAATACAGGTGGTTCATGCATTATTTTGACACTAGACCGGATACACGTTCTATTGCATTTATAAAAAATTTTCCATGTGAATCGCATTTTGGTCTGTTGTCGATTTTTGGTGCTCTTATCATTTCCCAGCGGCTATTTGGGTTCACCACCAGGTTTGGAAAAATATCCAGACCGGGTGAAGAAAACTTTATTTCCACTGCAGCCCGTCGGGTGCTCATTTTCGACAGGATAATGGAAAAATATGTTGATGAAATGGAGCAGATTGTCATTCCCGGAGCTGGTTTTGATTTAATTGCTTTAAAATATACCAAAGAAAAAAACGTTAAAGTTTTTGAACTCGATCAGGTGAATACACTCCATGTTAAAACTGAAACATTGCAAAAAGCAGGCATAAAACATCACTGGATCACCTATATCCCGGTTGATCATTCAAACGAATCCTGGGTTGATAAACTATTGGAAGCCGGGTTTGACAAAACAAAAAAGACCTTGTTCCTCTGGCAAAGCGTTTCATTGTATTTAGACGCCGATATTGTCAAGAAAACACTCAGGGAAATGGCGGATTTATGTGCTGAAGGGAGTATCATCGCCCAAGACTTTTATTCCAAGGAATTTAGTTCAGGTGAATATTCAAAAATTGTTAAAAGGCAAATGAAAGTAATAGAAAAAAGAGGAGAACCCTGGAAATTTGGAATAGCTATGTCAAAGAACTCTAAAGCAGCAGTTGAATCATTTTTAATTGAATGTGGATTAAAAATTTTAGAAATTAACCAGTTCGGTGAAAAACTGGATATCGAACCATTTTACTGTATTGTTGAGGCTGAAAAATTGTAACTGCATTAAAATATGACAATGAACGCCTCTAAACAGCACTTTAAGGAAGACTTGTGATTTATATCAACAATGATAAATGCACTGGGTGCAAATGAGGATATTCATGATCATGTTTTTGCAAATTTGAGGAGAAAATTAATGGATTTAAGATATACTCTTTCATTTCTACGTATTTTGAAAATACCTGGCTTATATCCCCTTATGAAAGATTGGCAGGCATCCGTAAGAATAAATTTCATCTTTGCCGCCTATGAATCGGGCTTATTGAGAGCTTTGAGCCAGCCACGCAGTAGAAGTACTTTGGTTGATAAATTACAAATAAAGCGACTGGAACTTTTTGATGCGCTTTTAGATGTAGGACTCGCTTCAAAAGAATTAGCAGTTAAAAATGATAAATTTTTTATCAAAGGGAAAAGATCTAAAGCTGTTGTAGGTGTAAACGGAGATATGCTTTCAGCTATCATACAGGCAAGCGTCACATATTACAGCGATGCGTATAAAAACGCGGCTGCACGGATGTATGGGGAAGACCTTGGTGATGATCTTGATGAAATTGGAGAGATAATTGCCAGATTTTCGAAAATGACAGAGCCAATCATAAAGGATTTCCTTGCATCACTTGTGCGTGGCAAAAATCATATGTCAGTATTAGATGTGGGGTGTGGTTCCGGCTTCTTTTTACGTAGTGTTTATGAGCTTAACAATAATGTAAACGGAATCGGCTTGGACATTGATGAAGCAGTTGTTAATCAAGCGAAAGACAACATTAAAAAATGGGGGCTGGCAGAGAAATTTGAAATTCATCATGGAAATATATCCAGCTTTTCTAATAGGAACGCTCCTTTCGATCTGATTTCACTAATAAATATACTCTACTATTTCAAAGAAGAAGCTCGTGTTGATTTGGTGAAAAATCTTTGCCAACGGTTAGCCCCTAACGGTATTTTAGTGATTGTGATGAATTTTCATAGTAATGGGAAGGACGTTAGTGCAGCGAACCTAAATGTTGTTAATAACTCTTTAAAAGGTCTGAATCCTCTTCCGGACATAGATGGAATAAAATCACTTTTGAAACAATGTGGTTTGTCTAAAATCAACATTCATCAATTCATGCCAGGAAGCTCATTTTTGGGAATAGCCGCTTATAAGGGATAACTCTGGCTAAACATGGATTCGGGCCAAAGGCGACCCTTACCTGATAGCCAGGGAGTTAGAGATCGCATACTGACTTGGTATAATTGGAACCACTGATGAATATTGATAAGACATTGAATGTCGAGGAATTGCGCGGGCGTTTCCTAAAGCATACCCGATTGGCATACAGACGACTCCCTTTGCTGGAACAGCCAAGGATTTTGAACATCGGTTGCGGCCCGGGACAACAAACCATTGAACTGGCTCGCCTCAGCGGTGGCGAGGTGGTCGGCATAGACACCGACCCCTCCGCGGTTTCCAGGTTGCAAAAGCGCATCGACCAAGCCAACGCCGGCGACTGTATCAAGGTTATTCATGTTTCCCTTTTTGGCAATAAATTTGATGACAACTGCTTCGACATTATTTGGGAGGAAGGGGTATTTCATTTGTTGGATGCGTCCAAAAGCTTTGTGGAGTGCCGGCGGTTGCTAAAACCAAATGGATACCTTGTTATGCACGAAACTATCTTTTGGTTGGAAAGCACTAAAATTAGACTCCCTGAGTTTGGCTTCAAGCTGATGGGCGAATATATTCTGCCAAAACATTCTTGGTGGACAGACTACGGTGCCCCACTCAAAGATCGTATAATAGCCTACCGCGATGCACACGGCAATGCCTCAGATTTCAAAAAACTAGCGCAATATGAAAGCGTAGTGGCCTCTATCGAAAGTGATCCAGATCGATCCGATTGTGGGATATACCTTGTGAAAAGAATGGGTGGTTGCGGTCAACAATAATTATCTTTCGAACCTGGCCCTGGTTCAACGTTGAGAGGGGGTGCCAAATACATAGGCCGCCCGGGTATGGTATAGTCAAACACAAGCAATACACGGGGCTTTCAGCCGGCTTTTTCTCCGTCTTGTCGATTTGCACATTATTTTCCCTGTCACAACTTTTCAGCCCCCCTGTAGACTCAGGTATACTGGATGTATTCCGAGAATTGAAGGTCTTATGCATGATTGTTACATGCGGAGCTTTTTCATGGGCCAGATTTATAAATGATACCTGTTGCATCCACGAATTTTTCTAAACAAAAAGAGACATGAATTTGAGGAAAAGCCGACCCCACAATATGTCTATCTATATGGGGTTTCGGCTGGAAATCGACGGCGTGTACTGGTATTTTAAAGACGCAGCCCAGGTAAAATTTAGGCACCCCACATATGGTATATAGGGCTTTTTCAGCTTTGAGATTATAACTCAATTATATGGGCAGAGGACATCATCCCCGGCCATTTCCCCGTACTAATTTTTATAATATAACAAATTTATAGTTGCTGATTTTTGAAAAAAAGATTTGCCAGGGTTTGGACTGCTGTAAAATGAATCTCCAATAAAATTTAACGGCATCTTGAAAAATTTGATTTTGAATTTTCTCGTAAAGTTGAATTTTAAATCTGATATTGATAAACCAGTTCATACCAAATCTTGTATCCTGCTATAATTTTAAAAATCCGGACTGGTGGAAGAAGCACTCGGTAAATTTGGGAATTTGACTCCTAACAGATAATACCGCTACTCTCGAAGATTAGTTCTGTTTTTTGAAAATTTAAAATTATCAAATAGAAACTTTTTTTAGTTTCGAAAGCAGTTTTCTAATAATTTCCTTCGCAATTCCTTGACAACACATTGCATTGCCAAATATAAAATTATTCTGGGTCATGATTAATTTTTTTCAATGTTGAAAACATATGATTCTCAATGGATGAGAAGATTGTTGGGTAAAAATTTATTTTCTATGCTTGGGCAATGCACCGTGATTGTTATCATTTTGAAACAAAACAGTGCGTGAGATCGGTATTGAAGTAAAAGACTGATATCAAAAAAAATCTAATGACTGGTATTAATAAATAGAAAACCCCTGCCGATTAGAGCAAAGAAATTTTAAATCAGCAGGAGTTTTGATACGCTGTATTGATTATTGTTATCTGTTGTTTACTTCTATCAAAGTCATCCCCATTAATCCTGTATCGCCGGTATGAGAAACGGCACCGATGTGCCATTCTCCGAGAGTTGCACCAGTCCAACTCAGATCAATGGTATCTGTTACGCCAAGCAAAGCTGAGTTGGGCGCTGCATCGATGCTGAGGTTGCCACCGGGGGTCGCCGATAGAACCCAGGTGTACATATCATAATCCGAATCGCCGCCTGTTGCTGCCCATCCGTGCACATATACGCTCCAGATGCCATCCACGGGCTGGGAGATATCGATGAGTTCATCTGTCCCTCCGCTGGTACTTGTTGCCACCAGATTATTACTCGGATCATATACAAATATGTCCAGATCGGCATCCGGTTCTGTGGCTTCAGGCGGTATGGCAATCCGGAAGAATGCCGCACCGGTCAAGCTAAACTGGTGTTCCTTGCTGAATCCATCACTCGGATCGAAGTTCTGGTCCGGGTCCTGCACCACATTATCTGAAGTCACCGTGGCAGGTTCCAGGCCGTGGGCGGCTGCAGAATACACACCTGTGTAGCCGAAACTCACATCAAAATTGGTTGAACCCATCTCACCGCTTCCGGTGATGACAGCCGGCGCTTCAAACAGGGAGGCACGGACTGCAATGGGACTGTACACATTGTAATGATCGGATTTGTCTTTCCAGGTCAGTGATCCGAAACGCCATTCGCCAATTGGTGCTCCAACATTGGTCAGTGTCAATTGGTATGTGGCTGTCTGGCCTTTTTTCAATCGGATTTCAGACGGTGATACCGTTGCTTCAAAACCCGAAGGCACTTCTACTGAAACTGTGAAATTCCTCCAGCCATTTTCCTTGGTTACACTGGTTACGGCTCGGGTTATTGTTACACTGCCGGCTAGTTCAGCAATCCCGATTGAGGGTAGGTTGAGATTGTAGGCTTCCGTTGGAATGCCGATCGAAATGAGGAAATCGCAACTTCCCGGTGTAAATACGCCCAGCTTTTCACCACAGGTGAATGCAGCGTACTCGAAGAGTCCTGCATGATACGCAAGGCCTGGTTCTAACATAGATCCCTTATTGGCCGGACCTTCTGGGTTAACATGACCCGCGCCCATGTCAAACGGGTCAGCGGATGTTATCCCGTCTTCCTTCAAAACATTCTGGTGAGCCGTAGTCATCAAGGCGGATTTGGCCATGGCTGGTGTCCAATCTGGGTGTGCCTGTTTGAGCAGGGCGAAGATTCCTGCCACCACCGGGCTGGACATGGATGTGCCCATTATAGATTGGAAGTATTCCCCCTGGACCGCTGGATTTACGTGCATGGGGCTTGCTCCTGCAAGTATATTAACTCCTGGTGCCGTCACGTCGGGTTTGATGATCTCCTCTGCCACGGGATCCGGTCCTCGTGAGCTGAAGGAGGCCATCATGTTCGGCACCACGCGTAAATCGTCGTTTGCAAATGTGGTGTCGCCCGTAGTAAAACTTACCGTCACTTGACCCGGATTATCAGATAGATAGGCTTTTAAAGGATTACCTACACCATGAAGCATGTGAACCGCAGGCAGGGGATGGTTATCCGTGGGTGTCATGTTCACACCGGGTGAATTATGAAAAATGACTGCGCCTCCGCCTCCGGCTGCAACATTTAACACCCGTTGGGAACGGGAAATCCCGAAATTATACTGGTTACATAACACGCAATCATCAGGTTGAAATGCCCCTGATGGGAAGGGTGTTAAGCATTCTCCAGTCACATCACCTGCTTTACCTTCGGCATCAACCAGGTTGTAGTTCTCAATACCTGGAGTGACAGATCCGCCCCAGAGATCGGTTGGTGGTTCACTCCCTTCAGGGCCATTTAAGGTGATTTCACTGATGAAAGCACGATCCTGGGTGCTGGCTCCGACGGATGTCAGCCAGGGGACAGATGCCGGTCCACCGATGCTTCCGGCACCAGGACCGCTGTTGCCGGCTGAAGTGGCAACGAAGACCCCGGCATCTGCGGCAAACAAAAATGCTATATCATCTGCACCTGTTAGGCTGGCGCCGCCCCCAACAGAATAGTTGATTACATCCACACCGTCGGCTACGGCCTGATCAATGGCTGCAGCCAAATCGGAACCAAAGCCGCCCAACTCGCCTAGCCCTTTGTATGCAATAATCCGGGCTCGTGGTGCAATGCCTGAAACATAGCCCCTGGGGATACCGTAGATGCCTGCCCCTATATCCTGATTGCCTCCGGCTGTGGATGCAGTATGAGTTCCATGGCCGTCATCGTCCCGGGCAGAGTCGAACTCATCCGAATCTGCGCCCATAAAAAATCTGTAAGTGGCCAACATCTGGCGGGCCCCTATCAGTTTGTTGTTGCATTCAAATGGTGCATCACCAGGATTATGGGCCGTATTTCCAAAGTCACACGGACTGGTAACACTGCCATCAAGAGTTAACGGCAATGGCGAGTAACTGCCATCGTCTTCAAAACTGGGATGTTCCGGCCATATCCCGGTATCGATTACACCAACGATAATGTCTTCACCGTTGATGTTTTTATCCCATAAGCCGCCGGGATCAGTAATTCCGAGATATGTTGCTGCATTGTCTGTGGTCTTGTATCGAATTACATCCGGTCGGACCAGTACAACATCCGGCTGCTTGGCAAGCGCATCAGCCTGATCGGGACTAAGTTGAGCAGCAAACCCGTTGAGGGCAACACTGTAATCATAGATTTTCTTATTGTGTTTAACATTGGCAGCCTTCAACACTGCGTCATGTCTGGCGGTAAGAAAATTCCTGTATTTCTTTACGTGTGCACTTCTGGGATTTATCTTTTTTCCCTTTCCGGGTTTAGTTGCTTTAAGACCTGATATACTTCCTTCATATGCAATTGCCGGATCCTGGGCCATCAACACAAAATAAACTATCGGCTTCCCATTTTTTTTGAGTATACTCTCGAGATTGCCAGTCTCACTTTTAGGATCAGCCGCCTGAGCGACGGTTAGAATGGATGCAAATAGGAATAAAGTTAAAGTAATTATGGAAATGATTCTTTCCTTCATTTGTCCTCTCCTCATTTTTTTAAAATATATTATTAATATAATAGCGTTGCAGAACGGTATAATTGAATATTCCCGGGTTTTACTGCCCGATATATCAATTTCGTTCAACAAAACCGATGACCAATCCAAAACATGGAGAAAGCTGCGAAGAATAAGAGAATTTCCCAGCAAAAAGGGCAATAAATCGAATAATTTGTGAAGGCAGTTTGAGTTAATTCTGTCGATTGACTTAATAAAGTGATTGCATTTTTCTGGAAATAGTCAGTTACTCATACAAACCTAAAGAATAGAGAAGAAGTCATATGAAAAGCTAAATGCACTCTAAGGATCATACCCATGTTAAGGCCCCAGTTTATTGCTTGCAATTTTCATGCAAAAACAACATTTTTTTTATATCTCTCCAATGGCACGATTTAAAGAATTTACAGATATTTAGGATATTTTTTTTCCTATGAAAAAAATTAACTATTGCGTAAATGATTTCATTGTTTTGTGAAAAAAATTACATACAAGACCTTAGATCATGTTTTTGGCCCCCAAAACATCACTTTAAGGATTAAACATGAACCTCAAAAACAATAATGAACCCGTCGTTTTTTGTCCTGAAGAGGGAAAGGGAATGGAAAGGGGTTTCTGTTTGACACATACTTAAAAAAATAATTTACAACAACGAACATGCTCGCACCGAGCTAAACCCAGATCGATGGGATAAGACATAGGGTCTTAGAAACTCGATATTGTTACCCAGTGTGTGATTAGGTGAAATTGCTCACCTTCCTCTGGTGTAAAAGGTTAAGAAAGTCCCACTAGATCAAAGCCAAGCCGACAGATCTGTAGTGAAATCTGCAGGCCAACCCGGTAACGGGAGTCTGGAGCAGGATGAATCAAGATTACAGATTCTGTATTGAGCCCCGAAAAATGTATGGTTGTGGTCCATCAGGATGTGCACTTGTATTTTAAAGACTTAGTCCAGACAAGATTCGGGAACCCCAATATGTAGTCTATAAATATTTTTCAATTTTGAAATTTTGATTCCACTATATGAGCCTCAATCGCTGTTACAAGCCAATCCTTTAATGTAATTTTTAATATATTCATTCCATTTTGGCGGTCTTTTAAAAAAAGTTGGACTTACTTTTATTTCTGATGAAAAATCTTTAATTGTGCAAATAGACCGGCCCTGAAAGATACTGACATATCTACAGTGCCATAATAACAACCCACATATCAAGGGGGCATAAAATGTCTATTTCACATTTACCGGAAGTTGAAAGTCAGATTAACCAGTATTTTGAATCTCAGAATACTATGGCTTTGGCTGACAGCACAAAAGCATTATATAATGCTGTCATCAGAAAAAAACTCTTACCTTTTTGCGAAGAACAGAGAATCGACAATCTCAATGAAAAATTTACGGACCATATGGACAGGTTTGGTGGGTTTCTCCGGGACAAAAAAGTATCAGCACACACGATTCAATCTTATTTGACCATCACAAAACTACTATTCACTTTCCATGGGCATCATATCAAGCACACATACAAGATCCCTCGGCAAGACAAACAAGCCTTCGATTTGAAACATGAAAAAAGATGGTTCTCTGGAGAAGATATTGCAAAATGTAAAACTTACATGTTTAAGATCAATCATATCCGGAATCATCTGCTTGTTCGATTGATGTGTGAAACTGGGGCCAGAATTAATGAAATTGCCAATATCTGTGTTTGTGATATAAAACTCAAAGAAAAAGCCATTCTTTTATCTTGGTCAAAAACTACACCAAGACCAGTTTTTTTCACTCCTGA
>NZ_JAQYWD010000057.1 GCF_030145145.1 Desulfobacula sp. | reverse complement strand
CCGGCATAGAGCCTGTCAACATAGCCCATCCAGCGAAGGAAAGGTAATCTGGTCTGAACGGGTATGGGATATTCATAAAAAGTTACATGCGATTGCCCTGGAAAAACTGCAATTAGAGTCATTTTATCTGGAGATTCTGGCAAAAGCCGGTCATTTCACAAAAAAACAATAGTCCAGTTGGGGTATACAGGGTCAATGGGTTGACACCACTTTAACCCAAATCAACAAAAAAGACCTGACATGGACAAAAAGCATTGCTGTCGGGGATAATCAATTCATAGAAAAGACCAAAGCGCTTCTTGGAGATAAGGCAAAAGGCCGGAAAAAAATAAAATCAGAAGTCGGTTTTGAACTTAGAGAAGATCAAGTAACATATGGAGAGTTCGACCTTGATAATAAATTTTATTGGGACAATAGCAGTTTCTTAGAAGGGCCATTTTGATATCAAAATGGCCCTTCTAAGAAACATAAAACAGGCACCAAACAAAAATTGACCAATGTAATTAGGTGGTTAAAAACCTTTGCTTGGTCTGACCCCAAATTCAACCTGTCCCTGTTTTCTGCCCAGGGCGGAATCGAAATCTGCACCCACCACCATAAGATGCGCTTTTTGACGGCTGAATGATGATACCCTGAAAAATTTTCTTTCTATTAGATAAAAAATGTAATAGAATTGTGAAAATTATGACCTATCTATGACTATTGGATATTTAAATATTCAGGATGAATTTTGAGAAACCCTTGGTAGCAGGGCTTATAACCTTTTTCAAAAATTAATAAATTTTTGGCACGATATTTGCATTTTTTAGTCATGCCAGTTATACCGAATGAATTTCGCCTCCACAAAAACAAAACTGGATGATAAAAATGAAACCATCAAATTTAGCGACGATTTTATTCAGCTTTCTGGCCTTAACAATTGCATTGCCTTTATCTCTAGTGGCGGCTACCATTGACTGGGAGGTAAACGGATCAACGGAAAATTATAAAACCTGGTTTGACATGCCACATACAAATACGGCCCTTCCTGATGCCAGGCTCTATTATCACCAGACGAATGATGCCTTGCTTGTGGCTTATGTCGAATCGTTGGCGATTGTTGATAATAGTTATGGGACTAATACGGTTGCGGATTGGGCACCAAAACTACATACCTTTCAGGATTTAAGAGAGACTGATAACGCTAACTTTCAATTTTATCGAAAATTTGGAAGCGGAGCAACAGTAGCAAATTTTTCCTTTGATTATTTTACGACCGACTTTAATGTTAAACCAACAAAACTTTATTCTAGTCTTGGTAGCGGCGCTGTTCTTGATGGAAAAACGTCAATGGAATATAATTGGGAAAAATATAGTAAAAATTCCGACTATTTTGGGGATAACTCGAATTCTCCCACAAAAAGTGTAGCGACCGACTGGATATTTGAAGTAATATATGAATTTAAAATTAATTTGGATACCCTTGGCTATAATGAAGGTGATACGGGGGCACAGACAGTCCAGAATATTCAATTGAAGTTGACAGATGGACATTATTCTCCACACAAACAAGGCTCGAATTTTGCGGCTTCCCTTGGCAGCAACCCGACAGGGGGTCAGATTCCAGAACCGGCAACAATGCTCCTCGTTGGACTGGGCTTATTAGCCCTTGCTGGAATGAGAAGAAAAAAGCTGTTTTGACAGTGCGTTTTATTTTCGATACTATAGAAGCAGGGCATTCATGGCCCTGCTTTTTTTGTATCTGTTTTACATGAAGGTATTGCTATACTTGAAGGTAAAAAAACAATGAGACTCATCCTGCATCCAGAAAGAACGACCCTTGTCTTTGTGATTTTTGTTATCCTTCTTACCACTGCCAACGCGGTTCTGATGGTTGTCTACTATCATTCAGAGTACACTGCCGTTATAGATATTTTGCCCTTGTTTAATGTGGATATGGAGAAAAATATTCCCACCCTGTATTCAAGCGTTGCCCTTTTTTTTTGTTCTTTTCTGCTTCTGATCTGTGGCAGTATTGATTGGAAAAACCAAAACCCAAGGTGGATTTACTGGATCGGTCTTACCCTTATCTTTTTTTTTCTGTCCTTGGATGAGGGACTTACAATCCATGAGCACATTAACAACTATACAGACCGCTATGTGAATGCCACAGGCCTTATCTATTTTCCATGGGTTTTACCCTATGGCATCGGGGTGAGTCTTATTGCCCTGGTTTACGTTTCCTTTCTTCTCCGTCTGCCCCGGCAGACAGCTGTTTTATTTGTGGTTTCCGGGGGTGTTTTTCTTATGGGAGCTGTTGGCTTTGAAATGCTCAGTGCTCGGGCGGCAGAGCGTTACAGCTATGAATCCATCAGATATGCTGTTTTTTATTCAGTGGAAGAATTCTTAGAAATGACCGGTATTGTCATATTCATTTATACGCTGCTGAAATATCTTCAAGGAAAAAATGGTTCTTTTTCTGTTACCAATACAATAAAAATACATTTTGACCATCATTAGTTAAAAAAGAAGGTTCCTGGCATCTTCAGCGCCATTAAAATCAGGGTCCAGATCAAGGGCTTTTTTTAAATAATATTTGGCCGTCATTATATCTTTGCTTCCATACAACGCCATGCCCATATGGTAACACGCAAGGGGATTGTCTGGTTTTAATTTCAGGCTTTCCTGGAACTCTTCAATGGCATTGGCATATCGTCCCTTTTTATAATATACCCATCCCAGCGTATCCATAATATTGGGATCTTCCGGCAATTTATCTTTTGCCAGTCTTGCCAGCCTCATGGCCCTGTCAAGATCCCCTCCCCTTTCAGCGAATATAAAGGCAAGGTTATTGGCGGCAAGTGCATCATACGGATCAATCTCTAAAATCCTGGTATAATAAAATTCAGCCTGGCGCCAGTCATCTGCCATCTCTCGAATTAAGCCCAATGCCCGATATGCGGGGATATAAGATTTGTTTATTTCGATCACTTTTTTATATTGCATCTCAGCCTTCAATATGTCATCGCTTCCATGGTATACCAGGGCCAGTGACATTTGAGGCTGAAAAAAAAAAGGATCAAGTTCAATGGCTTTTTCAAAGTGCTCAGATGCTGTTTTTGTATCCTCCTTTTTCATATAAACGTTGCCCTTTATGTTCTCAATCACGGCCTTACCGTTCCTGCTGACCAATGGCGTGTACCTGGTTAACATTGCCAGGGTGACATCATATTGATTTTTATTCATATAGACGGAAGCCATATGGTCGAGAATGCTGGTTTCCAATGGATTGAGCGCAAATGCCTTTTCAAAAGAAGCAATGGCCGGGCCATCCCGACCGGTTGCGTTATAAATAAGCCCCAGGCGGATATGGCCCGAAGCATTATCGGGATTCCGCTTCACTAGGGTATGACATATTTTTTCAGCATTTTCAAAATCGCCTTCCAGGATATAGATCCCCGAGAGAAGGGCCATTCCTTTTTCACTGCTGGGGGAAAGCCTGAGAGCCTTTTCTAACTGTTTTCTGGCCTGGAAAAGATTTTTTTCCTGCAGGTATAGTTCCACAAGTTCCAGCCGTGGTGCCAGGAGATCAGGATCAAGAAGGATGGCATCCTTCAGATGGTTCTTGATCCGTTGTTTGTCAAAGGAGTTGGGATCATTCAGAAACCCTGCTGCCGATCTGCGCAGCGCCTCTCCCGGACGATCTCTACCCCCTTGTTTTTTTAAGCAGACCCCCTTATAGTAATGTGCGCTGGCATTATTGGGATCAAATTTAATCACCTGATCAAATTGATCAATCGCATGGACAAAATCATTCCGGGCCATCATAATCCGGCCCTTTAAATCAAGCGCACGGGTAAACTGCCGGTGTGTTTCCAATACAGTGTCAATCCGTTTTTTTGCCTGGTCCAGCATATTGAATTGAAAATAAATTTGTGCCAGCCCTGTCATGAGGATGGGATGGTTCTTCTTTATGGACATCGCTTTTTCCATATGTGCAACAGCCTGATCCTTATTGCCTCTTCTAACAAAATATTCAGCCATATTCATACGGGGACGCGCTGACCTGGGCGCTGAAATGATCGCGTCCTTATACGACTTTTCAGCCAGATCAAATCGTCTTTGTCTTTCATAAAACCTGGCAAGGTCTGTATATTTTTCAAACTTTATGCCCGGTGTCATAACCACATGGGTTAATACCGATTCAATCTGGGCGGTTTTTTGGGTCTTTGCATATAGCTTGCACAGATCCATATAGGCTGTCCGGTTGTAAGAATCCAGACGGATGGCATTGATATAAGCTGTTTCCGCCTGGTCATCATCACCAACAATTTCAAAGAGCCGCGCCAAAAACAGATGTGTTTTGATATTATTTTTATCGATTTTGTTGGCTTTTGAAAGCGCTGTGATGGCCTTTTTGATTTCTTTTTCCTGGACCAGGATGCCTGCCAGCAGGTGATAGGCATCAACACTGTCAGGATATTGATTGAGAACCGTGGTAACCGTTTTCCTCGCTTCCGTTAGCGCATTGACCCTTAAAAACATCTGGCCGATTTTAAGCTGTGCTTTGGCATTGTCTGTATTGAGGGCAGCGGCAAGTTTGTAATGTCGTATGGCTTTTCCGGGTTGCCGGAGTTTCATATAGGTGTCTCCAAGCTCAAAATGCGCGACGTCATTTTCAGGATCGATCTGGACAATACTTTTATATTCAATCACAGCGTCCTGGAGCCTGTTCTGCTCAACATATTGCCGGGCTTTATCCAAGTGTTTTGTGGAATCACCCTCCTGTACCTTGTCACAGCCGATGACAGATATCAGGAAAAGAATAGAAATCAAACCCTTAAGTGTTATTTTCATAATTTTTAAATTACAGCGATATGATATGCCAGTCAAGTATCGTTGTCCGATAATTCGTATGGGTAAATGGCATCCTTTTATATCGCCTTGTGATCCCGTCCGGTTTTTGAAAGATAGTACTCGTAATCCCCTTTATAGGCGGTCATTTTGCCCTGGTCTATCTCGAAAACCCGGTCCACCAGGCAGCGAAGAAAATGCCGGTCATGACTGACCAGGACAAGGGTCCCGGCGAAGTCTTTCAGGGCCTGGAGCAGGACCTCCCGGGACTGAATATCCAGGTGGTTGGTGGGCTCGTCAAGTACCAGGAAATTCACGGACCGGCCCAGAATTGTTGCCAGGACCACCCGGCTCTTCTCTCCGCCGGAGAGTTGTTTGACCTGTTTGTCCACATCATCACCTGAGAAAAGAAAAGCAGCGCACAGGTTGCGGATCACCCCGATGCCCTTGAGGGGCAATGCTGCCTGGACCGTTTCAAAAACGGTTTTCCCAGGATCGAGAATATCCATGGCATGCTGGCTGAAATAACCAATGTTAACACCGGCACCGATTCTGAACCGGCCCTGTGTCGGATCGGTCTTTCCGGCCAGGATCTTCAGGAGTGTGGATTTACCGGCACCGTTGACACCCACCACGGCGATCTTGTCCTGCCGGGTAATCTGTCCGGAAATATCCGTGAATACGGTTTTGGGTTCCCTGTCCGGGGTTTCCCATATTTTACCCAGCCTGTCCAGGAGAACCACATCGTCACCGGACCGCGGGATCTCCGGAAACTCGAATTTGATGACCTTCTGGTATTCCGGCAGTTCAATTCGCTCTATTTTTTCCAGTTTTTTGATCCGGGACTGTACCTGTGAGGCGTGGGAGACCCTTGCTTTGAATCGGGCGATGAAATTTTCTTCCTTGGCCAACATCTCTTTCTGACGCCGGTGGCTCGCAACAAGTTGGGCCATCCGAATCTCCCGCTCCTGGATATAAAAATCATAATTCCCACCATAGGTGGTGGTGGTGTGATGGGCCACTTCGATGGTCCGGGACACCACCCTGTTCATGAAATCATGGTCATGGCAGGTCATGAGGAGCGCACCCTTAAATTCAGTGGTCAGCCAGTTCTCCAGCCAGATGATGGATTCCATGTCCAGGTGGTTGGTGGGTTCATCTAAAAGCAATACATTCGGGCAGATGGTTAAAATTTTTGCCAGAGCAATCCGCATTTTCCATCCACCGCTGAAAGATTCCACGGGCCGGTCATAGTCGGCAGGTCCGATGCCCAGGCCTGTGAGAACGGTTTGGGCACGGGTTTCAAGATCATATCCCCCACGGTTTTCAAAGGCCTCGGCTGCTTCCCCGTATGCCGACAGCAGGGTTTCCATGGCATTATCATCCATGGGTTCTGCCATGGCAGCTTCCATCGCTTTCATGGTCCTTCCGAGCTCCACCACATCGGAAACAGCCGACATGACTTCAGCCAGGGCGGATCTGCCGGACATCTCCCCCACATCCTGGGAAAAGTAACCGATGGTTACTTGTTTGGAACGGGAAATCTCTCCGCCGTCTGCGTCTTCTTCCCCCGTGATCAGGTTGAAAATGGTTGTCTTGCCGGTGCCGTTGGCACCCACGAGGCCAGCCCGTGTGCCCGCCAGAATCTGGAGGCTGGCATTTTTAAACAGGATCTGGGACCCGTATTGTTTTGATATGTTTGTCAGATGAATCATCTTTAACGCTCCAGATAAAAAAAAGGATATCAGTACCATGTCTGCAGCATCGGTGGCAAGACCGACATTCAGAGCTACCGCCATATTGCTGCTAAAGTGAAAGAGGTCACCTTAATTTGTTTTTACCGGTACAGGGGTGATCTTCCCCCGGAAAACTATAATCTAAGTCACACTTTTTTGGGGAAAATAATTTAACCTGCAAATTTGTTATGGATATTTTTCAAACTGTTACAATGAGTGGAGATGTAACTGACAGCCTTGGAACCCCATGAAAAAGCAATAAAAAATATTGATTTTTTATTGCTCCATACTGGATGGAGCCATTATTGGGGAACGGATAAATACTTCACTAATTATCGTGTGCTGACTATAGAGGCTGCCAAGATCTTACAGATGATATGGTTGATTTGCCCATCGTTGCTGGTTTCAACCGGCCAAAGATGTTGACAGGCCCGGACCAAAATGGCAAGAGTTATGGATAAAGGGTTCGACAAGCAATCCATGCGTTTAAAAAACAGGCAAAGCGGTTGGGTTTGTTCGAATCTTCTGTTAAAAAAACCACATAAGGAAAAATAGATGAATGAATTGAAAATACCAGAAGGCATAAAAGATGATCCAAATGCCATGGAGATGATTCGGGTTTGGATCGGCAACAAAGATATTCACGTGTCAATGTTATTGGGCATGTGGGAACAAGCATCAACCTTCGACATCGACGAAAGAGACGCATGGGGTGAACTGCTGGCAGATCTGATCCGCCATATTGCCAATGGACTGACGCAAAGCCATGATTATCATACAACAGCATCTGAAATGAAAATTGCAAATGCCCTGCTGACCCATCTGGGATACGGTGCAAATACGATTAAAGGGAAAATTAAAGATTGACCTGCGCCACCCCTTGCCGGTTTAAACCGATTTCCAGACGGGAACAAACTCCCCCGAAAAAATGTGCTCAACAGGAAAATCGCTGCGGTCCATTTTAAGGCATTGGCAGGAAAAGCGTAACAGATGTCCCTTTCCCGGGCGTACTGTTCATCTGTATCTTTCCGTTGTGGGCATCCATAATGGTTTTGCAGAGACTTAAGCCCAGGCCGTACCCCCCGGTTTGTTTTGAACGGGATTTGTCCAACCGGTAAAACGGTTCCAGGACAAGGCTCAACTGGCTCTTGTCCATACCAATGCCATTGTCTGATATGACGACCCTGGCCCAGGTTTGATCACGATAAAGGCCGATGGTTACAGGATCGCTGTCCGCATTTGAATATTTAATGGCATTTTCAAGAATGTTGACGATGACGATTTTAATCCTGTCCCGATCAAATTCACACATGATGGGAACAGCGTCTAAGCAAATGACACCGGGAGAGCGGGATGCAAACGTGGTTGAAATTTCTTTGACACATGCGGAAAGGTCAGACAACTCTTTTTCAAGATTGGCATGATCATGGTGGAGCCTGGCAGTTTCAAGAATGGTGGTCACCAGGGTTTCCATTTCAAGGATATCCGAGCCAATACTCTTTTTCATCCGGTCATCGTCCAGGAATTCCAACGCCACTTTGACCCGGGTCAGGGGGGATCGAAGTTCATGGCTGACGTCCCTTAACAATTGCTGTTTCAGTGCCAGCATATGCTGAAGCTGACCTGTCATGGCATTGAATGCTTTGGCCAGTTTCCCGAATTCATCTTTTCTGTCCTCGGGCACCGTATGCATCAGGTGACCGTTGCCCACTTCTTTTACGCCTTCATGCAGCCATTTGATGGGGGTCAATACCCTTTTTACGGCCAGGTAAGCCCCGAAAACAATCAAAGAAATGGATATCAACAGCATCAGGTGCAGCCATAGGTAGCGTCTTTTATTTTGATCATACCCGGAAAATTCAAATAAAAACGTCCCTTTTTCATGGGTATATTTTAAGAAATGCCGGCCATGATATCGTCCAAACTGGATGGTTTTTGAATGGGAAAACAACCGGTATCGAATCGCCTTGTTTCCAGGTAAGGCATCAATTAAAGACCAGGAACCCGTCTCCCCCCGGAAGGCGGTTTTCAATCCTGTTAGCCGGAATATAGTTTTGGCACGGTCATAGTCCGGGGGGGTTCCCAGGTCATCGATCACATAACTGAGATACTGGATCACATGGGTGTGAAATGGGGTAACAGAATTGAGGCGGTGAAACACAAAAAGGCCACCGGCCACCAGGACAATGCAGATCCAGGTGATAAGGCTGATGACAATGAGCTTGGCATATACCGAGTGGACAATGTTCTTGAACCGGTTTAAGATCATCTTCACTTTTCCGGACTTCCGCCGAGAAACAAATAGCCTGACCCCCAGACGGTTTTTATGAACCTGGGCGTTTTCGGGTCATCGCCAAGTTTCTGTCTTAGCCGGCTCACGGTGACATCAACCGTGCGGTTAAATGCCTCACAGTCAATCCCTTTGAGTTCATTCAGGATCTGGTCCCGGTCAAGTACTTTCCCGGTATTAACGGCCAGAAAGGACAGGGCCGTGTATTCGCCGGTCGTCAAATCCAGGGGATGACCTTCCAGTGCAACCGTTTGACGGGCAAAATCAATCTCAAGGGTGCCAAAAGTTTCTGTTTTCCCAAACCCGGTTGGATTTGTCCGCCGAAGCACGGACTGGATACGGGCCACAAGCTCCCTGGGTTCAAAGGGCTTGGGCAGGTAATCATCTGCCCCGAGTTCAAGACCGACCACCCTGTCGGTCAGATCCCCCCGGGCCGTCAGCATGATGATGGGGATACGGCTGGTTCGGCGGATGGTCCTGCAGACCTCAAACCCATCCATTTCCGGCAGCATGATATCAAGAATAATCAAATCCGGGGGATTCTCTTTAAAGCGTTTCAAGCCAGCCGATGGCGTAACTGCAGATTGCACTGCCATTCCAAAATCGCCCAGGAATTTTTCCAGAAGCCGGTTGAGCTTTTCATCGTCATCAATGATTAAAATGGTCTGTTTCATGCTGGCTGCCGTTGTTTCAGTAGGTTCAATCGCCTGTATATACCCTATTTACACCATAATGGGAATCCCAAACATGCGCAGTGAAGAGATTCCCATTATACTTTTGGTTAGACCGGTGTCCATTACGACCCGAAATGGTGCCAGGATTCAAATTTTTCCATCTTTTTGATCAGTTTGATCTTTTGATCCGGGGTCAGTTCCCTGTGAAAAATAATGAGGCGATCAACAACCAGATCAATCACCTGATTCATTTTTTCACGGTGTTCGGCAACAAGGCCCTTGATCACCGTTTCATCTATCTGGTCTGATGCAAGCTGTTCTTTCAGCATTGTGTGCATGGTTTGTCTGTCTTTGTGTAAAAAATCCACCTTTGCCGTAACTTCATCCTTAATATCGGCCAGGTGTGATTCCTGTGCCGCTGTCAAATCAAGGGTTTCGCTGATATAATCCAGAGCAAATGCATGACTTTTCATGCTGCCATGGGACCTGCACCCGACGAAAATGGTCATACAAAGAATCAATACCATGGTGATGACTGCGCTGACATGTGTTTTTTTCATACCCTGTTCCTCCATTAACTGTTCATGAGTTATGCCCATAGGGCTGTCATGGATACAAGTATACCTTTTTTCAAATAAATGGCTTTTCACAGGGGTAAAAATATGTAACAGAGTGTAACAGTACAATAATGTACTTAATCTAATGTGACTCATGGCGGCTTAACTGCGTATCCGCACTGACAAGGGAGGATCAATCAATGCTGAAAAACTGCTGTCATCTTTTTCTGATCATTGTTTTATTCACCGGTTTTGTTTGTGCCTGCTGTTCCTTGCCGGATACCAATTCTTTGATCGTAAGCACGGGAAATGGGGAATTTCAACAAATAAAAGCTGGGGTAGATCAACCCCATGAAAGCACGGATACCTCCCATCACAAGTTAGATGCCTCTTCCTTTGAAGTGTTGTCGTGGAATGGATTAGCCGGTTGTAGAAAAACCATTAAAAACATCACAGGTTTTGCGTTTAACTGTACTCCCCAAAAATGGAATGATCTTTTTTGGGACCTATCAAAGGGGAAAGATATCATCTTGATTCAAGAAGCCTATATGGATGATGATTTTTTACATATAATGGATGCATTTGATACCCCGTATTCCTGGAATATGGCTGTCAGTTTTATGGCTGACAAGGAAAGAAACATCCCCACGGGGGTATTAACGATGTCAACCGCGACCGCACAATCCGTTTATGCAATGCGGGCATGCGAACCTGTTTTTCCAACCCCGAAATCAGCATTGTTTACAACCTTTGCTTTTACGGATCATGCTGAGAAATTGCTGGTGGTGAATGTCCATGCCATTCTGATGGGCACAGAAAATTTCAAGCGCCAGTTGATCCGTATAAAAAAAAAAATAAATGGCCATAACGGACCTGTAATCGTGGCAGGTGATTTCAATACAATGACAAAGCGCAGCACAAAATTATTGGACACTATCATAAAAAACTCCGGGCTGGTGCAGACACTCACCAGAGAATTTAATGAAGTGACATTTGAAATAGACAAAAGAGTTACCTCAATATTCGGGTATCCATACGACTTTATTTTTTATCGAGGCTTAATCCCTGAACTTGCCTATATCATTGACTTAAATGATGCAAAAGAAGATAAAGTTTCTGATCATAATCCCCTGATTGTAAGGTTCCGGTTAGAGAAACAATGATGTATCCCTGATCCTTCGCATATCCATGATTTTGATGGTGACGGCGATATCAATGGGGATGGGAAAATAGGGGTGGATGAAGTGATCGATATGTTTGAAAAAAAATCAGGGTTAAGGAACGTAGAGAATAATGGGTGGTCACTGATTTTAAAAATTCAGCAGCCGTATCTAACGTTACGGCTGCTGAAAATTAATCAGCCAACTTGAACGAAAAGGGGTTGCTTTGCATTGCAGACAGGGCATTTCTCCGGGGCTGCGCCCAACTCAATATATCCACAGACCGGGCAAAGGTAAAAATTGCTTTCGTCAAGGTCAACGCCCTTTTTAACCGCTTCAAGTGCCTTTTGATATATCTGGGCGTGAACGGCTTCTGCGGCAACGGCAAATTTAAACATGATTTTGGCTTTATGACCATCTGCTACCGCTTGATCAACCATGGGTGGATACATGTGGGTAAATTCATCTGTCTCGCCGTTAATGGCAGACTGAAGGTTATCTGCGGTTGATGCGATCATGTCCAGGGCTTTCAGATGCCCTTCAGCATGGATCCGTTCAGCTTCTGCAGTGGTCAAGAACAACTTGGCGATATTTGCAAACCCTTCTTTTTCTGCTTTTTTTGCAAATGCCCTGTATTTCTGGTTGGCCTGGCTTTCTCCGGCAAAGGCTTCTTTAAGATTATCGTTTGTTGTTGTCATGTTTTCCTCCTGATATTTTAATAAAACTTTTGGCGTTAAAACGCTGCATCCCCGTCATTAGAAATTAATCAATTGCTTTGAATGTCAATTTTATACTATTTTTTGTCAGTTGAGTGCAACCCGTTTAATTTTCCGAATGGTTGGCTAAAAATAAAGGCTGTGGCATTTTTGTTGTTTACATTGGATTCCATATGTTTTAAATTTTTCAGTCAATAAACCTTGAAACGATTGGAAATTGCAAAACAAAACATTTAAGAGAGGCCCTATGACTTCAGATGTAATATCAACAGATAAAATTGAAAAAATTAAATCACAATTTGAACAACTGGCTGTAAAATCAGACATCAATCGTGAGATGTTTAATTCAGTTCTGTACGCTTTTTGTTGTGAAAACAACCAGGATGCAGGGGGGGACAAACACCTTGTTAGAACAGAGTTAAAGCGGTTTCAACTGGTTTTGGAAGATATTATTTCCAGGGCGGAAGACCAGGGGGCGGCTGAGCGGAAACTGATCAGCACACAAGACATAGGGGCTTTCTGGACCTGTTTCAAGGAAATTTCAAAAATTTTGCTCCGGAATATCAATCCCGTAAGGGAATCCCGAAAACAAATCAGAAGACAAGCCCGACTGAAAGGCCACCTGTTTTCTCTCCCGCTGCAGAAAGTCTTGACCATCGAATCCGTGACCCAGAAATTCAAAGCCGAAATCGAGGCCCTGAACATCACCATCACGGAAATGACCGATATGGCCAAAGCAGCCGAATCCAAAAACAAAAAAGACCTCAATGACCTCAAAGCAAAGCAAAAAGCACAGATCGACAGCCTGAATGCAACGGTCAAGGAATTGTCCGATTCAGCCAAAACAGTTGAAGATCAACACAAGACAATTGTCACCGATCTTGAGGCACGATATCAAAAAGAGGCAGCAGAAGCCTTAGAGACACTCACTCGTGAATATACAGAGAAACAGACCGCCTGGGAAACCGCAGAGAAAGAGTTGAAACAGACGATTTCAGACATCACTGAAAAACAGACCACGCTTTTAAATGAAAAAGACGGACTGACAAAAGAGATCAGCCGGATCCAACAGGACCTGGAAGCCCAGCATCAGATCCAGCAGGACCTGGAAACCAAGCATCAGCAGGAGATTGAAAGTCAGGTGGAGAAATCTGTCCTGGCAGAACAGGAAAAAGCCACTGCCCGGGAATCGGAACACCAAGACGAAATCAAAAAAATCCAGGCAGATTACGAGGAAAAAATAAAAGCGCTTGAAAAAAAGACCGTCAAAGCAAAACCCAAAAAAAAGAAAGCCCCGGCAAAAACCCAGAAAAAAACCAAAGCCAAATCAAAGACAAGCGCTTAACTCTTTTTTCTCTGCACAGAAAACCACCGTGTTTGCCTTATAACCGGGTCGCTGGCGGAATTCCCCCCCCAGCGACCCTTTGGAACCCCTCATGCCGACGGGATCAGCCCATTGTCCATTGGTGCTGACGGGCACGGGCAGATGATAGAAAGGAATGTCATGGCAATGGATCATATCAGAATCGTTAAAATTACCAGAGAACCGGTTGAATTATACAAGGTGCTCAAGTTTGAAAATCTGGCGGCAAGTGGTGGGGAAGCCAAGCACTTTATTGCCGACGGGATGGTGACCGTAAACGGGAAAATCGAAACCCGGAAACGCAATAAACTCTATTCAGGGGATGTGATTGGGTTTAACGGGCACTTCATTCAAATTGAGACCGAATAAAATCCGGGGAAGAATGAAAAACAAATCATTTACACCCAGGACTCCGGTCCAGGAGTCCCTGCTCGCCAGGATGAAAGACGATGCCCGGGCCATCTTTTGGGCAGGACTTGATGCCGCTGGAGCAAAAGCAGCCATCGACCGGGCCTGCCGGCTGGAACAAAACTGCTTTTGGATTGGTAAGCATTCGTTTGATTTGGCCGTCATTGACCGCATCCTGGTCATCGGTGCCGGCAAAGCCACGGCAGTCATGGCCAAGGCCATTGAAGATATTCTTTGCCACCGCATCACCCATGGCATCATCAGTGTAAAATACAACCATAGTGTACCGCTTGATCATATTCAAATCCTGGAAGCCGGCCACCCTGTACCTGATGAAAACGGGATAAAGGCATCACAGGCCATCATGAATCTTGCTGCCGGGGCAACAGAAAATGATCTGATCCTCTGCCTGCTTTCCGGGGGTGGCTCAGCACTGCTGCCGTTGCCGGCCACCCCCCTGACACTTCAGGACAAACAAGCTGCCACAACCCTTCTTTTGGGGTGCGGCGCCACTATCCAGGAAGCCAATGCACTTCGAAAACACCTGTCCGCCATTAAGGGCGGAAGACTGGCAAAAGCCGCTGTACCGGCGACCATGGTCTGCCTGGTTTTATCTGACGTAGTGGGAGATGCGCTTGACGTGATTGCCTCTGGCCCGGGTGTGCCTGACGATACCACGTTTACAGACTGCCTGCAGATTATCCATAAATATGACCTGGAAAAACGCCTGCCCAAAACGATTTTAAACCACCTTAAACAAGGGGTCAAAGGTCACATGGATGAAACGCCCAAATCAGGGGCTGATTTTTTCAACCGCACGAAAAGCGTTATTATCGGCAGCAACCGGCAGGCGCTTGCGGCCTGCAGAAAAGCAGCCCGCAGGCGGGGATACAACACATTGATTCTATCCTCTTTTATTGAAGGTGATACCCATACCGCCGCCCGGATACACACGGCAATTGCCAAAGAAATCCTGGCAACAGGCCAGCCCATTGCCTGCCCTGCCTGCATTTTATCCGGCGGAGAAACCACCCTGACCCTAAAAGGAGACGGCCGTGGGGGCCGGAACCAGGAAGCCGCCCTGGTTGCTGCCTTACAGATTGACGAAAGCCCTGAAACGGTGATGCTCTGTGCCGGAACCGATGGAACAGACGGTCCCACAGATGCTGCCGGTGCCATTGCCGACACCACCACCCTTGAACGGGCAAAAAAGGCAGGACTTGACCCTCAATCCCACCTTGACAACAACAATGCCTATCCTTTTTTTAAAAAATTGGGCGACCTTATGGTCACAGGACCCACCGGAACCAATGTCATGGATTTAAATATCCTTCTGGTTCGGGAAGGAAACAGGATAAAATGATACGATCATCCTCTATTTTTTTGACAAACCAGCGCCAAAATGGCAAAAGATATGAATACCGTGTTCTTAATGGGAAAGGAACGTACAACATGAACAAATTCAAACAAAAAAAAATCGTATCTATATATATTATTTTATTATCAATGCTGTTCATTCCCCTTGTTCATGGGAATGTTGATTTAACACCGATACAAAAAAAAACCCTGGCCGTTCAACCGCTGGATGTGGCATCCTCGGAGGACGGGCAGATGATCTTTATTTTGTCCCCGGGAGAATTGAGTGTATATTCATTAGAAAATGATAAAATTCTCAGCCGTTCTGCCATTGATGACACCTATGACAACATCACCTATTCTGAAAAAAATAAAACCCTTATATTAACCGGCCACTCTTCAAAATTGCTTGAAATCATCCGGGTTGAACAGGTATTTGAAATATCGCTTTCCGGACTGCCCTTCAAAGGGCACCCCGATGCACCAGTGACCATTGCCGTCTTTGATGATTACCAGTGACCGTATTGTGCTCGTTTAGAGCCGTTTTTCCGGCAGTTGTCGGATACGTATGCCGATCAATTAAAAATTGTTATCAAACAATTTCCCCTTACGAGTCATAAATTTGCCCGTAAAGCTGCCCAGGCGAGTCTGGCTGCCCATAAGCAGGGAAAATTCTGGGAATTTCATGAAACATTACTCAAGAATCATAAACAGATTAACGATGAAAAAATTGAAGAAATTGCCCAGTCGCTCCAGCTTGACATGGACAAATTCAAGACCGATATAAATTTGCCGGATATTCACCGCATCATCAACAGGGACATCCAAAATGGCAGAGAAATCGGTGTGACCGGAACCCCGACCATCTTTATCAATGGAAAACAGACACGCCTTAGAAATCCAGCTGAATTCATAAAAAAAATTGAGTTTGAAATAAAAAAAGCAACGCGTTCCGACAAATAATCAAGACCGAAGGCAGCCCAATTTATCTAAATCAGCATTCAGTTCTTTTTCATTATAAATTTTGCCTTCCCTCCATTTGCCATTAAATTCAAGTGTTGGCACAACCCAGTCATCACCGCCATTTACATCAATGATTTTCTGGATTGTCGTTTCTGATTGGTTTTCAATTTCAACATATTCAAATTCAATGTTATGGTTTTTTAAATGTTCAATCGTTTTTGTACAATGGGGACACCATTTGGCAGCATATACTTTCAACATAACAGCCTCTTCTTTCATGATTAACGTTATTTTCTATTGTAAGACCATATTTGAAAGCATCAAGGCTCTGGTGAAACAACTTAAATTGAGTAACACAAAAAGAACCGCGGTAAAAAAAGCGGGTAAAAACCAAAAAACTACCGTGGTCCTTTACCCGCTTTATTTTTCAGACAATGGAATTTGTTTGCCTAATCGTCCGTTGTAAAGGATACAACATCCGAAATATTAAATTCCAGCATTTTTATGCAGACCAGTGCCCTTTTTGAATTTCTTGCCAGGGCAGGAAATGTCTCTCCTTCTGATTCAAGTTCAAGCAGCAATTCTTTTACCTTAAGGATTTTATCGTTTATTGCATGTATGTCATACGAAGTTTCCATAACCACCATTCCCTTTTGCTAATGTTTTTTCCGGAGATCCTTAAACCGCTTTGCCTTTACTTCATAGCGCGGCAGGCTGCCATAATCATAGTATTCAATTTGATACCTTAGATTGGTTTTCAGTCTGAGTTGATCGACCAAGACATTTTCCAGACTCGACCGTGTCACCTCCGGCAGAAGTTCCACTTTAAGCTTTATCCGGTCGACATCGCCTTGTTTATCCACAACAATCTCAAACTCATCCCCCAGGCCATCAATGGACCTGACCACCTCTTCTATGGCTGCAGGAGAAAGAAGAACCCCTTTGACCTTTGTAATATCATCGGACCGGCCGAGAACGCCGCCCTTGATCAATCGAAAAGTCCGACCACAGGTGCACGGATTCGCATCCCATTCAATCACATCCTTGGAATCAAACCGGACACAGGGCTGGGCCATCCTGTCCAGGGCCGTGATGACCATTTTCCCTCTCCGGCCCGGTTCTTCTATGATCTCACCGGTATCGAGATCTTCTATCTCCACAAGAAACATGGCTTCATTGACATGCATACCATGGGGCTGATCTTCACACTCGTAGGACCATGCACCGATTTCCGTTGCACCGGAATGGTCATAGACCCTTGCCCCCCAGGCATCTTCCATTCTTTTTTTCGTGCTGGGAATACCGGCACCCGGTTCCCCGGCACAGGTAATCTTGCTGATGGACAATTCTCTGGGGTCAATCCCCATCTTGTTCTTTGCCACATCGGCCATGTTTAAAATATAGGTCGGGGTTGCCATCATGGCGGTTGCGGTCAATTCCTGTATTTTCAAGATCCGGGCCTGGGTATCCAGAACCCCACCGGGAACCACTTCACATCCCAGCTTTTCAGCACCATAATGTGCGGCCCAGAAGGCCACGAAAATATTATATCCAAAGGGAAGGAACACGCGATCCCTGGCGCGATATCCCTGGGACCACAAGATAAAAGACCAGCATTCAGCCCACCAGTCCCAATCCTGCCAGGTATCCGGCTGATAGACCGGCTGACCGGTGGTACCACTGGTCTGTCGAAAAGCTGAAACCTCTTCCAGGGGAACACACAGAGCATCCCCATAGGGATAGGGATCTTTTTTCTGGATATCCCTCATCATGGATTTTTCAACCTTTGGCACCCGCTTGATATCATCAAAGGAATGAATATCATCCGGGGTTAAACCGGCCGTATCATAGAGGGCCTTGTGAAATATTGAATGGGTGTAGGCCCAGGTCAATATTCGTTTAAATTTTTTAAACTGCAGTTGTTTCAGCTTTTCCCTGGGCATCGTCTCCAGGACCGGATTCCAGTATTTCTGATGATTCATCTGATTGTCCTTCCATATAAATTTTGAATGTTACTTTAAGGTAACGGGTCGGCCATCTTTTCAATATATTGATATCATTTATAACCTTAAAAAAAACCATCGACAACAGGTATATTTCAGGGGTATACCAGGTATGAAATATACCTGTTACTTTGTGGCAGACAGAAACGTTCGAAGATTGATGGCTTTGTTTGTGATGCCGACTTTTTTCCGGATACTCTTGCGATAGAACTCAATGGTTTTAGCCGACAGATTTAAAATCTGGGCGATTTCCTTAGTTGTCTTTCCATACTTGACCATGTTGGCCACCTGGACTTCAGATGGCGTAAGATTTGAAAATTCCATGGCAAGCTTATGCAAAAACGGGGAGACAATGTCAATCAATGTTGATTCTATAATATTCAAGCACCCTCGCTGGCTATCACTGAGGGTGTCTTCCTTCATTCTCTCAATAAAAGGAAGGACCAGTTCCCTGATATTTAAAACCATTCTTTCTTCAAGCATGGTTTTATCTTCTTCTCTCTGCTTTAATAAAACCCTTAAGGCGGTGTTCACCTCTTCAAGACTTTTTGTTTTATTTTCAAGCTCCCGGGTTCTCTTCTTAACCCTGAACTCCAGAATATTCTTTTCTTTTTTATGCTTTGAGATATCGGTAACAATGGCAAAACTGCCTTTAAACTTCCCATTGGAATCAAAATATGGGGTCGGGCTCATAAGGGCATGAAGTTCAGATCCGTCTTTTTTGGTCCACACGATTTCATAGGAATCACTCTTTCCTATTTTCCGGCTTTCCTGTTGAGCAGACAGAATTTCTTTATTCTCATCATCTAAAAAATGATTGATATTTTGGCCGACGATCTCATCCCTGGACCGCCCCCACATCTGGCAGAGCGCCTCATTGGCATAGGTGGCCACCTGGTTTTCATCGACTTCGGTCAAGCCGTCACCCATGGTTTCAACAAGGGTTCGATACCGTTGTTCACTGTTTGATAAGGCTTTTTCTCTGTTGGGCTTTAGTTTAATGATCCATCTCTTATAAAAATATTATTCAATTTTTTTCCCGGCTGTCTTTTCAATTACAGATATAATCCAGTCACCGAGCACTTTTTTATTCACTGTTCCGGTTTGCTTTTTGATCAACTTTAAATCAAGCTCGGCCCGGGCCATGGTCTTGTGCCCGCCCGCAGATCCATACGGTGAAAACGCCTCTTTTGCCGTGTTTCCTGCCCCTTTTCTCAACCCGTCATTTCGAATCACAACAATCAGTTTTTTTTCATACACCCCTGAGATAATACTCCAGTTAACCCGGGACAGGGTTAAAAAAAAATCGGCCAGGATCACCAGCTCATCCGGTTTGGAAATAGGGCCTGCATGAAAAAAAAATCGGTTGTTAATAATTTTTCTTTGTCTTATGGCAGCCCCCAAAAAATCAAGATCTTCCTGGGTTAACGCAGCTCTTTCAACTTTGGTAACGATATTGTTGTCTGCAAACTGATACAGGTATTGGAATGCCCGGATATCTTTCAAGCTCGCCTGCCGTGTAAAATCAGATGTGTCGGTTTTAATTCCCAGCATCAGGGCGGCAGCAAGCTTGGAAGACGGTTTTATTTTTTTTGATTTAAGGTATTCCGTCATAATGGTGGAACAGGCACCGTAATCCGGCCGGATATCAACATATTTTGCCGTATCACCGGTTACAGGATGATGATCGATAATGGCATCAAAACAAAATACTGAAAACCGTTCATTATGATTCGGCTGGGAGTCCACCACCACAAATGTATCAAAATTTTCCTTCTTGATCTCATCCAGCGCAACCAGACCCGATTCCGTATACTCAATCATGGCTAAGTTATCCGGTCGGGTGATCTTGTTGAAATGGGCAATGCAGACTTCACTGACCTTTCGCCACAACAATCGTTTGACAGCCATGCTGGCGGCAATGGCATCCGGGTCGGCATTGATCACCACAAGCACTTTTGAAGTACGGGTGAAAAGGCTCAAAAATCGATTAAGTTTCTCTCGAGTACTCATCTGCAATCATCTTCCTATTTCTGCTAAAAAAAGTATCAGTGTAATAATTAGGATATCCAATAATGGCAAGAATTGCAAACCCACCGTAAAAAACACCCAATGGGGCAACATATTGAAGATAAATGATTCATTGATTTTACGCATCGTATCCTATAATAATAACCCTCAAGCTAAAATCCTTTTTATCAGGAAAAAAAATTAGAATTTCAAGGCACACGCTTTGCATAGTGTTGGATGTTTAGACTGAGGATACCGGGTTTAGTAAATGACTTAAATGAAAATTCATTGATGATGGGAGGACTCAAAGCAAATGTACAAACCCATTGAAATAGCGGATGGGATCTATTCGGTTGGCTGCCGCGACTGGGATATTCGAGATTTCCATGGCTACTCTACGGATGAAGGAACATCGTATAATGCATTTCTGGTGCTGGGGGAAAAAAATATTCTCATTGATACGGTAAAAGAAAAGTTTTCAGATGAGCTGCTGTCCAATATCAGCAGAATCATTGATCCCAAAGAGATTGATATGGTTATCAGCAATCATACGGAAATGGACCATTCCGGGGCTATCCCCAAAGTAATGCATAACATAGGGCGTGACAAACCCCTTTATTGTTCAAAAATGGGTGCCAAAAACCTTAACCGTCATTTTCACCTCGACTTTAATTTCCAGATCGTGGGAAGTGGTGATGAACTCAAAATCGGGAACAGAACCTTTTCTTTTCTTGAGACAAGAATGCTTCATTGGCCGGACAGTATGTTCACCTATCTTGTGGATGACGCTATTTTATTTTCCAGTGATGCCTTTGGGCAGCATTATGCCGGTGATAAATTCTTTGATGATCAAATCGGAGATGAAATCATCCCCCACGCCAGAAAGTATTATGCCAATATCCTGCTTCACTTTTCACCAAGGGTACAGGCACTGTTAAAAGATGTTGCAAAATTGAACCTGAAAATAAACATGATCTGCCCGGATCATGGCATTATCTGGCGGGACAACCCGGCTAAAATTATTAATGCCTATGACCGCTGGTCCAGACAGGAACCCGCCAATAAGGTGGTTGTCATTTTTGATTCCATGTGGGAAAGCACCACCAAGATGGCAAGATCCATTACCAGCGGCATTGAGTCGGAAGATGTGAATGTCCGACTCATGAACACAAGAAAATGGCACAGAAGTGACATCATGACGGAAATTATTGATGCCGGCGCCATCGCTGTGGGTTCCCCGACACTGAACAACAGCATTTTTCCCGTTATCGCAGATGTCATGACCTATATCAAAGGCCTGCGACCCCAGAATAAGATCGCAGCTGCATTTGGGTCTTACGGCTGGAGTGGTGAAGCGGTAAAAATACTGAATAAGGAATTTTCTGAAATGAAACTGAATATTATTGATGATGGTGTCAGGGTCCAATATGTTCCGGATGCATCTGATCTGGACCGATGTTTTGGTCTAGGAGTAAAAATCGCAAAAACATTAAAAAAAACCTTATCTTGCAAAAAAAAATAATCCGGAGGGAAAATGTCTAACACGTTTAATGCAAATGAAATTTTTGAAATTGCAATAAAAATCGAACAGAATGGTGCGATATTTTACCGCGATGCCGCAAAACAGGTAAACGCGGAAAAAGAGAAAGAATTTCTCCTTTATCTGGCAAAGATGGAAGACGATCATGAAGCAACCTTTGCCACGATGCAAAAAGAATTAACAGACCAAGAAACGTTTTCCACCGCCTTTGACCCGGATGATGAAACAGTCCTTTATCTGAAAGCACTCGCGGATACCCGGGTTTTTTCTGAACAAAAAATGCCTGACAACCGGTTTAAAACAATATTGAGCCGTGCGATTCAAGCAGAAAAAGATTCCATCGCGTTTTATCTTGGAATGAAAGCACTGGTTCCCCCAAAGCTGGGTCAGTCAAAGATTGATGACATTATCAAGGAAGAGATGAGCCACATTAAACTGCTTGCAGAAAAACTCATGGCATAAGATGCTTGTTCAAAGCCCCCCCCTGCACTGATATATCAGTGCAGGGGGGGGTAGAAGGTTCGCTTAACCGGGTTTAGGATTTCCAAAGACCGTGGAGATTACAATACGCTCTTGCTTCAACCTTATCGGAATCCGTTTTAAAGGTGGCTTCCGGCTGGCTTGTGGGTGTCAACATCATTCGCTGGACATAATTTCCGTCACAACTGACAAGTTCAATCCACTCAATCCAGTGATCATTCCCCATGGGATGGGCAACACTGCCGACCTTTACCAGATATCCGCCATCCAGTTTTTCAATCACGGGCACATGCTTCTCTTTAGCGGCATCCACCGTATTTGCAGCCAGACGATCCATTGGTTCGCCACAGCACATGACCGGCGGTTTTTCTCCATGAAGTACCTGTACAATGTTTCCACATTTGCTGCACTTGTAAATACCCATTTTTTCAGCCATTTCAGCTCTCCTTTTTTTTGTGTTTTGTAAGTGTTATAATTTACCAAAATGAAGCTTGGAATTCTAAATAATATAGACGAAAAAAATCCTGCAAAATGCTTCTCCCTTTATAGGGTATTTACACAGAATTTTCCAGAAATATTTCAGATTGTTTGCCGGTTAACAAACTGGTTAAAACTTTTTTAGCCAATTTATCTTCATCCCTGTTAACCGCTTTGAAGATAGAGGCCATTTGATAGTAAATTTCGTCCTGGGATTTTAAAGCAGCATAGGCTTTGGAGACGTCAACAACTTTTTTTTTCTTTCGAGCTTTAAGTTTGAGCATCTGATATTGCCCCCTGAATGTTTTAGTGTTTGGGTGATACACCACTAAACATAAGCAAGCATCATGCCAGTCGATTAAAACCCGATCAACGTTTTGCGACCCGCCCTTTGGGGGAATGCCATCCCCTTTCGCTGAAACTGCTTTTGTGTCATCTTTCTTTTAACAATGTCAATATCATTGACATCCCCAGGCCGTTACGATTCAGGGATTCAATTGACCGGCCAATAGTCTGTTGCCGCTGAAATTTACTTTCAAAAAGTCTTTCAAATAAAGAACGTGTCCGCCCTGGACTGCCCGGAATGGCAACATCCCGGCAGACACCATGAAATCCCATATCTTACGGGTGGTTCAGTCAGTGAATAAACGCGTCTTTTCCTTTATCCAAGAATTCTTGCAATCTGTGATTCCAATTGTTCTTTTGGCAGGGCACCAATGAGTTTATCAATGACCCGGCCATTTTTTACCAGGAGTATGGTCGGAACACTTGAAATTGAATATCTTGAGCCAATCCCCGAGTTTTCGTCTACATTGAGCTTGGCTATTTTTAACCTGGCCCTGTATTTTACCGCAAGCGCATCCAGAACCGGCCCCATGGATCTGCAGGGACCACACCAGGGTGCCCAGCAGTCCACCAGCACCGGAAGTGTTGACGCCATCACCTCCCTGTCAAAATCATGATCCGTCACTATGACCGGCCGGCTTAAATTTTCCAGGGGCAAAAGCAGTCCACACTTCCCACATTTTGGTGTGTCATCTAACCGGGAAAGCGGCACCCTGTTTTTTGCACCACACGTTGAACACGCCAATATCAAGCTTTGATCACTCATAATAATTCCTTAGATCAGTGCTGCAATACTTTTGCCATAATCCTGGGCCGCCTGGATGCCCCCTTGAACCCAGCTTGCCTTGAGCATCAAAGGACCGGACACCATTTTCATCCCAAAAATATGATCCATGGTATCAAATATTCTTCCCGCTGCCTCACCACTCCAGCCATAGGCGCCAAAAGAGCCGCCGGGTTTATCTTTCAGTTCTGCCCGTTCTGAAACAAACAAAATCTGTTTCATGGAGGTGATCATTTCACCATGATAGGTTGCGGATCCGAACGCATACCCATCATATCCTTTCAGGTCGTCTTCGCTTTTAATCTCGCTTGTTTTTTTTAATTCAGCCTCATGGCCTGAAATGCGAACCCCCTCTGCAATCAGTTCAGCAATTCCTTTTGTCTCATCAGCTCTTGATGCATACACAATTAATACTTTTCCCATTTTTCCTCCTTTGTTCCATTATGGTTGAATATAATGCTTGAATCCGCCATGGCTATATTCTTTGTTCCGGTCATAAACATGGCTTTTTTCAATGTTTTTTCCATATGTTCAAGATGCAGTTTCACCCCCAGGGTTCCGGCACCCACAGCCGCCCGTATGATATCTCGTCCCAAAAGGACCGCATTGGCACCCAGTGCCAGCAGCTTTAATACATCATACCCGGTTCTCACCCCCCCATCGGCGGTAATCGTAACAGAATTACCCAATTTCTTCCTGATCAGGGGCAGCATGGTGGCAACCCCCGGGGTTGAATCCATGACCCGTCCGCCGTGGTTGGAAACAGCAATAACCGAAGCCCCTGCATCGACACACTTCTGTGCTTCATCCGGCAGCAGGATACCCTTGGCAATAAACGGCAGTGATGTAAACGTCACCAGTTCTTCAATATCTTTAACACTCTTTTTAAACACGGGTTGCCCATGGGATGCCATATTGGTGGAGCCACAGCCATCCAGATCAATCCCAACGGCTTTGCAGCCACAGGATTCAGCCGCTTCAAACAACCGTTTTAAAACGTCCTGGGATCGAGGCTTGAAGATGGGTATACCATAGCCTTTGCAGGCTTTCATGGCCTTCAGCGACGGGTTATCCTCCGGGGTATAAAACCAGGTATCGCCTCGCAGTCCAATGGTCCCTGCTTCCTGGGATCCTCTTAATACAGCCGTGCAGAAAAAGGTTTCATCCAGGGCATCATTATAGCCCTGGGCACCGGCGGTAGAAGAGGCCATCACCGGAAATCTGAGATCAATGCCCAGAAAGGAACAGGTCGTATCCGGTTCAAAATGATCTCCCAGAACAGACATATTCAATTGAATGTTCGCAAGGGATTCTGAATTGGCCCGAAAAGACCGCCCCTGTCCGATACCGCCCATTCCAATGGGCTTTCCATACGCCTCCCTCTGGCAGATTTTATCAAAATTACCGTCACAGGACGGATAGGCCGCGCAAATACCTTTCAGCTTCTTCCTGGCCAAATCCCTGACCTGTTCAAGAGACTGGGGAACCTCTGCGGCACTTAAAATCATGCGATCGTCTGCATGACAACTTTCGCAGGCAGCAGGTTTGCTGTCACTGGCAAAGGTTTCATGACAAATGGTACAATACCACTGATTCATTGATTTTCTCCTTTTTTGAGCCGGGCTTTGTTAAGGATATCATTCATTTTAATTTTAGCAAAGCAGTAATCAAAAAATGACTCATTTTAAATCCTCACCCACTGCCCGAAACCCCAGGAAACCGATCCCGGCCAGACACCGTCATGCGCGGGGTTGTATCGCAACCCGGAATTGTCTTGATACAACTCTGTCTCTTGTTCCAAAACCGTTTCATACGCATAACCGATGTTACCATACATCCGGCTCTGGTCTAACAGCCTCGGCAGGATGCTCTTTTTTTCATTACACCTCACGCCTCTTCATCGTTAACAACAGTCAAACAGTAAAGAGGAATAAGCAAAATACACGCCAAACCTGTATTCTTTTTTTTAACAGGACGGTTCTTAGGGGTATCCATAAACATCAATTGGCCAAATCATCAGGGCAATCGCATGTAACTTTTTATGAATATCCCATACCCGTTCAGACCAGATTACCTTTCCTTCGCTGGATGGGCTATGTTGACAGGCTCTATGCCGGGCTACACTTGTGGCGGAAAAACTCG
>NZ_JAQYWD010000026.1 GCF_030145145.1 Desulfobacula sp. | reverse complement strand
GGGAGCACTAGCGGATATAGGGCTTGGTGTTTAAAAATTACAAAGGGCGTTGACGATAAATGTAATAACCCGCTTTTTTCTCCTTCTCTCTCTCTCTCCCCCCCCCCCCCCCCCCCAACCAAATCTGTAAATTTGGGTAAACCCTTTTTATTACTTTTTTCTTTTTTAAGAATTATGGCCCGAAATCAGCCGAGTCATCTTGGATGATATTTCTCTCACCAAGTCTTGATGCTTAGCAATCCTCTTTTTTGACACAGGATCTTCAAAGAAAAGCCTTTCAACAGGATTGTTATTTATGATCTGCTCTTCAACCAGTTCGGGGATGTCTTCTGATTTTACTTTAACATAAAAAATCCCTGTAGGTCGAACAATCAGCGTTGGCCCTATATCACAAAATCCATTACAGCCTGTTTCAACTATTTCCACTTTGTCAGACAAGCCTCTTTTATCCACTTCAGCAACGAGGGTATTTTTTACAGCAGTTCGCTCTGTTGCGTTACATCCGGTTCCCCCGCATATCAAAATACGAATAAAATCAGGCCCGGAGTATTCACTTTGTCCATCTTCTCTTGTTATATTAACTTTTTTTACAATAAGATCTGACATTTATAATTTCCTTTCAAATGGGCGTGTCTGCCGATATGTTTAATTTAACAATAAGTCTACCCGTCTTTTTCTGTTGGGCACACAAAAATAACAAAACAGAAAAGTTGGCTATATCCCATACCACTCCAAACCCGATCTGTAAATCCGGGAAACCCCTAATTTCGCATTTTCTTTCTTCCAGCCTTCTGATGGTATGCGTGGTGAATGAAATTTCCCCCAAAGACAAAATATCGTGTCTGGCTATGATGCAGAAAACCCAAGACTGTTATTAAAAATCCGGAGATTTTTAAACTATAAGCAAGCACAACGTCTTGCTGTTGTTTGGACTTCCATCCATCAAACAGATAATCAACCTGATAAATTATTCAAATATTTTTTCATTCCTGGCATTGGCTTCAGCTGAGCAGGGGTTTAACATATTTTTCCTTCTGAGCATCATTGCCGTGAAGGATGATGGCATCACAGACCAGCTCTGCACCCACCCTATCAAAAAAATGATTGACGTTCTTTAATATCATTAACAAAAATCATACGGTGGTGGTCATTTTATAAAAAAATTGTAATAAAAACGTAATACCTCATTTATCCGCTGACAGCCATGGCAGGCGAATAGAACCGAATTTTATGCCGATTCTGAAAATCAATCCGATTTTCTGTAAATACTCTGTTGCTTGACAATATTTCCGTCTTACTTTATAAATTTCTGGTTTGGCATAATGACCTTAAATTGATAAAACGGATATGAAACATACCTTATTAAATACAACTGAAGGCAGACTGCTGTTAAGCGGTTTTTTGTTAAGCGCTCTGCTCATAGTTCTCATCGGATTTTATGGCATCACCGACCTTGAAATAGCAAAAACCCTTATCCTTGTTTTTGTTGCCCATACCGTCGGCGGTCGGGCTGCCGGTATTGGTCTGTGCATTATCAATGGTTTCGGTGCCCTTCCCACCATTGCCTATAATTTTTATATTGAAGTGCTCATCGTCTGTTTCACCTATGCCGCCTTTGTTTTAAGCACCACCAATTATTTGAGGACTGAATGGATGATTAAATTCATGGCCCGGTTGACCGGAAAAGCCCTTGAACAAAAGAATAAAATAGAACCCCTGGGCGGGATCGGTATTTTTTTCTTTGTCATGGCCCCCCTGCCGGTTACCGGGCCTGTCGTGGGGTCTATTATCGGGTATATGCTCAAATTAACCCTGGTCAGAAATTTCACTGCCACATTCCTGGGAACCCTGACCGCCATCATTGTCTGGTTTTACTGCTTTGATTTTTTAGAGCAGCGTTATCATATGATCCAGTACCTGTTTGCTGCCATTATTCTTATTGTATTGATCCCCCATCTGAAAAAAATAAAAAATTTCATTGTCAACAAAACGGACAAAGGGAAAAATTAGCACCGCGTTTCAGACTATTTTTTCCAAAACAACCGGTTAAATATCAATCCCGAGCCTTCTCTTTTATCGCCTTGATAATACCAAGGCAGACCTGATTGGCATCTGCGACAATGGCCACATCGGCCATTTTCATCATGGTGGCATTGGGATTTTTATTGACGGCAACAATAAAATGGGCATCACTCAGGGCAGCCGTGTGCTGGATCGCACCACTGATACCAAAGGACAACAGTATTTTGGGTTTGATGTTTTTTCCTGCCTGGCCCACTAAAGCGTCGTGGGACACCCATTCAGAATAAACAACCGGTCTTGTGGCCCCCACCTCTGCGTTCATGAGTGCGGCCAGATCAAAAAGTTTTTTAAACTTTCCTTTGCTGCCCATGCCCCGGCCCCCGCAAATAACAATATCCGCATCTTCAATTTTCTGCTTTTTAGAGGGTCTGTGTTCTGAGGTTACCAGCCGGATGCGGTCCTCTGGCAGATCCCCAGGCAAAGGTAATACCATCACTTGACCGTTTGCGGCATCATCATGGGGCAGCTCCGGGAAGGTTCCCGGCCGGACCGTTGCCATCTGGGGTCGTTTCACAGGGGTAATAATCTTTGCAATCAAATTTCCGCCAAAGGACGGGGCCGTCTGAACCAGCAGCCCTTTGGTATTGATTTCAAGGTCAATACAATCGGCTGTCAACCCTGTTTTAAGCTTTTTAGCCACCCTTGGCGCGATCTCCTGGCCAAATCGTGTAGCGCCCACCAAAAGGGTTTCAGGCTGATATCGGGTGACAAGCCAACTCATTAGCCAGGAATACCTTTCAATGGAGTAAGATCGGAGTGTGGGATCATCTATGACATAGACTTTCTGGGCACCATGGGCAATATATTCCGCCACATACGTATCCACCCTGTGACCCAGCACAACGGCACAGACAGTTCCACCCGTCTGGGTCGACAGGTCAACCGCCCTTGCCAGGATCTGGAGGGTGACCCTGTTCTGAAAATAATTCCGGTAATCGCCAAACACCCAGATATCTTTGTTGCGTTTCATCATGCCTCATCATGTTCATGGGTTTTAAGGTCTTTTCCCATGGCAGAGCTGATCACTTTGCCATAGTCGTCAAACAACTGGTCAACTACTTTTTTCACCGCACCTTTCAAGACCCGGTTCTCTTTTTGAGCCGTGGGAGAGTAAACATCCATAATTCTTGTGGGAGAGTCTTTCAGCGCATTAAAGTCGGCATCAAGTCCCAGCTGCCGGGCATCAATATGTCTGATATCCGGATTTTCAAAGGCCTTTTCCACGCCTTCAAGGGCCAGATATCTGGGTTTATACGCCGACAGGTCAATGGTAACCAATCCTGGCAGATCCATGTTCAGGATTTCAAAAAATTCATCCACATGGCGGTGAACCTCAACAACCCGGTCTTTTATTTCAACGTGACCCGCATAGGTGATGGCCGGAATATTCAACTCTTCGGAAAGCTGGGGGCCAACCTGGGCCGTCTCGCTGTCGCTGGTCTGGGTGCCACACATCACCAGATACTCCCCCTGGCATTCTTTTTGAATAAATCTGGCCAGGATATGGCTTGTCAAAAAGGTGTCTGCCCCGGCCATTCTTCTGTCGGACAATAAGACCCCTTCATCTGCCCCCAGTGCCATGGCCTGGTGCAGGATTTCCCTGGCCATGGCAGGTCCCATGGTAATAGCACAGATATAGGCGGGTTGTGTTTCTTTGATCTGCAACGCCGCCTCAAGGGCTCTTCGGCTTGCAGGGTCCATCATCCCCTGGGCCAGATCCCGCTTTAACGTTCCGGTCCTGGAATCCCAGGGCAGTTCCGATACCATGGGAACCTGTTTAATACATACCATTATCTTCAACATATCATTTACCTATTCAACTGGGTTGGGACAGAATAGTCCGGGCAATCACCATTTTCTGAACCTCACTGGTCCCCTCATAAATCTGGGTTACTTTGGCATCCCTGAAATATCTTTCCACGTCATACTCTTTACTGTAGCCATAACCGCCATGGATCTGGACTGCCAGGTCTGTTACATCTTTTGCCGTGGCACTGCAATGAAGCTTTGCCATGGAGGCTTCCCCAGAAAAGGGCCTGCGACTATCCTTAAAGGCAGCAGCCCTGTAGAGCAGAAGCCTTGATGCATCTATTTTTGTGGCCATTTCAGCCAGATAATTTTGAATGGTCTGGAATTTTGACAGCGGCGTATTGAACTGCTGCCGTTCCCGGGCATACGACACCGAACTTTCAAAGGCGGCCTGGGCAATGCCAAGGGCCTGGGCTGCAATGCCAATCCGGCCCGTGTCCAGGGCCGTTAATCCAATTTTCATCCCCTGCCCCAACTGCCCCAGAACATTTGTTTTCGGCACACGGCAGTCTTCAAAAAAAAGCGATGACACCGGATTCGCCCGCATGCCACAAAGGTCTTCTATTTCACCCACGCAAAATCCTGGACACTCTTTTTCAACAATAAAAACACTGGCCTGTTTTTTTTTATCACGGGTTTCAGAAACCGCAAACACCAATACAGTCCCGCATACACCGCCATTGGTGACAAAAATTTTGGTGCCGTTCAATACAAACGCGTCCTGGGTTTCTACAGCATGGGTTTCTACCCCCCCCGCGTCTGATCCGGCATTGGCTTCCGTAAGACAGAAGGCACCGATGCGATCTCCCCGGGCCATGGCCGGCACAAATCTTTTTTTCTGTTCGTCTGTCCCGAATTGAAGAATGGGGAATATGCCCACGCTGTTATGAACCGTCACACACAGCCCCATGGCCGCGGATACCCTTGACAGTTCTTCAATGGTAATGGCATAGCTGATGGTATCCAGACCTGCGCCACCATATTCTTTTGGCACTTGAAGTCCAAAAAAATTCAACGGCTTCATTCGTTCAACAATTTCCCAGGGAAACCGTGATTCTTTGTCCAGAAGAGAGACATGGGGTTTAATTTCATTTTCGGCAAACTCTCTGACAGTCTTCCGAATCAATTGGTGTTTCATACAGGGATTAAAATCCACAGCCATACTCCATTATTTTGTGTGTTAACCATATGCAGTTTCAAGTATATTAAGGTAATCTTCCTTGTCAAGTTCCCTTGGATTTGATGGGGTTGAATTGTTTTGCTTTTCCATCAATATTCTTTACCTGAAACAGATAACGTGTTAATATTTTAGACATCTCATGTCAATAGGTCCTTTTTAAAATATGAATTAAGGACCCCAGATAAAAGGAACCCCCATGGATATTAAAATTAAGTATTGTTCCGTTTGAAATTATAAACCAAGGGCTGCCGGTCTGGCAGATAAGATTAAAGATGAATTGGGTGTCTCACCGGAACTGATTGCCGGATCAAACGGCGTATATGACGTTATTCTGGACGGAAAATTAATTTTCTCAAAGCATCAGGCCAAACGATTCCCGGATAATGATGAAGTCATTAAACTGATAAAAGAGTAGAAGGGTATTCTGAACCGCTGAATTAAAACTTAAAAAGGCTGCTTCTTTTGGAAGCAGCCTTTTTAAGAAAAGGAAAAAAAGATGAAAAAACCAACTCTTTGTTATGATAATTTTTAAAGCAATTCATGTGCCACTCACCAAAAAAATCCTCATTAAAATCATAACCCCCCAATATTAAAAGTCTTCCCATACATTTTAATGGCATACCCCCGGAGACACCCCGCTATCATTTGATCGACCCGGCATCAAAAGTTCAAAATTTTGAACTTTTGATGCTGAGTATTTTAAATAAACAGTTTAACTCCTTAAAATAAAAGGTAAAAAATTAAATTATGGATAAATTCAAAATTTTGAACCTTTTAAAAAGGGGTTCTGTTTGAAGGGGTCTTAGTATCTATAGAGATCGGTTTTAAATGGACCATTGATGGGAATCCCCAGATAATCCGATTGTTCCTGGGTCATCTGGGTCAAGGTTACGGACAGATTTTTCAAATGCAGTCTTGCCACTTCTTCATCCAGTTCCTTGGGTAGTGTATACACTTTTATGTCAAGGTCTTCCTTTGCCAGTTTAATCTGGGCCAGGGTCTGATTTGAAAAACTATTGCTCATCACAAAACTGGGATGCCCGGTGGCACAGCCCAGGTTCACCAGCCGTCCCTCGGCAAGAACAATAACGGAACGGCCCGACTCTAAGGTCCACTTGTCCACCTGGGGTTTAATATTTAACTTAACCGCCTTGGGATGATTATCCAGATAACTCATTTCGATTTCATTATCAAAATGGCCAATATTACAGATAATGGATTCATCCTTCATCTGTTCAATGTGTTTACCCGTAATAACATGATAATTTCCAGTGGCTGCCACAAAGATATCACCGTGGGGAGCAGCCTGCTCCATTGTCACCACCGGATAGCCTTCCATGGCTGCCTGGAGGGCACAGATGGGATCCACTTCAGTCACCCAGACAATGGCCCCATATCCCTTCATGGAAGCGGCACAACCTTTGCCCACATCACCATACCCGGCCACAACGACCGTTTTACCGGCCAGCATGATATCGGTGGCTCTTTTGATGCCGTCGGCAAGGGATTCCCGGCATCCATAAAGGTTATCAAATTTGGATTTGGTCACGGAATCATTGACATTGATGGCAGGAAACAGCAGTTCCTTTTTTTCAGCCAGCTGATAGAGGCGATGAACACCAGTGGTTGTCTCTTCAGATACGCCCCGGATTTTTTTGGCAATGCGGGTCCATTTTTCCGGATCTTTTGTGACACTGACCCGCAGCCGATCCATCAGGCATTTCTCATCCAGGCTATGGGTTTTATTCTCCAGCAATGACGGATCTTTTTCCACTTTCACGCCCTGATGGACAAAAAGTGTTGCATCACCGCCATCATCCACAATGAGATCAGGGCCTGAGCCATCCGGCCAGATCAGGGCCTGCTCTGTACACCACCAGAATTCTTCAAGGCTTTCACCTTTCCAGGCAAATACGGCTGCAGACCCTTTTTGGGCAATGGCTGCCGCCGCATGATCCTGGGTGGAAAAGATATTACAGGAGGCCCACCGGATATCCGCCCCCAGCTCGTAAAGGGTATCAATGAGCATCGCGGTCTGGATGGTCATATGAAGGCTGCCGGTTATTTTTAACCCTTTAAAGGGTTTTTCAACACCATATTTTTCTCTGATGGCCATGAGCCCCGGCATCTCTTTTTCTGAAAGCTGCATGTCTTTGTGTCCATCTTCTGCAAGGGCGACATCCTTCACCTTATATTTCAAGCTAAGGTCAAGTTCGATGTAGGAAGGGTCTTTAATTGATTGTAACATTGAATACTCCTTGATAATTTGATCTAAAGTTGAACATATCAAAATATGTTGATGTGTTGTTTTGATTCCAAAATACAAGCATCCGTTTTTATTGTCAATAAAAAAAGCCGCTTAAACTTAACATTTTAAGTCCAGGCAGCTTTTTTAACGACTAAAACCGTTCGTAATTAGGCTTATAGTCCGGCCAGATCCCGTATTTGATCTGCTTTGTCTGTTCTTTCCCAGTAAAAATCAGGGTCTTTTCTCCCGAAATGACCATAGGCGGATGTTTTTCTGTAAATCGGCCGAAGAAGATCAAGGGTTTCAATAATCGCAGCAGGTCTTAAATCAAATACCGACTTGACAATTTCAATCCCTTTTGATTCAGGTATTTTCCCGGTTCCCATAAAATCAACCAGAAGAGATACCGGCTGCGCAACACCGATGGCATAGGCCACTTGAATCTCACACTTATCGGCAATGCCCGATGCAACGAGATTCTTTGCGACATACCGCCCCATATAGGATGCACTTCTGTCAACCTTTGAAGGGTCTTTCCCGGAAAAACACCCCCCGCCATGACTTCCCTGGCCGCCATAGGTATCCACGATAATCTTTCTGCCGGTCACGCCACAGTCACCCATGGGGCCGCCCACAACAAATCGCCCGGTAGGGTTAATAAAAAACCGGGTATCACCATCTATCATCTCTTCGGGAATCACTTTTTTAATGACTTCTTTGATAATGGCATACTTTAAATCATCATACGACACATCAGGAGAATGCTGGGTGGAAACCACTACCGTATCCACTCTTTTGGGGTGGCCGCCGTTTACATACTCAATGGTGACCTGGGATTTTCCATCCGGTCTTAAAAAATCAAGGGCACCATTTTTTCTCACCTGGGCCAGCCGTTCGGTCAACTTATGGGCATAGGTAATCGGCATGGGCATCAGTTCCGGGGTTTCGTTTGTGGCAAACCCGAACATTAATCCCTGGTCTCCGGCACCCTGTTCTTTATATAGCCCGGCCCCCTCGTCAACACCCTGGGCAATATCGGGAGATTGTTGATCAATACTGGTAATTACCGAGCAGGTCTGCCAGTCAAATCCCATGCCGGAAGAGTTATATCCAATCTCTTTGATGGTGTTTCTGACCACATGGGGAATGTCCACATAGCAATCCGTGGTAATTTCTCCTGCCACCATGGCAAGCCCGGTGGTGACCAATGTTTCACAGGCGACCCTGCATTTTTTATCTTCGGCCATGATGGCATCAAGAATTCCATCTGAAATGGCGTCTGCCACTTTATCCGGGTGACCTTCTGTTACAGATTCCGATGTAAACATGAAAGATTGTTTTTCCGACATTTAGAGACTCCTTTTATCTTAGAGATAACTATATTTACAATATAACTGTATTATATTTAAATTTTTAATTAATAAGTTTTTATTTTCTCTTTGTCAATGATACGATACCCGACTTGGGTCTTATTTTTGTTGGGAACTGAACAAATCACTTGACAATCACCCCATAAATTTTATTGTTTGAGAGCGTTTATGCTTGTGATGTTATGCAAACCCTATAATAACGACATTGACATGTTTGGAGAGACCATGCCGGAAAACAGAGTAACGAGAATTACAGGAATTGGATCTGCACTTGTTGACATTTTAACCAATGAATCCGATGCATTTTTAACGGCCCTTGGAAAAGAAAAAGGGGGAATGACCCTTGTAGAAGATAGAGATATCCAGCAGATATTAATCGAAACGACCCAAACACCTGTTGTTGTCCCCGGCGGTGCTGCATGCAATACCATTGTGGGTGTCGGTAATCTTGGCGGTGATGCCCGATTTATCGGCAGAAGGGGAAATGATGCCCATGGTCAAACGTTTGAAGAACTGGTGGCCAACTGCAATGTTGAACCACTGGTGTCAATCTCCGACTCTCCGACAGGTAAGGTCTTATCCGTCATCACACCGGATGCCCAGCGCTCCATGTTCACCTTTCTGGGGGCATCCACGGAACTGGATCCCGCTCTCATAAGTCCCGACATGTTTAAAGACACTGCCATTTCCATGATTGAAGGATATCTGTTATTCAACAAAGATCTGATGATGGCCGCACTCACTGCTGCCAAGGCGGCAGGGTCTCTCATCGCCCTGGACCTGGCCAGTTTTGAGGTGGTCAATGCCTCAAGAGAAATCCTTGAAGATATTGTCAAAGACTTTGTTGATATCCTCATCGCCAATGAAGATGAAGCAAAGGCGTATACCGGACACGCGGATGAACAAAAAGCCATTGAAAAATTATCCGAACAGGCCTCCTATGCTGTATTGAAGCTTGGTGAAAGGGGCAGTTATATCTCCCACCAGGGCCATATCACAAGAATCCATGCCCAGCAAGGAAATGCACCCATTGATACCACCGGAGCAGGCGATCTCTGGGCGGCTGGATTTCTTTTTGGCATTGCCCATGGATTTCCCATTGAAAAAAGCGGGAAAATTGCCTCCGCTTGCGGCTATGAGGTCTGCCAGGTCATGGGTGCCCACTTGCCCCAGGATGCCTGGTCCAGAATAAAAGAATTGATTTAGGACCGTCTTTTCCTGGAAATGCTTTTTTCATATCATCTGCGGGCAGTTTAACTCACTGCCTGCCAGGGGGGGCACCGGAAAAATTTTTATAGACCGCGGCCAGTTTTTCAGGTTTCGTGCCCAAAAGATACAAGGCTGAAATCACCCAGTTTCTAAGGGTGCCGTAGACCTTTCCTTCTTCTTCCCATCTCCTTGGAGAGGTGGATACCCGGGTATTTAAAAATGTTATTCGGCCGTTGTCCTGTTTAATTCTTTGCATCAGGTCGACATCCTCCATGATGGGTATTTCACGATACTGACCCATGCGGTGAAAATAATTTTTCCGGATAAAAATCGCCTGGTCTCCATAGGGGATCTTTGTGAGGCGGGACCGGACAGACGCGGTCCGTTCAACCATCCTGTAAAAAAGGCCTTTTCCATCAATCGACAGGTCAAAGGCACCGGCTTTTACGGATGGATTCTGCATGACGGTCTGCACGGCTGCCAACCCGCCTTCCGGCAGGCGGGTATCACAATGAAGGAATAATAGAATCCTGCCGCAAGCAATTCGGGCACCGGAATTCATCTGGCACCCCCTTCCCGGAGGGGACATTAGAGGGATAACAGCTTGATTTTTAATACAGCAAAGGGTCGTTCCCTCCTTGCTGCCATCCACCACAATTACTTCAAGTTTTCCTGGAAACGCCTGCTGAAAAATCGCTGACAGTATCCGGCATATCTGATCCTGTTCATTTAATACCGGTATGATAATGGATATATCCGTCTGCATATAACGTCAGCACCTTAAGCGTTTGCATGCCGATGGTGCCCCCTTTTTTCACCCTCGCCATCAAGGCATTCAAATCTTCCGGCGTATCAATATCATCCATTTCAGTCAGCAGTTCATAACGCAGGGACAGATGGTTCATGGCCTGTCGCGTCTGATCCAGCACGGCAGGCGTGGACCAGTCAATATCCTTAAAAACGCTTGTTGAAAAACCAGATTTTTGAAACCCTATCAAATAATACCCACCGTCACTTGAGGGCCCGATCACAGCATCGGTGGTTTGAAGAGCCGTCTCGGCCCGGGAAATCAATGCTGGGGTGAGTTCCGGTATATCCGTACCGACGAGTAAGGCCGCATCATATCCTCGTTTAAAAATGTCTGCAAAGGCATTGCCCATCCGCTGACCAAGATCCTCGCCTTGCTGGGGACAAAACAGATATTGACTGCCAAGCCACTTTTGAAGCGCCTCCGCTTTTCCCGGAGGCCAGACGTAAAGGAATGTATCTTGGGCCGATTCCAGTACGTCCAGCGTATCCACGACAAACCCTTTATACAGGTCCAGCACAAACGTCGTGTTTAATGACTGGGAAAGCCTTGTTTTTACCCTGCCCGTTTCAGGGGCCTTTAAAAAAACAATGACGGCTTTAGAGGTCATTAAATACGATCTTAAACACGTCTTTGTATTTTTTTGCAAAATGAAAGGTAATGCCCTCTTTTATATGATCGGGAAGCATTTTAAACTCAGGGATACATCCGTCGGGCAGAATAATCTCCTGGATACCGGACCGTCGTGCCGCAATGATCTTCTCTTTTATGCCTCCCACGGGAAGGACTTTTCCGGTCAAGGTAATCTCTCCTGTCATGGCAAGGGGACGGTTGATCACTTTTCGGGTGGCAAGGGAAACCAGTGCCGTTGTAATGGTGACCCCGGCACTGGGACCGTCTTTTGGGGTTGCGCCTTCAGGCACATGGATATGGATAAACGCCTTATCAAAATATTCTTTACTGATTTTAAAGGATCCCGTATTTGCCCTGACAAAGCTATAGGCAATGGTGGCAGACTCCTGCATCACATCGCCGAGTTTTCCGGTCAGTTTAAATCCCGCAACTTTTTCATGGACCCGGACAGCCTCAATGGGAAGGGTCACTCCCCCGAGCTGGGTCCAGGCAAGACCGGTCACCACGCCGACACCCGACATCTGCTTTTCATGTTTAAAAATCGGCGGCCCCAGGTAATCTTCCAGGGATTGAATGTTGACCCGGACCTTCTCTTTTTTCTCTTTTAATATGCTCACAATGCTTTTTCTGATGATTTTATTCAACAGCTTTTCCAACCCCCGGACCCCGGCTTCCCTGGCATATCCCTCAATAAGAAACCGAATGGTCGGATCTGTAATGGTGATGATCTTGGTTGTCAGCTTATTTCGTTTTAAAAGTTTGGGCCACAGGTGCTTTCTGGCAATTTCCATTTTTTCTTCCGTAATATAACCGGACAGGTTAATCCGGTCCATCCTGTCCAGAAGTGGTCCGGGAATGGTATCCAGCTGGTTGGCCGTGCAGATGAATAAGACTTTTGACAAATCAATACGAAGATCCATGTAGTGATCCATAAATTCAGTGTTCTGTTCAGGATCAAGGACCTCCAGCAATGCCGAGGCCGGATCTCCCTGGTAAGAGGCACCGATTTTATCCACCTCATCCAGCATGATCACCGGATTTGACACCTCAGTATCCTTTAACGCCTGGACCAGTCTTCCGGGCAATGCCCCCACATAGGTTCTTCGATGCCCTTTGATCTCAGCCTCATCCCGCATCCCCCCCAGACTGAACCGGTAAAATTTTCTACCAAGGGCTTCAGCAATGGATTTTCCAATGGAGGTTTTCCCCACACCCGGAGGGCCCACAAACAGGATAATGGAGCCGGAAATATCTTTTTTATAAACCCCGGCAGCAAAAAATTCTATGATCCGTTCTTTGACGTCCGACAGCCCTGAATGATCCCGGTCAAGAACTTCTTCTGCCCGTTGAATATCAATATTATCTTCGGAATGGACCCCCCAGGGAAAAGAGGTGATCCAATCCAGGTAATTTCTGGTGACCCCGTATTCTGAAGAGCCGGTCTCGAGAACGGATAATTTTTCAATCTCCTCATCAAACCGTTTCACCACATGTTCGGGGGGTGTCAGGTCTGCAAATTTTGCTTTAAATTTATCCACATCAGAGGTTTTGTCATCTTTCTGCAATCCCAGCTCTTTTTGAATTGCCTTGAGCTGTTCTTTTAAAAAAAACTTTCGTTTATTATCATCCACCTGGGTGTTGACGTCTTTTTGGATCTGGCTTTGAAGCTTGGCGATTTCTATTTCTTTCTGCAGCAGCATCATCACTTTTTTCATGCGTTCCCTGACAGAAACAAGTTCTAACACTTCCTGCAACGCATCCCCGGATGCCGTGGTAATTCCCGCTGCAAAATCTGTCAGCGGCGACGGTTGATCCGGACTGAACATCCCTAGGTATTGCCTTACTTCTTCAGAGTATAGCGGATTTAATGACAGCAATTGCTTGATGGAATTGATAATGGCAATGGCATACGCCTTGAGCTCATCTTCGTTTTCCTTTATTTTTTCAAAATACTCCACCTCAACCACAAAAGGCGGCTTGTCCGAAAGGAACCGTTTAATACGAAATCTTTCAAGCCCCTGGGCGATAAACTGGATATTCCCTTGAACGTCAACCATATTCATCATCCTGATGACACAGCCGACTTTAGGAAAATCGTCTTTGTACACGTATTTCCCCTTCACTTCTTTTAGATAGGCAAGCCCCAAAAGCCCTTTTGTATCTTTGTTTGCTTTTGTCAGCGTTTCTTCCCATCTTTTCTTGCTGACCATAAGGGGTTGAACCTGAGCCGGCAAATGCGGCCGGCCGGTTATGGGAATCAGGTATAAAATCTCCGGTTTCACGTTTTGCTGAACCAGTTGTCCGTCTTTCTTTTCATTCTCATCTTCAACTATTTCGGGGGTAATCGGTGTATTGTCATCAGTCATTAAGCACCTCATAGAAAAATTGATGTTATCGTCATAGTGAATATGCCTTTATTATAATATTATTCTAGCATCTGACAACCTAAAAAAAGAAAACTCCCGCTATCTTTAACCGGCTGCCCACCGAATAATATGAATTTTCACCCCTCTATTCTTTTATTTGTCCGTTGAAGCGCCTGGGGACAGGAATCTTTTGAGGCACAGGAACACCCACTGCCACAATCACAGGATCTCTTTCCCTGGTAGGTATTCACAGCGTTTTTAACGGTAAAGATAATGGCACCGGCCACGATAATCCCAACGATAATTTCATCCATGGTCTTTTTTCCTTTTTTTTAATTCGAAATAAACATTCCAACCTGATAAAAAACAATAGAAATTGTCAACGCAAGCGATGTATTGAAAACAACAGAAAACGCAGCCCACTTCCATGATCCGGATTCCCTTGCGATACAGACCACCGTCACAAAACAGGGTGAATAAAAAATCGTAAACAAAATCAGACTGAATGCCGTCAAAGGCCCCCAGCCGTTTTCAGTTTTAAGTCTGTCCGAAAGAGAGCTTGTTTGATCCGGATCAACCGCTCCCAGAGAATAGGCTATTCCCAGGGTGGAAACGACCACCTCTTTTGCTGCGATTCCACCGATCAAGGCAATATTGGTGCGCCAGTCAAAACCGGCAAACCGGGTGATGCTTTCAACGGCTGTCCCCACACGACCCGCAATGGAGTGCTTGAGCACTGCCTGGGCATGGGCGATATCAATCTGTAACAACCCGTTTTTTACCCTAAGGGCCTCGGCTGTCAGCATTTTTTTTTCGCGTGTCCCTATGTCAGTCAACACCTGAGCCGACGTCACGGATGAGATGGCCGTTCTCTGATCTTCAAATTTTTTCACCTGGGCCTCCTCCAATCCCGGGAAGGTCATCATGGCCCATAAAACAATGGAAATCCCTAAAATTACGGTCCCGGCCTTTTTCATATACTGCCAGGTTCTTTCCCAGGTATGAATTAAAAGTCCTTTCATGGTGGGAAGCCGATAGGGAGGAAGTTCCATTACAAATGGGGTTGATTCACCTTTGATAAGTGTGGACCTGAGAAGCCTGGCCACCAAAAGAGCGCCAAGCCAGGAGATCAGTGTGATCAACAACATGACCGGGGCCTGGTGTTCAGCAAAAAAGGCGGCCACCAGGAGGGCAAACACGGGCAGTTTTGCGCCACAGCTCATGAACGGCACCGTTAAAAGTGTTGCCAGTCGTTCTCTTGGCGATTTCAGGGTCCGAGTGGCCATGACCCCGGGCACGGCACATCCCCCGGCAATACCGCCGGACACGATAAATGCCATGACAGACCCCCCATGAAGACCGAACATCCTGAACACCCGATCCAGCATAAAGGACATTCGGGCAAGGTATCCGGAATCTTCCAGAAATGAAATGCCAAAAAACATGAACATGATCAAGGGCACAAACCCCAAAACCCCGCCAACGCCATCAATGATCCCTGATATCACCAGGGATTTTAATACCCCTTCGGGCAGCACGTCGTCTGCCATACCCGAGACCCAGCCGAAAAAAGATTCAAACCAGGCGACCGGAATCCCGCTATAGGAAAAAATAAACTGATACAGTCCCATTAATACGGCTACCATGATAACGGGCCCAAAAAACCGATGGATCATAACCCGATCTATTTTATCCGAAAGCTGAAGCCTGTTTTCCTCTTGATAAACCTTGAGAACCCCCTGTTTGAGTATGGAATTCACATATCCGTACCGCTGATCTGCAATCACCCCCTCAGGATGGATATCAAGGGTGGCAGACAGATGCTTTGCAACGCCTTGAACGATATGATCCAGCTGCCGGGCAACGGCTGCATCCATTTTATATCCCAATTCAATGATCTGATGATCCTTCTCAAGATATTTTAATGCCGTCCATCGGGCCCGATATTTATCCGTTAGAAAGCCTTTGGATTGAATGATCTCTTCCATTTCATCCAGGGCTTTATCCATATCCTGTCCATAGGAAATCGTTAATGGTTCAACCCGTTTATGAGCAGCCGTGGCAACCGTCTGCATGAGTTTTTTTTTACCTTTACCTCGCCGGGCAATGATGGGAACAACCGGAATGTTCAACAGGCTTGAAAGCGTGTCAATATCGATTTCCATTCTTCTTTTTTTTGCAACATCCATCATGTTCAGGGCAATGCAAATCGGGATACCCATTTCCATGAACTGGACCGTCAGATAAAGGTGTCTTTCAAGATTGGATGCATCAACGATATTCACAATCATCGAGGGGATCTCATTCACCAGAAAATTTCTGGCCACAACCTCTTCCAGGGAATAGGCTGTCAAAGAATAGGTTCCCGGAAGATCAATAATGTCAAATGCACCCATATCCCCCTGATAGTATCCCTGTTTCTTCTCGACGGTGACTCCCGGATAGTTGCCCACATGCTGCCTGGCACCCGTTAATTCATTAAAAAGAGTGGTTTTACCAGAGTTGGGGTTCCCCGCCAATGCGATGGCTGTATTCATTTTATAACACCTCTACATCTATATGATCTGCTTCATTATTCCGAAGTGTCAACGTAAATCCCATAATCTTTAACGAAACCGGATCATATAGCGGGGCCCTGCCGTTTACAGTGATGGTCTTGCCTGGAATTAATCCCATATCCCTGAGCCGCCTGCCAAGCTCACCATTTGCGCTTACACGGGAAATGATCCCTTTTTGATTTATCTTCATCTGCCTTAGATTAATTTTTCCCACAGTCCATTCCTTGTTTGTAAAGACTCGTTAAATTTTGTAAACCGTAAAATGTTTTTTACTCCTAACTTTTATTTGTGTCAATAAAAAATTAGCTCTTTCAGCATAATAAATATTTGACTTACTAAATAATTAGATATAAACATATAGCAATACATTTAACGGAGACATTCCCTGATGAAAAAAGAACACCTTTCAGAAAGCCTTGAAGATTATCTCGAAACGATTCTGGAGTTGCAGACCATAAAAACCGTGGCCCGGTCCAAGGATATTGCCGAAAAATTAAACATCAAAAGAGGGTCTGTCACCGGCATGTTAAAAAAGCTTGCCGGCAACAAGTTGATTAACTACGAACCCTATGGGTATGTGACGTTAACCCCGGAAGGCCGAAAAATCGCCCTGGAAATAGAACGCCGGCATATTTTTTTAAAAGATTTTTTTTATCGAATATTAAAGGTGGATGAAGAAACGGCAGACCGTGCCGCCTGTCATATAGAGCATGCCATGGACAAACAGACGTTTAAAAAGTTTAAAGATTTTGTAAAAAAAATTGATGCCTGCCCCCATAGCGACATTGAACCGGAATCGCCCTGATCCCGTTACCATATGCCACTTTACAGACGGGGCTCGTCTATCTTCCAGACAGCCGTGGCAGTCAATCCTTTATGCTGTCTGACAATCTGATTGTCTGTTGAGACGGCAGCCAGATAATGGCGGATAATTCGGTCAAGTTCGGCTGCTGGTTTTTTGCTGACCTTTTGAAAAAAGGCCATCTGGCTGTCAAATTCATCTTTCACCGAAACGGGTTGCTCCCATTCAATGGTATCAAAGGTAATCTCCGGAAAGACCCCCATGGAAAACAAGAGATTTATCTTATACAAAATACTCTGGGGTTTATCCGCCAATGGGGTTCCCATAATTTTTTGCCACAAGTCGGAAAGAACCGGATGGACTCTTTTTGCTGCCCAGCCCCGGATGGCACACCCTTTTTTTGAACAGCTCATCAATTTATAAAAGGATTCCGGGCCGGCAACACCGGGTGACATGAATGCAATCACAAGGTCAAAGCTCTTTTTCCAACCGTTTGCGTCTATGTCTATTTTATACCAGTCTTCATGAAGAAGAGTAATCTGTTCTTTCAAGTTATCCGGGATATCCTGTTTAAATACGTCCAGCATTCCCCGGGAAAAATCAAGGGCTGTCACCCGGGCACCCTGTTTTGCCAGTTCCAGGGAAAGCATTCCAGTCCCGCACCCGACTTCAAGGACGGTCATTCCCTCGAACAAAAGCCCATTTTTTTTGAAAAAATCAAGGGTTTTTTCCAGTCGTCGATTCCGGACTTCCCGTTTATTCCGATTATAAGACCGTGCCGCATTGTCCCAGTATTCCGGAGTGGCAAACCCTTTATGGACAGTGTAGGTATCACTTTTTTTGTCTTTTTCCCACTCAGTGACCCAAAAATTCGGATTAAATATCGTCTCCATAATGTTGTCATTTCCCTATTGATCGTTTTGTTTCAATGAATGGGATCATCTCCTCTCTGACAATAAAAACCCCTGTGAGGTCATTGATAACCACATATAAAGACGGAACAAAAACAAGGGTCAAAATAGTGGCCGCAATCAAACCAAAACTGATACTCACGGCCATGGGAATTAAAAACTGTGCCTGGAAACTGGTTTCCAGAAGCAGCGGAAAAAGTCCGGCAACCGTTGTCACCGAGGTCAATAGAACCGGCCTGAAACGGTTTTGCCCGGCTGCTATAACCGCATCAAATATCCGTGTCCCCTGCCTGACCTTTGAATTGGTAAAGTCAATTAAAATCAAAGAATCATTCACGACTATTCCAGACAAGGCAACAATGCCAAAAATACTGATCATGGTGATATCCAGATTCAAGAGATAGTGACCGACAATGGCTCCGATAAGCCCAAAAGGAATCGCTGTCATAATAATCACCGGCTGAATATAGGATCTAAACTGGCTGGCCAGCAGTAAAAACATGATCATTGCTGCCAGAGAAAATCCCACTTTCAAGCTGTTAATGGATTCTTCAGTCCTTTTGGCCTGACCTTCCAGATCATAGGTTACTCCCGGAAACCGGTTGACCAGGGTCTCCAGATAATTTTGTTTAAGGTCTTCAACGATTTCCCTTGCATTGGCAATATGTTCATTGATATCGGAAATGACCGTAATAATGCGTTTTCGATCCACCCGCTGAATGGTTGAATACCCCCTGATCATTTCAATATCCGCCACCTGGTTCAATGGAATTTCTCGACCGTCCCGGGTCCTGACCCTTAACGCATCAATACTGGCTTCCGATTCTCTCTCTTTCTGGGAATACCGGACCATCACCTTGATATCGTCTTTGCCTCTCTGGATTTTCATCACTTCATCCCCATAATAGGCCTGCCGTATCTGTGTGGCAATATCCGCCATGGTAATCCCCAGGGACTCGGCCCCTTTTTTGACATGAATCCGTTTTTCCATTTTCCCGGGCCGGAAAGTATCTGTAATATCAAAGGTCCCGGGATAGGTGGCGATTTCATTTTTTAATGCATTGGCGGAAAGTTCCAGCTGTTCGAGATCATTGCCCTTCAATTGAATTTCAATGGGGTTGCCGCCGGGCCCACCGCCAATAATGGAAAAGGTCAGCTGTTCAGCCCCCAGGATATCACCGGTCAGTTCCCGCCATTTTGCCGTCACTTCCGGCGCAGAGATATCCGGCCGTTCTGATGCGGATTGAATTTCGATCCAGGCTTCCCCGCAATGTCCCCCGTATACGCCGGGCTTCCAGTCCCTTCTGGGGATGATCCCCACCTGGGAAAAATGATTAACAATCAAATTTTTTCTCCCAGCCACCCGGTCCCGGAAAAATGCATTCAGTTCCATCGCCCCTTTTTCAATTTGCTTTATGGTCTTTTCCGTGGCTTCAAAGGGGGTTCCCAAAGGATAGACAATCTCGGAAATAATCCAGTTACTGTCGGTTTTCGGAAAAAACACAAACGGCACATGCCCGCCTGCTAATAATCCTACACTGACAATTAACACCCCAAACCCCAGGGCCAGCGTAAAGTACCTGTTTTTCACACAATACTTTAACACCGGGAGATAAACAACTCGGATAAAACCGGTTAAGGCGCGTTCAACCCTGTCCCGAACCCATTGATGCGCGTCGGAAATATCTTTTTTCACCCAGTCCAGCCAGAAAAAGCAGATGCGGTAAATCAACGCGGTGTTCTTTTTTGATGGTGTCAGGGCATGATCAAGATGTGCCGGCAAAATGACAAACGCTTCAGCAAGAGAGATGACAAGGATACAGATCACCACCTGGGGCATGATAAAGATGAATTTGCCCATGATCCCTGAAATATGCATTAAGGGTAAGAAGGCCACAATGGTTGTGGTCACCGCCATCACAACCGGTGCACCAATCTGGGCGACGCTGTCAATCACGGCATCTTTGGCAGATTTGCCTGTTTTATGATGGGTATAAACATTTTCCCCAACAATAATGGCATCATCCACCAGGATACCCAATGTCATGATAAACCCAAACAAAGACAACATGTTGATGGATGCTCCGAAATAATCCAGAACAAGGAAGGCTCCCATAAAGGATATGGGGATGCCCGAAGCCACCCAGAAAGCCAGACCAAGGTCAAGGAACAGGGCCAGCACAATAAATACCAGCAATATGCCCTGGACACCATTCTTCAGCAAAAGGTCAATCCTGCCCTGGACCATATCCGCCATATCAAACCAGAACCCCAGGGTAATGCCCCGGGGAAGAGACGACTTGTGCTGTTCAATATAGGCCTTTACCGTATCTGAAATGGCAATGGTATCCTGGCTGTCCGTCCGCCGAACCACAACAAGAGCAGCCGGTTTCCCATTAAATCGTGCCTTGACATCCGTATCCTGGAAACCGTCTATCACCGTTGCCACCTCTCCCAGCTGTATGGTGGTGCCGTCTTCCCTGGTTACAACCGGAATCCGTTCAAACTGTTCACCGGTATAGAGCTTTCCCTTGGCCCGGACCAGGAATTCTCCTCCTTTTGTTTTGATTTTTCCCCCGGGCAAATCAAGGCTGCCCGTTTTTACCGCAGCAGCCACCTGATCAAAGGAAAGGTTAAATCGTCGCAGGCTTTCTTCAGACACTTCAACGGAAATTTCATAGTCTCTAACGCCGATAAGGCTTGCCAGGGAAATATCATCTGTTTCCACAAGATCATCTCTTATTGTCTCAGCCGTATCGCGTAACACCCTTTCGTCAACATCGCCATAAACTGCCAGATATATGGCCGGATCATTGTTTTGAATATCGGTGACAACCGGGTCTTCTGCTTCCTCGGGAAAGGAATCAATCAGATCAATCTCTGTTTTGACTTCATCGAGTTTTTGATTGATATCTGTTCCGGCTTTCAGTTCCAACGTCACGGATCCGTGCCCCTCCAGGGCAGTGGCATACATGGTTTTAACGTCTTCCAGGCTTTTGAGCTGCTCTTCGATCTTGATACAGATCCCTTCTTCCACCTCCTCCGGGGATGCCCCGGGGTATGTTACGCCAATATTGATCATATCAAGGGAAAACTGGGGAAACAGTTCCCGCTTCATGTTTAAAACCGTATACAGGCCGGCAACAATGAGAAAAATCATCATTAAATTCACAGACACCCGGTGCTCAACAGACCATTTGCCCAATGCTTTCATGTTTTATTTCCCATTCAGTTTGACAGTCAGTTCCATTCCCTCCCGGGCACCGGGAAGCGGAGATGAAATAATTTTATCCCCGGGATTCAGTCCTTCATTGATATAAATTTCTTCTTCGAATTTTCTTAAAATAGTCACCTTTTTCATTTTCAAATGACCGTCATTTATCGCAAAAAGGATATCCTCCCCCTTTAACAGGTGTCTTGGCACGATAAAAATATTTTCATATGTCTCGCCGACAATGCTGCACTTGACGAATGTACCCGGTTTTAAATCAAACAAATTTTTTATTTTCACCTCAGGGCTCCGTATCTCAAGGGTCATGGGCAGGGTCCGTGTCTTTTCATCAATCTTTGCCTTTAATCGTGCGACTTTGGCATCCCACACATATGATGTATTACTGTCAAAATTGGCCACCCTTACTTTTGCATCCGGTGTTTTCCCGTTGTCAAAAAAGGACTCAATCCATTTTATTTTTTCCAGAGGAATGCTCACCTCCACATCCAGGCTGTCTTTTTGGTACATTGCCCCCAATACCTGACCCGGGGTAACATATTCCCCTGTTTCAACAAATTTATTCAGGACAAATCCATTAAATTCAGCTCTGATCTGGGTTTTTTTAAGGGCAAGGTCGGCTTTTTGGAAATCAACCCGGGCCATGGCCAGGGCTGTATTTTTCTGTTCCATTACCGTATCTGTCAATAACAACTGATTGTCGATATTCTGCCATTGAATCTTCGCCTGTAAATATTGCTGCCGGGCTCTGTCCAGGCTGTTCTGTGAGGCAAATTGATTGGTCGTCAATGTGGTAATTCTTTCCAGTTCTTTTTTGGCAAGATCCACATTGGCCTTGGAAAGCCGGACATCCTTTTTCAGGTTTTCAATCTCCTGTTTTAACCGCTCAATCTCTGTCTTTGCCTGCCGGATCCTTACCTGTCCGGTCTGCTGATCCAGTTGATAGGATCGTTGATCAATGCTCACCATAAGGTCACCGGCACTCAGCAATCCGCCTTCAATAAAAGACGGATGCAGATACTCAATTCTTCCCGGCACTTCCACGGCAATTTTTACCAGCTTCCTTGGCGTTACCGTGCCGTAGGCATCGATCATCATGACTTTTGAAACCGGATTGACAACCATTACTTTGACACTGGGAGGCATTTGGATAATTTCTTTTTTCTCGGGTTTCTCTCTTAAGGAAATAAGTCCTTTGGCCAATGCAATGGCAATTGCCAGAACCACCACAACCCTTAAAAACCTGAAAAGAAAACTGCCGAATCTGTTAAATTTAGATGATTTTTCCATAATCCGATGACTTGCTCCTTGCTGATCCTGAAAAAAGGATTTTCTTAGGTCTATTTGATTCATTTCTATATACCAGGCTCGCCTTTTTGAAAAGGCATTAGACCATTATCACCGTTAACGCCATTCAATTCAAGAAACAAAATAACGCAATTTATCTCAATTTTTTTGTTGCCTGGGCTACAACGATTGACTTGTCGCAGTGTGCACCAATTTTGGGATTGCAATTAAGAAGAACAGACATCACTTTATCAGCCGTTTGATAACAACAGGCATCCTCCAGCCTTGCCAGTATATCAGACATTAATTTGCTGAATTCCATACACTGCGCATAGTCAGAAACGGCGCGATCATGAAGGATGCAGGCATTTTCCAAGTCTGTTTTAATATCATCGGGAACAACTTCATTCATAGAGGGATTTCTGCGATAACCCATTGAAACCCCATAAATACGGCCATACTCACCACAATGGTCAACAATAGATTTTTAAATAACCCGCCAATGGCACAGGCAGTAAGGGCCCCTATGAGATAGGGATTGCTCAGCTTCAGATTGAGCGTTTCCCCTGTGGGCATGAGCACGGACGGCACGATAATGGCTGCCAGCACCACGGGTGGGACATATTTTAGCCCCCGTTCAAATAGTTCCGGGAATTGAAAGTGCCCGGACAACGGAAACATGATATAGCGGATGCCAAAGGTCACCAGCGCCATGCCCACAATCATATAAATTTCATTCAACTGAATACCCGTACCCAAAAGTGTCAAACCAGCCCCTTTTTCCCAGGGAATGCACGTTCACAAACGACACCCACCACAACCCCGGCAATGGCAGCCACCATCAACCCCAGTTTATGGGGAAGCCCTCCGGCCATGATGGAGACCGTTCCAGCGGTGATCACGGAAGCCCACATGGGTTTTGAGACAAGATAGGGAATAACAATACCGATGAATGTAGCGGGCATGGCAAAGTCCAGTCCCCACCGGGATATCCCCGGGAAAGCATTCCCGGCAGTAAGCCCGATAAAGGTACATAAATTCCAATTGGTGTACATAAATATCATGGAACCCAGATTATAATACCGCTTGCCTGGAACCCCGTTCTTTTGACTGTAGCGGTTCACAGCCACGGCAAAGGTTTCATCGGTTAAGCCAAAGGCCAGCACCATTTTCCAGAGTGGGTTCAAATTTGTGTAATAGGGAACCATGGTGGCACCGTAGAGCATATGGCGCAGATTCACCACAAAGGTGGTCAGCACAATCATGGGCCATGCCGTGCCGGCGGTTACAAGGCCGACACAGACGAACTGTGAGGAACCGGCAAAAACGAACAGGGACATTCCCATGGTGGCGCCAAAGGAAAGTCCGGCCGTTGCCGCCAAAGTACCAAAGACGATACCAAAGGGAATGGCCCCGACAATTAAAGGAAAGGTATCCTTTGCACCTTCAAAAAACTGGGACAGGGAAGAACGCATTCCCGGAGAATCGGTATCAGGCCTGTTCATTGTCATTCAAATTTCCCATTTTCTCTATAAACCCCGACTCGAGGATGCTGGCAATATTGCCGGACAGGGCGAAAAAATCCCCATGCACCCACCGGAAGTAGTGGTGACAGGCCCAGATCATCATTCATACAAAATAAAATGCGGTTAAGCGGTCTTTTGTGGTTTGTTTTTTTTGGGGACACTCTCTTTTCCGCTGACTTTTTTAATTTCTTTTTTCTTTGGATTGATTCCCCTGAGGAGGGGAATCAGTTTGTCACTGTTTTCTGCCAGAAATAGAGAGAGGTCTTCAAGTTGAGTTTCATTGAATTTTATTTTCGAGTTTTCCAGGAATTCAAACAAATTGTCGGCAATATCGAGCATTTTATCATACGCGTCTGCTTCTTTTTTGGTCGCAAATGTCATCTTTTCCTCTCCATTCCTGACAACAATATACTTTATGATTACAGCCATTTTGTCTCCTTGGAATCATATATTTTTTGTATAGTCTTAATATAAAAAAGGATACAGGTAAAGGCTTTTCCTTTACCTGTATCCTTTCCTTTGTTTTAACGGGGCCGGCTACTATACTTCCGGTCTTGGATAAAGGCCTGCTCTTTCAACTATTTCAGGAACCTTTTCCTCCCACTCAATGGCCATGATATGAAATCCTGAAACCCCTGTAATCTCTTTGAGTTCCTGGATATGCTCCACACAGATATCAATGCCTTCCTGGGCCTGTTTGTCCTTGGCAACCCCGGCCAGACGGGCGATAATATCATCCGGCACGTCCATTCCCGGTACCCTGTTTTTCATGTACTTGGCCATACCCACGGATTTCATGGGGGTCATGCCGGCCATGATAAAGGTTTTTTCCGTCAATCCCCTGTCAGCTGCCCTTTTGATCCACTCTTTGAATTTATCCAGATTATAAATACACTGGGTCTGGATAAATTCCGCACCACAGGCAATTTTTTTAGCCAGACGCGGTACCCGTATTTCAAAGGGATCGGCAAAGGGATTGGCAGCCGCTCCCACAAACATTCTTGGCGGACGCTTAATGGCATCCCCACCCAAAAATTTTCCCTCATCCCGCATATAACGTGCCGTCTGAACCAATTGCATGGAATCAAGGTCGTGAACATTTTGACCCTGGGCACAATCTCCAAAACTCTGATGGTCCCCGGACAGGCAAAGGATATTTGAAATGTCAAAAGAGGCCGCACCCAAAATATCACTTTGAAGGGCCACCCTGTTCTTATCCCGGGTGACCATCTGCAGAACCGGTTCGATCCCCAGAAGCTTCAGGTGCACGCAGGCTGCAAGGGACGACATTCGGGTCATGGCCGTCTGGTTGTCGGTCACATTGACTGCATCCACATAATCCTTGATCAACAATCCCTTTTTTTTAACTTCTTCCGGGTCACTTCCCCTTGGAGGTCCGCATTCAGAAGTGACACCGATATGTCCTGCTTTTAAAACCTTTTCCAGTCTGCTGTCCGTATTTAAGCTGCTCATATCTTCACATCCTCTCTGGTTACCGTCCTAGGTCCGCCCGCTCTATCTGTGGACCAATCTTTGATCGGTGCGACTTTTTCATAATCATCCATTTTACCCAATGCCTTTAACCGGTCCACAATCAGCTGCCAGGCGCAGTCCACATCTTTGCTGATCTCACACTTACCGTTTGTTGAACCGCCGCAGGGACCGTTCAGGACTCTTTTAGCGCATCTTGAAACCGGGCAGATTCCACCGGTCCTGGCAAGGACACAGGAACCGCAGGCCTGACATCTTTCCGTCCACAGCCCCCTGTCCTCATTGGCACCCAGACAAACCGTGTTCACCCCTGGGATAAGGGGCATGGTCAGATACTTTTCAGCGGCAAACTGAACGCCCACACCACAGGCAAGGGAAACAATGGCATCATAATCATCAATATTGCTTCGAATTTCTTCCAGGTACTCATGATCGCACTGGCGCTCAAGCGTTCTTTCATCAATCACCTTTTCATCCCCTTGATTGATGAAATACATCCTTAACGCGGATGCCAGCACCTCTACTTCTTTTTTACCCCCGGCTTCACAAACCGTCACACACTCATTACACCCGAGTATCAGTATCCGGTGAAAGTCTTTCACCTCATCAATGATCTCTTCAATGGGTTTTTTCTCTGCTATTATCATAAACGAACCTCATATTAACCTGTTATTTATATTGAATGATTTACGCCGCATTTTTTTTGTCTTGTTTTGCCAGCCGGATAGGACTGGGTCCCAATTCCATAATTTTATTATTCATTTCAATGGAATATTGGGCAAACAAAGGGCCTTCACCAGAGGAAAGATTGAACATCTTCACCCGCTCCCCCCCCACGCCGACCTTGTCAAGAATTTTGGCGGCCTGTTCAACTCGTTTTCTGGCTCTAAAATTCCCCTCATTATAGTGACAGTCCCCTTCCATACAACCCACCACATAAACGCCATCCGCTCCTTTTTCAAAGGCTCTCAGAATATGGATAACATCTACCTTTCCGGTACAGGGAACACGAATAATCCTAAAATTTGCCGGGATTTTCAACCGCATGGAACCTGCCAGGTCCGCAGCCGAATACCCTCAGTAATTGCAGCAAAACGCCAAAATAACAGGCTCGAACTCTTTTGTCATATTACCCCCTCCAGCAAAGATTCAACCTTGCTGAGCAACTGATTATCTTCATACCAGTTTAGTTTGATTGTTTTTGCAGGACATTCCGAGGCACAGATACCACACCCCTGACAAAGGGCCGGATCAATATAACTGACTCCCTCATCATTGATGGCCGGCACATGATAAGGACAGGATCGGACGCAGACAAGACATGATGCACAATTTTCCGGCATGACCTCTGCGGTTACGGCTGACAGGGTCAATGATTCCTGGGAAAGGAATGTGGTGGCCCTGGATGCCGCAGCCATGGCCTGGGCAATGGTTTCGGTAATCAATTGAGGGCTGTGGGCGGTACCGCAGATAAAAATACCTTCCGTGGGCCCTTCAACCGGTCTCAGTTTCACATGGGCTTCCATAAAAAAGCCTTCGGCATTTCTGTTGGTTTTAATAATGGTGGCCAATTCTTCCGTATCCGCGGCCTGAACACCGGCACTCAATACAACCAGATCCGCACTGGCTTCCACTTTGCATCCCAGGACATGATCGGTGAACGTCACTGCCATTTTCCCGTCTTCCCCATTGGCCACTTCCGGCGCATTCTCAGGATCAAACCGTGAAAAAATAACCCCCATATTTCTTGCTCGTGTATAGAACTCTTCCAGCATGGAGTACATTCTCATGTCCCGATAAAGAATGAACACATCCGTATCTGCATTCTGCTCTTTGATGGCAATGGCATTTTTCACAGCATTCTGGCAGCAAACCCGGGAACAATTGGGATTTTGTTCGTTTCTTGATCCCACGCATTGAATCATGATGACGCGGTCCAGATCCCTGGTCTTAGTCTCTTCAATCATGTCGGCCAGTTCAAGCTGGGTCACCACAGCGTCGCTTTCATTATACAAAAATTCCGTGGGCTGGTATTCTGTGGCACCGGTTGCCACAATCATGGCCCCATGGTCAATCTTTCTTTCTTCCATGGAGGGTCCCACCAGAACCGTGGTCTCAAAATTGCCTTTATAGCCGCCAAATCCAACAATCAGCGCCTGCTTAAGGACGTCGATCTTGTCATGGGTTTCAATCGTGGCAATAAGATCTTTCAAAAATACCTGAATATCATCGCCTTCAATGGTATGATATAATCGGTTTCCCAGTCCGCCAAGATGATTTTCCTTTTCAACCAGGGTAACTTCATATCCCTGATCTGCCAGGCCTTTTGCAGCCGTCATGCCGGCAATCCCCCCACCGATGACCAATGCTTTATCAATGACGGAAATCCGCTTGTCATGCAGCGGCCCTAAGGTTGCCACCCTTGCCACAGCCATTCGAATCAGATCCTTGGCTTTCTTGGTGGCTTTTTCAGGTTCTTGAAAATGCATCCAGGAATCCTGGTTACGGATATTGGCCATTTCAAACAGATATTTATTTAACCCCGCATCTTCCAGAGTATCCATGAAAATGCCTTCATGGGTTTTCGGTGTACAGGATGCCACAACGACACGGTTGAGCTGATGCTCCTCAATGAGTTCCTTAATGGACACCTGGGTATCCTGGGAACAGGTAAACAGATTTTCACCGGTATACACCACATTGGGAAGTGTTTTTGTATAATTTTCAACATCTTCAACGTCAATTACCCCGGCAATATTGATACCGCATTTACAAACGAATACCCCGATTCTGGGTTCTTCTCCCAGGACATCTCGTTCTTCCGGCCGGACAACCGTTCTTGTCTGGGTATGGCGGGCCCCTGCCAGTTTTATTCCGGCGGCACAGGCAGCCCCGCTGGCTTCGGTAACAGAGGAGGCAATATCCTTGGGCCCCTGGAAAGACCCGGAAACATACACCCCGGGCCGGGAGGTCTGCAAGGGGTTGAAGGTCGAGGTTTTGACAAACTTATGCGCGTCCAGCTCAACACCAATCCTTTGGGCCAGTTCCACACTCTCCGGGGAAATAACAAGCCCCACCGACAAGATGACCATGTCAAAAACTTCCTGCTGCATCATGCCGGCTTCATCGGCATAATTTAGAATCAAATTGTCTGTTCCCGGTTCTTCAACCACAGAATGGATTCTGGATTTTACAAATCGCACCCCTTCCTGGTCTTTGGCCCGGTTGTAATATTTTTCATAATCCTTGCCAAAGGTCCGTATATCCATATTAAATATAGCCGCATCCAACGTCTTCTCGGAATGTTCTTTGGCAATCATGGCATCTTTAATGGCATACATGCAGCAGACCGATGAGCAATACCCATTGCCGCACCGGTTGGTATCCCTTGACCCGACACATTGGAGCCAGGCAATTTTCTCAGGCTCTTTTTCATCGGAAGGCCGGACAAGATGCCCCATGGTGGGGCCGCCGGCACTTAACAGCCGTTCAAACTCAAGGGATGTCATCACATTTTGAGATCGCTTATACATGTAGGTATCATCCAGCACTGACGGATCATAGGTGGTGGCACCGGTGTTCAAAATAACAGACCCCACATTCAGATCCCTTATCTTTACCTGCTCATCATGATTTACCGCTCCGGCAAGACAGGCGTCCACACACTGGTAGCATTCCGAACAAATCCCGCAGGACAGACACCTTGCCGACTCTCTATCAATGACTTCCTTGGCAAGATTCAAGGTCACTTCCTTAAAATTGCCTTCTCTTTCATCAACACTTATTTTTACCGGCCTTGGCCGCTCAAGCCTGGGGACATCGAGAATATCGGGTTTTTCATAATCCCAGGATTTTTCCCGGCCTTCGGCCAAGTCTTCACCGTTGATGAAGCGATGCATACTTTCAGCAGCTGTTTTCCCACTGGCAATGGCATCCACCACCGATTTGGGCCCATAATACGCATCACCGCCAGCAAATACCCAGTCAATGGGGGTCTGCAGGGTGATTGGATCTGCTTCCAGTCCGCCAGGAGGCGTTAAGGCAATCCCTTGTGCATCCGCAAAATCCAAGAGCCCCATCTGGCCAATGGCCACGATAACCGTGTCAGCTTCATAGGAGGTGAGTTTGCAATCATCATACTGGGGATTAAAGCGGCCGTTTTCATCAAACACCGATGTGCATTCCTGGAATTCGACTTCATTGGCGATGCCATCTGTCCCTAAAAATCTCAGGGGTCCCAGGCTGTTGACAATTTTGACTTTTTCTTCAATGGCCTCTTCAATTTCATAGTCCCAGGCCGGCATTTCATCCCGTTTTTCAAGGCAGACCATGGTCACATCATCAGACCCGAGCCGCCGGGCAGTCAGGGCAACATCAACCGCCACATTTCCGCCACCAATGACCATGACTCGCTTCCCGGTCAATTTTTCCGCTTTTCCAAGGGCAGCATCTCTTAAGAGGTCAACACCTTTAAGAACACCATCAAGGTCTTCTCCCTTTACGCCCAAGCCCCGGGAGCCATGGAGACCCGTTGCCATGAACAGGGCAGAATATCCCTCTTTTTTCAGGCTTTCCAGGGTAATATCCTTACCGAATTCAACCGATGTTTGAATATCAACCCCTAAACGTTCAATCACCTCAATCTCTTTGGCCAATTCTGCTTTGGGCAACCGGTATTCCGGGATACCCACAGCCATCATGCCGCCTTTGACCGGTAATTTTTCAAACACGGTGACCCCATATCCCTTTTGCGCCATATAATAGGCTGTGGTCAGACCGGCAGGTCCCGACCCCACAATGGCAATCTTTTCATCGCGTTTTTCTGCAATTTCGGGGACATACGGATCATCCCCTTCAAAATCCAGTTCTGCCAGATACCGATGAAGATATTGGATGGCCAGGGGTTCATCTGCATCCCCCCTGGTACACACCGTTTCACAAGGGTGATGACAGACACGACCGCAGGAACCGGGAAAAGGATGATCCTGCTTAAACAGCTTCAATGCTTCAGCATACTTTCCCTGGTTCATCAAAGCGATAAATCCCTGGATGCTCACATGGGCGGGGCACGTGGCCTTACACGGGGCTGTTCCCCGTTTTGAAATGCCGTATCCGCCCGGTATGGCCTGTTCATACTGCTTAAAAATAGCTTTTCGAGGGGCTAAGCCCTGATTGTGTTCACTGGGCACATCCACCGGACAAACCTTGGTGCATTCCCCGCAAGATGTACATTTTAACAAATCAACAAACCGGGGGTTTTCTTTCACCCGGGCAATAAAATTTCCCTCTTCTCCTTCAACCGAAAGAAGATCCGTGTTTGTCAATAATTCAATATTCAGATGCCGGCCGACCTCGACCAGTTTGGGTGAGATCACTCACATGGTGCAGTCATTGGTTGGGAATGTCTTATCCAGCTGTGCCATCATGCCGCCGATGGCATACGATTTTTCAACCAGGTATACATAGTACCCTGAATTGGCCAAATCAATGGCAGACTGCATTCCCGCGATCCCGCCGCCGAGAACCATCACAGATCCTGCAAGATCTTTCTCCGGTGTTAAATTTTGGGTCATTATTTTTTAACCTCCTACCTTATTTTAGCAGCTTTATACATTTATAGCAGCTTTACAATTTAAAGCTATGAACCCTGTCTGCTTTAAATTATTCCAAATAATGCAAACAATGATCGGAACAAAAAAAGCCTGATAATTGATTTTTTTTCAATTCATCAGGCCTTCATATGATTTTCCACTTTGATGGAGAGGCTTATAAATCAATGGTTTGCAAAAGGATATAAAGAAACCGGCGCTTTGGTTACCATGAAGAACACCTCTCTGACGCTTATCAGGACGAAAGCCCAGTATCCTGGAATAAACTTTATCCGACCACCGGATTGCTCCGGTCAGTCTAATTATATCAGTGCAATTGGGTTGCACAATAATGCAAAAACCTTCACATCTCAAGTAAAGCGGTCTGGTTCTATAAACCGAATCTATAACGTTTGCTATTTTCCAGCCCTTAAGTAAAAAATAGGGTGTTTTTTGTCAAGCACTATTTCTAGAAAATAAGACGACTCAAGAGCAATTCTTAAAATCCTTTTTCCAAATCCTGGTTGCTGGCATTCCAGGGGGCAATTTTGAACAATAGCAGCAGCCCTGGAATTGCCGCCACTGCGCACAGAAGATAAAATAGGTCCCACCCCAGATATTTTGCCATGAACCCTGTGGCAGCGGCAGCAAAGACGCCGGGAACAGCCATTAAACTTGTCAGTAAGGCATATTGGGTAGCCGTAAACCGCTTGTCTGTCTGTATGGCCATATACGTTGCATAGGCGGCCTGACCCAGGCCCGTGGCAAAAAATTCAAATCCCACGATACATCCCAGAAGAACCTGCCTGTAGGCAAGCCATGTCAGCGAATGGTGATCCAGCATGACCATTATGGCAAAAAGGGCTGTTGATACGGCCTGAAGGATACCAAATACCCATAGGGATCTGGCAATCCCCAGGCGGATCATAATCCCGCCTCCCAAAATCACGCCACCAAAAAGCCCGAACATGCCGATCCCTTTGACGATAACGAAGTACTCTGTTTTGGAAAACCCCATTTTAAGAATGAACGGAATGGTCATGGCCCCGGCCATATTATCACCGATTTTATACAGCAGGATAAATAACAGGACAAGAACAGCACTATGGCGCTGGAAAAACTCAATAAAAGGTTCAAGAACCGCCTCTTTAAGCGAAACCGGCGGTGCGTCCTCTATTATGGGTTCAGCGACAGACAATGTGGTTAACATCCCAATCCCCATCATCAGGGACAGGATAATATAAATGGTAGACCAACTGATATTGACCTCTGTCAAAAGGGAAATCCCCACGGAAACATACATGCCAAGACGCCAGGCATTCATCCAGACACCGGTACCAAATCCCAGTTCATCGCTGGTTAGATATTCCCGCCGGAAGGCATCCAGGGAAATGTCCTGGCTTGCCCCAAAAAAATTGACACACAGGGCCATGAAAACAATCCCGAACAAAGAACGAGAAGGGTCAAATTGTCCCATCAGCGCAATACTGATCATCAATCCCGACTGGGCAATAATGATCCAGCCCCTGCGTCGGCCTAAAAAGCCCGGCACATATCCGTCCATTAAGGGCGACCAGACAAACTTCAAGGTGTACGGAAGGCTTAACGCTGAAAATAGACCAATGGTGGTAAGATCCATATTGGACTCGGTCATCCATAATTTCAACACATCTTTAATAATATAGAAGGGAAATCCAGACGAAAATCCAAAAAAAAACATGACCATCATTTTCCAGGAAAAAATTATTTTCATGACCTGGGAAAAAGAGAGGGGAGATGATGGCTTCATGGGGTGATTAAACGGAAGGTCCTTATCATTAAAGATGAATTTCCATATTGCAGGGAACAGCAAAGCAGTCAAGGGAAGCATTTTTCTTTTTCAGGTCAGTTTGACATGCCTGGACAATCTTATCCATCTGGTCATCGGTTCTATCCTGGTTCAGATGAAACAATCCCAGTCGTTTCACCCGGGCTTTTAATGCCAGATCCATTACATCCTGAACCGATGAATGTCCCCAGCTTCTCTTTCGCTTATATTCCCTTTCAGTATATTCAGCATCATGAAACAGGAGATCCGCATTTCGTGAAAACTTCACATACGCATCAAAGCCTTTTCCTTCAGGATGATCAAACCCCAGTTCATTGTCCGTTAAAAATACAAATGTTTTTTTGTTTTCAATAAATTTATACCCCAGGCCTCCACCGGAATGGCTGCTGGAAATGGTTTCGATCCGGATAGATCCGATGGTGAAGGTGCCGTTCAATGTGGTATCAAATTGAATATCTGCTCTCAGATCCTTTAGGCCAATGGGGAAAAAAGGCTGTTTCATCACTTCCTTCAACACCGCTTTGGAGCTGAGGCCTGAAAATGTCCGATTCTGGAATACCATTTTCACCTTACGGTATTGCAGGGGCCTGAAAAAAGCAATTCCCAGGATATGATCCCAGTGGGCGTGGGTAAACAAAACCGTGTACCGGGAGATGTCTCTTTCAATAAGGGAGTTCCCCAGACGGCGGATACCGGTTCCTGCATCCAGGATAATCGTTTCGCCTGATCTCGCAGTAATCTCAATACAAGTGGTATCCCCACCATACTTGAGGTATTGATCACCTGATACAGAGATTGACCCTCGCGAGCCCCAGCATTTAATATCCATTGTTCTCCTGTATCACAACCCCAATTCTTCGTCCACCCAAAATTATTTTATCAGACCATTGAACGTCAGGATTTGTTCAATATTCATAAAAATAGTTAAAAACAACCAAACTTTTTTAATGTTCGCCGCTTGACAACATTATTTATTTTGCTTAGGGAATTAAGGGTATGGTTCTCGAAAAATGAGAAGCAATGAACTAAAAAAAAGGGAGTACTTTATATGGCACAATTAATCGCTGACCGACGGGATGTTGACTTTGTTTTGCATGAACAGATCGGAATGGTTGACCATGAATTGTTTAATGAATTTAATCGAAAAACCATAGACCTGATCGTTTCAGAGGCAAGGAACCTGGCCATAAAAGAAATCCTTCCCACGTTTAAGGAAGGGGATGAAATGGGGTGCAGACTGGAAAATGGAACTGTAACGGTTCCGCCATCCTTTAAACGGGCGTGGAAGCTGTATTGTGAAGGCGAATGGCTGGCCATGTGTGATGACCCGGAAGTGGGGGGGCAGGGAATGCCGAAACTTGTCGGGTGTGCGGCTCTGGAATATATGATCGGTGCCAATTCGGCATTCATGCTTTACTACGGCATGACCCACGGGGCAGCCAAGTTGGTGGAAGCCTTTGGTACCCAAGACCAGAAAAAACGATACATGAAAAAAATGTTTGCCGGCATTTGGGGTGGGACCATGCTCTTGACTGAGCCTGAAGCGGGATCTGATGTGGGGGCACTCACCACCACGGCCATAAAAAAAGCGGATGGTACCTATGCCATCCAGGGAACAAAAATTTTTATCTCTGCAGGCGACCATGATCTGTGTGAAAATATCATTCATCCGGTATTGGCAAGAATTGAAGGCGCACCCGCAGGAACCAAAGGGATCTCCTTGTTTCTGGTTCCCAAATATCATGTAAATGAAGACAACAGCCTGGGTGACTTCAATAACATTGTCTGTACCGGCCTGGAACATAAAATGGGCATTCATGGTAATGCCACGGCCACGCTTTCCCTGGGAGAAAAAGGAGACTGTATCGGCACGCTTCTGGGAGAAGAGAACAAGGGCATGCCGGAAATGTTCCAGATGATGAATGAAGCCCGGGCCTTTGTGGGTATGCAGGGCTTTGCAGTGGCCTCAGCGTCATATATGTATGCCCTTGATTATGCCAGAAACAGGATACAGGGAAGACATCTTCTCGCCGGAAAAGACCCGGCAGCCAAGGATGTCCCCATTATCCAACATCCGGATGTGAAACGTCAGCTGCTGAACATGAAAGTCTATACGGAAGGGATGCGGTCTTTGATCTATTATTATGGTAAATGCGCTGATATCGTTCACACCACCGCGGATGAACAACACAAAGCCGATACCCGGGCATTAATTGAAGTTTTGACGCCCATTGTAAAAGGGTATATCACGGATAAAGCCCTGGAAGTCTGTTCCCATGGAGTCCAGGTCTACGGCGGATACGGTTATATTTGTGAATACCCTGTTGAACAACTGATGAGGGATTCAAGAATTTTCATGATTTATGAAGGCACCAATGGTATCCAGGCCATGGATCTCATCGGCAGAAAACTGAGGTTGAATAACGGCGAGAGCTTTGCCTACTTTCTTCACCAGATACGAAAAACCGTAAATGCGGCCAAAGGTATTGAAGGCATAGAACGACTGGTTGAAACGGTCAGCCATGCCCTAGACAGACTTGAAGCGCTTGCCCGGGAACTCAGCCAGAGAACCCGGTCCGAAAAAATCTTCAATGCCCATGCCTTTGCCCATCCCTTCCTTGACGTGACAGGGGATGTCACTTTTGCATGGATGCATTTATGGCGGGCATCTGTTGCCGCGCCAAAGCTGATTAAAAAAGCAGGGAGTCTTGAACGGGAAGCGGTTAACGCAATGGCTGAAAAAAACAAAGATGTGGCCTATTATGCAGGTCAGATGGCATCTGCTAAATTTTTTATTCATACCCTTCTGCCATCCGCTTATGGTAAGATGGATGCCATCATGGAAGGAGACTCCAGTGTGGAAGACATTCTGGAAGTTTCTTTTGGATCAAAATAACCCCTTGGTAACATAATATTGTAGGAGGAAACATGTTTGAGTATCTTAGAAAAAGCCTGTTAACCGGCGTAGGGCTTGCCTTACGATCTAAAAATGAGATTGAAGACCTGGCAAAAGAATTTGCGCAAAATTCCAAAATGAACCAGGACGAAGCCAGGGATTTTTTAAACGAATGCCAGCAAAAGTATGAAGATGCAAAAACCGATTTTGATAAAAAAATTGAAAAAACCCTGGAAAAAATTCTGTCAAAACTGGATCTGGCATCTAAATCAGACATCAAAGCACTCAATGACAGGATCGATGACCTTACGAAAAAACTGTCTGATCTGCCATAAAAGGTCATTGACCGGTTATGCTGAGCATTAAGAAAATTGGCCGGGTGAGCACCCGATACCGCCATTTGATGCGCTATCGGCAAGTCATTGGCATCCTTTTAAAGTATGGCTTTGAAAACATCATTGATGTCATGAATATTGACCGCTACATTGAATCGGGCCTTCAGCTCATTCCCTTTGTCAATCCGCATGAACGAGTGGCAAAGCTTTCCAAAAACCAGCGGATCCGCATGACACTTGAAGAACTTGGCCCGACCTTTATCAAAATGGGTCAGGTTCTTTCTTCCCGCCCCGACCTTATTCCGGTTAATCTCTTGACTGAGCTGACCAAACTGCAGGATCACGTTCCACCGTTTGAATTCGAGCATGTAAAAACCATTATTGCGTCAGAATTCGGCAAACCCCATAACGAAATTTTTGAGTCAATAGAAGAAGTCCCTTTTGCCAGTGCTTCCATCGGACAGGTCCACCGGGCACGGATCAGCAGCAATGATCAAATCGCCGTAAAAATCCAGAGACCCGGCATACGGAAAATCATTGAAACAGATCTTGAAATCATGCTTCACCTGGCCTCCATCGCGGAAAATAATATTGAGGAGGTGGCACTTTTCAAACCGGTCAAAATTGTGGAAGAATTTGCCAAAACCCTTGAAAAAGAACTGGATTATTCTGTTGAAGCGTCCAATATAAAAAAAATGGCCGAGCAGTTCAAAAAGGACAAGACCATTCATATTCCCAAAGTATATTCTGACGAATCCAGCGAACGGGTGCTGTCCATGGAATATATCCAGGGTATCAAGGCAGATGACGTGGATGCCATTAAATCGGCCGGACTTGACAGAAAACTGATCACACGACGGGGGGCTGATTTCATCATGAAGCAGGTGTTCGAACATGGATTTTTTCATGCAGATCCCCATCCCGGAAATATCTTTGTCATGGAAAAAAACTGTATCTGCCCCGTGGACTTTGGGATGACAGGCTTTGTGGATCAACTCACCCGGGAGATATTTGTGGATCTGATCCACAGTATTGCCACAAACAACTTTAAACTTACCGCAAGACTGTTATGCGAACTGGCTGAATACGATATCCAGCCAGACCTTCCACGCCTTGAAAAGGACGTGTCTCTATTTGTATCCCTGCACCTTTCAAAGGTATTAAAAGAGATTAAAACGGCAAAAATGGTGACCCAGTTTCTTGAACTGTGTTCAACCCATAACCTGAAAATACCACCGGATTTTTTTTTAATGATAAAAGCCTTTATCTCCATTGAGGGCGTCGCTAAAAAACTGGATCCTGATTTTGATATGATTTCCCATGCCGTCCCCTATGTGACAGCTGCCAAATACAGGAAATTCACGGTGTCAAGGATTGTGGAAGAATTGATGGGCATGGCAAGGGAGTCCTATAAATTACTTCAGATCTTCCCGACAGATGCTGTTGAGATCATGCGCCTGGTTAAATCCGGACGACTCTCTTTCAACATAAAAATTGACGGGCTTGATAAATTGTTGCATACCCAGGATCAGACCAGCAACCGCATTTCTTTTTCCATCATTATCGCGGCATTGATATTGGGGTCGGCCATCCTCATTAATACCAAGGTTCCCCCCATGCTTTTCGGGGTGTCCGTGATCGGTATTGCAGGGTTTATTGCTGCTGCTGTGATGGGATTCTGGCTGCTGTTCGCCATTATTAAGAAAGGACGACTGTGACCCTTTCATCGATGGCTTGAATTTGGTTATCCGGCAGCGGGATAACGCTGCCGGGACCGGCAATAATAGCAGGGATATCTGTTAATTCGCTTGACATGATTTAAGGATTCATCTTACAACAAAAAAGTATTCAGGAGATTCTCAAACTTTGATGCAACCACCTTCAAAACATTAAGGGATATGAATGGAGTTAAAACAACTTCAGAAAGAAATTGCTGTTCTCCGGCATGAAAAAAAAATTCACGATGCCCAGAACCGGATGTTTGAAACATTCATCACCATGGCAAGATCGTCCAAAGAAGAACGGATGCTGAATGTTACCATGCAAAATGCCCTGGATATTGCAGCCCAGATTTCAGGTGCCGAAAAAGCCAGCCTGTTCCTAATGGATAAAGATGGTGTAGTAACAGACAGCATTCTTACCCGGGACCAGGTCAGTCAAAAAAAACGATCCAGCCTGATCGGTAAAGTCATAGACAAAGGTCTTGCCGGGTGGGTAAAACAGCATCTTTCAGTGGGACTGGTAACGGACACAACAACGGATGCCAGGTGGATTACCCTGCCCGGGCAATCCTATATCGTCCGTTCTGCTTTAGCCGTGCCTGTTTTACGACATGATACCTTGTTCGGTATTCTCACTTTAATGCACTCTTTGCCGTCACATTTTGATCAGGCCGCGGTGGACATTGTCCAGAATGCGGCCAATCAAATGGCGTTAATCATTGAAAATGCCCAGTTATATAAAAAACTTGAACAATCAAAAGTCTCCCTTGAAAAGGCCAAACAAGCGATTGAAAAATATTCCACGGCACTGAATGATGAGCTGGAAAAAGGCAAAAAAATTCAAAAAGATTTTCTGCCCCCCTATCTGCCGGAAGTGAAAGACTGTAACGTTTCATCCTATTTTCATTCTGCCCTGCAATTGTCTGGTGATTTTTATGATATGTTCACATTGCCGGATCATCATATTGGCTTTGTTGTGGGAGATGTCAGTGGTAAGGGCGTTGGATCGGCACTTTTCATGGCATTGACCCGAAGTCTTTTGCGTATTTTTTCAGGGTCGTTCACCACCAGCAGCCGTTTAAACAATTGGGCAAATGGCAGTGCTGTTTTTTTACCGGATTATGCGATGAAAACGATTTCTCTGATCAATGAATATATTGCCAAAGAACATGGTGAGCATGGTATGTTTGTGACCCTTTTCTTTGGTATTATTGATCAATTGACCGGTAAGGTGGTTTATATTAACGGGGGGCATGAACCGGCATTTGTTGTGGGAAAAAACAACATAAAACATGTTCTAAAATCAAGCGGTCCGGCACTGGGCCCCATCCAGGGCGCAACCTACGACATCAACACCCTGCAGCTTGAACCGGGGGATATCCTTTTCAGCTATACGGATGGGGTAACGGAAGCAAGATCAGAAACAAGGGAGTTTTATACCCGCGGCCGGATTGAAACGATCATCAAAAATGGATTTGATGATTCTGCAGAAGCGCTTTTGGAAACCATTAAATCAGATTTATTTGCGTTTATCGGAAAGGCACAGCAGACTGATGATATCACAATGCTGGCCATCAAGTGGCATTCATGATCAACCCCATCAAAAAATTGACGGGTATTCGGTAGTTGAGATGATGCAGACAGATATGAAAAGAAATATCGGCCGAAGAATGGAAGATTTTATCGTCAGAAAAGAAATCAAACGATTTCACAAATTATGTGACGTCGGCAAAATAATCACGGCTGAAATTGATATATCCGTCTTATTCCCCCTGGTGATGGATCTGACCAACACCATCATGGGATCCCAGAGAAGTTCGGTATTCCTGCATGATAAAAAGACCGATGAACTCTGGTCGCTGGTTGCCACTGGAATGAAGAAACAGGAAATCAGAATTCCGTCCAATACAGGTGTTGCCGGCTGGGTATTTAACCATAAAGAAGCGCTGGTGATTAATGACGCGTATAGGGACCCAAGGTTTAATGTTGACATTGACTGCAAATCCGGTTTTAAAACAAAAAACATCCTCTGTGTTCCTTTGATTAATACTCAGGGCAACTGTATTGGTGTGCTCCAGGCGTTGAACAATAGCAAAGGCGAATTTACGGATAGCGACAATCTGTTTTTAGCGGCCATATCAGACTATGTTGCCATTGCCCTTGACAATGCCAGATTGTATGATGATGTAAAAAACTACTCGGAGAACCTCCAGGAACAGATTATCATCAATGAATCCCTTGTCAAATTGAAAAATCAGCTGACAAAATTTGTTCCCCAGAGTGTGGCGAACCTGGCTGAAACAGATCCGGAAAAACTGTCCTGCGAAAAAATACCCATGGCAGTATCTGTTTTGTTTGTTGATATCCATAATTTTACGGGTATGACTGAAAATTATGAGCAGCGAATGGTCAATCACATGGTTGAAAACCATTTTTCGAACTATCTCCGGTGTATTTATCACCACGGCGGGGAAATAAACGAGACCTCCGGTGATGGGATCATGGTCATATTCAAGAGTGATACCATTGAAGACTACGCACTTGAAGCGGTCTCAGCAGCCCTTGAAATTATAGAAGAAAATAAGCGGCTCAATCAACAATACACCTATCCCTGGGGAGAAATTCATCTGCACATGGGTATCGGTACAGGTGAAGCCTATGTGGGAACGACACGGATGGAAAGTGCCCTTGGTGAGAGATGGACGTATACGGCATCAGGGCTTGTCACCATTCTGGCATCCAGAATCGGTGCCTTATCTGAACAGAGCAGGCTGTATATCGGGGCTGACACCCACAAAAGAATTCATGAAAAAATTGATTGTGACTTTCTGGGCCATTACAAACTTAAAAATATTTCAGAGAAAGTACCCATTTATCACGTTACCAAGCTCATCTCTTCTGATTGTACATAACGGCAGTTGGTCATAATTGATACCACTTTGTTGAGGATAACACTGCCGTTAAATTGATTTTGAAAAAATAGTACTTTCCATGACAGTTTAACTATGCTATGCCAAAATAAATATTCTGGGCTTAAGAATTTCAATAAAGTGGTGCTACTATTGCTGATACTCCCTGTCGTTAAGCGATATTAGCAAATCAACATCTTTATTAAAGGATCCGTAATGACAGATAATACCGTATCAGGAAAAAGCGTCGGCGTTGTGGTCAGCATTCAGGGACATGTTCAAGCGATTTCAGCGGATGGAATCCGGGAATTGTCAACTGGAAGTGAAATTTTTCAGGGTGAAAGACTTGTTACCCAGGCAGACGGGCAGATCGAAGTTAAATTTATAGACAATACCAGTTTATCCCAGGGCGGGAACAGTGAAGTAAGCATTGATGCCTATGTGTATGATCCTGACGAAGGGTCTAACTCAAATTTGCTGTTACAAATGACCAAAGGTGTTTTCCGAACGGTGACAGGTGAGATTGCCAAACAAAATCCTGACAACTTTAATTTAAAATCCCCCTTGGCCCTCATCGGTATCAGAGGGACTACCGTGCTGGGTGAAGTTTCAGAGGATTCAGAGCGCTGGGGCGTTGAAGAGATCGGAAAAGGCCATGTGCTGGTGGTGCAGGATTCGTTTGGGAATATTCAATTTATCAGCGAACCGACGTTAATCATCGATTTTCTGAAAAATCAACCGATCCAGCCGGCCCGGCCGTTGACGTCGGAAGAATTGAATTTTTTTCAAAAATCGGCGCCTATCTCACCATCGGAGAACAATCAAGGCGACAATGGCCAGGAGGATACAGAAGATGAAGATGGAGACCCCGGGCAGAACCAAGATGGGGATGATGACGGCCAGGGAACCTCAGAACCGGATTCGGAAACAGGAGATACCCAAGGAGATGGCCCTGAACCGCCAACACCCGAACCTCAGATACTTGGATTGATCGATTATACGGATCCGGATGACCCATCTTTTTACAGTGTCATTGAGCCGGACCTGGAACCATCCAATGGAAACACTGACGGGTTGTTTGGTTCCGACACATTGGGAGAAGAAGGGAACGAAGAAGAAATACCACCGGTACCGCCAGTCGTTACGCCTTTAAACAATGAGCCTGTGGCTGAAGATGACCTGAATATATCCACGTATGAAGACCAAAGCATCATCATTGATGTTCTTGAAAATGATACAGATCCGGACGGGGATGCCCTGACCATTGACAGTATTACCCAGGGCGCCAACGGAAGGATTACCATAAATTCAGACAACACACTTACCTATACCCCCGATACAGACTTTAACGGATCCGACACGTTTACCTATACGGTCAGTGACGGAAAGGGCGGGGAAGATACCGCTGCTGTCACTGTCAGTATCACGCCAAACAATCCTCCGGTAGCTGAAGATGACCTGTATATTGACGTCAATGAAGATGACAGTGTCACTATTGATGTCCTTGGAAATGACACGGATCCGGACGGGGATGCCCTGACCATTGGCAGCATTACCCAGGGCGAAAGCGGCACGGTGTCGGACAATGGAGAGGGTTCCCTTGTCTATACCCCTGATACGGACTTTAACGGATCCGACGATTTTACCTATACGGTCAGCGACGGAAAGGGCGGGGAAGACACCGCTACGGTTACGGTCAATGTGGCCCCCGTAAATGATGACCCAGTGGCTGGAGATGATTTGAATATTGACGTCAATGAAGATGACAGTGTCTCCATTGATGTCCTTGACAATGACACGGATCCGGACGGGGATACCCTGAATATTGCCGGTGTTACTCAAGGTGCCAACGGAAGCGTCAGCATCAATTCAGACGACACACTTACCTATACCCCCGAGTTAGACTTTAACGGGCAGGACACGTTTTCCTATACGGTCAGCGACGGCAATGACGGGGAAGACACCGCTACGGTTACGGTCAATGTGGCCCCCGTAAATGATGACCCAGTGGCTGAAGATGACCTGAATGTGTCTACCAATGAAGATGAAAGCATCATTATTGATGTCCTTGACAATGACACGGATCCGGACGGGGATACTCTGAATATTGCCGGTGTTACTCAAGGTGCCAACGGAAGCGTCAGCATCAATTCAGACGATACACTTACCTATTCCCCCGAGTTAGACTTTAACGGGCAGGACACATTTTCCTATACGGTCAGCGACGGCATTGGCGGGGAAGACACCGCTACGGTTACGGTCAATGTGGCCCCCGTAAATGATGACCCAGTGGCTGGAGATGATTTGAATATTGACGTCAATGAAGATGGCAGTGTCTCCTTTCAGGTCCTTGATAATGACACTGATATTGATGGCGATACCCTGAATATTGCCAGCGTTACCCAAGGTACCAACGGAAGCGTCAGCATCAATTCAGACGACACACTTACCTATTCCCCCGAGTCAGACTTTAACGGGCAGGACACATTTTCCTATACGGTCAGCGACGGCAATGGCGGGGAAGACACCGCTACGGTTACGGTCAATGTGGCCCCCGTACCTGATCCTCCAGTGGCTGAAGACGACCTGAATGTGTCTACCAATGAAGATGAAAGCATCATTATTGATGTCCTTGCAAATGACACGGATATTGATGGCGATACCCTGAATATTGCCGGTGTCACTCAAGGTGCCAACGGAAGCGTCAGCATCAATTCAGACGATACGCTTACCTATTCCCCCGAGTTAGACTTTAACGGGCAGGACACGTTTTCCTATACGGTCAGCGACGGCAATGGCGGGGAAGACACGGCTACAGTTACGGTCAATGTGGACCACGCACCTGATCCTCCAGTGGCTGAAGACGACCTGAATGTGTCCACCAATGAAGATGAAAGCATCATTATTGATGTCCTTGTAAATGACATGGATCCGGATGGCGATACCCTGAATATTGCCAGCGTTACCCAAGGTGCCAACGGAAGCGTCAGCATCAATTCAGACGATACACTTACCTATACCCCCGAGTTAGATTTTAACGGGCAGGACACATTTTCCTATACGGTCAGCGACGGCAATGGCGGGGAAGACACCGCTACGGTTACGGTCAATGTGGCCCCCGTAAATGATGACCCCGTGGCTGAAGATGACCTGGGTATTACCACGAATGAAAATGAAAGCATCATTATTCATGTCCTTGATAATGATACCGATATTGAAGGGAATCCGCTGAATATTGCCAGCATTACCCAAGGTGCCAACGGAAGTGTCAGCATCAATTCAGACGACACCCTTACCTATTCCCCCGATTCAGACTTTAGCGGACTGGATACGTTTTCCTATACGGTCAGCGACGGCAATGGCGGGGAAGACACCGCTACGGTTACGGTCAATGTGGACGCTGTAAATGATCCTCCAGTGGCTGAAGATGACTTTGAAATGGCTCGGATGAATGAAAGTACAGACATTTATGTTCTCGACAATGACCATGATCTGGAGGGGGATGATATTTCCATATCCTCGATAGATTTGACCGCTGATGGTAGTTTAGAAATTGATTCCAGCAATTCTTATCTTATCTATACCCCTTACAACTTTGATCCGCTTTTCCCTGTTCATACCTTTGACTATACGATCACTGATGGTGAAAATTTTGATTCAGCTACCGTACAGGTAGAAGTTCATGGACAAATCATCACTGGCGATGATCTTGATAATGTCCTTACCGGCACTATGGCAGATGATGAAATATATGGCAAGGGAGGTGATGATACGCTCTTTGGTAAAGAGAGTGATGATCTTCTCTTTGGTGACAGCGGTAATGACACGTTGTTTGGATACAAAGGCAATGATTTTCTTGAAGGGGGATCCGGTAATGATTTATTAGATGGCGGCGAGGGCCTTCTTGATCAGGCCGATTACCACAATGATCCTAGTGGCATCACCGTTACCATGGATACATCTGACCTAGTGGTCCTAACGGACGGATATGGGTTCACAGACCTCCTGTATGATATTGAATGGATCCGGGGTACGGATAATAGTGATGTCTTTACCGGGGACGGCCGATTCATGATTTATGAAGGCGGAGCCGGCAGTGATACCATCAATGCCGGGGTTGATCCGGATGAAGATGATGGCGGGGTGTCCTTTTGGTATGATCCCTTCCCTGTGAATGACCAGGGGGTTGTCATTGACCTGACGCCAGATCAACTAGGTGTGGTGGAAGTGCTTGATGGCTGGGGGGATACCGATACCCTTCAAAATATCAACGGCGTCGCGGGTTCCCAGGCGAATGACATCTTCCGGGGAATAGATGACACCCATTCCTGGTTTTCGGGTGGCCAGGGAAATGATATCCTCCATGGCGGCAATCTGAGTATGGCGAGTGAGGAGTGGGGTAATATGGCTGTTTATCTGATGGATACGGACGGTATTGACGCCACATTAGCGTATGACGGCACAGATATCACCGGATCGGTTGTTGACGGATGGCAGACGATGGATACGCTTACCAATATTACGGAAATATGGGGATCAAACTTCGATGATGTCATGACCATTCAAAGTGATGGAAGCTTTTGGGGTGAATGGAGATTTGAAGGGGGCGCCGGCGATGACATTTTGAGGGGTCAGGCAAATGAAGATACTATTGCCCGGTATGACGCAGACATCGACGGTGTGTTTGTGGATTTGTTTGACGAAGGCAGCATCAATCCCGGAAACGGATATGCCATCGACGGCTGGGGCGATACCGACATGCTCTTCGACATTCATCATGTTGAAGGATCCGATTTTGATGACACATTGATCGGAAATGACCAGGACAACGCCCTGTTGGGTGGCAACGGAGAGGATACATTTGTCGGCAATGCCGGTGATGATTATATGGATGGCGGTGATTTTGAAGGCAATTATCCGCGGAATACGGCAGATTACCAGGATGACCCGATAAATAGCGCTGATGACTGGAATGGGATTGAAGCCGTTATCCATTATACCCCGGCAAATGATCTTGATACGTTTAACGGCTCCCAGGTTGTGGACGGATGGGGTGATACAGACACACTGAAAAACATTTCCATTATTAAGGGGTCTAACTTTGATGACAGCATTACCCTCACCATAGAGGATCCAAACGATCTCTCAGATGTCAGATGGGAATTATGGGGCATGAACGGCGCGGATGACATTACCGGTACGGACGGAGAACGCGTCAGGGTCATGTATCTGGATGACCCGGATCTAAACGGGGATGGCATCGGTGTCACGGTTGATTTGTCAACGGGAACCGCCGTGGATGGATGGGGAAAAACAGACACGTTAACCCATATCCAGGCGGTCAGTGGGTCTGATTATATTGACACCCTTTTGGGATCGGACAATGATGACGGCTTTATCGGAACCCTTGGGGATGACAGTATAGATGGTTCTATCGGCCGGGATTGGGTCTCCTATAGCTGGATGGACGACAACGGGGATTTTAATGGGGTCAGTATTGACCTGGCTGATAATTATGCCGCAGGCTTTGATTCCCTTGGAAATTCCCTGTTCCAGGATGCTTTACTGAATCTTGAAATAGCCGAAGGATCGATGTTCTCAGATACCCTCCAGGGAAATGCCGAAAACAACTGGCTGGGCGGATGGGAAGGAGATGACACGCTCATTGGCGGTGAAGGGTATGATCGTCTGGCAGGTTCCCAGGGAAATGACGCACTGATCGGCGCAGAAATCGTCGGTACAAGGGGAAGCACATATGCGGTTTACGACAGTGACCCCGATGGCATTGATGCCCATATCAGCTATGATTCTTCCGGGTCTTTTGAAGGGTCCAGTGTCAAGGACGGGTGGGGCGATACAGACAGCTTGTCCAATATTACCCGGATCGTAGGTTCCGATCATGATGACAGCATTTCTTTCGACATCAATGATTATGACGGGACATCAAATATTTACTGGTACGTCTGGGGTATGGAAGGCAATGACGAAATCACTGGTACGGCGGGTGAACGAGTCCGGGCCCTTTATTTTGACGACCCGGATGATGTCGTCATAAATCTTGAAGCAGGAACGGCTCAGGACGGCTGGGGCAATACGGACCTTCTCATTGATATCCAGGCAGTGAGCGGGTCAAACTCTGGAGACGATACCCTCCAGGGAAGACTGATTGATTCCAGTGGATTCTTAGGCTCACTTGGAGACGATACAATTATCGGCGGCACGGGATGGGACTGGTTAGGCTATGGCTGGATGGACCATCTGGATGAGTTTAATGGGGTGAAGATTGACTTGGAGAACAATGATGTCACTGGATATGATGACAATGGCCAGGAGACATTTCATGATGCACTCTTCAGCATTGAAGAAGCCTGGGGATCCGGTTTTGATGACGTGATCCTTGGCACTCAAACCGATAACTGGCTTGCCGGTCAGGCCGGTTCTGATACATTGACCGGAAATTTGGGAAATGATACCTTTTTGTTTACCACGGCCCCGGATTCTGTGGACACAATTTTAGATTTTACAGCCGATGGGGCAAGCGGTGAAAATGATATCCTTCGATTTGAAGAGGGTCGGGATTTAGGATTTTCTGCTAAAGGAGACAATGAATACACGGTGTTTGATGGGACAAACAAGGCGGATCCCACTGCATACCAGATCATCGGTGTAACGGGCGTGGTAGCCAGCGACTGGACGGATGCGGCATCCATTCTTGACGCGGCCGTTGATGCCACCCCAGGGGATGGCACCAATGATGATACCTATTTTGTTCTCAGCAATGGCACAGATGCCCGGGTGTATTATTGGGAAGGGGATGCCAATACCGATAATATGGTGAATGATGCTGAGTTGACCCATTTTGCTGACCTGGATGGATTCAATGATATCTCAACATTGGGTGAAGAAAACTTTCAAATTGTCTAGCCCGTTTTTTCCCATTCTCGTGTGGTATGGGTAAGCAAGCCTTTATCAACCAAACAGGTTGCCCTGTTTGTCCTGATGAATCATTTTTTTAATGATGTCCAGTTGCCGGGGAAGCGTTTTTTCAATGGCATATGTTTTAACAATCGTCTGCCGTGCTTTTTGTTTGACTGCTGTCATAAAAGAGGGATAATCCAGGCAGGCTGAAATCTTTTCACTGATTTTATCCGGGGAAGAAAAATCGGTTATGATCCCGTTCACTCCATCGGTGATCACTTCCTTAACCGGCAACATATCCGGTGCAAGCACCAGGCATTCACAGGACATCGCTTCCAGCAAGGATGGTGAAACCATCAGGGGGGAGTCAAGATAAACATGAACCCTAGACGACTGGAGAAGCATTTTATACGCTTCATGGGCCAGACCATCAATGAAATGAACCCGATGGGGATCCAGTTTAACTTTTTCAAAAATCAATGACTTATACGATGTTTTATTGCCGGATGCATCACCAAAGGATACACGATCTGCACCCACAATGACGGCATGGGCATCTGGTTGTTGTTCTAAAACCGCGGGCAAAGAAGCGATAAACTGTTGAAACCCCTTATAAGGGGCCAACACCGCTGTCGTGTAGGTGATCAATTGTTTAATGTGGGACAAATCCAGGACATCTGTTTTGAATGTTTGATCTGTCGAGGGTTGGAATGCACGGGTGTTGACGCCGTTATGCACGACACTCAATTTTTGATGAAACTCTTTTGGAAATTGTCTTTTTTGCCAGCCGGTGGGACAGATGCCATGATCACAGGCCCACAGGTCAGATAAGATGGACAGGTTTTTGTTTCTCAAGTTCATACGGATGTTCAGGTCGGGTCCGGAAATAGCCGTACTATCATCATGAGGGTTTTCCAGGCTGTGGAACCAGTTAAAAAAGCCCAGGAAAGGAGTATTGGGATAGATATCTTTCACGTAAAAAGATGTGCCGGTACCGGAATGACCGACGATCAAATCAGGCGTATACGCTTGTTTTTTTAGTCCCGCAAGGATATTGGCCACAGCCAGACCAGGGGGATTTTTGGAATGAGGATCATTCTTTTCCCTCCCCGGCAATTGTTCAGAAAAAACAATTTTCTGCACCCCGGGAATCTGACGGTTTTTGTTTGCCGTTGCAGAAGTGAGAAAAAGAATTTTATTGTCCTTATCTTTACCCAAGCTTTCTGCCAAAAATCCAAATTGACCCGGGAAATCGGGATGAATGAACAAAATATTCATACTTAACGCTCCTGCAGAGAAAAACTGAGTGTGTTCATAAAAGGGTCTACAAGATAGTCCAAAACCGTTCGTTTGCTGATATGGATATAGGCAAGCAGGACCATTCCAGGGTATAATTTATATTTTTGGTCGCCGGATTGAAAATAATTTTTTTCCGATTCAATGCGGACATTATAAAACGTCCGTCCATTTTTGTCGGTAAATGTATCCGGACTGATGTTGACAACCCGTCCAGGCAGTTTGTCATATTTGCGGGCATCAGACGTTGGCAATTGTAACAATGCCGTTTGACCTTTTTGAACATATCCGACATCGGATATGGACAGATGGGCCTCAATGATGAGGATTTCTTCCGAGGGGACAATATCGGCGATGGTGTCGCCGGGTTTGAGCACGCCCCCCCTTGTGACCAAATATATTTTTTTTATCACCCCGTTAATGGGCGAGCGAATAATGGTTCGTTTCATGCTGTCTTCAAATTTTTTCAATCGGACAGAGAATTCATTCAGCTCCTGTTTTGCCTGCTTGAGTTTTTCTTCTGTTCTTTCCTTAAACGCGTATGCCACCTCTTTTAAATTCGCCTGGGTTTCCTTCAGGGCATGATTTGCCTCCAACAAGGCAGACAAGTCGTTTTGGATACCCCCTTCAATTTCTTTGGTTTTACGCATGATTTCAAGGTGCTTGTAACGGGTTGTCAAATTTTCATTCAACAGGTCTTGGGACAAGGCAAGCTGCTCTTCAAGTAATGGCAGTTGTTGTCGTTTGCTTTCCAGATGAGATTCAATGGTTTTGATGCGCTGCCGCTTTTGGTCCACAAGCTTGCTCAGTGTTTCAATCTTGCTTTGTACGCTGTTTTTGTGGGCAGCAAACAGACTCCGGGCATCTTTTACCAGGTGGGGATATTTTCGTTCACTGTCTGGAGGAAAGGCAATGGTTTGCTTATCCTTTATCACGGCGGTATACCGTATAATATCCACGGTTAAGGCATCCATTCTCATTTGAATCTCTTCAAGGCTTGCCCCGCTCCTGATTTGCTCAAGCTCAACCAGGGCCTGACCTTTTGTCACCGCATCTCCTTCCCGAATATTTATTTTCCGGATAATACCGCCTTCAAGATGCTGCACATGCTTTATTTTTCCCGTTGGCACCACCTGCCCATCCGCAACACTGACAATATCCAACTCTCCGTGATAGGCCCAATAGATAAAACTGATGCACATCAAGGCCATCAAAACAAAAAAAAGGTGGGTGACACGACTCAGTTTCCTGGCGGTTGTATCGGGCATAAGAATCAGTCTCTTTTTAAGGCTGGCATGGCTGGTATTGTCAATTCAGGTTTGGGTTTAACGTTTAAATTCAAAATCAATGATGCCCCTTTTAATATTTTAGGATCATTGGAAAACACAATGATGGTCTTGTTTGCTTTCATCAGGTCATTCATGATCTGATAAACCGCCTGGATCCCTTTTTCATCCATGGCATCCGTGGGTTCATCCAGTATCACCAACCGGCCATTGGTGACAAGGCCCCGGGCCAGCGACAACCGACGTCGGATACCCAAGGGCAAATTTTTCCCATTATCCGTCATGGGCGTGTCCAGCCCATTTGGGGTCATGTCAAGGAATGACTTTAAATCTACTGCCCTGAGAATATTATTTAACACCGACTCCTCCAGGTCAGGATTTAACAAAAGGATATTTTCTCTTATGGTGCCATTGATGAATGACGGTTCCTGGGGCATATAAATAATTTGTCTTCTCCACCAGGGTGCTGCCAGCTGTTGAAGGTTGACATCATCGGCCAGTATACTCCCTCTTCTTGGCTCCAAAAGACCCACCAGCAGTTTTGCCAAAGTTGTTTTACCCGTACCATTCCGTCCGTAAACGGCCATGGCTTTCCCCGAAGCCATCGTGAGTGTCACAGATTCAAAAACCGGATGGGAGGTATTGGGAAAGGCAAACCCCACATCTTGAAATTCGATCTGCCCGGTATACTCTCTTAGAGACGACCCGGTGGCAGACTCCAGGGGTAACCTTTTCAGCAAGGCAATCTGTTTAAACGCTTCTTTTGCTTTGCCCAGCAGGTAGCTGACCTGGACCAGCCGGGTAATGTTCTGATAGGCCCTTCCCACAAGAATATTGGCACCAATCAACGCCCCCACAGTTAAGTCACCCTGAACCACGATGGTTGCCCCCACCGCATAAATCAATACACTGGTTAAAGAACTACCGGACAGTGTCAGTGTCTGGGACAGCTCTTTTGTATCCGTCATTTTCTCCCGCAACCGACTGATGGTTGACAGCTGGCTCTGCCACATATGTTGAAGAAACCCCCCGGCACTGAAAGCCCGGACAGTATCAAGGGCATTAACGGCAGAATAATTCAGGTTGCGATGGGTTGCGCTTTCGATTAACAGCTGTTCTGAGTTCTGCTGAGACTTCCTGATGCTCAGCCATCCAGTAACCAGGCCGATCATGATGCCCATTACGGCAACCCCGGCCAACGCAGGACTCAACAGATAGGTTGCCCCGATAAAGAGCAGGGAAAAAGGGGCATCAATAAGCGTATTCAACGTTTGAGCGTCATAGGTGCTCTGAAGGGTCTGAATACTATTAAGGACTTCCTGTATCCTTGATCGTGAAAACAGATCAAGGGGCTCTGCCTTTGCCTGGGTAACAATGGTCAGGACATCCAGGGATAACTGGTCATTGACGTCCTGGTTGACCACACTTGCCATCTTTGTTCGCAATATCCTGAACCCGAACTGCAGCAAGATCGCCAGCAACATCCCTGTGGTCAGGGTAATAAGTGTGCCATGGAAGCCATAGCTGACATACCGGTTTAATATCTGTATGACATACAGCGGCATGGCAAGCGCCAGAACAGTTATAAAAAAACTGGCAATAAGAATTTCCATGGCCAGTAACGGTTTTCGGAAAACCCGACGGAGGATTTCTTTCATAGTAAAATTAGCACCCATCACCCCCAGGCATCATCGTTTGGCTGATCCCCTTACTCAAACAGTTGCAGATGGATACTGCCCATTGAAAACAAAAGGTTGTAGGCAGCCATCTTCGTGTCCTGGCGGGCGGCAATGGCGGTGGCAGTGGCATTGATATAATTAATTTCACCGTTAAGCACATCTAAAAGGGACCGTGTTCCCATTTTACGCTCTTTTTTGGCCAGCAATAAAAAATTTTTCACAATCTCTGCCTGCTGGTCTAAAAGTTCACTTTTTTGTTTTAAAATTGATAACTGGTCCCAGCTGTTGCTGACCTGTTCCTGGATGATTCTCTGAACATACTCGGTATGATATGAGGTCGCTTTTCGATTTGCCAATGCCGATTTTAATGCGGCTTTGTCCCCTCCCCCATTGAAAAAATTATAGCTGAGTTCCATACCTGCAGAGGCTTCATTTCTATAACCGATAATACCATCCTCATTGTCTTTTGCCACGGCTTCGGCAAAGAGATTCACTTTTGGATAAAATGCTGTTTTGGCAATATCAATATCTTTTTGGGCCATTTGGGTCGTGTACCGTGTAATCAGCAGCTCAGGGTTTTGCTGCCGGGCTGTGGTAACGGCATCTTCAAGCATAGCCGGCAACTGATTGTCCGGAAACTCAATATCCTCGAGAAATTCGATTTCCCGGGTGCTGGGGGATCGAAAAAAAATGGCCTGGAAGCGATTTATGGCAAAGTTGAGTTCTCCCTGGGCTTCAACTCTCAAGGCCATTGCGCCGGCCAGTTGTGATTTTGCCTGGAGAACATCTGAAGAAAGGCCTGCCCCTTTTTCCACCAGGGTTTTTTCAATTCCTGTTAATTCCTTGATGCGTGCTTCAGACTGTTGGGCGGATTTAAGTCGTTCCCTAGCCCGGATAACATTGATATATGCATGAATACCTTCCAGCATCAACTGCTGACGGCTTGACTCCAAACGGGCTTTGGCCTGTTCAAGCAGCACAGCAGATCTGTCAACGATCCCTTTTGTTTTTCCAAAATCTGTTATCAGTTGACGGGCCCTTAATGTAACATTGTATCGGTTCTCATTTGTATCATTGCTGAACTCCTGATCTATATCTTGTCTGCCACCGTCAGCCATCAGATCCAGGGTTGGATAATAAAGCCCTTTACTCTGAAGATATTGTGCCTGGGCCTGTTCAACCTGACTTTGAAAATTTTTAATTTCTTCGTGATTTTCCTGGAGCTGCATCAACAAATGATGAAGGTTCAATTCAGATGCTAAATTTTTTGTTTTTTGCAACCCATCACTAGCATACCCATTCAATGAAACAAGGGCGATAAATAAAAAAATGACAAAACACTTTAAAATAACTTTATGCATTTTACCTCCTTAGTATTATTTTATCGTAATAATGTTTTTTTATTGAAATAACATTGGGATCAAAATACTATAAATCCCAGCGCATTAAGTTTGTCAAGAACTATCTTTTTTTGACACTATCAGATACCATCGACAAAAGGCAGTATTATTTTTAAAAGGAGAAAATAGAAACTTAGTGATACAAATTGCCCAGCACATATCCCGGTTTTTCAAACAGGCCCACTGGACCGTCATGGCTTTGGGACTTGCTATAACACTGCTGACTGCGGGGATATATATCTTCAAACCGGCATATCTCAACCTTTTGGAATATAAACTCTATGATGTTTTTTTTCAAAAAGTCTATTCAAATGACAAAACACAATCTGTTGCTATTGTTGATATTGATGAATACAGCCTTGAAAAATTCGGGCAATGGCCGTGGCCCCGTTATCGTGTGGCCCTTTTGTTACAGAAAATCCATATGGCCGGCGCCCTTGCAGTGGGAGCGGATATTCTTTTTGCAGAGCCTGACGGGACATCACCGGTTGTGCTGCAAAAAGCACTTAAACGAGATCTCCATATTGATATCCAGTTTTCAGGAATACCGGAGGGACTTCTGGATAACGATCAGCTGTTTGCTAATGTATTGCAAAAAGGACCGTATGTTCTGGGATATTCTTTTGGTTTTGAAAAAAATGGATCTCCTTCCTCGGCACTGTTACCACCACCGGCTTTGAAAGTGGTTGAAATCAAGGCACCAGGCGCAAAACCGGCTCACAACTATCTGTTTAAAGCGTCACATCTGATTTCTCCCCTGCCTGTTTTTTTAGAAAGCGGCAATAATGCCGGTTTTATGAACACCTTAACCGATAAAGATGGGGTGCTCAGAAGAACACCGTTGTTTATTTCCTGGCAAAAAAAAATATATCCACAGTTATCCCTGGCAACCCTAATGACTGCTTTTAAAGACAAACTGCCGGATCCGGTCATCCGGGTAACCCGGGGCGGCATTGAATCCATAAAAATCGGCACCACCGTTATTCCTTTGCAACCCAACGGCGCCATGCTGTTAAATTACCGGGGACCCAGCAATACCTTCCCCTATATTTCTGCCGGGGAAATCCTGGAAGACACGGCAGATAAACAGGCGCTGCAGGGAAAAATCATCTTTTTGGGGACTTCGGCAGCCGGGCTGAAAGATATGCGGGTCTCTCCCCTGGACCAGGTATTCCCCGGTGTTGAGGTTCATGCCACCATTGTGGACAATATCCTGCGGAATGATTTCATCCACAGACCGGACTGGATACCCGGCCTGGAACTTGCCTGCATCCTGTTGTGGGGGGTGATCACCACCCTGCTGATCGGTTGGGCCAGTGCCTTTTTAACCCTGCTCATCACGCTGATACTTGGTTTGGGGGCATGGTATGGTGGTCTATGGAGCCTTGACCGGTTTAATATCTGGGTATCTCCTTTTTTCCCATTAATGGTGCTGATTGAAAATTTTTCAATTTTAACCCTGCAAAAATTCTGGTTTTCCGAAAAAAAAAAGAAATTTTTCCGCAGTGCATTCAGCAAATACGTATCCAAGGCTGTGGTGGATCAACTGGCTGAAAATCCGGAAAAATTGAGCCTTGAAGGGGAAGAGAAACCCATCAGCATTCTGTTTTCCGATATTCGAGGGTTTACCTCACTTTCTGAACGCCTTTCACCGTCACAAGTCACCCTATTGCTGCATGATTATTTTACCCCTGTTACGCGCATTATTATCAACAATCATGGCACCCATGACAAATTTATCGGCGATGCGGTCATGTGTTTCTGGAATGCGCCGGTGGATGTGAAGCATCATGAGGCGTTTGCCGTTAAAACAGCGTTAGAGATCCTGGATGCATTGCCCGATTTGAACAAGGGGTTTGAAAAAAAATTTGGTATTCATCTGGCCATCGGTATTGGATTGCATTCCGGTCGATGCAGGGTTGGGAATATGGGGTCAGCCGATATTTTTGATTATACCATTATCGGTGACAATGTGAACCTGGCTTCCCGATTGGAAAGCCTGACAAAATTTTACGGGGTTCAGCTGATTGTCAGCGAGACCCTTCTCAAGAAATGCCCCCGGGATATTGTCGTCCAGGAATTGGACCTGGTAAGGGTCAAGGGAAAAAACGAGCCGGTTCGCATCTATACGGTTTATTCGTGGCTGAAGGATACCACACCCCAGCGTAAACAAGAGATTGATGCTTACACCGAGGGGTTAAACCTATACAAAAACAAGTCCTTTGTTAAGGGAGAACACTATTTTAGAGACCTTGTCCGTCAATATCCTGAACAAAAACTATATAAGATATATCAAGACAGGTGTGCTTTTTTTAAAACAAATCCACCCGATATAAACTGGGAGGGTGTTTTTACCCATACCAGCAAATAAAGGGTATGCCCATCGTCATTGCGGGTGATGCTATGGACCTGTTTTAAGACGGCTGTTTGTTTTTTCATTGTAATGGTGATAAATTATTTTATAATACAAACGGTCGGGGCATGATAAAGGTATCAACCCCCGTGATGCACGGCGAAGCATATCTATCATTTTAAAAGGAGTCTTCGATGAAAATTACTGACCCGGATGTTATCAAAAACAGTGAAAAGGATCTGATCAAGGCTGTAAGAAATGACCTTGACTTGGAAGTGGTCAAGGAAATTTTAAAAAAAAGGATGGCCGCGGCAGCCCTTTCATCCAAAGGAGGTGAAATCGTTGTTCATCAGAATGAAATTGCCTTTAGACTGGATTTTGATATTCAGTTGAGCGGCAGCCTCATGTTTGACAGGCAAGGCAATTATATTCCAGAGTCAAATGAGACCCGTGATCCTGAAACCCGCATATCAGAAAACCTTGACCTGGTTGATATACCGGACAATACCCCCCCGGAAGAAGACCTTGATAAGGATCTCCTGGATTATGCCCTTGATGATACAGTGGATGGACCCTCCATAAAAATTGAACAGAAGGAAACCTCACAAACAGGCCCTGAAGAAATTGAAGCGATTGAAATTGATATGCTTGATCAACCGGCAGATGCGTCTGAATTGGACCCTGAAACAGGAACAGATGATTTTATCCCGGACGATCTAGTCGATGATGATATCAATGATATCCTCAAGGAAAGCCGTGAATTCTGGGAGTTCAAAAAAGATGAGTAACAGATGAAGATCTTATTTTTTCCCTTTTGCCAGGCAGATCTTAAACAAAGGACACGCTTCACAAAGCGGTTTTTTTGCATCACAGATTTCCCTGCCAAAGTAGATCAATTGCAAGGACAGATCACTCCAGGAATTTTCGGGTATGATCTCCATTAATTCATACTCAATTTTTGTGGGATCTGTTTTATCTGTCAGACCCAATCGCTTTGAAATTCTTAGCACATGGGTATCCACAACGATGGCCTGATGACCAAAAGCTGCTGACAGCACCACGTTGGCAGTTTTCCTCCCCACGCCCGGCAATGTGACAAGCTTGCTGATATCTTCCGGAACGACACTGTCATACCGGTTAAAGATATCAAGGGCACAGGCTTTAATATTTTTAGCTTTATTATTATAAAAGCCGGTGGAATAGATGATTCGTTTGATGTCCCCCAATGCCGCATGACCCAGCCCCTTTGGGTCAGGGTATTTTTCAAACAGCTTTTTTGAGACCTTATTGACTTGTTTATCTGTGCACTGGGCAGACAGTATCGTGGCAATGAGCAATTGAAAAGGCGTGTCATGATCAAGCTGGGTCTTGACAACAGGATACCGTTTCCTTAATATTTTAAGCAATGCGGTTATTTTTGATGCCGTTAAACCCATAGCGTGGATATATATGAAAATTGATCAAACTTCAATACCGATTAAGGGCCTTGGCCTGTGTTCCGGGGGGCTGGACAGCATCCTTTCCGCCCTGGTGCTTCAACGCCAGGGAATTGATGTCACCTGGATTTGCTTTGAAACCCCTTTCTTTTCATCCGAGTCCGCCAGAAAAGCATCCTGTCACACCGGCATTCCGCTGATAACACTTGATATCACAGATGACTATATGGAAATGATGAAAGCCCCTAAGGCCGGGTTTGGAAAAAACATGAACCCCTGTATGGACTGTCACGCATTGATGTTTTCCAAGGCAGGTGACGTTCTAAAAAAACAAGGGTTTCATTTTCTGTTCAGCGGAGAAGTGATAGGGCAAAGGCCCAAATCCCAAAATAAAAATTCATTGCGGTATGTGGAAAAAAATTCTGGTTTTGATGGTCAGATATTGAGACCGTTGTGTGCAAAATTGTTACCCGAAACCCTTGTTGAACAAAAAGGTCTGGTTGACCGGGACCAGCTTTTGGATATCTCCGGCAGATCAAGAAAAATTCAACTGCAGATGGCCCGGGAGTTTGGCATTAAAGACTACCCGTCTCCCGCCGGTGGCTGTCTTTTAACGGACAAAGCCTTTTCTGGCAGACTAAAGGACCTGATGAATGTTCAAAAACTTTTTGATAAAAGAGAGTTGTACTTTTTAAAATATGGCAGACACTTCAGACTTGACTCAAGAACAAAGGTCATTGCAGGACGGTCTGAACAAGACAACACTCATCTGCTCAATTCCTTTGACCAAACCAAGGATGTTTTATTGAAACATGTCAAACTGCCGGGCCCTGATGTAATCCTGACAGGCAGCAATACCTCAGAAAACATCCGGACAGCCGGGATCATCTGTGCAAGCTATACCAAGTCAAAACCAGGAGACCCTGCCGATATAAGGGTCCTGGAAAACGGAACACAAACCGTGATCCGTGTCTCAGCCGTGGAACCCCTGGAATTTAAACATCTGATAATTTAGCCATCCCTTAAGACACCCTTAAAAGAGATGGCCAGGCGTTATTTGAATACCTTGATGGGGGATTTAATAATAAATCATCTTTTCCCAGAACTCTTTCTCGTCCTTGTCCCAGTCCGGCCCGAATTTTTTTTCACAAAATGATCCAAGCCTTTTGTACCAGCTCGTCCATGGATTTTCCCCTTTCTCTTTAGCTGTCAGCACATCAACAAGAAAGGTTTCAATATTGATCATTTCTTCTTTGGGTATATACGAACAGGCACCACCACGATAGGATTTTTTGATATTATCCGGGCTCAGGGCGTGGGCGGTGAGCATAACCGCTACCACATTTTTCTTATTTGCGGTTTCCAGCAACTGGTAGCCGTCAACACCCATGATATCAAGAATTGCAATATCAAAATCCTCGGTCTCAAGAAGGTGATTTGCTTCCTCAAAACTTGTTGCCCTGACGGTGGTACTCATATCGAGTAGTTCTTCCAGGGAATCAAGGACATCCGGTTCATCATCAACAATTAGGATTTTTTTATTTTCAAGGCTGATAGTTGACATTTTTTCTTCCAATCAGTTAAGGGTTACGAACAATAGGTGAACGCATCTTGCGATCCCCTTAAGTATAAATCATATCCCAAAAGATTCAATACTCAAATTTGACTTTATAACTCCATCCGAAACTAAGGCAGCAATTTTGCTTTCAATTGTCCACAGGCCGCCAAGATGTCATCTCCTTTGCTCTTTCTTGTGATCGCTGTTAAATTTCGGTCAAGTAAAATCTGCAAAAAATCGCTGACGGCGTTCTTGGATGGCCGTTTAAAATCACTTCTGCCATGTTCGTTGAAGGGGATCAGGTTCACCTTTGCTTTTATGGGCAACAAAAGCTTCACCAGTCTCAGGGCATCTGTTCGTGTATCATTCACACCTTTCATTAAAATATATTCAAAGGTGATCTTATTTCTGGGCTTCATGGCAAACGTCTGACAGGCGGCCAGCAACACAGGTAATGGATACGTTTTATTAATGGGCATTAATTCGGACCGCATCTCATCGGTGGTTGCATTTAAAGAAACCGCCAGGTTCACATCGGTATCAAGGCCCAGCTGTGTCATTTTCGGGACCAGGCCGGAGGTTGAGACCGTTACCCGCCGGGATGAAAATTTGAGACCATAATCACTGTCGGTTATGATGAATAACGCCTTGATCAGGTTTTTATAATTGGCAAGGGGCTCCCCCATTCCCATAAATACGATATTGGAAAGTTTCAAGGGGTCGACATCCTTTTCAAGCAGGTAATATCGTGCATCCCTCACCTGGGAAATAATCTCAGCGACACTAAGATTCCTGACAAACCCGCCCTTGGCAGTCAGACAAAACTGACACGCCTGGGCACATCCAACCTGGGAAGACACACAGAGCGTGAAATGATCCTTTTCAGGAATCAGGACCGATTCGATATGCTGCCCGTCTGCCAGTCGGAGCAGAAACTTTTCCGTTCCATCAACAGAAACCTGGCGTTCATCAAGGATGAGGCGGTTAACGAAAAAGCAATCCGCAAGTGTCTTGCGCAGCGCTTTAGAAAGATCCGTCATCTGTTCGAATGCATCGACCTGTCGGATATAGAGCCACTTGAATATCTGTCCGGCCCTGAACGGGCGAATGTCTCTGCTCTCAAGCCATACAGCGAGATCATCCCTTGTAAAATCCAATATGTTTTCCATGGTTTTCCCAAATATTTTAATCGGCTAAAATTTATTATTTTCTTGACATACCACGGAATCTATACTAATTTCAATGATTTGATTTGATATTTCGAGGTTGATCTTTTTATGTTTGAAAATTTGAGTGACAGGCTTGATTCGGTCTTTAAAAAGTTAAAAGGTCACGGCACCCTGAATGAAAAGAACATTGATGATGCTCTCAAGCAGGTTCGGATGGCGCTGCTTGAGGCGGACGTCAATTATAAGGTTGCAAAATCCGTTATTTCAGATATAAAAGAGCGTGCTCTGGGCCAGGATGTCATGCAAAGCCTTACCCCGGGTCAGCAGGTCATAAAAATTGTAAACGATGAATTTACCAGAATGATGGGATCTGAACATCAAGGCCTGAATTTTGATGGAAGGTCTCTGGGGTCCATTATGCTCATTGGACTGCAAGGTTCTGGTAAAACCACTACGGCAGGAAAACTGGCACACTATCTTCGAAAAGAAGGCCGAAAGCCATTTCTGGTACCAGTGGATGTATACAGGCCTGCAGCCATTGATCAGTTAAAAAAAATTGGGCAGCAACTGGATGTTCCGGTATTTCAGTCTTCAACTGACATGAAGCCTTTAACTATTTGTCAGGAGGCACAATTAGCCGCCAGGGAACAGGGGTGTGACACACTGATTCTGGATACAGCCGGACGATTGCATCTTGATGAAACCTTAATGGCTGAGCTCAAAGACATTAAAAAAGGCATCAACCCATCAGAGATCCTTCTGGTGGCGGATGCCATGACCGGTCAAGATGCGGTGAACATTGCGGCATCATTTGACAAAGCCCTTGATTTGGACGGTGTTGTGCTAACAAAAATGGATGGTGACGCTCGCGGTGGTGCAGCACTTTCCATAAAAGCCGTTACCGGTAAGCCGTTAAAATTCATTGGGGTCGGTGAAAAATCAACCGCTTTGGAAGCATTTCATCCGGACAGGATGGCCTCCAGAATTCTGGGAATGGGAGACACGCTTTCCTTTATTGAAAAGGCACAGGAAGCCGTTGACCAGAAAGAAGCCAAGGCACTTGAAAAAAAATTAAGAAAAAATGCCTTTACCCTGGAAGATTTCCGGAACCAGATGAAATCTGTACGGAAAATGGGGTCCATTAAAGATCTGATAGGGATGTTGCCGGGTGTAAATAAAAAGCAGTTGAAAGGCTTAAATATAAGCGACAAGGAATTTGTCAGGATTGAAGCGATTATCAACTCAATGACGTCTGAAGAAAGGCGATTATACACCATCATTAAAGGGTCAAGAAAAAAAAGAATTGCCAGGGGAAGCGGGACAACGGTTCAGGATGTCAACAAACTGCTGAAAAGCTATTCCCAGTCCATGAAAATGATAAAGAAATTTAATAAAGGCGGTATGCGTTCATTGAAAAACATGCTGCCATTCTAAGGAGAAAAAAAAGAATATGTCCGTAAGAATCAGATTGACCAGACAAGGCACAAAGAAAAAACCGTTCTACAGAATAGTGGCTGCTGACATTGAAAGCCCGAGAGACGGAAGATTTTTGGAACTTTTAGGCACGTATAATCCAATGATTGAGCCGGCTGCCATTACCCTGAAAGAGGACAGAATAAAATATTGGCTGGACGAAGGTGCCAAACCCTCAACCACTGTCCAGAGCTTATTAAAACGGCAGGGAATCCCCCAGGCATAAGTATGCATGCTGTTTAACAGGCACTCCCGGTATTCTCAATACCCCGTTAAAAGGAGATCTAATTATGAAAGAGTTGGTAGAATACATTGCAAAAGCACTGGTTGATAATCCTGATCAGGTTCAGGTATCCGAAGTGGTTGGAGATCAAACGTCTGTTCTGGAACTTAAAGTGGCAAAGGAAGATCTGGGAAAGGTTATTGGGAAGCAGGGCAGATCGGCAAGAGCCATGAGAACCATTTTAAGCGCAGCATCCACCAAACTTAAAAAACGAACGGTTCTTGAAATCATTGAGTAGGGAAACCACATGAACGATAATGCCGATCTGTTAACCATAGGTCAAGTAACCGGCGTTCATGGGCTTGGTGGCAACATTAAGGTTCGATCTTTTGCAGAATCAGTGGATACTTTCTGCCCGGGCAGAAGCGTGCTGTTAACCGCTGAAGATGACACGGGACAACGATACACGATTCTCAAGGCAATCCCCCAGCGAAAGGGGATTCTTCTGTTGCTTGAAGGGATTGATAACCGGGAACTTGCCGAGGATCTGGTGGGAAAAAAAATTCTCATCGACCGGGCTCAATTGCCGGAACCGGAAGAAGACACCTGGTATTGGCAGGACCTTTTGGGGCTGGATGTGTTTGATGATCAAAAAGGGTATATCGGCAAAATAACCGATATTATTCCCACCGGTGCAAATGATGTGTTGGTGGTAACCGGCAAAATCCGGGAAACACTGGTACCGATGCACAAGCACTTTATCGACTCGGTGGACATTGAAGCAGGGACCGTGAGGACGACATTACCCGAGGATTATTAATGGACTTTACTGTACTCACCCTGTTTCCCGACCTCATCGGACCCTTTTTTGATCATGGTATGATCTCAAGGGGTATTGAGAAAAATCTCATAAAAGGACAGTGTATCAATATCCGGGATTTTTCAACAGACCGCCATAAGACAGTGGATGACCGGCCCTATGGCGGGGGAAGCGGCATGATCATGAAACCGGAACCCCTGCAGGCCGCAGTGGAATACGCCCAAAAAAAAAGCCCTGAATCACGGGTGATATTGATGACCCCCCAGGGGACCCGATTCAGCCAGGAAAAAGCCCAGGAACTTGCATCTCAAAAAACCGGACTTATTTTTGTCTGTGGCCGTTATGAAGGACTTGATGAACGGATAACCACATTGCTGGTGGATGAAGAAATTTCCATCGGGGATTATGTTATGACAGGCGGGGAATTGGCCGCCATGGTGATCATTGATGCCGTCGCCAGGTTAATCCCAGGTGTCCTGGGCAGTTGTGACTCTTCGAAATCGGATTCATTTACAGATGACCGACTGGAATATGCACAATACACAAGGCCGGAAGAATTTAACGGATTAGGGGTTCCCGGGGTATTATTATCCGGAAACCATGAAAAAATAAGGCAGTGGAGAAGAACCTCTTCCCTTCAGAGAACGTTTCTGAAACGACCGGATCTTTTCAGGAAAAGCACACTGACAACGGAAGAAAAAAACATATTAATGCAATGGCGTCGGGAGTTGGGAACCTTTGTTAGCGAGTAACCTTTACGTGGCATTGATCCATTTTCCGGTGATGAACAAACTGGATCAATCCATAGGATCATCCCTGACAACCATTGATTTGCATGATATTGCAAGGGCATCCATCACCTTTGGGGTAAAAGGATTTTACGTCGTAACCCCTTATGACGACCAGGCAACGCTGGCCAAAGAGGTGATTGAACACTGGACAAACGGAGTGGGCGGCAAGCTCAATCCGTTCAGGAAAGCAGCTCTTGAACTTATTCGTGTGACCGCAACCCTTGAAGATGCGGTCACATCGATAGAAACAGAAAGAAAGGAACCAGTGGTCACCATTGCCACCAGTGCAAAAAAAACCGCCGGTTCAATAACAACAAAGGCGTTACAGCTAAAACTTGAGAATAAAGCATCCCATGTGCTTGTTTTTGGAACGGCATGGGGACTGGCAGACGAATTGATTGACACGTGTGATTTTATTTTAGACCCGATTGATGGGGGCTCAGATTACAATCACCTTTCTGTCAGGTCTGCCGTATCAATATATTTGGACAGAATCATTAATGGCAGATAAGATACGTATCCGTTTACCAAAAGGGAAGGATCTTAGGAGAAACAAAATGAGTAATGTAATCGAAAAAATAGAAAAAGAACAATTGCGACTTGATATCCCTGAATTTGATTCAGGAGATACTGTAAAAGTACATGTAAAAATCAGAGAAGGTGAGAAGGAACGTATCCAGATATTCCAGGGGGTGGTGATTAAAAAAACCAAAGGGTATGCCAGCGCTCGTTTTACCGTAAGAAAAATATCCGGTGGTATTGGTGTTGAAAGAATTTTTCCGCTGTATTCCCCTATCCTTGACAAGATAGAAGTCGTTACAAGGGGGCGCGTCAGACGATCCAAGCTTTACTACCTTAGAAACCTTAGAGGGAAAGCTGCCAGGATCAAAGAAAAACGGTTTGCATAACAGCCCCTTAAGGTTTCGCTGATGTGGCAATTTGAACACGAAGCAACTGCCCGGGGATTTAACAGCATAGCAGGTATAGACGAGGCCGGCAGGGGACCCCTTGCCGGTCCTGTGGTTTCTGCTGCAGTGATCTTGCCTCTGGATTTTTTCTGTGAAGGAATTGATGATTCCAAACGGCTGTCAGAAAAAAAAAGAGCCGCGTTTTTTCCTGTAATCAAAGAACAGGCCATTGCTGTTGCCACTGGTATCGCCACCCACAAGGAGATAGATCAGATCAATATTCTCCAGGCCACTTTGCTTTCCATGAAGCGGGCCGTTGAAAATCTATCCCACCCGCCGAATTTCCTTCTCATCGATGGCAAATTTACCCTGGACATGGACATAGATCAGTCTGCTATTATCAAAGGAGATTCGAAAAGCATTTCCATTGCTGCAGCTTCCATCATCGCCAAAGTCACCCGGGATGCCATCATGAAAGACCTTCATGAAACCTATCCAGACTATAATTTTCTCCAGCACAAGGGCTATCCCACCAAAGCCCACAAGCAAGCCATTTTCACGCATGGCCCCTGCCCGGTTCACAGGCGGTCCTTCAAGGGAGTCAGGCAGGTTTTCAATGACCGATGATGGAAAAACACTGGGCCACGCCGGTGAAACAGCAGCGGCTGCTTTTCTCCGGAGTCAAGGGTTTGCCATTCTGGAGACCAACTATCGAACCAAGACTTCTGAAATCGATATTATTGCCCGGGATAAAGAGTATCTCTGCTTTGTTGAGGTCAAGACCCGGCGCAGTTTAAAAAAAGGACTGCCAAGAGAAGCCGTCACCCGATCAAAACAAAAAAAAATTATCCTGGGTGCCTTATTTTATCTTAAACACACCCATCAAATGGACATAAGGGTTCGGTTCGATGTGGTGGAAGTGTATGAAAATAAAGACGGGTTTTCCTTTTATTTAATGAAAAATGCATTTCAGGGCCATCAAAATGGATGACCCAACTTCCTTTGGCACTTTATATGTGATTGCGACTCCGGTGGGGAATCTGGAAGACATCACCTTCCGCGCGGTTAAGGTGTTAAAACAGGTTGACCTGATTGCAGCAGAAGATACCCGGCACTCGAAAAAACTATTGTCCCACTATGACATCAAAACAAAACTTGTTTCCTGCCATGAGCACAATGAGGTCAACAAAATCCCCCATTTCATCACTCACTTGAAAAACGGTCTCAACATTGCCCTGATTTCCGATGCCGGGACACCGACCATTTCAGATCCGGGATACAAACTTGTCACTGCCGTGGCTGGCGAACACATCAAGGTGATCCCCATTCCCGGATGCAGTGCTGCCATTGCCGGATTAAGCGTATCCGGGCTTCCCACGGATTCGTTTCTTTTTTTGGGATTTCTGCCCAAGAAGCACCAGAAACGACACCAGGCAATTGAAGCTGTAAAAAATCAAAGCGCTACCCTCATCTTTTATGAATCTCCGAAACGGATTAAACCCCTTAGTGACGCGATGATGCTTGTTTTAGGGGATCGAAGGGCATGTCTGGCAAGGGAAATCACCAAGCTCCACGAGGAGTACATCAGGGGAACATTGTCGGTAATTATCCAGCAATTAAACCAGAAAGAGACCATTAAAGGAGAATGTGTGTTATTCGTCCAGGGGTGTTCACCTGAAAAGCCTCCGGACAAAGAACGACTGGCAGAAATTATCCTTGCAAGACTGTCCACAACGGATCTGAGCACATCCGGTCTGGCCAGGCAGATTTCAAAGGAAACCCATCTGCCGAAAAAACAGATCTATGAAACCATCCTTACCCTTCAACATCTAAAAAAAACATCCTGTTAATTTTATACTCGCATGCACCTCATTTCCCATTCATCACTTTTCCAATTGTTAGAATTATGTTAGACTTGTCTCAACCTCTTGTAAAATAGGATTAAAAGGGTTATTAGGCTTGAACGCTTAGAATTCAATTAGGTTTATATTAGTCGTTAATTTAACAAATCACTAAATAAAGGCATCTAATCCCACTATCCGGGAAACTATTTTGCCTATTATAACTTCAAAAGAGAGAATATTATGGGTCTTCAATTGTGCTATATCATTATCGGCATGCTGGTCTTATTTGCGATATTTGACCTGATTGTCGGCGTTACCAATGACGCAGTCAACTTTTTAAATTCTGCCATCGGGTCCAAGGCAGCACCGTTTGTTGTCATCATGGCCATCGCCAGCCTGGGCATCCTGGCCGGAGTGACCTTTTCCGGCGGCATGATGGAAGTTGCCAGAAAGGGCATTTTCCATCCCCAACTGTTTACCATGCCGGAGCTGCTGACGATTTTCCTTTCGGTCATGATCGCGGACATTCTCCTGCTGGATCTGTTCAACACCCATGGGCTGCCGACGTCCACAACAGTATCCATTGTCTTTGAACTGCTGGGAGCAGCTGTGGCGGTTTCCATGATCAAAATTATAGCCGCCACTGATGCGTCCATGGAATTATGGGACTATATCAATACCGCCAAGGCCATGGCCATTGCGGGCGGCATTCTGTTATCCATTGTGGTGGCCTTTTTCTCGGGTGCGGTGATGCAGTTTGTTTCCCGGCTGATTTTCACATTTGACTATCAGGATCGGTTAAGAAAATACGGCGCGCTATGGGGAGGCTTTGCCATGACGGCCATCACCTTTTTTATTCTTGTCAAAGGCTCAAAAGGGGCAACCTTTATGGATGCCGGGACAATCACCTGGATCAAGACCCATTCCTTCACCATCATGTTCGGGATCTTTATGGTCTCGGGCACCATTTTCCAGTTTTTGATATCCATTTTTAAGATCAATATTTTAAAACCCATTGTCCTCATCGGTACTTTTGCCCTGGCCATGGCATTTGCAGCCAACGATCTGGTAAATTTTATCGGCGTTCCCCTGGCTGGTCTGAATGCCTTTCAAAATGCCATTGCCTCCAGTGACCCGTTAACTATTCCCATGGTTGCATTAAGCAAAAAAGTCCAGTCCCAGACCTATATCATGCTGGGGGCAGGCCTTATCATGGTGGTCACTCTGTGGCTCTCCAAAAAGGCCAGAACCGTAACAGAAACAGAAATCCGCCTGGGCCAGCAGGATGAGGGCACAGAAAAATTTGAATCTATCTGGCTGTCCAGAAAAATCGTCAACATGTTTGATGGATTATTCGGCACCATAAAACACCTGACACCCCTGCCCTTGAGGAACACCATTTCCCGGCGCCTTGCCCCGATGGCAGAACGAAAAGGGGTTTCCCAGTCGGGAGAACCCTCCTTTGACCTGGTTCGTGCCTCTGTCAACCTGATGGTGGCCAGTGCGGTGGTGTCGTTTGCCACCTCTTTGAAACTGCCCTTATCCACCACCTATGTTACGTTCATGGTAGCCATGGGAAGCAGCTTTTCGGATCAGGCCTGGGGCCGGGAGAGTGCTGTGTACAGGGTCACTGGTGTATTAACGGTCATTGGCGGCTGGTTTATGACCGCTTTCATTGCCTTTGTGGCCGCGTTTATTTTTGCCAATATCTTATCCTATTTAAAAGTCCCCGGATTTTTTATTCTCTTCGCGTTTGCCGGATATATGATCCGAAAAAATCACCACAAACATAAAGAACATGAAAAAGACAAGGAAGAAACCAGTATATATAACCTGCACAATGTTAATGATTTTCAAACATCCGTCTCCCAGACCTTTGATCATCTGGCCGTTCTTCTTAAAGGTATCAGAGAATCCTTTGACATCGTTTTTAATGCGCTCTTTGAGGAAGACCTCGATAAATTGCGGCAGGAAAGGATGCGGGTCAAGCACTTCCAGAACAGCACCAATATTATCATTGCCAATATTTTCAAAGTATTGAGGTTGCTCTCCAAAGAAGACCAGGACACCTCCTATAATTACTACCAGATCATCCGACGGCTTCAAAAATTAACAGATGGCCACCGGGATACGGTGATCCGGTCCAGCATGCACGTCAGTAATCGCCACAAGGGACTGTTGGAAGTCCAGATCATTGAATTAAAAGAGATCCAACGGGTTTTTTTGAATATCTTTGCCCTTGTGGAGACCGCTTTCCGGGACAAGGAAATTGTGGACTGTCAGCAAGCCGTAGAACAATTTCACTACTTGAGGGAACTGGTGGATGATTTTAATGAAAACCAGATTGAAAGGATCAGAAATGATTCCTCAAAGACGCGACTGAGCATCCTTTTTTATGCCATAAGTGGAAATTGTGTCATGATGTCCAAACAGAATGTAAAACTATTGGATATCTTCAATGAATCGTTTAAGTTGAACCAGAAATGTTCATAAATTTGGGACTCAACTTTCGGAACGGGTCATTTTACAGGGGTCACGCTTTTCTTATGGTACATTACCTGTCTGATCATGAAACAATGATAAAAGCGCATTAGAAAAGCCGGACCCCATCCATTAATTAAAGCCAGGGACCCCAGATAAAATAAGGTAAGCAGAAATTCAGCTTATAAAATTTGCGGTCCTAAAGATCGAAAATATCAGTTAGGGACTCGGAAATAAAAAAAGGGGGTCTTTCCTTTTACAAGGAAAGACCCCCTTTGTATGTTTAAAATGGGGTTGCCCTTAACAGAAAGGACAAATTACATTTTAGATCCTTCTGCATGACTCTGAAGTTTAACTTCAACTTTCTCAGTCAAGGACGCATAGTATTTTCTCAGGATAACCAGAACTTCCTCCCGGCCAAAGTGATCCACAACTTCTTCGTTGTTGGACAGGGCATGACGCAATTTGGTTCCGGAAAGGATAACCCTGTCATCTTTACCGTGGGGGCAGGTTCTCATGGAAGCCATGCCGTCACATTTATGGCAGTAGAATGTCCAGTCAATTTTCAACGGTTCGCAAAGCAGTGCTTTTCCGGGTTCTGACGGGGTCGGGATCGTGTCAAAAATTTCCTGGGCCTCAAACAATGTATAGAAGTCACCAACACCTGCATGGTCACGACCGATGATCATTCTGTTCACCCCATAGTTCTGACGGAAAGTGGCGTGGAGAAGGCCTTCTCTTGGACCGGCATAACGCATGTCAAGGGGATATCCACCATTGACGACATGTTCCGGGACAAAAAACCCTTTGATCAATGTGTCAATACATTCAATACGAACGTCTGCCGGAATATCACCGGGTTTGAGATTACCAATCAAAGAATGGATCAAAACACCATCACATACGTCAAGGGCAATTTTGCAAAGATGCTCATGGGATCTGTGCATGGGGTTTCTCAACTGCATTGAAGCAACGTTTGCCCAGCCTCTTTCATCAAAAATAGCCCGGGTTTCAGTTGGCGTCAGATAAACCCCTTTAAATTTTTCCGGGAATTCGCCTTCAGAAAGGACTTTTACAGGACCGGCAAGACAAAATTCTTTTCTGGCCATAACCATCTGAACACCTGGGTGATCTTCCATGGCAATTTTCCAGAACACATCATCCGCAGATTCTTCGCCATGACCTTTATAGACTTTTTCACATTCCCATTTTTTCTCGTCTTCGGACATTTCAAATTTTTCTTCTATTTTCATGGTGGCAAAAATTTCGCCTTTTCTTTCCAGGGCAATTTCATCACCAACATTGATCTGGGCGGCATCATCTTTGGCTGCATCCAACATCACCGGTACAGGCCAGAAGGTACCGTCAGCCAGAAGGAAGTCTGAACAAACACCTTTCCAGTCCGCTTTGGTCATAAACCCGTTAAGCGGGCTGAATCCACCGATTCCCAGCATGATCAAATCGCCTTTAACCTGGGAAGAAATCTCAATTTTTTTGAGACCTGCGGCTTTTTTAAGTTCTGCTTCTAGTTCTGCGCCTTCAAGCTTACAAATTACGAGACCTTTTCCACCGTGCGGTGCTACTAATTTCGACATATTCTTCATTCTCCTTGTTTATGTTTTACTTGTAATAAATGTTTATCCAAACATTTATCTTGAATTCTAAACTGAAAAATCTTGTATCATGTAATGATGATGGATGAATTTGTCAAGAATTTTATTAATTTATCTGTAAAATCTTAGCAATTTCATCCATTGAATTCACATTAACATCTGCCGGTAATGCCGGATTTTTAAATGCGGCAAACCATACCTTTGCATTGACAGCCGCCTGCTGGTCATATTCAGAATCCCCCACAAAAAGGATCTCAACCGGTTTCAGATTAAATTTTTCCATGATAAGCAGCAATTGCTCAGGATCAGGCTTGGGATGTTTAACCGTTTGTGCCGTGACCACAACTTCGAAATAATCTTCCAGGTGAAAGTCTTCCAGCACCTTTTCCATGGTGTTGGTCCGGTTGGTGCCGATTCCCCTGATATACCCGTTATCTTTCAGGGATATGAGCAGTTCTTTCAACCCTTTCTCCATGGTCATATACTGGATGAATTTAGGGTATCCAATGTGTTTAAGGCACTCATAAACACGTGTAAGGTCCTTCATTTCAGAAAAAAGATAGCCAATCGCATCAGTGACCGTCATCATATGCACATTGACAAACTGATCTTCAGTCAAAGAGGGTTTGCCAAAGGCCTGCAACACCTCGTCATAAAATTTTCTGTTGGCAACGGCCGTATCAAACATGACACCGTCACAGTCAAAGACCACTGCTTTTATTTTTGAAATATCCATATTTTTTTTGGGGAGGGGATTAAGGGTTCAATACGCTTAAGAACGGGGTTCCTTTTTTTTAATAAAAATGGCATAGACCCTGATGGTCAGATTTGGTTTGTACGGACTGTCTGTTTTAAGGGTCAGCACATCATACAGATCGCCGGCCGTATCTGACGTACTTTTAATTTTAACCTGCCAGGATTTTTTATCGCCGTTGAGTTCTATCAGCTGGGCTTTAATTCTAGTATTGATCTTCTGTTTCATTTCCAGAATTGAAAAAGGATATTTTTCCGCCGGGGTAATATTGACAACAGCATCCAGAGTGTCACCTGGGTTTCCATTCAGGTAAACCGATCTGGGGCTGATATCCACAACTTTTTCCACCGGTCCTGTGACCGTCAGGTTGAACTTTTTTTTATCCGGATCATTCGTCTTGACCAGGATATTTTTCCTCATGGTCTTTCCACCGTATCCACTGGTTTTAAAGCTCACCATTATCTTGCCTTCCCCGCCCGGGGGAATGTCCCTGTCAAAGGAATGTTTATCACACCCTCAGGGCGGCAAAACATTGTCGATATGAAGCGCGGTATCCCCGATATTTTTAACGTTAAACACATGGGCAATAGGAACCCCTTCGGGCACCGATTCAAACGTAAAAACAGGAACATCAACCAAAACTATGGGTTGCGCCATTCCCTGTTGAACCATACAAAATACGGCAATTGCAATGACGATGATGATTTTCTTTTTCATGGCAAGTCACTTTAGCCTAATCAATTAATATTAAAATCTGTAAGACACGGTATATTGATTTAAAAAAAAAATCAAGTTTGATGGTTTAAGGAAAAACGGGTCCCACCCCTCTTTTGGTCTTTCATCTTAAAAACGGATTCATTCTCCGTTCATTGCCAATGGTTGTTTCCGGGCCATGACCGGTGTACACGAGGGTGTTCTCGTCAAGGGACAGCAGTCGATTTTTGATACTTGAAATCAAGGTATCATAGTCGCCACCTTCCAGATCTGTCCTGCCGATGGACCCGGCAAACAAGGTATCCCCGGCAAACAGGTGACCTGCAGTATACAGGCAGACACCGCCTTTTGAATGACCTGGCGTGTGAATCACTTTCAGGGTGATGTCACCAAATGTAATTTCATCCCCGTCTTTTAAAAGAATATCAGCAGGGGGGGAATCCTCCACAGACATCCCAAACATTAACGCAGACTTTGACAGTTGATTCAACATGGGCTCATCATCCGGATGAATGGCCAGCTGCGCCCCGGTCACTTCTTTCATTCTTTTATTGGCCCCCACATGATCGAAATGACCGTGGGTATTAATCAGGTATTTCACCCGTAATTCGGCTTTTGACAATTCCATCAGGATTCGATCCGCATCATCTCCCGGATCAATAACCACCGCTTCTTTTGTAGATTCACATCCTAAAATATAACAATTGGCCATAATTGGGCCCACTTCAAGTTTCTTTATAAACAAAACAACCTCCTAAGATTTATCCGCTATTTCCAATCCTTCAAGGGATTTGATTCGATCCAGAACGCCATTGATAAATGCGCCGGAATCCCTAGTGCCATATTTTTTTCCGATTTCAACTGCTTCATTTATGGTAACGGAGCAGGGAATATCCGTGCGTTTTAAAAATTCAAAGATGGCAATTCTCATAATATTTCTGTCCACCACAGGCATCCTGGAAATTTTCCAGTTTTTTGAATACCGGTTTAACAGGGCATCAATTTGAGATTCATTCTCCTTTACCCCTTTTACCAGATCCAGGAAAAACGGTTTGACTCCCTGGGTAAGACTTTCTTCATTATTGGCACAGAACGCCGCCATACGTTCATCTGGGTCTGATGCGTCCAGATCAAAAGAAAACAAGGCTTGAAGGGCAAGTTCCCTTGCCTGCCTGCGGTCCCCCATAATTTTATTGTGCCTTTTTCAGACTATCGGAAAGATTTGCCATTTCCACGGCACCCAGAGCGACGTCAAACCCTTTATTTCCGGCTTTTGTTCCTGCCCTTTCAATGGCCTGCTCAATGGTTTCCGTGGTAAGGATACCAAACATCACCGGTACGTCGGCCTCCAGGCTGACCGTTGCAATGCCCTTGGATACTTCAGCGCACACATAATCATAATGGGTTGTGGCCCCCCGGATGACGGCGCCAATACAGATAATGGCATCATAGGATCCATGGTTCAGCATTTTTTTTGCAGCCAGAGGAATTTCAAAGGCGCCGGGAACTTTTAAAACCGTGATATCCTTATCTTCGGCGCCGCTTCTGATGAGGGCATCCAGTGCCCCTTCCAAGAGCCGTCCGGTAATAAAATCATTAAAACGGGAAGCAATGATTCCAAACTTTTTACCCTGGGCCTGTAAGCCTGCTTCGATAATTTTGGGCATGTTTATATCCTTTTATTCTTCATATTAATCACACGTTAAAATAACCCCTTACATGTGGAGCAAATGTCCCATCTTCGCCTGTTTACATTTTAAATATCCCTGGTTGTAACAATTGGGCTCAACTTGAATGGGAACCTGCTCAACAACCGTTAATCCATAGCCTTCCAGGCCGATCATTTTTTTGGGGTTGTTGGTTAAAAGGCGCATTTTCTTGACCCCCAGATCCACCAGCATCTGGGCGCCCACACCATAATCTCTCATGTCTGCATCAAAGCCGAGTTTTTCATTGGCTTCAACCGTATCCAGACCCTGGCGCTGGTATTCATAGGCTTTTAATTTGTTGACAAGCCCGATGCCCCGGCCTTCCTGGCGAAGGTATAACAGCACGCCACACCCTTCTTCTTCCATCATGGCCATGGCCCTGTGGAGCTGGTCCTGGCAGTCACATCGAAGGGATGAAAAAATATCCCCGGTCATGCATTCTGAATGAACCCTTACCAGAATTTCCTTTTCAGGATCAATTTCCCCTTTTACCAGGGCAATGTGGGTCAAATCATCGAGATCGTTTTCATACGCAATGATCCTGAACTCTCCCCCCACCTTTGTGGGAATAACCGTCTCCGCGGCCTTTTTAACGAAACTTTCCGTTTTAAGCCGGTATTTCACCAGGTCCGCAACCGTGCAGATACCGATACCATGTTTTTTTGCAAATTTTTCCAGGGACGGCATCCGTGCCATGGTGCCGTCATCGTCCATAATTTCACAAATCACCCCGGCAGGTTTCATGCCCGCCAGCCGAGCCAGATCAACCGATCCTTCTGTCTGGCCGATCCGGACCATGACACCGCCGTCCCTGGCCCGCAACGGGAAAATATGTCCGGGTCTGGCAATATCATTGGGGGTGGTGTCATCGGCCACAGCCGTCAGAACAGTTGTGGCACGGTCTGCTGCGGAAATCCCTGTGGTGACTCCCATTTTAGCCTCAATGGACACGGTAAATCCCGTGCCGTATTGTGAGGTATTATTGTCCACCATCATGGGCAGGTCCAACCGGTCTGCAATCGTTGAATCAAGGGAAAGACAGATCAATCCCCTTCCATGGGTGGCCATAAAATTAATGGCTTCAGGTGTTACCGCTTCTGCTGCCATGGTCAAATCACCCTCGTTTTCACGATCTTCATCATCCACGAGAATAACCATTTTACTGTTTTTAATATCTTCAATCGCCTGTTCAATTGTTAAATGCGGCATATCTAAATCCTTAAGGTTATAAAAATCCGTTCCTTGCGAGAAGTTCCATGCTGACCTCTTTTTTTTGGCCGGACAAGGCATCGTTTTTTGAAAAACTTCCCATTAACATCTTTTTTACATATTTTCCGATCATATCGGTTTCGATATTGACCTCATCACCGACCCGTTTTAACCCGATGGTCGTGATATCGGCAGTATGAGGAATAATACTGATTTCAAAATCTTTGTCCGTACACCTGTTGATGGTCAAGCTGATTCCCTCAATGGCAACAGATCCTTTTTCAATCATATCCGCAGACAGCTTCAGGGGAACATTAATTTTGATAATCAGGGCATTGCTCTTTCGGACGATGGAAGAAATGATGCCCGTGCCGTCAATATGACCAGAAACCAGATGGCCATCAATTCGATCCGACAATTTTAATGCCCGCTCGATATTGACCCGGGACCCCATCGTTAGATTCTTAAACGTTGTCCGTTCCACCGTCTCAGGTGCCATATCCACCTTAAACGCATGTTTTTCTAAACTGACCGCCGTCAGGCAGGCACCGTTTACAGCAAAAGAATCTCCGACTCGGCTCCCGGACAAATCCAGATCACAACCGATATGAAGCACCTTTCCCTCGCCACTGGACGTAATGCGGTTGATGGTTCCAAAACTTTCAATGATACCTGTAAACACTGTCTTTATTTCCCAAGCACTTGCCGCGTTTCAATCCTGTGCACCCCATTGGTACCCTATATGTCTATATATCCCTGTACCAGGATATCCGTGTCAAATCGAGTCACTGTCAACCGTTTAAGCTCAAACGCATCTTTTATCAGATCCGGACCTTTTCCTTCAAACATGGGAATTCCGTCACTGGATCCTAAAAATTTAGGCGCTAAAAAAAACAGCATTTTGTTTACGATTCCCGCCTTGAGCGCTGATCCTGCCACCCGACTGCCGCCTTCTATCAATACGCTTAAAATTGACATCTGCCCTAATTTAATCATCAGTTCATTTAAATCAAGTTTTTCTTCCTTTAGCGGTACGTCAATGATCCAGGCACCTTTTTGTTCTATTAACGCTCTTTTCTCTTCTGATACATCCGGGCCTGTCACAATAATGGTTTTGGCAGTGGATGTCTGGGTCAGCACCCGGGCATCTTCTTTAATCGTTAAATGGGTATCCAGAATAATTCTGGCCGGATCTTTTGTTTGAACACCGGCAATTCTTGACGTCAGAGACGGGTTATCGGCATGTAAGGTTCCCGACCCCACCAGTATGGCATCCACTTCATGACGGATCTGATGAGCAAATGCCCGGGACGCTTCATTGGTAATCCATTTTGAATCCCCGGCAGCCGTTGCGATTCTTCCATCCAGAGTGGATGCACATTTCATGATCACAAAAGGGGTTTTATGATGTTGAGTATACCAGATAAACGCTTCGATCAGGATTTGGGCCTCTTTTTCCAAAACACCGGAAATCACTTCAATCCCGTTGTCTTGAAGGTATTGTATCCCCCCACCACTGACGAAAGGGTTGGGGTCTTTACAGCCCACAACCACTTTTTTTATTTTTGCCTTGATTATTTTATGGGTGCATGGCGGTGTTTTTCCAAAATGATTGCACGGTTCCAGGGTCACATAGAGGGTTGCCCCCCCTGCCCTGGGGCCGGCATTATCAAGGGCTTCCACTTCAGCATGGGCACATCCCGCAGCCCTGTGAAACCCTTGCCCGACCACTTCCCCATTCTTAACAACAACCGCTCCCACACAAGGATTAGGGGAGGTAAATCCCATTGCTTTTCGTGCAAGGATAAGCGCCTGCCGCATAAAATCATGATCTGTCATCAACCGGATCCGACATCTTATCAAATTCTAGGGGCAAACAGTCTTTGGGCATGATTTTTTTGAGTTCCTGGATGAAATCGGCCACATCTTTGAACTCTCTGTAAACAGATGCAAACCGGACATAAGCCACATCATCGAGTTGCTTTAACGCCTGAATAATTTTTTCCCCCACAATGGTTGAAGAAATCTCCCGGTCATTAGTTTCCCTTAAATCCCGCTCAATGGCATCCACAACCGCCTCAATCTGATCAATGCTGATGGCTCTTTTTTCACAGGCTTTTTTAATCCCCGTCAGCACCTTTTCCCGATTAAATTCTTCCCTGCGGTTATCCTTTTTAACAATCATGATGGGAACCTGCTCAACCCGCTCATAAGTGGTAAATCGCTGGGCACAGTCCTGACATTCTCTGCGTCGACGCACTTCAAACTCAATTTTGCCCGGACGCGAATCAACGACTCTTGTGTTCAGGTTTCCACAAAATGGGCATTTCATGTTGGGCCTCTTTATTTATGGCATCTCAAACCGGACAAGTTTTACCTTGGCCTGGTCAAACATCTCAACGGTTAGCGGGTCATCATACCCCTCTTTATAGTAGACGATTTTGATGCCGGCATTAATGATCATTTTTGCACAGATGGAACAGGGTTGATGGGTACAGTAAAGATGTGCCCCGCTCACCGGTATACCGTGATAGGCCGCCTGGATAATGGCATTCTGTTCGGCATGGACCCCCCGGCACAATTCATGTTTTTCCCCGGACGGGACATTCAATTGAGCCCTTAAGCATCCGACTTCCCGGCAGTGGGGCACCTTTGACGGGGCCCCATTATACCCTGAGCAAAGAATTCTTTTTTCCTTCACCAGAACCGCGCCGACTTTTCTTCTGATACAGGTAGACCGGCTGGAAACCAGATCACAGATTCCCATAAAGTATGCATGCCATGAAGGTCTGTCAGACGCAGGCTCAGTCATGGGAAAATTCCCCGGGATATAAGGGATATTGTCGGCAAAGATCTGTCACCCGTTTGGCCATGCGCTCAACATTGGCTTGATCATCCAGAACATCGCAGATAAAGGTCGCAATCTGTTTGCTGGCCGCTTCATCCATTCCTCTGGATGTAACAAGGGGCAACCCGATGCGGATACCACTGGTAACAAAGGGGCCGCGCTTTTCATTGGGAACTGTATTTTTGTTTACGGTGATGCCAGCCCTGCCAAGTCGTTCTTCGGCATCCTTCCCGGAAATTTCCCGTTGACTGAAATCAACCAATACCATGTGGTTGTCTGTTCCGCCGGAAACCAGTTGATAGCCTCTCTCCATCAGAACGGCGGCAAGGGCTGCCGTATTTTTGATCACCTGCCGCTGGTACTCGACGAAGGTGTCATCCAATGCTTCTTTAAAGGCCACTGCTTTTGCTGCGATCACATGCATTAATGGCCCCCCCTGAATACCGGGAAAAATCTGGCTGGCAATGGATTTGGCAAATTTTTCCGAAGACAGGATCAAACCGCCCCGGGGTCCTCTAAGGGTTTTGTGAGTGGTTGAGGTGATCACGTCTGCAAACCCCACCGGAGTGGGGTGAACACCCGCCGCCACAAGACCGGCAATATGGGCCATATCCACCATAAAAAGTGCGCCCACAGATTTAGCGATATCAGCAAATCCTTTAAAATCGATAATTCTGGGATAAGCGCTGGCACCGGCCACAATCAGCTTTGGGTGATGTTTTTTTGCAAGGTCTTCCACCTGGTTCAGGTCAATCCGCTGGGTCTGGGGGGAGAGTCCGTAATGGGCAAAATCAAATAGCCTGCCGGAAAAACTGACGGCAGCGCCATGGGTCAGGTGACCGCCATGGGAAAGATCCATGGCAAGAATTCTGTCCCCGGGGTTCAACACGGCAAAATACACCGCCATATTGGCCTGGGAGCCGGAATGGGGCTGAACGTTTGCATATTCGACGTTGAACAATTGCTTGGCCCGTTGAATGGCCAGATCCTCTGCCTGGTCCACATATTCACAACCGCCATAATACCGCCGGGAAGGATACCCTTCAGCATACTTATTGGTCAAAATGGACCCCTGTGCTTCCATAACAGAACGGCTCACCGTATTTTCAGAAGCAATCAGATTCAATTCATATTCTTGGCGGTGTGCTTCCTGTTTAATAATCTTTGCAATTTCAAAATCCGTCTGATCAAGATACCCCATTTCCTCTACCCCTTCCCGTACATCTAATTATCGATACTTTGAATCCGTTCAAGATGACGTCCGCCTTCAAACGCCGTATCCAACCATGTTTGAACCAGTGCAAATGCCAGAACATCCCCCACAATACGCCCCCCGAGAACCAGCACATTGGCATCATTATGAATCCGGCTCATCCGTGCGGAGAACACATCAGAACAAAGAGCGGCCCTTACATGGGGAAACCGGTTGGCAACCATGGACATCCCCAACCCGGTACCGCAAAGCAAAATTCCCTTTGAATATTGCCCGCTTGAAACAGCGCCGGCAACCTTTTTACCAAACACCACATAATTTACCGATGCTTCATTGTGGGTCCCGGCGTCTTCAACCGAATATCCTTTGTCCGACAGATATGCCTTGATTTTTTCTTTCAATTCATAGGCGGCATGGTCACTTCCAATGATAATGGACGTGGTTTTATCCATTTTAATTACCCTTGTTTAAAATTTTGATTTGATAAAATCAATGGTATCCTGAACCGTGTGCAGTTTTTCAGCATCCTCATCATCAATTTCAATCTCGAATATTTCTTCCATTGACATGACCAGTTCAACAATGGTCAAAGAATCCGCACCCAAATCTTCAATCAGGGAGGCTTCCGGAACAATATCCTCAATATCAATCCCTGAAATCTTTTCAGCGATCGCTTTTTTCACTTTTGTTTCAACCGTCATGGATTAGACTGACTCCTTACACTATTCGTCGTCGACCAGGTCGTTTACATTTCTTCCTTTATATGCACCGCACTCAGGACAGGCGGTATGGGGAAGTTTGGGCTCTTGACATTCAGGGCAGACGCTCACTGTGGGAGCGCTTGTTTTGTAATGTGTCCGTCTTTTTCTGCCTCTTGCTTTAGAACTCTTTTGCTTTGGGACTGCCATTGATCTCTCCTAACTATATTATTTTATTTGAGTTTCTATTGCTATGGTCCAATATAATAAAACACACATTTTTACATCAATTAACAAAAAGTGTCAAGAAATTTAAACTGAAGTATTTTAAGTCCCCACACTTGAATGAAATCAGGTCTTGTGGTAGGTAACGTCTTAATTTTCTGCAATATTTATTTTATGGAGAACAAATGGAACCAATTGTCACACGATTTCCCCCCTCCCCCACCGGCGCCCTTCACATTGGCGGGGCAAGAACAGCGCTCTTTAACTGGCTGTATGCACGGAAAAAAAAAGGGAAATTTATTTTAAGAATTGAAGATACCGATACGGTAAGATCCACAAAAGAATCTGTGGGGGCTATTTTGGAATCGTTAACATGGCTCGGCATTGACTGGGATGAAGGCCCGTATTTTCAAACCGAAAGAGCCACTATTTACACTGAATACATAGAACGACTGGTCGAATCAGGGTCTGCCTACTATTGTTCCTGTACCCCGGAAGAGGTCAATGCCATGAGAGAAGCGGCCAAGGCCAATGGATTAAAACCCATGTACAACGGCAGGTGCCGGAAAAAAAATCTTGGCCCCGGCGACAACACGGTGGTCCGCCTGAAAACGCCCCAAACAGGCGTTACCATTGTTCAGGACATCGTAAAGGGTGACACGGCATTTCAAAATTCTGAAATGGATGACTTTATTATCCAGAGAAGTGACGGATCTGCCATGTATAACCTGGCGGTTGTCATTGATGACCTGACCATGGGGATTAATACCATTATCCGGGGAGATGACCATTTGATCAATACCCCGAAACAAATGCTGATATACCAGGCCCTGGGCGCAGACATGCCGAGTTTCGGTCATGTTCCCATGGTCCTGGGAGCTGACAAATCCCGCCTGAGCAAGCGGCACGGTGCCATGTCCGTGGGGGAATATAAGCATTTAGGATTCCTGCCCGATGCCATGATCAATTATCTGGTGCGGTTGGGATGGTCCCATGGGGACCAGGAATTCTTTGAAAGGAATGACCTCATTGAAAAATTTGACCTGGAACATCTAGGCCGATCCGCTTCCATGTTTGACAATGATAAACTTTTGGCCCTGAATGCCAAACACATTCAAAGCAAACGCCCGGAGATACTGGCAGATCATTTCCTGTTTCACCTGAAAAATTTAGGCATTGATGCCCAAAATGATGCCTTCACCCAGGGGGTTATTGAAACCCTTCAGTCCAGAAGTAAAACCCTTGTGGAGATGGCAAAGGGCGCTGCTTTTTATTATCAGGAAGATGTTCAATTTGATGAAAAGGCCGCTCATAAATTTTTAAACCCCGACTGTCTGGATATGCTGCAAACCATTGCAGACGATATTGAAGGCCTTGAAGCGTATACCCAGGCGACCCTTGAACACGTATTCAAGAAAATCATGGATCAAACCCATCTCAAATTCGGAAAAATTGCCCAGCCCATAAGGGTTGCCATTACGGGCACAACGGTGAGTCCGGGTATTTTTGAAATGCTGCTGGCCCTGGGTCAGGAAAAAACCGTTCAACGGATTAAAACCGCTATCCGGCTGATTCAGGATACGGCATAAAGAAGCCCTGAATATCCCACAAAACTTTCGGCGGCGGATTTCTCAAAACTGGTGGCGTAGTCAAGCTCAACGGCCTTGACCGCGCCCAGGTTTTTACAGGCTGCCGCTGTGGCAGCTGCAGCACCGGCACAACACATATTCTGATGATCCAGCCCTTCAGCGACAATCGTTGACGGATCCATTTCCATCATTGCCTGGATGGCGGCCCTGTCATTTTCGGTTGTCACCCATTCCACGGCCCGGTTACCGGTTCCGGCCGGTGTAAATCCAAAATCAGGCCCATAGTGGGTCATGTCCGTGGAACCGATCACCCTGATATTTTTTGACAATTGTTGCGCTTCTGCAACGACCATACTGCCGATAATTCCGGCAAAAAAGGACGGTGCAACACCGCAGACCACAATTTTTACATCCGGGTAAAAATATTTAATAAACGGATATTGAAGCTCAAGGGTATTATCATCCGGAAATTTGTGGGGCGGTCTCTGGCGGATACTGATACCCCCACAAATCTTATCTGCCAGTTCCCTGTCCACCTCCATATCCCCAAAGGGTGTTTCAATGGCACCATGGGACAGGATAAAGGGTTCGGACTGCCTGTGCATATGTGCACCGAATAAAACAATGGTATCAATTTTATCATCAGACTGAAGAGAAGCAATCACCCGGCAGGCAATAGACCCGGAATAGTACCAACCTGCATGGGGGACAATCCCCCCCATAAAACGACCCGCCAGGGGCCCGTTCTTTTCTTTTAAAAACCCTTGTATGGAAGCCTCACACGCATCAGCGGCTGCAGGATACCATGAACCGGCAAATGCCATTCGTTTCTTTTCCATAATGTTCTCTCCCTTTTTATCTTTTCCCTTACACCGTGTTCAGCCAACCATGAGACTTAAGTGCCGGCAGACAGGGGTCAGGTGAAATATGTGTCCTTTGATGCAACGCAGAAGACGAGTTGAAAGACAATCAAGATCGGGGAATTATTTATTTCTGTGCCCCTAAAGCGGTCAAAGGCCTTTTCCTGTTTTTTCAAACACCTTTATGTTCAGCCATTCAAGCCAGGGTGAAAAGCCTTCTTCAGTTTTAGCAGAGATCTCAAACACCGGCAGGTGGGGATGCACTTGTTGTATATTGTCCTTTGCCAACCGGATATCCACATCAAGGTATGGCAGCAAATCAATCTTGTTTAAAATGGCAACGTCTGCCACCCTGAACATCAACGGGTATTTCAATGGTTTGTCTTCCCCTTCGGTTACGCTTAACATCACGGCCCTTGCATCCTCACCAATATCAAACTCAGCCGGACAGACCAGGTTCCCGATATTTTCCACAATGAGAAGATCAAGGTCCTCACACCCCAACTGCCTGGCCGAAGAAAAAATCAGGTGTGCTGCCAGGTGGCAATCCCCCCCAAACTGATCCGTATTGATCTGGGTCACTTTGGCACCGGTTACATCCAGCCGGTCAGCGTCGTTGGTGGTGCAGATATCTCCCACAATCACGCCCACGCGAATCCGGGGCATCAGCCGTACAAGGGTTTTACAAAGGGTCTCGGTTTTTCCCGAGCCGGGTGAGGACATCAAGTTCAGCACAAACACATTCTGGTCCTTGAAAAACATTCTGTTCGTATCGGCTTGTGTTTCGTTTGCTTCAAGCACTCTTTTTTGAATATTTATTTCCATGGTTTTTGCCTGCTTTTTAAAATTGATCTGTTTTTACTTACTCTGCCAGTTCCAGGGAGGTGATCTCTATTTCTCTTCCGGTGAGCATTTGGACATCCCCCTCTTTACAGAAAGGACATGTGAACACCGGCCCTGTCACCTCCCAGGTGTTGTCACAGGACTGACACCGAACCGTCACCGGAACAACGTCAATCTTAAGCCGGGCATTCTCCAGCGGCGTATCTTTTGTAATGATCTCAAAACAAAACGTAAGGCTATGTTCGACCACAGATGCAAGCCGCCCGATTTTCAGATTTACGATTTCAACCACTGGATGTTCCATGTCTTCAGGAATTGCATCCAGGGCGATGTTAACCAATTGTTCGGCAATCCCCATCTCGTGCATCGGTTGATTTCCTTAGGTCTGTCTTTTCGCATAAAATTCAGTCTTAAACGCCAGGAATCGATCGTCCCTGATGGCCGCCCTCATTTTCTCCATCAGATCAAGATAATAATAAATATTATGCATGGTGTTCAATCGGTAAGACAACAATTCCCTTGATTTGTACAAATGCCGTAAATACCCCCGGGAATAGTTCTGACAGGTATAACAGTTACAATCCGTATCAATGGGCCCTTTGTCAAGCCTGAATTTTGCATTGGAAATATTGAGGGTCCCAGTGGAGGTAAACAGCTGGCCGTTTCTGGCATTTCGGGTGGGCATGACACAGTCGAACATATCACACCCCATGCCCACCAGTTCAACCAGGTCTTCCGGGGTGCCCACCCCCATAATATATCGGGGTTTGTGCACCGGCAGCAACGGCAGGGTATGGTCTGCCATTTCATACATGAGGGCCTTGGGTTCCCCGACGCTCAACCCCCCCAGGGCAAACCCGGGAAAATCAATCCGGGTCAACTGCTCGGCGGACAGGGTGCGAAGCGGCTTGTACATCCCGCCTTGTACGATGCCGAACAGGTTATTCACCGCCCCTTTTTCCTGCCAGAAATCAAACCCCCGTTTTGCCCACAGGCTTGTCTTGTTCACCGCTTCCAGGGTCTGGCGTTCGCTGGCCGGATACCCCATGCACCAGTCCAGGGACATCATGATATCCGATCCCAGGATCATTTGAATTTCAACGGCTTTTTCCGGGGAAAACACATGCCTTGATCCGTCAATATGGGATTGAAACGCAACCCCTGCATCGGTAAATTTAGCCAGCTTTGCCAGGGAAAAAAACTGGAAACCACCGGAATCGGTCAACATGGGTTTGTTCCAGCCAATAAACGAATGAAGGCCGTCCATATGGTCAATCACCTCACACCCCGGTCTTAGATAAAGGTGATAGGTATTGCCAAGAATAATCTGGACCTTGCAATGATCCAGGTCTTCAACACTGACAGACTTCACTGACCCCCGGGTGCCCACGGGCATAAAAATGGGGGTGTCAATCACCCCATGATCGGTGGTAATGGTTCCCAGTCGTGCCCGGGACGGTGTTGATCCCCCTGTTTCTTCTGATGTTTTTAATATTTCAAATGTTAACATAGGCCTTCTTATTGGATGAGCATGGCATCGCCATAGCTGAAAAATCGATAGTCGCTGTTGATGGCTTCCTGGTAGGCCGCCAATATGCTTTCCCGATTGTAAAATGCCGACACCAGCATCAACAAGGTGGATTCAGGAAGGTGGAAATTGGTGATCATGGCATCCACGCATTTAAAGGTATACCCGGGATAGATAAACAGATCACAAAATCCGTTTTGCGCGGTGACGTGGCCGGCGGCATCGGAAAGAAACTCCAGGGTTCTTACACTGGTGGTTCCCACCGCAACAATCCGGCGATGTTGCTGTTTGGCAGTATTGATTTTGTCTGCGGTTTTCCTGGACAGGGAGAAATACTCGGAATGAATCTGATGATCCCTGATATCCGACACCCTTACCGGCACAAACGTGCCATATCCGACATGAAGGGTAATGGGGGCAAAATCAATCCCTTTTGCCTTGAGATCATCCATTAAGGGATGGGTAAAATGAAGTCCGGCTGTGGGCGCGGCAACCGCCCCCTCCTGGGCCGCATAAACCGTCTGGTAATCGTCCGGGTCATTCTGGCCGGAACCGGGGTCCGCCCTCTTGATATACGGGGGCAAGGGAATTTTACCGGATCGTTTGAGAAATTCTATAAAGTTGTGCCCGTTTAAAAATCTGACCTCAAAAACCCCTTCCTTTATGGCTTCAACCCTTGCCTCAACTGTATCTGATAACAAAAGCCGGGCCCCTTTTTTCGGGCTTTTTGAGGCTTTAATCAAACAGTCACACTGGAAAAAACCGGTCCTCTCAAGGTGTTTCATTCCAGTGGCATAATCAACGATCAATACTTCAATTTTACCACCTGTCTCTTTTTTTCCCAACAGCCTTGCCGGAACCACCTTTGTTGTATTGATCACCAAAAGATCATCCGCCCTGAGCAATGTGGGCAGATCCCTGAACCTTTGATGGGAAAGAATTTTTGTTTTTCTATCCAGATGCAGTAGCTTTGATTCAGTTCTGTTTTTGCACGGTGTCTGGGCAATCTTTTCCGCTGGCAAATCATAGGCATAATCGGACAATTGAAACATCAGAGGCTTTCCATACCCATATAAACAAGGCAAAGCCCTATCAGCATCAAACCGAACCCGAATTTTCTCAGATGGGTGTCTTCCAGCCGAATGATCATTTGAACCATTTCCTTCATTTTGCCGGGGACGGCAAAGTATGGCACCCCCTCAACAATCATGACCATGCCAATGACACACAAGAAAAACTGCATACGCCCCCTTTATTTGTTTCCAACGGTAATCATCATCATTCGGTATCTCTTTTATAGTTTTCCCTGTTTTTATGCAATGAAAATTATATTGATTAATGGAAATTTCAAGGTTATATAAGAAGGTTATTGTTAAACGATATTAGTGATAACCCATAAGAGGAATAATTATTCATGCAGTTTGAACCTGTCATCGGTCTTGAAGTCCATGCACAATTGAAAACAAAAACAAAGATTTTCTGTGGATGCTCCACCGCCTTCGGGAAATCACCCAATGCCAATACCTGCCCTGTTTGTACGGGAATGCCCGGTGTGTTGCCGGTCCTGAACAAACAAGTGGTTTCCTTTGCCATCAAAGCCGCCCTTGCCACCCATTGCAACATCAACAGGGAAAGTCGGTTTGACCGGAAAAACTATTTTTACCCGGATCTTCCCAAAGGATATCAGATTTCCCAATATGCCCTTCCCATTGCCGAACATGGATACCTTGATATTGAAACAGACCCCTCCGGCGTTCAGAGAATCGGCATTACCCGGATTCACATGGAAGAGGATGCCGGAAAACTCATCCATGATCCGGCCAGGGCCAAAAGCATGGTGGATCTGAACCGGACCGGGGTTCCCCTGATCGAGATTGTCAGTGAACCGGACATCCGGACACCCGGACAAGCCGGTGCCTACTTGAGGAAATTGCATGGGATTTTAAAATATATTGACGTATGTGACGGTAACATGGAAGAGGGCAGTTTCAGATGTGATGCCAATATCTCCCTGCGGCCGAAAGGCCAGGCAGCATTCGGCACCAGAACCGAACTGAAAAACCTCAACTCCTTTAAACATGTTGAAAAGGCCATTGCTTATGAAATTGACCGTCAGACCTATGTGTTAGAAGCAGGACAACCGGTCATCCAGGAAACGCGGCTGTGGGACCCTTCCAGGAACAAAACAAGTGCCATGCGGGGCAAAGAAGAAGCCCATGATTACCGGTATTTTCCAGACCCGGACCTGGTCCCCCTCATTGTTGACGATGCATGGATCCAGGCAGTTGCCAAAGAAATCCCGGAACTGCCCGAGGAAAAACAGTCCCGATTCATCCGTGACTATGACCTGGCAACCCCTGATGCCATCGTGTTGACTTCCTCCATCGCACTGGCGGATTTTTTCGAAGAAACCGCCCGGTTAGTCCAGGACAAAAAACGGGCTGCCAACTGGATTCTGACCACCCTGCTGGGTCTGCTCAACACAAAGGGGATCAGCATCACCGACTCCCCGGTCACTGCAGGGGATTTTTCAAAATTGCTGTTGCTTATGGAACAGGGAGCCATCACTGTTGCTGCCGGGAAAACCGTATTTGAAGAAATGGTAGTATCCTCAAAATCCCCAGACCGCATTGTACGGGAAAAAGGGCTTGAACAGGTGTCGGACCACTCCCAACTGGACACCCTTGTCCAGTCGGTCATCCGGGATAACCCAGCGGAAGTGACGGCCTACAGGGAGGGTAAAACCAAATTGTTCAGCTTTTTCATGGGACAGATCATGAAAAAAACCCGGGGCAAAGCAGACCCGGCCATCATCACCCAATTATTGAAAACCAACCTGTAACATGGAGCGTATTGTGACCCCTTTGATCCGTTTAATACAATTGACCCGTTCAATCAAACAGGGCTTTTTATGGTTACCCCTTTTCATTGTTCTTCCTTTGGGAGCCGGCCATGCCGACACAAAAAACATTAAAACCCTTGCGGTTATCCCCTTTGAAACCAATTCACAGACTGATATCTCCTATATCACATCCGGGGTGTTGACCATGCTCCACTCCAGGCTGTCCTGGAAAGGCCACGTGGAGATGGTTCAAAAAAGCCGGGTGGATGAAACGCTTTCCGACCTTCAGCAAACCGGTCAAGTCCGCCGGGTCATGGCAGTGGGGGAAAAAACAGGGGCTGATTATGTTATCACGGGTATTATCACGGAATTTTCCGGTGCCTATAGTATTGACACCCGGGTCTATGACTTGACCGACAAATCTTACATGACCTTTTACGGGCAGTCGAAAACCATTGACCGGGTAATCCCTGAAGTAGATATCATGTCGGCTAAAATCAATAAAAAGGTTTTTGATCGAACAACCCTGTCCTATGAAAAATTTGAGCGGGAACACATTATCACCCAGGAACAATTAAGACGGATCAATCCCGAACGGATGATGCCCCTGCCCGCCATGGATGAAGAGGCAAAACCCTGGTGGAAAATCTGGTAACCTGTTTTTTCAGTTTTTTTTACTCAAACACACAAAAACAACATTTTTCCATTGACTATTGCCCGGGTTTATGATTTATCATGCAAAGCATTAATCTCAAAAGAAAGGAGGGATGCCTGGAAATCAAGGCTCGTACCGTTTTTGAAAGATTAGGCACAATTAAACTTTTTTTTATTGTATTTAAAAGGAGTACAATAAAAAAATTCACTTAACTTTTTTTTAAAAGGAAAAAAAGATGAAAAAATTAGCATTGATCCTGGCCATTGCCATGATTGCATCGTTTGCTGCCGTGCCTGCCATGGCAGATCTGGACATTGGCGGTTCTTACCGTGCTGTTGGAACCAGTAATGATCTAGGGTTTAAAGGCGTCGGCTTGGACCCACCCAATGAAACATGGGTAGACCAGAGAATGAGGGTTGCTTTTAACTGGGGCGTTAATGACAATGTAGCGGTACAACTTCGCGGTGACTTTGCAGAGATGACATGGGGTGACGGTTACAGACCTGAGCAGGGTACTGATACCCTCATGATAGACCGGGCGTTTGTCACAATCAAACAAGGCCCCCTTACACTGACCGTTGGTCAGCAGGCCAATGGCTGGGGCCAGGGTCTTCTCTGGAGTGATCAGTTCCAGGGCATCCATGCCGACCTTGATTTTGCGCCGTTTAACGTTAAAGCCCTTTGGTCAAAAGAATCTGAAGGTGGATTGGCCGGTACTGTCAATGTAACGAACGCTGCTGGTGCTGTTATTGGAACGGTTCCTGGTGCAGCGGCTGGCAATGCAATCACTGACAACAGTGTAAACGACGATACAGATATTTATGGCCTCCAGCTCGGTTATGCAGCAGATACGTTTACGGCTGCTTTAACCTATGTGACCATGATTAATGATGCTGCAAATGCTACCGTTTTCGGTGCTGACGCTGCCACACTCAGTGGGTATTCCGGAACTGTTACCGGCGCTTTCGGGGATGTAAGCCTGGGCGCTGAAATCGCGCTTTTTGATGGCGACAATGGCTTAAACGGTGCCGCCCAAATTGACTTCGAAGGAACCCAGCTCATGGCCTTCGCCAGAACTGCTTTTACCGAACAATTCAAAGCCGGTGCAATGGTTATCTGGGCCGATGATGTCGCCAATGCCACCACCGCACAGGCTACTGTTATCGTTGATGATACCGGTTTCAACCCCTTTGATTATGCCGGTGCCCTGGGTTATGACAACGGTGTTAGATTAATGCCGGCCACAAATACCCCGACCTCCTTGTTTGATATTGCCCAATCCGGCGCAGGTGTATTGGGACTTATTCTGGATGCGTCTTTTGCTGCAACCGAATCCCTTACCTTCTATGGAAAACTCATGTATGCTGAACCCTCTGATGATGTTCCCGTTACTCTTGTTAATCCTGGTCTTGACAGTGCTTTTGGTGCCATCGCCAATGTTGACTATGCCTGGATGCCTGCAGTAACGCTTTCCGCTGGTATGATGTACATTGCCCCCGATTACGATGCCACAGACGCTCAACTTACAGCAATGGGCATGACAGATGATGCTGCTCTTCAACTGGTCGTAAGACTGGGTGTGACTTTCTAATGACACTTTTTTTGTAATTGTTTTTAGATAGACAACGCTTTGGGGTTTGCTTTTTTAAAAGCAAACCCCATTTTTTTTCCACCAGAGGCCAGGCCTCTCCTTTACCCCCCCAATATTCGGACTGGAAAATAAACCCAATTGAGTTAACATGAACCCATTATGGGTCTTTTTTGACCCAATCCCCGAAACACCTTCCCCATCATTCCCTGCACAGGCAGATTACCATCCTGGGACATTTATGACCCGAATCGCAACGCCCTCCATGGATTCATTTCCGTTGCCATATATCACATAACCACCTGAAATAAAATCATTTAGCTGAAATCTTGCTGGTCGGGCACGATTGTTGCTTTGAATTCAGACAAACATACAATCCATTGTGTTCAAAAATTCATTCTATATGAACAAAGGAGAAGGAAAATGAAAGTCGGTATATTAAAAGAAATCAAATCCGCTGAAAATCGCGTTTCCATGACGCCTTCCGGCGTTGAGGTCATGGTACGGAACGGACATGACATACTGGTTGAAAAAGATGCAGGCATTGGCAGTGGGTTTGAGGATGCCAGGTTCATTGCTGCCGGGGCAACCATTGTCAACACCCCGGAACAGATTTTTGAAACCGCTGAAATGGTCATGCATGTCAAAGAGCCACTGCCCGCTGAATACCATCTGATAAGAGAAAATCAAATTGTCTTCACCTATCTTCACCTGGCTGCGGCAAAAGAGTTGACCGGGGCCCTGATGAAAAGCAAGTCGGTGTGCATTGCCTATGAAACCATTGAAAAACAGGACAGGTCTCTTCCCCTGCTGACCCCCATGAGTGAAGTGGCCGGCAGGATGGCCATTCAGCAGGGGGCTAAATATCTTGAAATGGCCCAGGGAGGAAACGGGGTCCTTTTAGGGGGTGTCCCCGGTGTAGAACCTGGAACGGTGGTGGTCATCGGCGGTGGTGTTGTCGGCACCAATGCCGCTAAAATGGCCTGCGGATTAGGCGCAAAAGTCTATCTGCTGGATATGAATCTGGATCGACTGCGATATCTCAGTGACATTATGCCGGCAAACTGCATTGCCATGATGTCAAGCCCTGCGGCCATCCGGAAACTGATCAAAGAGGCGGATGTGGTGGTGGGTGCTGTTCTTGTTGCCGGGACAAAGGCCCCCCGGCTGGTGACAAAAGAAGACCTGAAGACCATGAAAAAAGGGGCCGTTTTAGTGGATGTAGCCATTGACCAGGGCGGGTGTTTTGAAACCTCAAAAGCAACCACCCATTCTGATCCTGTTTATACCATTGACGGCGTCATTCATTATTGTGTGGCAAACATGCCGGGTGCCGTGGCGAAAACATCAACCCTGGCCCTGACAAACGCCACCCTTCCCTATGCGGTTGCCATTGCCAACAAGGGCTGGAAACGAGCCATGCAGGAAGATTTGTCCCTGAAAAAAGGATTGAATATCCAGAATGGCAAGCTTGTTTACAAACCGGTTGCCGAGGCAACCGGGTATGAATATTCGCCTGTTGATTTTTAATATTTTTCGTTACCGTTTAGTGATTCCCCCAAAAGGATGATGGGGCGGGAGATCATTAATTTGCCAGATTTTAAACCATATTTAGGAGGGTCATTGTGTTAAAATTACTTAGGATTGATGTGGAGAAACAACATTTTCTTTTTGAGGAATTATCCCCGGAATATGCCCGACTGGGCGGCAGAGCATTGAGCTCATCTATTATCAACCGGGAAGTACCTCCCGACGTTGATGCGTTAGATCCAAAGAACAAATTGATTTTTGCGGCCGGAATTCTTGCCGGGACCGGCTTTGCCAACAGCAGTAGATTATCCGTGGGATCCAAGAGCCCTTTAACCGGCGGTATCAAAGAGGCCAATGCCGGTGGAAATGCCGCATCCAACCTGGCTAAATTGGGGATTCAAGCCGTTGTTCTTGAGGGGCGGGCAACGGGGTTAACTACCTTAAAAATTGATGCTGACGGCGTGTCGTTTGTTGATGCAGGCCCGATAAAGGGATTGGGCAATTATCAGGTGATTGAAGATTTAAAAAAAGCGCATGGTGACAAGGTATCTATTGTCTCCATTGGACCTGCAGGGGAACGTCAATTAAAAGCGGCCTCCGTTTCAGTGACATCACCTGATTTTTATCCCAGGATGGCTGCAAGGGGAGGACTGGGTGCAGTGATGGGGTCTAAAAATGTAAAAGCACTGGTCATCGACAGCAAAGGTGCTAAAGGGGTTGAAATAAAGGACAAACCCCTGTTCAAAGCCGCAGCCTCAAAATTTACCAAAGGGGTACTTGCCTATCCAATGATTGAAGGCTTGAATGCATTAGGGACTCCGATTCTTGTCAACATGATCAATGGCATGGGATGCCTTCCGACCCGTAATTATTCCGTTGGTCAATTTGACAAAGCCCATCAGATCTCGGGTGAGCATATGGCTGAATTAATGTCAAAACGGCCGAATTCCGTTCCCGGCCATAAATGCATGACCGGATGTGTGATCGGATGTTCAAACGTCTTTACCGATGAAAAGGGCGAGGTGATTGTTTCCGGGCTTGAGTATGAAACCATTGTTCTGACCGGATCCAATTGCATGATTGATGACATTGATATGATCGCTAAAATTAATTGGGCCTGTAATGACATTGGTGTTGATACCATGGATGTCGGTGCTGCCATTGCCCTTGCCATGGAAGCAGATATATTGAAAATGGGGGATGCAACCGGCGCTTTAGCACTGGTCAGTGAAATCAGAGAAGGCACAGACAATGGCCTGCTTATTGGAAACGGATGCAAAGTCACCGGTGAACGACTGGGATCAAAAAGGATTCCCCATGTAAAGGGACAAAGCCTTGCCGCATATGACCCAAGAGGCCTTAAAGGGACCGGTACCAGCTATGCCACATCCGCAATGGGTGCGGATCATACCGTTGGAAATGCCATCCCCAATCCCTTGTCGCAGTATGACCCCGCCTCACCCAAGGGCCAGGCGGAAATGTCATCTTTCCTGCAAATTTATCATGCAGCCATAGACAGTCTTGGCATTTGTTTGTTCGCCTCTTTACCTGCACTTGATTTTGCAGATCTTCAGGGCCATATTGTGCAGGGCGTTGCCGCCCTTTATGGTGAAACCCTTGATCGAGATTATATTAAACAATTAGGGATTGCCACGTTAAAAGCGGAAAGAGAATTTAATACCAATGCCGGTTTTACAAAAGAAGATGATCGACTACCCCAATTTTTCAAGGACGAGCCATTGCTGCCTTCAGGAAATGTTTTTGATGTATCGGATGAAGATCTTGATCGTGTAAATGCTTTCTAAAGTAACCGTATAAATTTGAAATAAGGAGAAACTGAATGGCTTCTGAAGAATATTATGAAAAATTGTCCTTCCCGGATGCACCAAAAATTGTGACAAAAACGATACCCGGTCCCCAGACAAGGGCGCTGCTGGAAAAAGAACTGAGCAATGAAACCCCTACAAGAATTGCGCCCATCGGCATTCCCATTGCATGGGAAGAAGCATCTGGCGCAACGTTTAAAGACCCGGACGGCAATGTATTTATTGATCTGTCATCGGGTGTGGCGGTAAACAATGTGGGTCATTCTCATCCGGAAATTGTTGAGGTGATTAAAAACGAATGCGGGCGGTTGATGCATACGCCCGACGGTACCTGTAAAAACCGTCAAAGACTGGGTGCAATGCTCGCCGAGGCAGCACCGGGAAATCTTAAGAACAATGTAAGAATGGCATATGGATTGAGCGGCAGTTCTGCCAATGAAATTGCCATTAAATTTGCCCGGGCTTCCACCGGCAAGTCAATCATATTGGGGTTTCAAGGTGCCTACCATGGCTCCATTGGTACGACGCTTACATTAACCACTTCTCCCACCTTTCGCAGCCTGTACCGGCCGTTTATGCCGTTTGTTGAGCGCTTGGGGCCTTACCCCTATTGTTATCGCTGCCCCTATGATCTCACCCATCCTGAGTGCGATCTTCAGTGTGCCAAGTATGTGGAATTTCAATTAACCGATCCCTATGGTGGGATTGATGTGGGTGATGTTGCTGCCGTCATCCTTGAGCCCATGCAGGGGGAAGGCGGGTATGTCCCGCCGCCGCCGGGTTGGATGGAGTATATGTATAATTTGTTCAACCGCCTGGGAATCCTTATCATCGATGACGAAGTCCAGATGGGAATGGGCCGCACCGGAACCCTGTTTGCCGTAGAAAATTTTGGTGTTGAACCGGACATCATTACCATGGGAAAAGCCCTGGGAGGAGATCTACCGTTCAGTGCAGTACTGTGCCGGGCTGATCTGGTGAAGGACCTGGAACCCTTCAGTCATGTGCTTACTGCGGCGGGGAACTCCATGTCCTGTGCGGTTGCCTGCAAAAATCTGGAATTAATTCAGGATGGGTTGCTGGACAGATCCAAAGAAATGGGGGCCTATGCCAAGGGCCGTTTAAAAGAGTTGGCCAAAGAAAGAGAGGTAATTGGTGATGTGAGGGGTATGGGCTGGGGAATTGCTATAGAACTGGTGTGTAATAAAACGACCAAACAACCCCTTTCCATGGCCGAAGTGGTTCGAATCGTGTGGCACTTGAGAGATAAAGGGGTTTATGTCCTGCCATGCGGCCGGTTTGATAATATATTGCGTATGGTCCCCCCCCTGATGATCTCCAAAGATCTGGTTGACAAAAGCATTGATATTATAGCAGATGTGCTCGAAACAGCGGATATGGCTAGATACAGTCTTAATTGGACCATGGGGTCATAAATGACCATACGGGTGACCATCCGGCTGTTTGGCACATTAAGTTTAAAAGTGCCGGATTACGAGCATAAAAAGGGATTGATTGTCCATCTGCCGGATGATGCCACCCCGGAAGACCTGTTGAAGCGCTTGCAGCTGCCGCCGTCCCACGTCGGCCTTATCAGCCATGAAAACCAGGCGATTCAACGAAACACCCGTCTTAAAGATGGAATGACCATTGGTCTTTTTTCACCGGTTTATGGAGGGTAACCGGATAACCATCGGTTTGAAATAATAAAATGAATACCGCATCAAGGTTTAATTAATTTAACACCGTAAGGAGAAAAAAATGACAGGAAAAACAATTTTAAAGAAATTGGCACTCATTTCAATGGTTTTACTCGTTTGTAGTGTGTTTACGATTGGTTCTTCACTTGCCGGGGACAAAGTATACCGATGGAAACTTCAATCCGGGTATCCCCATGGCGATCTTTCGTTTGAGCTGTTAAAGGGATTTGCTGCAGATGTAAAAAAATTCAGTAACGGCAAACTTGTGATCTC
>NZ_JAQYWD010000056.1 GCF_030145145.1 Desulfobacula sp. | reverse complement strand
CATAAGTGACACGACATGCGCCATAAATTGTCTTCTTTCTGTTCCTTTCAACCCTTTTCGTGTTTGGTTTAGAAAATATTTCATTTCTGGAGTAATTTGTATCAACTGCTCTTTCGTAATTTCCATATGACCTGTCATAAAAAAATCCTTTCATTAGTATTTTTCATGATGATCATATATGTTGCGAGTTGCGCTGTCTATAGCTGATTCTGCTTTTAGAACTTTTTTTAAAATGGTCGGTTTATTAATGGCTTTGTGCCTTATGTATGGCCACACCGGAAAGAATCTGGATTTTTTCATCGGAACATACCGGACTTGTCGGAAGAGACGGTCCGCCCACCAATGCAGGGAACGGCTTTGCCATGGCCTACCGGGCGGGGGCCAGATTTTTGCGCATGGAAGCCTCAAGCCATGAAGAGTGGGGTGGCAGTACAGGTATCCACAGTACCATGTTTGGCAGTGGTTCTAATTTTGCAATATGGTATCCCTGCTCCATCGTTGATTCAAAGGGGAAAATAATTCCCTGGATCGGGAAAAACGGTATCCCCATTGAGTCGGTATCGGAAAGAGTGATTCCCAAAGATGGCCAGGGGGTTTTTTCTCTTGTTCTCGGCGGGGCTGAAGGGAAATCCCCTGCCATGCCTCAGTTGATACCGGATCTGGATGAAAGGATTAAAAATGGGGAATATTCTTTGCCGCTGTATGCAGATCTTCCCGCCATGTCCAAGCATGAACGACGGGCTATATTCGGACTCATGGTCGGACAGGAAGGGCATACATGGCCAGTATACAGAAATCTGACACGGGCCGGGTTTGATCCTGATAAAGATCTGCTGCAATCTTATGAGATGGCAGATGCACCTTTTGGATGGCGGCGGTTAAGATATGGCGGTCTTCTCCATGACTGGAACCTTCAGTCAAGCATTGAAGGCCTTTTTGCCGCAGGCCAGCAGCTTTTTGACGGAATTGGCATTGCCCAGGCCTCAAGCACGGGAAGATGGGCAGGAGAATGTGCTGCACTTTATACGGAGACAATCGGTGTGGCTGAACCTGACAGAACCCAGATCGATCATGAAAAGCAGCGGATTTATGCGCCTGTGAGAAGAGATGAAGGCATCAACTGGAAAGAACTTGCAGCAGGTGTGGCAAAGGTGATGCAGGACTATTGCGGTGATAAAAAAACAGATGAATTGATGAAAATTGGCCTGGTATATCTTTCTGAAATAAATGAAGCAGAAGCGCAAACCCTTTGTGCCAAAAATCCCCATGAATTGATGCGTGCCATTGAAGTGCTTGATATCATCAGTTGCAGCGAACTTATTATCCATGCCTGCATGGCAAGGAAATCCGAAAATCCATGGCTTTCATTTAAACGGCTGGATTGCAAAGCAAACAATCCATATGACGGGGAAAAATGGATCTCTGTAAAAAAAACCAAGGATAATCGTATCGAAACCGACGATGTTCCCCTGGATTATGCCGGAGATATTTTTGAAAACTATCATTTCTGGAAAAAGAAACTGGCCGCTGATGCAGCGGGTCAGATGGAAAAGGAAGAATACAGAAGAGCACTACCGAATCGGAATGAAAAATCCACCACCACCAAATACCAGACCGCCGGTTTTATTATTATAAAGAATCTTCTCCTGTGCTGCAGGAGGAGTAACCTAATAGAAGGGATGATTTGGATGTCAGACAAATGACCCTACTTTTGCAGGTTCGTGGTCTGGATGTTTAAAAAATCCTTTTCAAGATCGCAGAACCGCTGTTTCATGATCACCACATGGGCATACATATTTTCATAGGCCCGCTGATGGTCCCTTGATGAGATGGCATCATAAAGAAGACCATGGATATCCTTGTCATGCAAATAGGTTGCAGGCTCATCCAGGACCTGCAAAAACTGCTGCAAAAATTCCATCATGCTCCGCATCAGAAGAGCGAAGAAAGGATTGCCGCTGAGCTCGCAGATCTGAGTATGGAACTCAACATCAAAATTAATTCGGTCCCGAACGGTTTTGGCGGACTGGCCTTTATACAGCAAATCCCCCAGTTGCTGCAACTGGGACGGAGAGGCTTCAAGTGCTGCCATCCGGGCAGCCTCCGGTTCGATGAGAATCCTGACGTCACACAAATGTTTAATGGTCATTGACCGCATAACAATCAAGTCCGCCAGCAGCGTTGTGACACCCTGGGAATGAAGAAGGTTACAGACAAATGTCCCCCCGCTGCTGCCTCGCCTTGCCTCAAGATAGCCCTGTGCTTTCAGCACCCCCAGGGCTTCCCTGACAAGGGCTCGCCCCACACCGAAATCTTTGGCCAGGGTTTCTTCTTTTGGCAGTGCATCCCCCGGACGGTAGTGTTGCAGAAGAATATCTCTCTTCAGGCGGGCAACAATCTCCTGGAACCTCGGTGGTGTTGGCTTTAACTGTTTTCGGGTGTTTGTGGGCTGGTTCATGCGGTCCTTTTTGGGGTTAAGATGGTTGTTTTGTAGAACCTTTTCCATATTAACGATCTGTTTATATCATATATTTAAACAGATAACAATGGAGATTAGTTATAATTCTTTTTGTTATCAGATGGTTCCATTAAATTTTAATAAGTATTACCTTTAACTTATTTAAAATCATTTTTTTAAAAAATTACTGAGTATTTGAACTTTTTAACGCGGTTTATAGTGCCGATTTGAAAAAAACCGGCGAAAACACAATAATAAAAGCAGTTTTTGCTGCAATTTACAATGGATATGTCCAAAAACAAATTATACTATCTTATTTTTTACAGGGGCGAATATTCTTTAACATACTATTATAAAACATTAAAAAATGTGTATCAAAAATTTTTGTTTCCCGTATTGACAACACCGTCCGATCTTTGCTATTAAAAGTATGACTTTTAATTTATACCCTTAAACTGAATTAGTGACACGAATAAAGGAATCTTCAGAATGAACCCATTCAAACAGATGTGTATAGATGATGCCGGCAGAAGTGCCAATGTGGTCATGCTCGGTGCATTGAGCGCCCTGGAACCGTTCAGGACCATCCCGAAAGAAATCTGGCTCCAGGCATTGAAAAACATCAGCCCGAAACCGGCTATCTGGAACAGCAATTATGCGGCATTCAATGCCGGTATCACCCTCATATAACCTTAAGACAGGAAAAACCCCCATGGATTTACCCATTGATTTTAACAGCATCACCCAGCTGCTGACAGCAGCCCATGAAGAGGGCCGGGAATCCTTATACGAATTTGAGGTATATTCCCTTCTTTCAAAATCCGGGGCTGAAACCCCGCCCCAATGCAATTTTATTCCCCGGGGCTCCCGCCCATCGGATGAGGCATTGAATGCCCTGCCCGGTGAAAAAACCGTCCTCAAAATTGTTTCCCCCTTCATCATCCATAAAACAGAGGTGGGCGGTGTACGGATCGTTAAAAAAGAAACCAATCGGATCCGTTCTGCGGTAAGGCGGATGTTCTACGAAGTGCCTGAAAATTATGCCACCTGGATCGAAGCGCATCCTGAGTCTGCACCGGAGCCGTACATCGGCCTTTCCGGAGAAGCGCTGATGGCTGCCATCAGCAGGGATGTAAAGGGAATTCTGCAGGTTCAGTTCATGCCGCCGGATTCCGATACCTTTGGTAACGAGCTCATCGTGGGGCTCCGGTATACCCGGGAATTTGGCACCATCATCAGTGCGGGACTGGGGGGGACGGATACGGAAATTTATGCCAAACGGTTCAGGAAAGGCCAGGCCATTGTAGCGGCATCGGTTGCCATGAACGACGGTCAGACCTTTTTCCAGCTGTTCAAGCAGACCATTTCCTACCGGAAACTCACCGGGCTGACCCGGGGGCAGCATCGCATCGTCACGGATGAACAGCTCATTGAATGCTTTGAATCCTTTATCCGCATGGGTAATTTTTATTCCCAGACCAACCCGGATGCCCCTTTTGTCATTGAAGAGCTTGAAATCAATCCCTTTGCCTTTTGTGATTACCTCATGGTGCCCCTGGACGGCCTGTGCAGATTTCGCACACGGCAAAAAATTGCCACAAGACGGCCTGTGGGAAAAATCGACCAGCTGTTGCACCCGGCATCCATCGGTATTATCGGGGTCTCCTCAACCCGGAAAAACTTTGGACGGATCATCCTGGACAATATCCTGGCAGAAGGGTTCAGCAAAGAGAACACCCTGATTTTCCGGGAAGGGGTAGAAGAGATTGACGGCGTTCGATGCCTGCCGAACCTTGAGGCCTTGAAACAGGAAAAGAAGCAAAAACTGGACCTGTTCATCGTTGCCGTGGGGGCGGCCCAGGTGCCGGATCTGGTGGACGACCTCATCCGTCTGGATGCGGCGGATACTATTATGCTCATTCCCGGCGGCATGGGAGAAACCCATGACAGCAAGGACCGGGCTCAAACCCTCATGGCAAAGATAGACCAGGCCCATGGCACAATAGACGGCGGCCCGGTATTCCTTGGTGCCAACTGCATGGGGGTGATTTCAAAACCAGGCGGCTATGACACCTGGTTCATACCCGAAGAAAAATTGCCAAAGCAGCGGCATTCCACATTTCACCGGGCAGCCCTGATCAGTCAGAGCGGTGCGTTCATGCTTCACAGAAGTCACCAGTATCCTCAAATGAGACCGGCCTATATGATCTCCATGGGCAATCAGACCGATCTGACCCTGGGGGATATGGTTCACTATTTTAAGACATCCGACAAAGTGGATGTCATTGCCGTGTATGCGGAAGGATTCAATGACCTCGACGGTCTTGAGTTCTGCAAAGCCGTCCGGCAGGCTGTACTTTCAGGAAAAGAGGTGGTGTTCTACAAGGCCGGCCGGACAATTGAAGGCAAGGCTGCCACCTCCAGTCATACCGCATCCCTTGCCGGGGACTACATGGTGTGTGAAAGCTGTGTGGGCCAGGCCGGAGCCATCATTGCCCGGACCTTTTCCGAGTTCCAGGAGCTGGTGGTGCTCGCCGAAACCCTGAATCGAAAAACCATCAAGGGCAACCGCCTGGCTGCCGTCAGCGGTGCCGGCTTTGAAGCCGTGGGTATGGCAGACTCCATCCAATCGGATGATTTTCACATGCAGCTGGCCCGCCTTGAAAGCAGCACCCTGGAAAAAGTGGCAACTATTTTAAAAGAAAAAAAACTGGATGCCTTTGTCACCCTGGCCAATCCCCTGGATATCAATCCGGCTGCAGATGATGATGCCCATGCCCAAATCACACGCATCCTGGCCGAAGATAAAGGTGTTGATGCGGTTGTCGTCAGCCTTGATCCGCTGTCACCGGCCATGAAAACACTGGAAAACACCCCCGGATCTCACTTCGACATGCACCATGAACACAGTATTAAAAACCAGATTATTGACATTACCAATACCTGTGACACCCCCATTGTCACCATTGTTGACGGCGGCCGTCTGTATGATCCGTTGAGGGATGCCCTCATAGGAAATAACATCCCGGTTTTCACGGTGTGTGACAAGGCCATTGCCGCACTTTCATTGTATGTCCAGGGCCGGTTGAATGCGGATGCTATCCGCAGCAGTGAAGGATTTGGCGGATGACTGAGGTGGTAAAAGCAAGCCCCTCCCCCTGATCAGGACCGCTTTTTCATTGCCTTTTCCCAGGGTGAGGATTCCGGGGGGGTGTTGATTGCCGTCTCATTCGGGTTGATCAGACAGATACCCGTATCGGTGATACGGATGATCCTGTTTTTGTATAGCCCGCCAATGGCTCGCTTGAACTCTTTTTTGCTCATGGAGAACCACTCCTTGATCATTTCCGGAGAGCTCTTGTCATTCACGGGAATGACCCCTCCCTCGATTTTGAGACGGTCCTGTATGCGGGTGGCGGAGTCGGACACGGATCCGTAACCGGGCATTTTCAGGAGAAGATCGATCTTGCCGTCCTCTTTGATGTGGTGGATATACCCGACGGTTTTCTCCCCCACACAGAGCGGCTCAAAGGTGTCGCTGTGAAAGAGCATGCCGCTGTAGCGGTTATTGATTAATGCCTGGATGCCCAGGTCTGTAATATTGTAGATCATCAGGTCGACCCGCTCTCCCTCGGATAGCGCTTCCAGGTTCTTCTCAATGTGCCCGGACAATTGTGCTGTGGCATAGACCCGGTTGGTGGTGGTGTCAAGACAGACCTTTACAACCACCCTGTCTCCCGGATTCACCGGTCTCGGCATCTCCGATTTGGGCAGCAGGAGGTCTTTTTCAAGCCCCCATTCCAAAAAAGCACCAAACGGTTGAATATCCTTGACCTGGAGGCAGACAAAATCACCCACGACAGCCAGGGGCGTCAGGGTCGTTGCAATGGGACGGTCCTCTGAATCCGTGTACACAAACACCCGAAGGGTATCTCCCGGACGCAGCCCTTTGGGGGCATATTTAGCCGGAAGCAGCACCTCATCCTCCTTGGGATTGAGGTAAAATCCAAACTCCACCTCCCGCTCAACAACCAGTTCGTTATAACTGCCAATCACTAGCATGATATGTCTCTCCAAAAAATGGTATAATTCATTTATTATAAGACAGATCCCGGGTTTGTAAAACCATAAACCAGATTCTTTTTTCATTCCCAGGATGACACTGCCATCTGTCAGACCGGCTGCTTTTCAGGCGCTTCCGACGTTTTAACCGGACCGCCAAGGGGCTGTTCGATCCCGTTCAGCTCTTCCTCTGACCCATGCAGTTCAAACCGTTCTCGAATCTTCTCAAAGGAAATCAGGTCCCCTTTTCTGGCAGAGGGGGTCAGAAAGGCTTTTAATTTTCGCTCCAGTATCCGGGGATGCAGATCCCCTGCAATGGCCACCACCCCTTCAGTGATGATCTTTTGAAGCATGAGTTCCTGAACGGTTCTCTCACGGATATTGGCGGCAAAGGGCAGGAAAAAAAAATTGGATAAAACGATCCCGTAAAGGGTGGATGTGAGGGCAATGGGAACGGTTGACATGATCACGGCAGAATCTCCAACGCCTGAAAGCATACCGATAAGTCCCACAACGCTTCCCACAAGTCCAAAGGCGGGTGCCACATCCGCCATGGTCTGGAGCACCCTGCCGGTTTCATCCCGCCGCATCCTGAAAAAATACATCTCGGCATTAAGGACCTCCCGAATCTGGGCCTGGGAAAAGCCATCCACCATAAACCCGATTGCCTGACGTAAAAAAACGATGGCTGTCTCCCCTTCATCGCGCTGAAGGGACAAAAGACCTTTGATCCTGCGCTTGACAGAGAGATCCACTAGAATTTCAACAATCACATCCGGACTCCTCAGTTCTTTGAGATAGGAAGCAGACAACACCTTGGTGAGAATCACCAGGCGCTCCATTCGGTAACTGATCAAAGTGGCGCCAAAGGTGCCGCCCACGACAATGATAAAACCGGACAAATTCACATACAGCCCGGTGTGACCGTTAAGGATAAATCCCATGCAAAAAAGGACCAGGCAAAATATCAACCCGAAAATATTTTTTTTACCATGTGCCCAAAAAGAGCGGGCGTTACCATCATCCATTGTTCACCGTCCTGCTTTTGGATGGAAGCCCAAGGCTGGAATTGGTCTCAGCAAAGGGTCTCTCCTTCATTAAAATAATTTCGACCCGTCGGTTGAGGGAACGATTGTAGGCTGTGGTATTTGGCATCAGCGGCTGAAGCCAGGCATGGCCGGACACAAAAAACCGTTCTTCAGGCACGCCCGCCTCTTGAATCAGATATCTGGCCACCCGGCATGCCCGTGCCGTTGAGAGCTCCCAGTTTGTGGGATAGCGGTCCGAATGATTCGGCATGCTGTCGGTGTGACCCACCACATTCACGACAAATAAATTTTCCCGGAGAATTTTTCCAATCTGGTTGAGCCGCCATCGGGCTTCGGGCTTGAGATCTGCCCGTCCAAGGTCAAAGAACAGGTCTCCGGCAAGGGAAATCCTGACAGCCCTGTCTTCCACCAGGTCCACATTGGCACCTGTCACAAACTCATTCAAGATGGCCTGTCGCGTCTGGTTGAAAATTTCCGATGGCCGGGAGTTCAGATTCATTTCAACAAGTTTCCCGGAACCCGAATCCGAGACCGTGTTCTGCCCCGGGCCGGGCCCAAACTGAAGCTCCCTGCTGCCGGACTGGTAAACATACAGGATCACGAAAAAAACAAACATGGTCATCATGAGGTCAGACCAGGACACTGACCACCCCCCCCTTCGGGGAACAGGAGGCGACCAGAGAAGATCTCCTGAAAAGGGGTCAAGTCCCGGAGAGAGGTCCCATTCTGAAAAATCGTTTTTCAAAGGCGCCTCGGTCACATGAGCGCCATTGGTTTTCTTGTCCATATATTCTACTCCAAAAGGTTGGGTGGCGACACCTGCTGCCACTCAGCAGTAACATAGTCATCGACATCATCAAACCGGTCCTTTAATGATCCGGGACAACTGACTCCGGATGGCGTTAAAGAACCCGCCATTAAATTTTCATTGCAATAACCGTTCCCCCTTTAAACCATCCCACCCTATTCCGCCGCAGAATGATAAAATCCGCCATCGGTCTTAAGCCCTGTGAAATTGTATTGCCGCATCACCTCATAACTGAGGATTGCCACGGTATTGGCCAGATTTAAGGACCGGGTGTGCGCTGACATGGGAACCCTTACGCAGGTGTCCTGTTTTCCCAGCAGCAGTGCTTCCGGTAATCCGGCTGACTCTTTGCCGAAAATCAGAAAAACATCCGGCGCATAGCAAAACCGGTCGCATCTGTTGTCCGCTTTTTTTGAGATAAAAACTTTCTGCCCCCGGGGATTTTTTTTCAGGAACGCCTCAAAATCCCGGTAACATTTGACATTCAGCTCTTTCCAGTAATCAAGCCCGGCACGCTTTAAATATTTATCCTCTATGGAAAATCCCAACGGCTCTATTAAATGCAGACCAGCGCCCATGGCATTGCAGGTCCTACCAATATTTCCGGTATTCTGAGGAATTTCCGGCTCTAATAATACAATATTCAAGTTAACCATTAATGCCCCTGTTTTTTATCAATGAACACCCGACGTTGAGTTGAAAGGCCCCAAAGAAATACTTTGGGGCCTTTGTCTTCTTTCTTTATCCCGACAGGGTTAGATAAATTCAGGATCAATGATACGAATCATGGCATGGCCGCCCTGAATATTTATGGTATTGGTAAACCCGTTCTGGATGAAAATAGTCTGGCATTCATAGGAACGGGCCCCGGTGCCGCACACCAGGCAAATCGGCTCTTCCCTGGAGACGTCATTCAGCCGTTCCCTCAGTTCAGACTGGGGGATATTCAGCCAGCGATCCGGATATTTTTCAACAAACGGTTCTGCCTCTATGGTATCCCGGACATCCAGCACCCGGATCTCATCATTTTTAAACTTTTCAACAAAATCTATGACATCTATGGGCTTGTTCAGGTTTTCCAGGATATTATCCAGTGCATTGCCGGCATTATTGATAATATCCATGGCAGAGGCAAACGGGGGGGCATACCCGGTTTCGAGCACACACACATCATCCACATCCAGGCCGACCTGGAACAGCGGGGCAATGGCATCAACCCGGGCTTTGATGGCATCGCCCTGGCCCCCCACGGCCTCAATGCCTAAAATTTTCCTGGTTTTCCGGTCTGCAATCAGCTTGATGAACATGAGTTGGGCGGACGGATAAAAATGGGCACGATCCGGCTGGGAAACAATGGCATGAACCGGATCAAATCCATTGGCTGTGGCCTGGGCAGAGGTCAACCCGGCTGTGGCAACCCCCATGTCAAAGACTTTGATGCAGAACGTGCCCACCGTTCCTTTGAACTGGCTGGCCCGGCCATGAATATTATTGGCAATGATCCTGCCCTGCCGGTTGGCAAGGGACCCCAGGGGCATGGTCATGTTTTCACCGCTCACAAGGTTTCTGAGTTCTACACAATCGCCCCCGGCATAAATATGGGGATCGGTTGTTTTCATGCATCGGTCCACCAGCAGGGCACCGGAACGGCCCACTGCCAACCCTGAATCCGCCGCAAATTGTGTGTTGGGCCGGACGCCCGCAGACATCACAACCATGTCACAGTCCATGGTGCCACTGCTGGTTTCCACAGAGGTGACCCGTGACGCTTCGTCACTGTTAATCCGTTCCACCCGTTCAGACAGAATGATCTTTACCCCATTCTTTTCAAGCTGATTTTCCACCACTTTTGACATATTCTTTCCCAGGGCTGCGGGCAGCACCTGATCTGCCATTTCAATGATGGTGGTTTCCACACCCCAGAGATCGGTGAGGGCTTCCGCCATTTCAATGCCAATGGCACCGGCACCGATGACCACGGCTTTTCCCACCTGACCATCGGCAATTTTCTCCTTGATTTCCTGGGCATTATGAAGGTTTGACACGGTGAAGACCATGGGGAGGTTGGCCCCGGGAATCGGCGGTCTGAAGGGGGTTGCCCCTGTGGCGATTACCAGTTTGTCATATTCCAGGGTTTCTGTTTTCCCATCTGCCAGATAGCGAACATCCAATTTTTTTTCCTGCCGGTTGATGCCCGTGGCCTCAACACTGGGAATGATTTTAACGCCTTTACAGGCCCTGAAAAATTCAGGGTCCCTCACCACATGGGATGAGGTGGAATAAAGCCCTTCAATGTCTGCAATATCCCCTCCCACATAATAGGGAATGCCGCACCCCCCGTAAGAAATCAAATTGTCCCGGTCCACCACCGTAATCTCGGCTTCAGGATCAAGCCGTCTCAGTCTGCAGGCCACCTTGGGTCCCAGGGCCACCGCTCCGACGATAACAACACGTTTAGCCATTTTATCCCCTTTTGTCACACCATTTAAACCGATATTTTTCAAAAAAATCTGTGACATTTTCTTATGCGTATTTCATTGTTTTAGTAAAATAAAGATTCCACAGTGGAATCCCTTTGTATAAAATTATAAAATTCCATTTATGTTCAAAGGCTTACTGGTTTAACAAAAATTCAAAAAAAGTCAATATGATCGTTGAGCAAACGATGGGATTTTTTTCAAGGTCATGAGGACAACCTCTCCCCGGCAGCCGAACCTGACCGGGACCCCGGAGGTGCCGACCCCTGAACTGGTATATCCCTGCATTCCGTTATAAGACCATTTGCCATGCACCATTTTTCTGGGCACATTGCAATGGGTAATCACCGGCCCGAAATACGGAACCTGTACCTGTCCGGCATGGGTATGGCCGCAAAGATACAACTGGGGGGCGTATGCCGCGGCTTCCCTATAAATTCCGGGCGTATGGGCGACAAACAGGGTAAACCCATTGTCCGGTATCGGGGCAAATGTTTCCGCCAAATCCTGGCCCTCAAAATAATACGGATCATCCACGCCGGCAATCCAGATCTGATCCCCGTCTTTTTCAATGCGTTCCGTATCATTTACCAGGAAGGTCACATTTTTTTCTTTTAACGGACTGACCATTTCAAGACAGTCATGGTTCCCCAAAACAGCATAGGTTCCCTGCCTTGTCTGTATATGGTCCAGCAGGTATTTCAAATGAGACAATGCCGTTGAAAAAGAGCCCCAGGATTCGGTTCGATAATCCCCTCCCAGAAGGCACAGATCAGGCTTAAGCCCATCCACAATCTCCAGGGTTTTCTGGGTAAGGCCCTCCAGACAGTCAAGGTGAAGATCTGAAATAAATAAAATGGTGTAATTATCAAACCCCGCGGGCAACGTATCAAACTCAAATGTAAGGGTGCGCAATTGTAAATCCAGTGCATTTCGTTTGCCGCGTTCATACAGGCCGGTGGCCCTGAAAACCGTTTTCATGAACCAGTGATAATAAAGGGTGCGCTCAAAATTGATAACGGGATGGTACGGATATTCAATGGTCTCACATGCCCGCCATTCCCTGAACCGTATTTTGGTTCTCAGTTTCCTGGAATAATCGGCACACGGCTCTGTCCGCAGGACCCGGTTTAAAAATCGAGACCCAAGATAGGCAGTAACAACAAAAATAAATATGGTGAAAATCGAAGTGGAAACCGCCAATGTACAGGCCGGTGCCAGGACAGCAAAAGGGAATGCCCCTTCAAACAGCTGGTCTATAACAGGGACATCAGCACCATCAAACTTATCAAACCGTCTTTTCATAAAACTGGTCAAACTATCACCAAACATGCTCAGGATACCGGCCGATACCGTCACCGCCACGGGCATTCCCAGGGCAAATCCGGTCAACAGTCCGGCCATAATCCCCCCCAACACCCCGCGAAGGGTTTTATGACTGCCGAGTAACGGCTTTCCATCGACGAAACGCATCCCCTGGTCCAGGGGCGTATCCCATTTTTCCTCAAAAGCGTATGCCAGCAGAACCGGCATAAGATTGATGGACCATAAAAGGGTTAAAATTTTAATGACGATGAGCATCTTCTCATTCCTCTCTTGACCCGGTCAATCATTGTCCCACTGCCCTTATTTTCTGACGTTTTACGGTATACCATACTTCACCGGTTTAAGGACCGCAAATTTTATAAGCTGAACGAAATTACTTGCCCTTTGACGCATCTGCAGTCCTAAGCGGAAAAAAAAATATCGGTTTTTGTTGACAAACAACTGAATGAAATTCATTTCTTTTTAATCCGGGAATATGATAGTATTCTTCTTCAGTTCAACTCAGTGATCATTTTTTTCAAAACCCGTATCCATGAATACTGGAGTTCTATATGAAAAATAACATCCCGAATATCCTGGTGATCGGTGGCGGCGTTGCAGGAATGGCTGCAGCGCAAACCTTTGCTCATAAGGCAGTTATCGTTCACCTGGTGGAAAAACAACCCACCCTGGGCGGCCATGCGGCCATGTGGGCCTGTATGGCCACCGACACCTGCCAAAACTGCGGTGCCTGTCTGAGCTGTGAGATGGCAGATCAGGTCCTGAAACAAAAAAATGTGGTATTGCACCTCAATACCCGGGTTAACACCATTCAACAAAACCATCAGGGATATGAGGTGGGTCTGGAGAATCAGCAGACCTTTGGTGTAAAAAAGATCATCATGGCCACAGGATTTTCCCCCTTTGATCCTGTTCAAATTCCTTCCCTTCACGCAGATACCCATGAAAATGTGATTACCACGGCCCAGCTGAACACCCGGCTGAAACAAGAGACCCTTTCAGGATTGTTTAACGGAAAACCAAATCCAAAGATTGCCTTTCTCCAGTGCGTGGGGTCAAGGAACCGTGAACAGGGCAGAGATTATTGTTCCCAGGTATGCTGTAAAATTTCCATGCGCCATGCCAACAAACTGGGATATCTTTACCCGGAGGCCGATATTACCCTCTTCCACATGGATCTTCAAATCATTGGAAAAGAGGCCAGGCCAATGTTCACCGCCCTCTCTAAAAATATCACCCTGGTTCAGGGTGTCCCTGCCGAAATTCTTGAAAATCCGGATACCAGGATGCTGACCATCGTGGCCGAAGACCAAGAGACCCAGTCCCGGGTTACCAGGGCCTTTGACCTGATTGTTCTCTCGGTTGGGATGCTGCCGTCCCGGGAACTTGAGACCACCTGCGGCCTGCTGGATATCCACCCCAATTCCTGGGGCTTTTTCAATACAGACCCGGCCATGGTCCCGTCACAGGATATTCTCGTCGCCGGCTGCGCCAAGGGACCAAAAGATATTCTTTCCGCTCAACAGGATGGCAGGATTGCTGCCGCCAGGGTCATTGACGACCTTGGGGTGACCCCGGACAAACAACCGGCCATTGCCGTGTTGGGCAACGGCGCCCAGGCAGACCAAACCGCCCGGATGATCTGTTCAAAAGGGTATCCTACCTATCTTTTCGGACCGGGAACCGGTCTGTCAAAGGAAACCCCTGTCATTGTTTTAAAGGACAGCAACATCATTTCCATCAGCGGCACTGGGGGAAATTTTTCCCTCTTTTATCGCACAGGAAAAGAAAAAAAGATCCTTGCCTGTGCTGCCATCATTGCCGCAGTTGAACCGGCCGCCACATTAAAAAAAATAGCGACCCTTGCCAACGAATCCCTAAGCCTTGAAGCCATGGCCCAAATCATTGACAAAACACCAACGGATTGCCCGGATCATATGGCCATCCTCCTGGATTATGCCGGCCCTGAATACAAATCATCGGCCCGACTCGCCCTGGAATTGGCCATTCGAGCAAAGGCCCTGGGTAAAAACAGTGCCATCATCATGAACAAAATGCTTGTCCATGGTGCATCCGGCCAGCGCCTTTACGATACCGCACGACAGCAGGGCGTAGATTTTTTCAGATTTGAGCACCCGGATGATATTGATATCCAGGATTCCGGCAACGGCTTTTTAATTACCCTCAAAGAAGCCACCCTGCCCTCCATTGCACTGCATCTCCATTGTGACGGCCTTGTACTGCCCCCTGTCATCCGGCCGGCCAGTGAATTTAAAGCCGTTGCTGCCCTTTTGCGGCAGCCCCTGGACACGGAAGGCTTTCTGCAATCTGCCAACACCCGTCACCGGTTGACCCGATCCCCTCGAAACGGCATCTTTTTTGCCGGTTCCGGTCATGACGAAACAGACCCGGAGGATTTGAGCAATGAAATCGCTGAGATATTATCGACATTTTCCGCTTCATCCCTTGATGTGCCCGGGGCAGACCCCGGGGTTGAAATCAATGAAAAAAAATGTGCCCAGTGCCTGACCTGTCTCCGGATCTGCCCCCACGCAGCCATTGTCATGAATGAAAAAAAACGGCCCCAGATTGTACCGGAGTCGTGTTTTTCATGTCACCTTTGCGTATCCAACTGCCCGGCCTATGCCATTGAATCAAAAGAACTGACCAATGACCAGATGGCCCGGAAGGTAAAAAAAGACACCATCGTCATCCTGGCCTGTGAACGGTCGGCTGCCCTTGCCGCCAACGATCTTGTCCTGGCGGACCCCATTAATTTGATTCCCATTCCCTGCGCGTGCAGGGTCAGCAGCGACGTGATCCTCAAAGCCCTTTTAAACGGGGCCGAACGAGTGATTGTCAGCGGCTGCCACGACGGAAACTGCCGGTCTGTTGACGGCAGCCACGTTGCCGAAGCCAGCGTTAAAAAGGTATTAAGTGTTCCAGGCCTGCCCGCCGCCAAAGTAGTTTGGGAACCGGTGGCAGCCAATGAAACCAGAAAATTTGAACGGATTATTTCCAAGGCACAAGAATAAAGGAACCCACTATGGATCATGCAAATATCGATAAAGACGCTGTCCTGTATAACCTGTTGACCCCGTTACCCCGGGGGTATAATATTTCCGAATGCCTCACCTGCGGGGCCTGTAGTTCCAGGTGCACCTGGTTTGACGGAGAAGGTGGCCCATTGCCCCGTCAGATTATCCGCATGGCCGCCATGGGATTGGATGAACACCTGGTAAACAGCCATATGCTCTGGGACTGCCTGATCTGCAACCGGTGTACCCAGGCGTGCCCCATGGGAATCACCATGGACAAGGTGGTCACCAAGGCCAGAAGCCTTGCCATTGCCGATGAAAAAATCCCTCATGACATTAAAAAAGGGATTCAAAATCGTCTTGAACTGGGAGATGTCAACGCCCTGACCCGAGAAGAATTTGTGGAAACCGTTGAATGGGTCAGTGAAGAATTTGCCGATGAAATGGCAGACCCCCGGGCCGAGATTCCCCATGATATAAAAGGGGCAAAACTGCTTTACCTTCCCAATCCAAGGGAACTTGGCGCCAGTCTCCTCCATTTGACGGCCATGGCAAAACTGTTTTATGCCACAAAAGAGTCCTGGACCCTGTCTGCCCGCCATACAGATGTAACCAACTGGGGATATTTTGTGGGCAAGGACGACGTTATCCGACAAATGGCCCTGATGGTGGTTGAACCGGCCGAAGAACTTGGTATCGAGACCCTTGTACTGTCGGAATGCGGTCATGGATATCATGTATTAAAATATCTTCTGGAAACGATCATCGGACGAAAACCTGGATTTGAAGTGATCAGCATACCTGAATTCATCCTTCGATATGCAAAAAAAGGGGTGCTCAAATTTGATCCCGGCACACATCCTTATAAGATTGCCTATCACGATCCCTGCAATATTTCCCGGAAATCCGGGGGATATGATGCCCCAAGGGAATTGTTAGCCCTTGTCTGCCAGGGGGTTGTGGAACTGACCCCCAACAGGGAAGATGCCATCTGCTGCGGGGGGGGCGGGGGTCTCCTGCAGAACAGCACCAGTAACGGCAAGCGAATGATTACCGGCAAACCCAAAGCAGACCAGATGCGGGCCACCGGCCTGACCCATCTGGCCACGGCATGCCTGTCCTGCAAACGACAGCTGGGGGAACTTTCCGATCATTTTAAACTGGGAATAGCCGTCGAAACCGTTGCCGCCCTGGCCTCAGAATCACTGATCTTATAAGGGTATATCCATTGTCCCGACAGGCACACCATGGTGTGCCTGTCGGGCGATGTACATAAAAGCGCTGTCTTATACTCAGGTCTATCCACCGTCTTTTTTGGTGACGAAGAAAGATTTGGTTTTGCCAGAGTATCTGAACTGGTACATCAGCCAGCGGGATGCGCTGATTTTTTTGACCAGCCGGGCCAAGGGAACGGTTCAGAAAATGATCAGCAAGCAGGCGATTGAAAATCTGGAGGTGGCGCTGCCAAGTCTGGAAAAACAGAAAAACATCGTAGCGCTGGCCACGCTTATCGCGAGGGAACAAACCCTGCTTCAACAGCTTTCCGATAAGCGGGAACAATACATTTCAACCGTACTAATGCAGTTTGCAAAAGGAGAATAAAACATGAGCAGTAAGATTGATCAGAAAGACATCAACAACGCTGCATGGGCGGCGTGTGACACCTTCCGGGGCGTTGTTGATCCGGCGCATTACAAAGACTACATCCTTGTGATGCTGTTTGTGAAATATATCTCCGATGTATGGCAGGACCACTATGAAGAGTACCAGAAACAGTATGGCGATGATGATGTCCGTATCCGCCGAAAGCTCGAGCGTGAACGTTTTGTTCTCCCGGTGGTGAAACTCACCGAAAAGAATAACAAAACCGGCATCGACAAGGTTCTGGATGAATTCCCGGCCACCTATTACAGTCTGTATGAGCGCCGGTCCGCCGCCAACATCGGTGAGCTGATCAACATCGTGCTCGATCACATTGAAGAGAGCAACAAGAGCAAACTCGAAGGGGGTGTTCCGCAATATCGACGTTAACAGCGAGGCCAACCTCGGGCGGACCAAGGATCGGAATAAACGCCTGAAAACATTGTTGGAAGACTTCAACAAGCCCCAGCTAAGCATGAAGCCCAGCCTCGTTTCCGAGGATGTGATCGGCAATACCTACAGCTACCTGATTGAGCGCTTTGCCTCCGACTCCGGAAAGAAGGCCGGAGAGTTCTTTACCCCGCTGCATGTTCCTGCACAGCTTTGACAGCGCCCGGGTGGAATGGTGCGACACCCTGAACAGCCCGCTCAGAAGCGCATATCGCCAAGATCATGGAGACCTATACCACCCGGGCCGAAGAGGAAAAATACGCCCATGCGGCTGAGTTTGTCGAGATCAAGGAAAACGACTTTAATCTCAATATTCCCCGTTATGTGGATACCTTTGAGGAGGAAAAAGAGATCGACATCGATGCGGTGCAGAAGGAGATTGACGTATTGGAAAAAGAGCTGGCAGCAGTGCGGGTGAAGATGGCTGAGAAGCTTATGGAGATTCAGCGATGAGAGAGGGTTGGAAAAAAGACACGCTTGGTCACCACATCGAATTGTTGTCTGGGTACGCTTTTAAAAGTACCGAATACTCCGAGGGTAAAACAGCAATTCGTCTATTGCGGGGCGATAACGTGGTCCAAGGCTCCATCCGGTGGGAAGGTTTCAAACGCTGGGATGGCCCGGTGGACAATAAGATTCGACGATATTCGCTTGCTGTGGATGATTTTGTGATCGCTATGGATCGTACTTGGGTAAAAGCTGACTTAAAAGCGTCAATCATAACAGATGAAGATACTCCGTCTCTGCTTGTTCAACGTGTTGCACGTTTGAGAGCTGAGAAGAGTTTGCATATTGAGTTCCTGCCCATGCTTATAAGAAGTCATAGGTTTGAACAGTATGTGAAAGGAGTCCAAACAGAAACCGCAGTTCCACACATAAGTCCGAATCAGATAAAGGATTTTCCCGTTATCTTACCCCCGCTCTATGAACAAATATAAAAAAGTTGATCAGTTTAAACAAAAACTGGATTCCTTCCATCCTCTGCCCTCTGAAATTGCAATCAATCTTCATGAGGATTTGGTGCTTCGCTGGACCTATCATTCAAACGCTATCGAAGGCAATACGCTTACACTGAAAGAAACCAAGGTCGCTCTGGAAGGGATCACCATTGGCGGGAAAACCATGCGGGAGCACTTTGAAGCGATCAACCACAGGGAAGCCATTTTTTTTGTTGAGGATCTTGTCAATAAAATGAGCCTCTGTCTGAATGGCAGATTAAATCGATTCACCAATTGATCCTGAAAAATATTGATGACAAAAATGCGGGTGTTTATAGAAAGACAAATGTCATCATCTCGGGTGCCGATCATGTTCCGCCAGATGCCCTGCATGTAGAAAGCCACATGCAACGGTTTATCAACTGGTATCTAACCGAAGGGGCATCTCTCCATCCGGTGGAGCGGGCGGCCCGGGTTCATGCTGAATTTGTGAAAATCCATCCTTTTGTGGACGGCAATGGCAGAACATCACGGTTGCTGATGAATTTGGAATTGATGAAATGCGGGTTCCCAGCTGTTGTTCTGCCTGTGGAAAAGCGGTTGGAATATTACGAGGCCCTGGATACAGCCCATACGAAAAATGATTATGAGCCGTTCTTGACGCTTATTGCGAATATTGCGGAATCGGGATTCAAACCTTATTGGCATGCCTTGGGGGTCACCCCATGAAACCCTTTCAGATCAATGGAAAGCATCTTTCTCAAATCCCGGCTTTGCAGCTTTTGATTGGCCTGGGGTTTGACTTTTTGACACCTGCAGAAGCACTCATCGAAAGGCAGAATCGAACATCCAATGTTTTATTGGAATCGATTCTTCGCAACCAGCTCAAAGAAATAAACCGCATTCGTTATAAAGGCGGTGAGTATCTGTTCAGCGAGGAGAATGTCCAGTCGGCTATCCAGAAGCTGAAAAATATAAAATACGACGGACTGCTGAAGACAAATGAGGCCATTTACGATCTGATCACACTCGGGACGGCCTTGGCGGAAACCATCAACCGCCATGTCGACGGCATCAAGGCCAATGCTGAATCCAGCGCGGCCTCAATTGAAAACATTCGAAACCTGTCTAACGGGGATGTGGATTGGGCAATATCTCAAAATGAAGTCGCTTTGCTGGCTTATCACGGCGAGGGAAAATACAAGGAGCGACCAGTCACCTCGCTGCAGTCTGTTTTTGGCACCTTGCTTTCTTATGTCCAGATATTTACCGCGGCTGACAGCTCGATCAGCAACGTTGCTGATTTCAAAGGAAAAAGGATCGGTGTGGGGGCTCCTGGAAGCGGTGGTGAACGGGTCGCCCAAAAGATTCTCGGCTACTACGGGTTGGATTATAAAAAAATAAAACCGGAGTTCATGTCTAACCCTGAAATGGTGACAGCACTGAAAGACGGCACCCTGGATGCCTTTGTGATTACCCATCCGCTGAAATCTGCAGCGCTCTTGGATTTGACGACAACCTTCAAGGCGAAGATGATCTCCATCGGAGACGAAGATTTCTACAAAAAATTCCCCTATTATTCAAAGACGGAAGTTCCAGCAGGAACATATAAAAATATCGATCAGGCCGGGTTCACGCCAACAAGCCGAATCATCATGTACACTAGTACCAAATCCAAACTGACCGAAGACCAGGTGTATAGAATCACAAAGGGAATATGGGAGAATGCCGAAGAGTGGGTAAACACACATCCGGCGGTAAAAAAATACACCCTGCTGGAAGATGCAGTTAAAGGAATCAACATTCCGCTGCATCCCGGTGCAGCAAAGTACTACATGGAAAAGGGTCTGGGCATCCCTTCTAATCTATTAAACAGGTGAAAAAATTAAGTATGCGAAAATCCATTATCTGCGGCTTTATTTTATATTGTTTTCTTATCCCCTCCGTATGGGGGATTTCTTCGGGAGACCCAGCCGCAGGATGGATTTTCATTCATAACGGGAATTCCAATCAATGCCATACCATCGACATCCGGGGGTGCGAAACGATTACCATCCGTTTCTTTCACTCTTATGACAGGCAATGGGTGGAAGAGACTTTTCTTCCTCGTCAAAACGGATTCCTGCCTCATGAAGTAGTTTATATTGACGACACCTATGATTTCAGGGACCAGAGATATGAAGGAAAAATTACTGTCGGAAATCGAAGCATAAGGATTTCCAACATACGAAATCCGAAAAAAAACCTGCAGGAATCAATCAGAGCGAGAATTGCGTATACGAAACCTCAACAACTGATCGTAAAAAACGTCGTTGGGTCCTTGTCCATTCCATTTACGGATTGGGGCAATCCGGGCGATCCGATCCACATGACAATAAAGTAGGTGCATATGAAAAAAACAATCAAAAGAAATCTTATGGGATTTCCAAAATGGATGGTTTGGGTTGCGGGCCTGTCTCTTTCAGGATTTCATCTGTATACGGCTTGGTCGGGGGTTCTCTCTCCACTTCACCAACGCTCCATACACGTCATGATTCTTCTGTTTATCTGCTTTCTTTTTTATCGTTTTTCTCCGGGAGCCGGAACGGACCGACTGGGGGTAATCGACTGGATGCTTGCCTTAATTGTTGTCTGCCTCGGTATTTACATGGTTTTTCAATTTAATCCCGAAGCCGTTTTGGATAGAGGGATCATGGGAACCACAAAAAGAGAGACCTTAATAGGCGTCGCTCTGGTCCTGATGATTCTCGAAAGTACTCGGCGTTCAGTGGGCATGCCCATCGTGGTGGTGGCAGTCATTTTTATTGCATACGGGATCTTCGGCCCGTACATGCCCGAATTCATCTCTCACAAGGGCTACAGCATCAGTCGGCTGGTGAGTTCTCTTGTCTGGACTACAGAGGGTATTTTCGGTATTCCTGTGGCCGTTTCGGCGACTTTTGTGATCATTTTTATCTTGTTCGGCGGTTTTTTGGACAAGCTTGGAGCCGGAGAGTTTTTCATCAATCTTGCTATAGCTTTAACAGGCCGCATTCGTGGAGGGCCGGCATTGACTTCAGTGGTGGCCAGCGGCATGATGGGAAGTATTTCCGGATCTTCGGTATCCAATGTGGTAACTACCGGAACGTTCACGATTCCCCTTATGAAAAAAATCGGATATTCTCCCTTGTTTGCGGCCGCTGTCGAGGCAGTCGCCTCAACGGGGGGACAAATCATGCCGCCTGTGATGGGAGCCGGCGCCTTTGTCATGGCGGAAATGCTGGGTGTCTCTTATGTCAATATCGCCATAGCAGCAACTATACCAGCCCTTCTGTATTTTCTCTCTGTGGGCTGCATGGTTTACTTCGAGGCGATGAAAAGCGACATCAAGATTCTTGAAAAAGATGAAATTCCCCATGCAGGAAATATTCTCAAAAAAGGAGCGCATCTGCTTATTCCCCTTGCTGTTTTGATTTACCTGCTCGTGATCCAACAACTGTCGCCAATGCTTTCTGGATTCTACAGCATCATCGCTCTTGTAATTACGGCCTCGGTTTCCATCGTATACAGGGAGAAAAGGTTTCCATGGCGGGAAATTCTGGCGGCCATGGAAGTTGGGGCGAAGACAGCTGTCCCGGTATCAATGGCGTGCGCTACAGCGGGTATAGTCATCGGTATTGTCTCCTTAACCGGGTTAGGTGTCCGGTTTACTCAGATGGTGGTCCATCTTTCAGGCGGTATCCTATGGCTAGGGGGACTTCTGACCATGATCGCCTGTATCGTATTGGGAATGGGGCTTCCTACCACGGCTGCCTATATCATTACGGCGATACTGGGTGTGCCAGCCCTGACGGATATGGGTGTATCTCCCTTGGCTGCTCACATGTTCATCTTCTATTTCGCTATCATCTCTTTTATAACGCCACCTGTTGCCATATCCGCTTATGCTGCCAGTGGTGTAGCTAACACAAACGCAATGAAAACAGGGTTCATGTCTTTTAAGCTGGGTTTGGCAGGTTTTATCGTTCCATTTGTCTTTCTTTACGGAGAAGGAATCCTGCTTCAGGGGAACATAACAGAAATTATCCTGCAATCTATCACGGCCATAATAGGTATTACCGCTCTGGCTGCCAGCTTGGTTGGCTGGTTTTTTGTCAGGCTCCTCTATCCATACAGGATCATTTTCTTTCTTTCCGCCATTGCATTGATTGTACCAGACCCAGTATTTTCCGTTGCAGGCGTCATGCCGCTTTTAATTGCTTTTGTTGTCTCACAAAGGAAAAAAAAACATGCCTCAACCCTTTATCACAAAGGATAAAAGATTGGAAACGTTTGTCGAACCTTCACGTGTACTCGATGTAGTGGCAGATGCGGATGTGGTGGTAGTGGGAGGCGGACCCTCCGGTATCACAGCAGCCATCGCTGCCGCAAGGGAGGGAGTAAGAACACTGCTGATCGAACGGTACGGATTTCTCGGTGGTGCTGGCACCATGGCGGGCGTCACCAATTTCTGCGGACTTTACAGAATGGAAAAAGGAGTTCCCATCCGAACAGTGCAGGGGATCTCCATGGATTTTACCGACACTTTGGTAAAATCCGGCCGGGCAGTGGAAGCACAAGCCTCCATGGGTGGTAAAACGGCCGTATTCCCTTATAATTCGTTTGCCTTCAAACGCACTGCAGACCATCTGTTGACCCAATACGGCGTTGCACTAAAACTTCACCGCGTTGTCGCGGGGACGATTGCCGATAACGGAATTATACGGGCGGTCATAACCGAATCCAAGTCTGGACGTGAGGCTGTTTCCGGTAGAATTTTCATTGATGCCTCTGGCGATGCGGACCTAGCCGCCTTTGCCGGAGCCCCGTATCATAAGGGCGATAAAACTGGATTCATGCAATTGCCCACCACCATGTTTCTGATAGGTGGCGTAGATGGCGAAAAAGCGGAAACCGATGGTATACCGGAAATAAAGAGTCGGCTGATGGAAGCGGAAACCAAAAGTGGCAATCCTTTTCCAAGACTTTCTGTAATTGTCCGACCCCAACCGGACCACGGAATTTGGCGAGCGAATATGACCCGGATTAGCCGAGAAGGTTTGCCCATAGACGGTGTCGATGCAGATGATCTGACCTACGGAGAGATCGAAGGCAGACGGCAGGTGGAGTTGTATGCCGAGTTCTTAAGGAAAAGAATTCCCGGTTTTGAAAATAGTTTCATCATCGAGTCGGCCCCTGAAATAGGCATTCGTGAGACGCGGAGAATCGAAGGTGAATACGTAATCAGAGAAGATGACGTAATGGGCGGCACCGATTTTTCAGATTCTATAGGTTGCAACGCTTGGCCGATAGAACGCCATACCTTTGACCGGGAGACGCAATGGTCATGGATTCCCGGGCGTGGGTATCACCAGATTCCTTACCGGAGCATGCTCCCCAAAAAAGTGGACAATCTACTAGTGGCCGGTCGCTGTATTTCCACTGATTCCGTTGCGCAGTCATCATTAAGAGTTTCCGGCCCTTGTTTTGCCATGGGACATGCAGCAGGTCTGGCCGCCGCCATTTGTGTAAAAAATAAAGAAGCGCCTCGGCAGATTGATGTGGCCTATCTTCAGACCCTGTTGAAATCACAGGGTGCCATCATTGGATAGAAATATTACCTGATCTTTTTAGCGGAATTATCGCCTTCCGCTTGCTATGCGATTATGAAAATTTGGCTGAGCCTGAAGCAGCTATCTGAACCGCTCACGCCTGGCGTGTGAGTTGCCGGGTGGTAGGTTTGTGACAGGGATGACAGAGCATTTTATCATCGCTACTGTGGATGTTGCTCTGCCAGAACTTCAAAAATTTCATCAAGATTTGATATTAATGATATCTTGAGCGTCTTCTTGCGGTTAGCCATTGGATCATTATACTTTACCAAAGAAACTTATCTCAAATTTGAAATTAGCTTAACTAAACGTCTAAGTAACTGGGTAGGATCAATAATTATTTACGCTTTAAGGCGGACATGGACGTCCGTCGCAATTTAATAAAAATCATTACCGTTAGCCTATGAAATAAGTAATATCCGGCTCATTTCTTTTAGGTGCTCTAGCATATTTTATTTTTGGTATTCCAACCATGAGCGCGCCATGACAGGAATGATTTTCAGGCAGCCTCAGTTTTTCTGAAAGACCCGGCCACTGGGCGGCAGCATAATTGACATACCCTGCCCAGCAACTTCCCAGGCCCAATGACGGTAAGGCCAGTTCAAGGTAGGCAAGGGCAGTATGACAGTCGGCAGAGGCGCTTCCGAACTCATTGGATGCATAGGCAAAGACAAGCTGAGGAGCATCCCTGCATATCCTGTCAACACCTAAATTCCATTGTTCGATGAGTCTGTCAAAATTCATCGTTGAAGCGATCTCAGGATGCTTTTCCTGAACGAACTTCATCCAGTCTATGACATGGGAGGCAATGTCGTTAACATCCTCTTTTTTGTCAAACACCAGCCACTTCACCGGTTGTTTGTTACTGCCAGTCGGTGCGCAGCATGCAATTGAAAGCGCCTTTTCAAACAGATCCTTTGGCACAGGTTGCCTTTTATACACCCTGATGGACCGCCTGGATCTTAAAAAGTGTTCAGCCTGTTCAGGTTTTAAAATTAAATCCTTTTGAATGGGCAGGCAGACTTCCGGTGAAATAGTTTCAAGGTGAAAAGCTCCTTTGGGACATATAGCCACGCAATGTCCGCACTGGATGCAGAATTCTTCTGCCTCCTTCATGAGGACCGGGCCTTCTTCTTTCATTTCAATGATTTTTGCAGGGCAGTCAAGTGCACAAAGCCCATCCTTGTCACATCTTTCATAATCTATTTTAAACAGGGTCATTTTTTTATTATCCTTTTGTTCAAAGGTTCTAAATATATAGAACAGTATTATCCGGAGCAACTATCTCTTTATATCTGCTGAATTGCATATCAGCATTGCTTAAGCAAGTAAAAAAATCCAGGGGAATTTGCATCTTGATAAATTGATATCAAAAGTTGAACTTAGTAGCATAAATTATAACCATTTTATAGCAAATCTCGCTAATGTATGTTTTGGGAATCCTGAAGATTTGATGGCACGGATTGACAGAGAAAGTCTTGGGTAGCTTTTCTATCATAGAAAACCCGGATTTCACTTGTTAGTTCTTACCCGGACCTTAAGGCAGGTCACCCCGCACTACTTCTTCCAGCCCTGCCTGTTTTGAAATCTGAGCCGGTGCGGAAAAATATTATAAAAGCGCAATGCAAGATTCAATAAATGTTTTTTTAAAGCGAAGAATAAAGCCCTCCGATATTTCAGCGGCTTTGTCCAAGAGCCGACTCTATCAGTGATTATCGATGTGTTCCTGTAACTCCTCATGCCATTTTATGGTATCATATACCTGTGGGTCACTAACCTCACTCATCAAAAGGTCAACTAAGTATCGTGGTGTTTTTCCTCCAATATGCATTGATTTAATGCAGGAAACGCAATATACACAAACATCTTCGCAAGGCATAGAATCAGCTCGTTTTTTCATCAGCTTGTGAACTTTTTCCAGAGGAAGTTTTGGGTAAAAATCATCACCGCAGCAGACAGAGCGTGTACGGTTGAATTTCGTTTCGATAACTTCAATATTCATTTTTTTAAGGCAATTACGTACAGCCTGATGAACGGCCGGGTTTTCCCGAACTGGACAGGCATCGTGTGCAGCCAGCACATACATTTATGATCAAAGAGCCCTTTTCAAATTGTGGTTCATGTCGGCAGCATATTTTGTGCATAGCTGTTTTTTTATAGTATTGGTTTAAAAAACTTAGAATCTTGTTCTCCATTTTGGGTTTATAAATGCTTAAAGCGCATCCGGGATTAAAGTGTATGTGGGTGTAAATCAAAGGTGTTGTAGTAATTGTTAATATTTGTAGACATCCTCATTTTCTTATGGTAGGGGATAATGGAACCCTAACATAAGGAGTCCGTTATGGAAAA